>JAJZSY010000058.1 GCA_021849425.1 Pseudomonadota bacterium
CGGGCTGCCGGGCGGGCCGCCGGGAATGGACGGGCCGTGATCGTAGAAGATTTCCGAGCAGGGGCCGCAGGGGCCGGTATCGCCCATGCGCCAGAAATTGTCGTCGGTCGCGATCCTGATGATTTTCCCGTCCGGCAATCCGGCGATCCGTTTCCAGAGCGAGGCGGCCTCGTCGTCCTCGTGGTAGACGGTGACGAGGAGTTTTTCCTTCGGCAGGCCGAAGTCGCGGGTCAGCAGCGTCCAGGCGTTCTCGATCGCGACATCCTTGAAATAGTCGCCAAAGGAGAAATTGCCGAGCATCTCGAAGAAGGTGTGGTGCCGGGCGGTGTAGCCGACATTGTCGAGATCGTTGTGCTTGCCGCCGGCGCGGACGCATTTCTGCGAGGATGCGGCGCGGACATAGGGCCGGTGCTCATGTCCGGTGAAGACGTTCTTGAACGGCACCATGCCGGCGTTGACGAACATCAGCGTCGGGTCGTTGCGCGGCACCAGCGGTGCCGAGGGCACCACCTCGTGGCCGTTGCGGGCGAAGAAGTCGAGAAAGGTTGCGCGGATGTCGTTGCTGGAGGTCATGGAGCGGCCGGTCATTCCTGAGACATGGTTCTGACTTTGCCATACCGCAGGGTTGCGGCAATGTCATCCGCATGTCAGGTGAAGGCATCGCCGAGGCATCTGTCGATGTGTTGCGAGGGCCTTGCGATCCACCTGAACATAGCGGGAACACGAAGGGGCGGGGTCGACAAGGGCACGGTTGTCGCGCCGTGCGTTTCAGGACATCATCGGTCATGGCCCCGCATGACGCCGAGCTGACCGCCGACCTGCTGCTGCGCGCCTACCGGCTCGGCCTGTTTCCAATGGCGGAGCGGCGGGATTCAGCGACGCTGCATTTTCTCGATCCGGACCGGCGCGGGGTGCTGCCACTCGAGGCATTCCATCTGCCGCGGCGACTGGCCCGCACGCTGCGGGCGACGCCCTGCGAGATCGTCGCCGACCGAGATTTTCCGGCGCTGATCGCCGCCTGCGCGGCACCGGCGCCGGGACGGACGGAAACCTGGATCAATGCCGGAATCGAGCGACTTTTCATCGAACTCCACGAGCGCGGCCATGCTCACAGCGTCGAAGTATGGCGGGATGGCTCGCTGGTTGGCGGGCTTTATGGGCTGGCGATCGGCGGGGCATTTTTCGGCGAGAGCATGGTCTCGCGCGAGCGCGACGCATCGAAGCTGGCGCTGGCGCATCTGGTGGCGCGGTTGCGGCTCGGTGGGTTTACGCTGCTGGACACGCAGTTTCTGACCGCGCATCTGGCCCGGTTCGGCGCCATGGAAGTGACGCGCGCTGCCTATCACGCAAGGCTCGCCTTGGCCGTGGCGCAACCGGCGCGCTGGCTGGCCAATCCGCCAGCGCCGCTGCTCGCTACCGAGATTGCCCTTCTGGCGGCGGGCACAGCCAAATCATCGAGAGCGGGCGGAAAAATTTAATATCAGATTATTGCAGCACGGCGCTGATAATGTCCTGCAGGCTGTGCGTGGGCTGCCAGCCGAGCAGGGTGGCGGCGCGATCGGCATTGCCCGTGGCGCGCGGAATGTCGCTCGGGCGGAGACGGGCCGGGTCCAGCTCGATGGCAACCGGAAGACCGAGTGTGGCGATCATCGCCTCGACCATGTCATGCAGGCGACGCGGCGTGCCGGAGGCGAGGTTGAGGATCGTCGCGTCGGGCAGGTCGTCGAACCGGGCCAGGGCGAGAGCATAGGCGCGGGTGACATCCGCGATGTGCAGGAAATCGCGCTCGGCGTCGAGATTGCCGACGCGCAGCACGGCGGGCGCCTCGCCGGCGGCGATGCGGCGAAGCTGGGCGGCAAATGAACCGAGGGCGAAGGCCTCGCTCTGGCCGGGACCGACATGGTTGAACGGACGCAGGCGCAGCACCCTGAGCCCGGATTCGGCGGCCATCGCGCCGAGGGCAAGATCGGCTGCGGCCTTGCTCGCGGCATAGGTGTTGAGCGGGGCGAGCGGAGCGGACTCGTCAAGCGGCAGGCCGGTGCGGAAGCTGGCGCCATAGCAGTCGGCGCTGCCAGCGTGGATGAGGCGGCAGCGCGGCGCGTGGTCGAGCAGGGCGCGGGCCAGATTGAGCGTGCCATCCAGATTGACGGCGAAGGCGCGCCGCGGATCCTGCCGGGCGGCGGGCACCGCGGCGATGCCGGCAAGATGGATGCACGAATCCGGGGTCGCGGCGCGTATTTCGGCAGCCACCGCATCCGGATCGGTGATGTCGGCGCGCAGCGGCACCAGGGTGGCGTCAGGGAAGCTGGTCGCCAGCGTGGCGCACAGGCGCCGGCCGACAAAGCCGCCAGCACCGGTGACCAGGATGCGGGTGGGCGCTTCCATCGCGTAGAGGCTAGCGCGTGGTTTCGCGCAGGCGGGCGAGGTCGGCCTCGACCATCTCGACAATCATCTGCTCGAGCGAGGTTTCCGGCTGCCAGCCGAGAGCACGATGCGCCTTGGCCGGGTTGCCGAGCAGCACGTCGACCTCGGCGGGGCGGTAAAAGGCGGGATCGATGACGAGGTGCCGCTCGATGTCGAGCCCGGCATGCTCGAAAGCGATCCGGCACATGTCCCGCACCGTGGTGGTGCGGCCGGTGGCGACGACATAATCGTCAGGTGTCTCCTGCTGGAGCATCAGCCACATCGCCTTGACATAGTCGCGGGCGTGGCCCCAGTCGCGCTTGGCGTCGACATTGCCGAGGCGCAACTCGGTGGCGAGACCGAGCTTGATGCGGGCGACGCCGTCGGTGACCTTGCGGGTGACGAACTCCACGCCGCGCAGCGGGCTTTCATGGTTGAAGAGAATGCCGGAGGAGGCGTGCATGCCGAAGCTCTCGCGGTAGTTCACCGTGATCCAGTGGCCGTAGAGCTTGGCGACGGCATAGGGGGAGCGGGGATAGAACGGGGTGGTCTCGCTCTGCATCTCCTCCTGGATCAGGCCATACATTTCCGAGGACGAGGCCTGGTAGAAGCGCGCATCCGGCTTCTCCGCGCGCAGCGCCTCGAGCATGTGGGTGACGCCGATGGCGGTAATGTTCGCAGTCAGGATCGGTTGACGCCAGGACGAGGCGACGAAGGACTGGGCGGCGAGATTGTAGACCTCATCGGGCTGGACCTCCTTGACGATGCGGACGAGGCTGGAGAGGTCAGCCAGATCGCCATCAAGAAGCGTGACGCGGTCGGCGATGCCCAGCCAGCGCAGCCGGTGATCCTCGACACCGCGATGCGAGGAGCGGCGGATCACGCCGAACACCTCGTAACCCTTGCCGAGGAGGAGTTGCGACAGATAGGCGCCGTCTTGGCCGGTGATGCCCGTGATGAGAGCGCGCTTCATAAATTGACCCTGAGCTTTGTTAATAAACGGGGTTGTTAAATACCGGGCGAGCCGAAATCAAGGCGCGGCTCCGGGACGGCCGCTTACGGCGCGGTCATTCGGCGGCTTCGGGCTCGGTTTCGTCGGTGATCATCGCGGCCTCGACCAGATTGGCCTGGGCGCGGATTCGCTGCTCGATCGAGGCGGCGACCTCGGGATTGTCGCGCAGGAACTGCTTCGCGTTCTCGCGGCCCTGGCCGATACGCTGGCTGTCGCAGGAGAACCAGGCGCCGGATTTCTCGACGATGCTGGCCTTCACGCCGAGATCGAGCAATTCGCCGACCTTGGATATGCCCTCGCCATACATGATGTCGAACTCGACCTGGCGGAAGGGCGGGGCGAGCTTGTTCTTGACCACCTTCACGCGGGTCTGGTTGCCGGTGACTTCCTCGCGGTCCTTGATCGAGCCGATGCGGCGGATGTCCATGCGGAT
>JAJZSY010000059.1 GCA_021849425.1 Pseudomonadota bacterium
CCGCCGGCCGCGGCGTCGGCATGGCGCAGGGGTTGCAGATCCTCGCCGATATCCGGGCGAAATTCGGCATCCCCGTGCTGACCGACGTGCACGACGCCGCCCAGTGCGCCCCCGCCGCCGAGGCGGTGGACGTGCTGCAGATCCCCGCCTTCCTCTGCCGCCAGACCGACCTGCTGCTCGCCGCCGGCCATACCGGGCGGGCGATCAACGTCAAGAAGGGCCAGTTCCTCGCGCCGTGGGACATGCGCAACGTCGCCGCCAAGATCGCCAGCACCGGCAACGAGCGCATCCTGCTCACCGAGCGCGGCGCCTCCTTCGGCTACAACACCCTGGTCTCCGACCTGCGCGCCCTGCCGATCATGGCGCAGACCGGCTACCCGGTGGTGTTCGACGCGACCCATTCAGTCCAGCAGCCCGGCGGCCAGGGCACCGCCTCGGGCGGCCAGCGCGAATTCGCCCCGGTGCTCGCCCGCGCCGCTCTCGCGGTCGGCTGCGCCGCGGTCTTCATCGAGTGCCATCCGGACCCCGACCACGCGCCCTCCGACGGGCCGAACATGATTCCATTGGACCAGATGCCCGCCCTGCTGGCCCGGCTGCAACAGTTCGACCGTATCGCCAAATCGGCCTGAACCGCGCCACTCCGGACGCGGCGCGGCCGTCAGCGCGGCCTCATTTCTCGACGAAGGCCTTCTCGATCACGTAATCGCCGGGGCGGGACGAGCTGCCTTCGGTGAAGCCGCGCCGCTCGAGCAGCTGCACCATGTCGTCGAGGAAGGCAGGGCTGCCGCACAGCATCACCCGGTCATCCTTCGGCGCGAGCGGCGGCAGGTCGATCCCCGGGCCGAAATTTCCGGTTTCGAGAATCTGCGTGATCCGCCCGTTATGCCGGAACGGCTCGCGCGTCACCGTCGGGTAGTAGATCAGCTGCCGCGAGACCTGCGCGCCGATGAACTCGTCCGCCGGCAGGGTCTTGGTAATGTAGTCCTCATAGGCGAGGTCGCTGATGTGCCGGCAGCCATGGATCAGCACCACCTGACGGAACCGCTCATAGATGTCCGGCTCGCGGATGATGCTCATGAACGGCGCGAGCCCGGTGCCGGTGCCCAGAAGATAGAGCCGCTCGCCGGGGTGCATGTTGTCGGCCAGCAGCGTGCCGGTCGGCTTGCGCCCCACCAGCACCGGATCGCCTGGCTTGACGTGCTGCAACCGCGAGGTCAGCGGCCCGTCCGGCACCTTGATGCTGAAGAATTCCAGATGATCGTCATAGCTGGCGCTGGCCATCGAATAGGCCCTCAGCAGCTTCTTTCCCTCGACCTCGAGCCCGATCATGGTGAACTGCCCGGCGATGAAGCGGAATGCGGGGTCGCGCGTCACGGTGAAGCTGAACAGCCGGTCGGTCCAGTGATGGACCTGGGTGACGGTTTCGGTGTTGAAGGCGCTCATCTGTCGGGAAAACTCCGTCGCTCGTCCGTCCGGGGGCACCGGAAGTTCATGATCGGCCCTGTTAATTGCGGAGCGAGGCGGCGATATCAAGCCCGACTGCGGCAGATCTGCCCATGGCAGCACTGCAAGCGCGCTCCACCCCTCGACAAGACTGGCCGGTTTGGCCAAAAACCGCGCAGATCAAGGAGACGAACCAATGACTCAAACCTATGTGGACGCGGCGGGCCTGCGCGTCGCCGCCGAGCTTCACGCCTTCATCGAGACCGAGGCGCTGCCCGGCACCGGGATCGAGCCCGCTTCCTTCTGGCAGGGCTTCGCCAATCTCGTCGCCCGCCACGCCCCCCGCAACGCCGGGCTGCTCGCCGAGCGCGACCGTCTCCAGGCCGCGATCGATGACTGGCACCGCACCCGCCGCGGCCAGAAGATCGATCCCGCCGCCTACGAGGCCTTCCTGCGCGAGATCGGCTATCTCAAGCCCGAGCCAGGCGATGTGAAGGTCACCTCCGAACGCGTCGATGCCGAAATCGCCGCCATCGCCGGTCCGCAGCTCGTCGTGCCGGTGATGAACGCCCGCTACGCGCTGAACGCCGCCAACGCCCGCTGGGGTAGCCTCTACGACGCGCTCTACGGCACCGACGCCATTCCCGAATCCGGCGGCCTCGAACGCGGCAAGGCCTATAATCCGCAGCGCGGCGCCGCCGTCGTCGCCCGCGGCCGCGCCTTCCTCGACGATCATTTCCCGCTCGCCACCGGTAGCCACGTCGATATCCGCGCCTTGCGCGTGCACAACGGCCATCTCGCCGCCGTGCTCGAAAGCGGCGAGACCGGCCTGAAGCACGCCGCCCAGTTCGTCGGCTATCGCGGCGACGCCGCCGCCCCCACGGCCGTCCTGCTCCGCCACCACAACCTGCATGTCGAGATCGCGATCGACCCGACCAGCCCGATCGGGCGGACCGACAAGGCCGGCATCGCCGACCTCATCGTCGAATCCGCGATCAGCTCGATCATGGACGCCGAGGACAGCGTCGCCGCCGTCGATGCCGAGGACAAGGTGCTGGTCTACCGCAACTGGCTCGGCCTGATGGCCGGCACGCTGGAGGAACAGGTCGAGAAGGGCGGCAAGACCTTCACCCGCAAGCTCAACCCCGACCGCGCCTACATCGCGCCGGACGGCTCGACCCTCACCCTCCCCGGCCGCGTGCTGATGCTGGTCCGTAATGTCGGCCACCACATCTACACCGACACCGTGCTCGATGCCGCCGGCAAGCCGATCCCCGAGACGATCCTCGACCTCGTGGTCACCTCCCTCTGCGGCCTGCATGACATCCGCCGCACCGGCGGGCTGCGCAACTCCCGCGCCGGCTCGATCTACATCGTCAAGCCGAAGATGCACGGCGCCGACGAGGTCGCCTATGCCAACGGCCTTTTCGCCGCCACCGAATCCCTGCTCGGCCTCGCGCCGGACACGCTGAAAATGGGCATCATGGACGAGGAGCGCCGTACCTCGGCCAATCTCAAGGCCTGCATCGCCGCCGCCGCCAGCCGCATCTTCTTCATCAACACCGGCTTCCTCGACCGCACCGGCGACGAGATCCACACCTCGATCGAGGCCGGCCCGATGATCCGCAAGAACGAGATCAAGAACACGCCCTGGATCAAGGCGTATGAAGACCGCAACGTCGATATCGGCATCGTCTGCGGCCTGCCCGGCCACGCCCAGATCGGCAAGGGGATGTGGGCCGCGCCCGACGCGATGGCGGCGATGCTCGAACAGAAGGTCGGCCACCCCCGCGCCGGTGCGAACACCGCCTGGGTCCCCTCGCCCACCGCGGCAACGCTGCACGCCCTGCACTACCACATGGTCGATGTCGCCGCCCGCCAGGCCGAGCTTGCCTCCCGCCCGATGGGCTCGCTCACCGACCTGCTGACCATCCCGCTGGCCGACCGCCCGAACTGGCAGCCGGAGGACATCCAGCAGGAGCTCGACAACAACGCCCAGGGCATCCTCGGCTACGTCGTCCGCTGGATCGACCAGGGCATCGGCTGCTCCAAGGTGCCGGACATCCACAACGTCGCCCTCATGGAAGACCGCGCCACCCTGCGCATCTCCGCCCAGCACATCGCCAACTGGCTGCATCATGGCATCGTCTCCGAGGCGCAGGTGATGGAGACGATGAAGCGCATGGCCGCGGTGGTCGATGGCCAGAACGCGGGCGACCCGGCCTATCGCAACATGGCGCCGGGCTTCGACGGCGTCGCCTTCCAGGCGGCGTGCGACCTCGTCTTCAAGGGCCGCACCCAGCCGAACGGCTACACCGAGTTCATCCTGCACGACCGCCGGCGCGAGGCCAAAGCCTCCGCCTGAT
>JAJZSY010000038.1 GCA_021849425.1 Pseudomonadota bacterium
GGTCTTGCCGGCGTCGGGGTGGGAGATGATCGCGAAGGTGCGGCGGGGGAAGGCGCCGGTGCTGGCGGGGGAAGCGTCCTGCGCGAGCGTTGTCAATTCGTCACTCATGCCCAGCCTATAGCAACGGTGGGGCGGGATGGGTAGGCAAGGCGGATGAGCGGGACGCGCAAGGCGGTGCTGATCGGGGCGGAGGTGTATCGGGCGGCGATCGCGGCGCCGCCGCATCCGCTGGCGACGATGCGCGCGCCGGTGGCGGAGGATCTGATCCGGGCGATGGGGTGGCTGGCGGCGGGGCAGTATCGGACGGCGCCGGTGGCGGGGCGGGCGGCGCTGGAGCGGTTTCATGATCCCGCCTATCTCGACGCGCTGGAGGACGCGGAGCGGACGCAGGCGGTGCCGGCGGAGGCGCGGGCGCGGTTCGGCATCGGGGCGGAGGGCAATCCGGTGCACAAGGCGGTGTTTCGGCGGCCGGCGACCTCGGCGGGCGGGGCGATGCTGGCGGCGCGGCTGACGGCTTCGGGCGGGGTCGCGCATGTGCCGGCGGCGGGGAACCATCATGCGTGGCCGGCGCGGGCGAGCGGGTTCTGCTATATCAATGACGCGGTGCTGGCGCTGATGGAGTGGCTCGATCTCGGGCTGGAGCGGCTGGTTTATCTCGATCTCGACGCGCATCACGGAGATGGGGTGGAGGCGGCGTTCGCGCGCGATGGACGGGTGACGACGATCAGCGTGCATGAGGCGGGGCGGTGGCCGCGGACGGGGATGGCGAGCGACGCGGCGGCGGGGGTGTTCAATTTTCCGGTGCCGGAGGGGTTTTGCGACGCAGAGCTGGCGTTTCTGATGGACGCGCGGATTTTGCCGCTGATCGAGGCGGCGCGGCCGGAGGGGATCGTGTTCCTGCCGGGGGCGGATGCGCTGGCGGATGATCCGATGAGCCGGCTGGCGCTGTCGAATCGGGGGTTGTGGGCCGCGCTGGCGGCGATACGGGGGCTGGCGCCGCGGCTGATCGTGCTGGGGGGTGGCGGGTATAATCCGTATGCGCTCGGGCGGGCCTGGGCGGGGATGTGGGGGATGCTGAACGGGCATGCGGTGCCGGCGGCGCTGCCGCGGGCGGCCTTGGACGTGCTGGCGGGAATCAGCTATTTCCGCCAGCAGTCGCGGCCACGGCCGGCGCGCTGGCTGACCCGCCTCGACGATCCGCCGCAGGCGGGGCTGGTGCGGGACGCGGTGCGCCGCCTCGCCGCGTGATGCAACAAGGAGCAGGACGATGAGACGCTGGATGGGAATTTGCCTCGCGGCCGGCTGCGCGGCGGGGATTGCCGCCGGGGCGGCCGAGGCGGCGATCACCGGGCCGCAGGCGAAGCTGCCGACCGAGACGATCACCATCGTCAACCAGCATGGCAAGCGGTTCGTCTTCAAGGTGGAGCGAGCGCTGACGCCGAAGCAGCAGGAAATCGGGCTGATGTTTCGCAAGAGCGTCGCCGCCGATGGGGGGATGATCTTTCCGTGGAACCCGCCGCAGGTCTCGGAGATGTGGATGAAGAACACGCTGGTGCCGCTGGACATGGTGTTCGTCGGGCCGCACGGGACGATAAGGCACATTGCCAACGAGACGGTGCCGCAGAGCCTGCGGATCATTTCCAGCCATGTGAAGGTGGCGGCGACGATCGAGTTGCAGGGCGGGATCACCGCGAAGGACGATATCGATGTGGGCGACAAGGTGATCGGGCCGCAATTCGGGGATGGCAAGTGAGGCGCTTGCCTCGCACCTCGCAGGCGCTGTAGGTAGCGATCGTCCGAGCGGGGCGTGGCGCAGCCTGGTAGCGCGCTTGTTTTGGGTACAAGAGGCCCCCGGTTCGAATCCGGGCGCCCCGAGACGGACGGATGGGGAGACATTTCACGATGAACCGCGCCAGAATCTATCTGCCGCCGAAAAGCGCCATGCAGTCCGGCTGGGCGAAGACGAGGGAGTGGGTGCTGGAATTCGAGCCGGCGATGGCCAAGCGGATCGACCCGCTGATGGGCTGGACCGGCAGCGGCGACATGCTGGCGAGCGAGGTGCGGCTGAAATTCGCGACCCGCGAGGAGGCCATCGCCTATGCCGAGACGCATGGCATCGCCTTCGACCTCGAAATCCCGACCGAGCGGCACCGCCGGCCCAAGGCCTATGCCGACAATTTCCGCCCCGACCGGCGGGCGAACTGGACGCACTGATCCGCCCTGCCCGCCCCCGGCGCCGATGCGCGGGCTCTGGCAATCGGCGGCGAATTCGGCGATTGTCGGTGCCGGACGGCCCTGTAGCTCAACTGGATAGAGCACCCGCCTTCTAAGCGGGTGGTTGCGTGTTCGAGTCACGCCAGGGTCGCCATTTTCTCCCCGCCAATTTTTCATCCCCGCGCCGGGCGCGAATCGGCAGCGGCGTGGCGCCGCTTGTCATGAAAACTGGATTCCGGACGGCTTGCCCCGCCGCACCATGCACCCGGGAATGGAACCATCAGGACAAGGCTGCACGGTCAGGTTTTGTTTTTAAAAATATTGCTAATTCATAATATTTTGGTTGACAGAAAAGTGAATAACAATTTAATTCGCCTCATACAGGAGGACTATTTTATGGCAAAGACAATCTTATTGAAAAATCCTGCAACGGGAGTAACAAAAAAGGGATTTTATGGATTTAGCTGGACAACACTGTTCTTTGGTGGATTTCCGGCTTTATTTCGTGGCGACTACATGATCGGGCTGATATTTATTGTCCTGAACATCTTCACGGTCGGAGTGGCCGGATTCATCTTCGCCTTCTCGTATAACCGGCGCTACACGACCAAGCTGCTGGAAGAAGGCTACCAGTTCGCCGGCGCGCCGGCCGAGACTACCGCGGCGGCGGCGAAGCTCGGGGTCGACCTCCCGGCGACGGCCGCGCCCGAGGCCGCCTGAGGCGGAACGCCCTGCCGGCCGGTGCCGGCAGGGCAAGCTTCCTCTCGCGCCTCAGTCGGGGAGTTTGTGGCCCCTGGTTTCCGGCATGAACGGAGCGACGACGAGGCCGAGCAGGTAGATCACCGAGAAATCCATCGCCACATGCGAGAGCCCGCCCAGCGCGCCGATCAGCTGGCCCGCCAGCAGCGGGCCGAGAAAGGCGATGAAGCGCGAGGCGTTGAACACGAAGGCCGAGGCGGTGCCGCGCACATTGGTGGCGAACAGCTCCGGCAGGTAGATCGCGTACCAGGCGAAGGCGCCGAGCGTCCAGAACCCGTTCAGCAGCGACGCCGCCAGCAGCGCCGGCAGCGAATGCGACCAGAGATAGACCGCGGGCGTCATCACCAGCCCGCCGGCGAAGAGGAAGACGAGATAGAGCCGCCTGCCCATCCAGTCCGCGAGGAAGCCGGAGGCGAGATAGCCGAGGATCGCGCCGGCGGTGTAGACGAGGCCGGCGACACTCGCCCAGTAGGGCCCGCTCATTCCGTGATGGGCGGCAAAACCGCCGACGAAGCCCGGAATCCAGGTGGCGATGCCCCACCAGCCCATCGTGGTGCCGACCGACATCAGGCAGGCGAGCAGGGTGCGGCGGCGGCCCTCGGCATCGGCGAAGAGCTGGAACAGGGTGAAGGGCCGGCTCTGGCTGCGCGCGGCGGCGGCGCGCTCGGTCACCGCCCAGCGCTTCTCGCGCATCGCTTGCAGCCAGCTCGCCGATTCATCGATGCGGCGGCGCAGGATCAGCACCAGGAAGCCGGGCAGCACCCCGACCAGGAACATCACCCGCCAGGCTTCCGGCCCGAGGGGGCGGACGAAATACCACACCGCGGCGGCGAGGAAGGCGCCGAAGCCGAAGCCCGATTGCAGGAACCCCGCCCCTTTCGGCCGCGCCTCGTTCGGCCAGGTCTCGGCCAGCAGGGCGTTGCCGGTGCTCCACTCGCTGCCGAGGAACAGGCCGGTGAGGAAGCGGAACGCCACCAGCATGGCGACCGAGGTGCTGAAGGCGGTGAGGCCGGTGAAGACGCTGTAGCCCACCACCGAGATCAGCAGCATCCGCTTGCGGCCGATATAGTCGGCGACGATGCCGCCGATCGTGCCGCCGGCGGCCCAGCCGAGCAGGGTGATGGCGATGGCGAGACCGGCCGCCTGGTGCAGGTGGCCGCGCTCGGAGGCGGGCAGCAGCGCGATCATCGCCGGGCCGATCACGGTGATCAGCGCGTAGGTTTCATAGCCATCGAAGACCCAGCCGAAAAAGGCCGCGGTCAGGATACGCCAGTGCGACGGCGTGAGCCGCGCGGCCCACGGCAGCGATGCGTCAGCACCGGTGGTTGAATGTGCCATTTGGAAGTCCTCCCTGCGGCGAGCAGACCGAAAATCGGCAGCCTCGTCAACATGCTGATGGCCTGTTTTGAAAGTGAAACGGCGAGCCGCCCCTTGCCGGCCCGGCCGGGCCATCGCAGGATGATATGGCTGCCAGCGAAACGATGCCGGTTCATCAGGGCGACGCGGTGGCGTACGCTGGCGCCGCAGACAACACGCCGGGCAAGACCGGCGGGCAGGGCCGCAACGCCGGCGCGGCGCGAGGAGGAGAGAGAATGGACGGTTTCGCCGAGACCCACCCGGATGATGCCTATGCGGCGATCCGCACCGAGATCCGCAAGCTGTGCGCCGGGTTTCCGGGCGAATACTGGCGCCGGCTCGACGAGGAAGGCGCCTATCCGGAGGCGTTCGTGGCCGCACTCGCCCGCGATGGCTGGCTCGCGGCGCTGATTCCGGAGGAGTATGGCGGATCGGGCCTGCCGCTTTCGGGGGCGGCGGCGATTCTGGAGGAGATCCAGCGCAGCGGCTGCAACGGCGCCGCCTGCCATGCGCAGATGTATATCATGGGCACGCTGCTGCGGCATGGCAGCGCGGCGCAGAAGGCGGCCTATCTGCCGCAGATCGCCAGCGGGGCGCTGCGGTTGCAGGCGTTCGGCGTGACCGAGCCGGGCAGCGGCACCGACACCACCGCGCTGAAGACCACGGCGCGGCGCGAGGGCGGGCACTACGTGGTCAACGGGCAGAAGATCTGGACCTCGCGGGCGGAGCATTCGGACCTGATGCTGCTGCTCGCCCGCACCACGCCGCGCGAGGCGGTGGCGAAGAAGACCGAGGGGCTTTCGGTGTTCCTGATCGACATGCGCGAGGCGCGCGGCAACGGCCTTACCATCCGCCCGATCCGCACGATGATGAACCATGCGACGACGGAGGTGTTTTTCGACGACCTGCGGATTCCGGCGGACACGCTGGTCGGCGAGGAGGGCAAGGGGTTTCGCTATATCCTGTCGGGGATGAACGCGGAGCGCATCCTGATCGCGGCGGAGTGCATCGGCGACGCCAGGTGGTTCACCGCGAAATCGGTTTCCTATGCGAAGGAGCGCGAAGTGTTCGGCCGGCCGATCGGGCAGAACCAGGGCATCCAGTTCCCGATCGCGCGGGCCTATGCGCGGCTGCGGGCGGCGGAGCTGATGGTGCGCGAGGCGGCGGCGCGCTACGAGGCCGGGCAGAATTGCGGGGCGGAGGCCAACATGGCGAAGATGCTGGCGGCGGAAGCCTCGTGGGAGGCGGCGGAAGCCTGCATCCAGACCCATGGCGGGTTCGGCTTCGCCGCCGAATACGACATCGAGCGCAAGTTCCGCGAGACGCGGCTTTATCAGGTGGCGCCGATCTCGACCAATCTCGTGCTGGCGTATCTGGCCGAGCACGTGCTCGGCATGCCGAGGTCGTATTGATGCGCGCGCCGCTGGCGGGGCTGACGGTCGTCGCCGTCGAGCAGGCGGTGGCGGCGCCCTATTGCACGGCGCGGCTCGCCGATGCGGGGGCGCGGGTGATCAAGATCGAGCGGCCGGAGGGCGATTTCGCGCGCTTCTATGACGACGCGCTCAAGGCGGGGTCGAGCTATTTCGTCTGGCTCAACCGGGGCAAGGAATCGGTCGTGCTCGACCTGGCCACGCCGGACGGACGGGCGCGGCTGGCCGCACTGATCGGGACGGCGGATATTCTGGTGCAGAACCTCAAGCCCGGGGCGATGGCGCGGATGGGGCTCGGCATCGAGACGCTGCGCGCCGCCCATCCGCGGCTGATCTGCTGCTCGATCTCGGGCTATGGCGAGAGCGGGCCGCTGGCCGGGCGCAAGGCCTATGACCTGCTGATCCAGGCGGAATCGGGGCTCGCCTCGATCACCGGCGGGCCGGGCGAGCCGGCGCGGGTGGGGATTTCGATCGTGGATATCGCGACCGGCGCGGCCGGGCACGCGGCGATCCTGGAGGCGCTGATCGCGCGCGGGCAGAGCGGGCAAGGCGCGGATATCCGGATTTCGATGTTCGACGTGATCGCCGACTGGCTGGCGGTGCCGCTGCTCAACGCCGAGGCCGGGCGGCCGCCGCGGCGCGTCGGCCTCGCGCATCCCTCGGTCGCGCCCTATGGCGTGTTCGCCGCGGCGGATGGCGACGCGGTGCTGATCTCGATCCAGAGCGAGCGGGAGTGGCGGACGCTGTGCCGCGACATCCTGGAGCGGCCGGAGCTGGCCGAGGATGCGCGGTTTTCCAGCAATGTCGCGCGGGTGAACCACCGGGCGGAGACCGATGCGGCGGTGGCCGAAGCCTTCGCCCGCCTGCCGGGCGCGGCGCTGGCCGAGAGGCTCGACCGCGCGGACCTCGCCTTCGCGCGGATGAACGACATGGCGGCACTTTCGGCGCATCCGCATCTGCGCCGGATCACGGTGGAGACCGAAGCGGGACCGGCGGCGATTCCGGCGCCGCCGGCGATCGTGGCCGGGGTGACGCGGGACTATGGACGGGTGCCGGCACTCGGCGAGCATACCGAAGCGGTGCTCGCCGGGCTGGACGCGGCTTGCGGCACGGAGGGCCGGGCGTGATGGAACAGATTGACGAGGCGATGCTGCGGCAGTGGATCGGGCGGCGGGAAAGTGCCGAGGATGTGCTCGCGCCGCGGCTGGTGCGGGAGTTGCGCGCGACGCTCGATCTTGGTGACGAGATGCCGGCGCCGGGCGAGATCGCGCCGCTCGCGGTGCATTGGTGCCTGTCGCCGCCGACGGTGGTGGGCGCGCGGCTCGGCGCCGACGGGCACCCGGCGCGCGGCGGCTTCCTGCCGCCGGTTCCCCTGCCCCGGCGGATGTGGGCGGGCGGCGGGCTCGAATTCCATGACGCGCTGCTTGTGGGCGACACGGTGCGGCGGGAGTCGGAGATCGGCGATGTCGTCGTCAAGCAGGGGCGGAGCGGAACGCTGTGTTTCGTGACGGTGCGGCACACGCTGTCGACCGCGCGGGGCAAGGCGCTGAGCGAGCGGCACGACATCGTCTATCGCGATCTCGATGCCGGGCCCGGCGCGGCGCGGCCGGCGGCGCGAGAGGAGGCCGCGGCGGCGGAATGGCGGCGGGAGATGACGGCGAGCCCGACCCTGCTGTTCCGCTATTCGGCGGTGACGTTCAACGGCCATCGCATCCATTACGACCGCAGCTATGTCACCGGGGTCGAGGGGTATCCGGGGCTGATCGTGCACGGCCCGTTGCAGGCGACCTGGCTGTTGCAGTTCGCCGAGGAGATCGGCGGACGGCGGCCGGCGAGCTTCAGTTTTCGCGGGGTGCGGCCGCTGTTCGATTTCGAGGTGTTCGCGCTGTGCGCGCGGCGCGAGGGGGATGGGTTCGCGCTCTGGGTCGAGACCAATGACGGCAAGCGGACGATGGAGGCACGGGCGGCATGAGCGGGTTCGCGGCCATCGCGCCGCTGTTCGTGCCGGCGGACCGGCCGGAGCGCTATGCCAAGGCGGCGGCGAGCGGCGCCGATGCGGTGATCGTCGACCTTGAGGACGCGGTGGCGCCGGCGCGCAAGGCGATGGCGCGCGACGCGCTGGCGGGCGGGCTGGCGACGCTGCCGGCCGGGGTCGCGGCCTTCGTGCGGGTGAATGCGGCGGGAACGCCGTGGCACGCGGACGATCTTGCCGCGATCGCGACGCTGCGGGTGGCCGGGATCGTGCTGGCGAAGGCGGAGAGCGCGGCGCAGGCCGAGAGCGCCGCGATGGGGCGCGGGGTGATCGCGCTGGTCGAATCGGCGCGCGGGATGGCGAATGCGCGCGAGATCGGGGCTTCGCCTTCGGTGCGGCGGCTGGCCTTCGGCAGCATCGACTATGCCGCCGATCTGGGGGCGGCGCATCTGCGCGAGGTGCTGCTGCCGGCGCGCGCCGAGCTGGTGCTGGCATCGCGCCTGGCCGGGCTGGCGGCGCCGCTCGACGGGGTGACGGCGGCGCTGGACGACGCGGCGCTGATCGAGGCGGATTCGCGCCATGCGGCGTCGCTCGGCTTCGGCGGCAAGCTTTGCATCCATCCAAGGCAGATCGGCCCGGCGCGGGCCGGTTTCGCGCCGGCGGCGGCGGAGATCGACTGGGCGCGGCAGATCCTCGCCGCCGGGGATGAGGGCGCGGTCGCGGTTGGCGGGACGATGGTGGACGCGCCGGTGCGGCTGCGGGCGCGGCAGATTCTCGCCCGCGCCGGCATGATGACGGGACAGGACGGGACGACATGAGCAACGGCACGAACATCACCACGGAGCTGGCGCGCTTCGCCTCGGGGCTCGGCATGGCCGACCTGCCGGCGGCGGTTTCACGGCGGATCGGGCTGCTGGCGCTCGATGCGGTGGGCAACGCGGTGCGGGCGCGGCAGGCGGCGGAGAGCACGAAGGCGCTGATCGGCGCGGTGCGGGCGATGGGCATGGGCGATGGCGGGGCGCCGGTTTTCGCCGATCCGGCCGGCTATGCCGCGGCGGGGGCGACGCTGATCAACTGCGCGCTGGTGCATTCGCTGGATTTCGACGACACCCATGCGGCGGCGATCGTGCATCCCGGCGCGCCGGTGATTCCCGCTGCCCTCGGGGCGGCGGCGATGAGCGGGGCGGATGGGGCGACGGTGATCGCGGCGATCGCGGCGGGGTATGAGGTGGCGCTGCGGCTCGCCCTGGCGCTGCCGGCCGGGGCGCATTACGAGCGCGGCTTCCACCCGAGTGCGACCTGCGGCAGTTTCGGCGCGATGGCGGCGGTGGCGCGGGTGTTCGGGCTGAGCCCGGCGGAGATGGCGTCAGGCTTCGGCATCGTGCTCAGCCAGACCGCGGGCAGCTTGCAGTTTCTCGCCAACGGGGCGTGGACCAAGCGCTTCCAGGTGGGCTGGGCGGGCATGGCGGGAATGGCCGCCGCCTGCCTCGCGCGGGAGGGGTTCAAGGGCGCGCAGGCGCCGATCGAGGGGCGGCACGGGTTTCTCAACGCCTATAGCCCGGCGCCGGAGCCAGGGCGGGTGCTGGCCGGGCTCGGCGCCGAGTGGGAGCTGATGCGGACCGGGGTGAAACCCTATCCCTCGTGCCGCTGGGGCCATGCCGGGATCGACGCGGCGATCGCGCTGCGGGCGGAGCTTGGGCTCGGGGCGGAGGAGATCGAGGCGGTGACGCTCGGGATTTCGCGCGCCGGGATGCTGCTGATCGGCGAGCCGGCTTCGCGCAAGGCGCGGCCGGAAAACATCGTCGATGCGCAGTTCAGCGGGCCCTTCGTGATCGCCACGGCGCTGGCCACCGGCCGGATGGACTGGGCGAGCTATGACCGGCTCGACGACCCGGACATCCGCGCGCTGATGGCGCGGGTGCGCTGCGAGAACGACCCCGACATCGAGGCCGAGTTTCCGCGGAACATGTCCGGCAAGCTGACGGTGCGGGCGCGGGGGCAGGTTTTCGTGCGGCGCGTGGTGGTGCCGCGGGGCGAGCCGGAGACGTTTCCCGACGAGGCGGCGTTCCGCGCCAAGTTCGACGGGCTGACGCGGCAGGTGCTGGGGGCCGCGCAGGCGGAGCGCCTGGCCGACGCGGTGCTGGGCCTCGACGGGATGGACGCGGTGACGCCGATCTTCGCACTGAGCGTGCCCTCTTCGCGCTGAGCGTGCCTGGGGCGCGGGCGGCGCCGCGCCAGCGTGAACAAAACGGGATTTTCTTAATAACCGGTATATGGTTCTGGATAATTCCAAGAACAGATAAAAATCCCGTAATTTGAAACACATCTTTCGGCAAGAAAATGGCCCCGGACATGTCCGGGGCCAGTTGGAATTCATCGAGATGAACTCATGGGAGGAGATGAGGCGTCATACAACCAAATCCGGCTGCAACTCGTCATCGTTACAACCATAGGTTATTTTTTCGCCTAACGCAAGAAAAAGCGGGACGAGGCAAAAGCGGCGCGGCGGTTGAACCAGATCAATGACGGCGGCGGCGGCGGGGGGGGACGATGGCCGGGCGCGGCGAAGGTGCCGGCGCGCCACGGAGGATCACGATCATGCCCACTGCCATGCAAGCTGCCATCTCCCCTGCCCCGAACGCCCACCGCGCGCGGCTGCGCGACGCCGCGGCGCTGGCGGCCGTGCTCGCCCTTGGCGCCTGCGCCACCACCGCGCAGGCGCCGCTGGGCGCGGCGCTGGGGCCGACCGACCTCGCTTTCGTCACCTCCGCGTCGCAACTGGTGAATTTCGACCTCGACGCCTGTTCGTTCGTGCGGCGCGGGCCGATCGAGCCGGGGGCGCGGGCGGCGGTGGAGCAGGTTTGCGCCGATGCCGCCACCTATGCGCCGCGCCTGGAGGCGGTGGCGGCGCGCGAGGGGGTGAGGCTGCCGACCGCCCTGCCCTTCGACCTCAAGGAAAAACTCGTCTCGCTCAACTACCACCCCGAGCCGAACCTGACCGTCGAGTTCCTGCGCGACGAGATCAGCAGCCATGAGAGCGCCATCGCGGTGTTTCAGGGCGAGCTGCGCGAGGGGCGCAACGCGGCGTTCCGGCAGACCGCGCGCGACGCGCTGCCGGTGCTGGAGCGCAATCTCGCGATGCTGCGCGCCGCCCTGCCGGCGGGCGCGGCGGAATGACAAACGCCCGGACGGCAGGACCGTCCGGGCGCCCGCATCAGGCGGGATGAGAGGGATGGGCGATCAGAACACCTTGCCGATCTGGGCGAGGAAGATGATGTCGTTGCGCGCGCCGCCGCGGGCCTGCACGTCGGTCGCGAGCTGGGCCTGGCCGAAGATGGTGGGCGAGAGGAACGAGCCGGCGACCACGCCGATACGGGTGAAGTTGGTGCGGTTGCCGGTGTCGCTCGTGCCGGCCGCATCGACCAGCGACACTTTGCCGCCGAAGGTCTTCTCGAAGCTCAGGCCGATATAGCCGGCCGTCTGCGGGTGGAAATAATACGGCGCGTAGACGATGAGCTGGCCGACCGGGTCGGTTTTCAGATGCACGCCGGAGGAGACGTTGGTGTCGCCATAGACGTAGCCATCGGCCCAGACTTGCAGGTCGAGCCGCCGCCCCTTGGCCTGGCCGAAGATTTTGTGGGTGAAGCCGATTTCGAGATTGTTCACCCAGTTGTTGGTGCTGGCGTTCAGCGCGATGGCGGGGTTGTAGGACCCGGAGGGCGGGCTGACGAAATAGGCGAGGACCGCGGTTTCATCCTCGGCGGGATTGTTGACCGGGTAGATGAAGGCGGAGAGCTGCGGCTCGGCGAAGCCGCCCTGATGCGAGAGGTTCGCGCCGCCGACGCGCTGGTTGCCGAGGAAGGAGACATAGGGGGCGATGACCTGCATGCCCCAGGCCATGCCATCGATCGGGCTGAAGGTGTGGACGAGGCGCAGGATCGGCACGTCGGTCTGAATCCGGGTGTGGCCGAGCTTGGTGCCGTGCTGGGTGTAGAACGAGGTCGCCGAGGCGAACTGGTTGTAGAGCATGGCGACGCTGATATTGGGCGGCGGCGACGGGGCGTCGTATGGCAGCGGGCCGCCGGCCTGGGCCGGCTGGGTCATCGCCGAGACGGCGAGGCCGATGCCGAAAGCCGCACCGGCGATGCTCGCCACGGCGCGGGAGAATTTGGGGCTCGTTTGAGCGGTCATGGACGGTCTCCTTGTTGGGTGGTCGCGTTTTTTTTTGGTCTTGTGGGGCGCGCCCCGATCCGGAAGGAACGAGACGCGACCGGTTGGATGGCCGATCGGGGCAACTTACCCGATCGGGTGAGGATCATCCGAAGGGATGATATCGTGGTGCCATTCGTGACGATGAATGACAATCGGATTACGTGCGACCGGGGTATTTTCCTTATCGTTTACGTTATATTGTGACGTAAAGGTCACACTCAGGCTAGACGGGTATTGGTTAACATTTGATTAATGGGCGGCGGAGCCGGCGTTACAGGTAGCCGGTTCCCGCCTCCGCGGCGAAGCGGGTGGGCGTGCCGTTCCAGATGATCCGGCCGTGCTCGATGACATAGACGCGATCGGCGTGCGGCAGGGCGAAAGTGACGTTCTGTTCGCCGAGCAGCACGGTGATGTCGGTCGTTTCGCGCAGGCGGGACAGCGCCTCGGAGAGCTGGCCGAGGATGACCGGGGCGAGGCCGAGCGTCGGCTCGTCGAGAATGAGCAGGCGCGGCTTGAGCATCAGCGAGCGGGCGATGGCGAGCATCTGCTGCTCGCCGCCCGAGAGGGTGCGCGATTCCTGGGTGCCGCGCACGCGCAGGATGGGGAACAGCTCGTGCAGCCAGTCGAGCCGGGAGGCGCGCTCGCCGGGGGCGAGGCGCTGGCCGGCGAGTTCGAGATTTTCGGCGACCGAGAGGCGGCCGAACAGCTCGCGGGTTTCCGGGCACTGGACGATGCCGGCGCGGGCGATTGCCGCCGCCGATTCGCCGCCGCGCCGCGCGCCGTCCCAGCTGATCGCGCCGCGGAACGGGACGAGGCCGGAAATCGCGTTGAACAGCGAGGTCTTGCCGGCGCCGTTGAGGCCGACGATGGAGACGAACTCGCCCTCGTGCACGGTGAGGGAGACGTTCTCCAGCGCCTGCGCCTTGCCGTAGAAGACGCTGACATCCTCGGCGTGGAGCAGCACCTTGTGGGCGGCGATCTCGGCTTCGGGGCGCTCGTGGGTCTCGATGCCGCCGCCGAGATAGACGCGGCGGACGGTTTCGTCCTGCATCACCTGTTCGGAGGAGCCCTCGGCGATCTTTTCGCCGAGATAGAGGGCGAGCACGCGGTCCGCCAGGGAGGCGATGCTCTTGACGTTGTGGTCGACCAGCATGACGGCGCGGCCCTGGTCGCGGAAGCGGCGGATCAGGGCGGAGAAATCGTGCACCTCGGCGCTGGTCAGGCCGGCGAAGGGTTCGTCGACCAGCACCACGCTCGGGTCGCGGGCGATGGCCTTGGCGAGTTCCATCCGCCGCAGGTCGGCGAAGGGGAGTGTGGCCGGCAGGCGGTCGAGCACCTCGCCGAGGCCGCATTCCTCGCCGATCCGCCGCGCCGTCTCGATCGCGCCCGGCGGCGGGCGGAGGCGGCTCAGACTGTCGGGCAGCAGGCCGAGCAGGATGTTTTCCAGCACGGTTTGCAGCCGCAGCGGGCGGGAGTGCTGGAAGACGATGCCGACCCCGGCGCGGGCGATGTCGTAGGTCGGGCGGCCGGCGATGTCCTGCCCGTCGAGCAGGATCTGCCCGGCGGTGGGGCGGACGACGCCCATGATCATCTGCATGACCGTGGACTTGCCGGAGCCGTTGGGGCCGATCAGGCCGAGGATTTCGCCGGGATAGAGGTTGAAGTCGAGCGACTTCACGGCGATGAGGCCGCCGAAGCGCTTGTGCAGCCCGCTGACGGCGAGGCGCGGGGTGGTGGTGGTGTTCATGCGCCCCTCCGGTGCGGCAGGAGGCCGAGCAGACCATCCGGGAACAGCACGATCACCACCAGCGCGATCAGGGCGACGACGAAGGTGGAGAGCTGGCCGATCGGGCGGAGGAGTTCGCCGGCGACGATGAGGAAGACCGAGCCGATGGCGCCGCCGATGATGGTGCGCCGGCCGCCGAGCACGGCGGCGATGATCACGCGCACGCCGATCGAGATGTCGACCACGGCGCTGACCGAGGCGGTGCCGAGATAGAAGACGAGGAAGGCGCCGGCGAGGCCGGAGAACAGGGCGGAGACGGCGAAGGCGAGGATCTTGTGGCGGGTCGCGTTGAAGCCGAGCGCGGCTGCGGCCACCTGGTCCTGCCCGGCGGCCTGGAGGATCATTCCCAGCGAGGAGCGGGAGATGAGGAACAGGATCAGGCCGCTGACCAGCATGAAGCCGAGCGCGTATTCGTAGTTCGCCGCACTGCTGATCGAGAGCACGTCCGGCACGGAGAGGCCGATTTCGCCGCCGGTGACGCCGGCGAAGATGACGATGGCCTGTTGCAGCAGCAGCACCGAGACCAGGGTGATCAGGCCGAGATAGGGGCCGGAGAGGCGCAGCGCCGGGATGGCGAGGGCAACACCGCCGGCGACCGCGGCGATGGCGCCGACGGCGATGGCGAGCGGCACCGGCAGGCCGAGCAGCGCGTTGGACATGCCCGCGCCATAGGCGCCGAGGCCGATCAGGAAGGTCGGGCCGAAATTGACCTCGCCGGCATAGCCGAACAGCAGGTCCCACGACATCGCGAAGACCGCGAAGTAGAAGGCGGTGGTCAGCACGCCGAGGATGTAGCCGTTGGCGCCGAGCGGGAAGAGGGCGAGGACGACGAGGAAGACCGCGAGCGCGGCCAGGCGGGATTTCGGGATGCTCGACATCAGCGCCGCCCCAGCAGCCCTTGCGGCCGCATGTAGATCACCACGACGAGGAGGATGAGGGCCGGCACCTCGCGCAGCGAGGGCGAGACCAGATAGGCGGTGAGGGTTTCGATATAGCCGACGATATAGGCCGCGATGAGCGTGCCGGAGACCGAGCCGAGGCCGCCCAGCACGACGATGGTGAAGGCGCTGCCGGTCAGGCCGGGCACATAGTCGGACCCGGAGCCGAGGAAGCTGCCGAGCAGCACGCCGGCGATGCCCGCGAGCAGGCCGTAGATGATCCAGACGAAGAGGTAGATCCGGTCGAGCTCGAAGCCGAGCAGGGTGAGCGCGCGCGGGTTGATCGAGGCGGCGAGCAGGCGGCGGCCGACCTGGGTGCGGTTGACCAGCAGCCAGAGCGCGCCCATCACCGCCCAGGCGACGGCGGCGATGAAGATCTCGTTGATCGGGGTGCGGACGCCGAGGATGGACACCGTGCCGGCGATCAGCGGCTGCACCGTGATCGGGCTGTTGGTGAAGGCGTAGGACAGGGCTTCCTGGATCATCACGCCCCAGAGCAGGGTTGCCGTCAGCACGAACAGCTCGCGCTCGTGGGCGGGCACGGCGCGGGAATTCTCGATCGGGCGGACGATGCCGCCATAGGTGACGAGGGCCGCGACGAGGCAGACGGCGAGGCCGGCGAGCGCGCCGACATAGGGGCCGGTGCCGAGCGAGGTGTCGAGATACCAGGCGATCATCGCGGCGATGACCATCAGGCCGCCATGCGCGAGGTTGAGGACGCCGGAGACACCGAAGATGAGCGTGAAGCCCAGCGCGCCGAGCGCGTAGAGTGTGCTGATCGCGAAACCGTCGATCAGGATCTGGATCGCTAGCAAGTCCTACCCTCCCAGGTCAGACGAGAACGCGGGCAGATCCCGCCGGCGGCAAGGCCGGCGGGACCGCGGGGCGGATCAGGACTTCGGGACGGGCACGAAGCCGGGGAACTTCGCCTTGGCGTTGGCGAGCTTCAGCGGCCAGATGCATTTCTGCTGGCCGGCCTGCCATTGCAGGGCGACGCCGGTGACATAGTCCGGGCCGTATTTCAGGGCGTGGGCGAACTTGCTCTTCGCACCCTGGAAGGCGATGTGGCCCTGGGTGCCGACCATGTTGGTCTGCTCCAGCGCATGGACGATGGGCAGCGGCTTGGTCGATTTCGCGCGCTTCAGCGCATCGGCCAGGGCATAGACCGCGTCGTAGGTGGAGTAGGCCGAATAGGCCGGGGAGTAGCCGAATTTCTTCACGTAGGCGTCGGTGAAGGGGAGGGTTTTCGGCGTGATGGCGACGCCGGGGGCGGCGGTGCTGCCGGTGATCACGCCCTCGGTGGCACCGTTGGTCGCTTTCCAGAACACGTCGGAGCCGGCCTGGGCGTTGATCCCGGCGAGCGCCACCGGCACTTTCTGCTGCGCCCACTGCACCGTCGGCTGCACGCCGACATGAGCCCAGCCGGCGATGATCACGTTGGGCTTCAGCTGCTCGATCTTCTGGTAGATCGGGGTGAAGTCGGACGTGTTGGGCGCGAAGCGGATATTGTCGAGCACCTTCAGGCCGATCTTGGGAAGGCATTCATCGTAGCCGGCGTCGAGCGGCTTGGTCCAGGCGGCGTCCTCGCTCATCACCACGGCGGTCTTCATGTGGAACTGGTCGACCAGCGTGGCCTTCGAGGCGTCGCACACCGCGCGGGCGAGATAGGCGGCCGGCATGTAGGCGTGGAAGATGTATTGATGGGCCTTGAAGTCCTTGTGGACGTATTCGGACAGTTCGTTGGCGGCGGCGCCGGTGATCAGGTAGGGCTCGTGCAGGCGGGCGGCCCAGGGTTCGAGCGCCAGCGCGACCTCGCTGACGAAGGTGCCGATGATGGCGACGGCGTGGTCCTGCCGGACCATGCGCTGGAAGGAGCGGATGGCGTCGGTGGTGGAGAGGTGATCGTCCTCGATCACCAGCTTGATCGGCCGGCCGTCGATCCCGCCGGCGGCGTTGATCTGCTCGGCGGCGAGGGTGGCGCCGTTGGCGATCGCCTTGCCGGGAATGGTGCCGATTTCGGAGGTGATGCCGACGACGATCGGGTTTGCGGCCTGTGCCGCAACCGGCACCACCGCCATGGCCGCGCCGGCGAGGGCGGCGGCGAACGCTGTTTTCTTTCTGGACATTGGTAGCTCCCCTTATTCGCAGTTTTGAATTTGATTGGGCGGATCATGCCATAGGTTGCGCATTCGGCAAGGGGGTATCGCGCACAGGAAGGCGCTTTTCGGAATTCTCCGCGCGAAAACAACCATGGCAACCAAACGTTAATAGAACATCCGTAAATTTACCGACGACACATCTCACTCATGAGACTTGTCTCGTTCGAGGAAAATCGTCTTGGTTCCACCACCGGACAAAACGTTCCCGCCCGCCCCCGCGAGGCGGCGTGTGGCGATCAGGCTGCTGGCGGCGCTGCTCGCGCTCGGCGCCGGCACGGGGGCGGCCTCGGCCGCGCGGCCGGCGCGGCACGCGCCGGCGGCGGCGCGCGGGCTGAGCATCGCCCAGGGCAGCGGACGGCTGGTGACGCTGCGGGGGACCGCGGCGAACGTGTTCGTCGCCGATCCGAAAGTGGTGTCGGTGCGGCCGGCCAGCGCGCATACGCTGTTCGTGTTCGGCACCGCGCCCGGCTTCACCACCATCGCGGTGACCGACTCGCGGGGGCGCGACGTGGCGACGTTCCGGGTTGCGGTGACGCCGGCCCCCTATGATGCGGCGGCGATTCGCGCGGGCGCCGCGCGGACCGCCCCGGGCGCGCGGATCACGGTGGGCAGCGAAGCGCATGGCGTGGTGGTGCGCGGCACGGTGGCGACGCCGGTGCAGGACTACCAGGTGATGCAGCGGGCGCATCTGATCGCCGGCAAGGGCGGGCGCGTGATCAACCAGACCGAGGTGCGGCTGCCGCAGCAGGTGGCGCTCAAGGTGCGGATCGCGCAGATGTCGCGCACGATCACGCAGCAGCTCGGGATCAACTGGCAGAGCGCGGGCAATGGCATTTCGGTGGGCAAGTTCCTGTTCGGCTTCAGCGCGCTCGACGTGCTGAACGGGTCGAGCCCGGCGACGCCGGCGGCGGGCAGCTACAATGCGGGGCTGTCGACCGGCGGCGGCGCGATCGACAGCATTCTCGACGCGCTGAACAGCGACAATCTCGCGCATATCCTGGCCGAGCCGACGCTGACCGCGCTGTCCGGGCAGAGCGCCAGCTTCATCGATGGCGGGTCGTTCCCGGTGCCGGTGCCGGGGCAGAACGGTCAGGTGACGGTGCAGTACAAGGATTTCGGCGTGCAGCTGAAATTCCGCCCCGTGGTGCTCGACGATGGCAGCATCATCCTGCATGTCGAGCCGACGGTGAGCGCGCCGACGACGCAGAACGCCTTCCAGATCGCGGTGGCGGGCACGTCGATCGTGGTGCCGTCGCTCTCCACCCAGTCCGCCTCGACCACGGTGGTGATCGGCAGCGGGCAGACCCTCGCCATCGCCGGGCTGCTCAGCAACAGCAGCAACCAGACCGACAAGTCGGTGCCGGGGCTCGGCGACATTCCGGTGCTCGGCGCCGCGTTCCGCGCCGACAGCTATGACCGGCAGGAGGAGGAACTCGTGATCCTCGTGACACCCTATCTCGTCAGGCCGGTGAACCAGGCGGGGCGGATGATGACGCCGGACCAGGGATGGTCGCCGGCGAACCAGATCCAGCGGGTCGTGCTCGGGCGCGACAATGGCGGCGGGCATGCGGTGGTGCTGCCGGGCCAGGCCGGGTTCATCCTGCGATGAGGGCGACGATGAAAGAGCGACGTGCTGCCATCCGGCCCGGCGCGAGCGCGCTGCTGCTGGCCGGATGCGCGCTGCTGCTGGCCGGCTGCGCCGGGGGCGACCCGTTCGCGCGGCCGGGAACATGGCGGGAGAACGGCGCGCCGATGCACAATATCGCGGTCGAACTCGTCAACCCGCATGATCTCGTCGCCGGGCGCGGCGACACCCGGCTGAGCGGGCCGATCGCGGAAACCGCGGTGGGCGGCGCGCTGAAGGCGCCGGCGGGCGGCGGCGGCGGCGGCGGCGCGAGCGCGGCACCGCTCGGCGGCGGCGGCGGCGGGGGCGGTATGGCGTCCTCGGGCGGCTTGTCGGGGATCACGCAATGACCGGCCGCATGGCGCGGGGGCTGCTGGGCGCGGCGCTCGGCATCGCCGCGGCCGCGCTCGGCGGCTGCGCCGGGCCGGCGCGGACCGGCGCCGCACGCCCCGCGCTCGGCGCCAACACGCTCAACGTGGCGGAGACGGCGCTGGCCGGCAACCGGCCGGATCTCGCGCTGCATGTCGCCGATGCGGTGCTGAAGCTCGACCCGGGCAATGCGCGGGCGCTTCTGGTGCATGGCGATGCCGCCTATCTGCTCGGCGACTGCCGGACGGCGACGCGCGATTACGCGGCGCTGCTGCACGCCGCGCCGCGCGACGCGCGGGCGGAGATCGGGCTCGGCCGCTGCGCCCTGCGCGGCGGCGCGCGGGGGGCGGTGACCGCGTTCCGGCGGGCGACGCGGGACGATCCGCGCAGCGCGGTGGCGTTCAACGATCTCGGCGTGGCGCTCGCCCAGCGCGGCGGCTTCGCCGAGGCGACGGCGGCATTCCGCCGGGCGCTGGCGCTGCGGCCGGGCTTCCGGGCGGCGCGGACCAATCTCGGCCTTGCCACGGCGCTGGGCGGCAATGCCGGCGCCGGCGCCGCGATCATCGCGCCGCTCGCGCAGGGCGGGCGGATTTCGGCGGCGGAACGGGCGGATTATGCCGCCGCCCTCGCCCTTGCCGGACGGCGCGCGGCGGCGCGGCATGTGCTCGACGCGGCGATGCCGGCGGCGGCGGCGGACGACATGGTGGCGCAGATGGCGCGGCTTGCGGCGCCGCCGGCGGCGGCGGCGAAGCGCGCGGTGAACTGACGCTTCCGCGGCGGGCTGGCGGGGGGCAGAGCATCATCCGATCAGATGGAGTCATCTGATCGGATAAAGATGCTCTACTTATCAATACCATAGAGACCATAGAGCACTAAATCCGATCCGGATGGATCGGAAAGTGCTATAGTGTCCACTTTCAATCTGAAATCCATCGGAGTTCAGATTCGGGACACTAGCACTACTTTGGCATATTTTATGCGCCCGAAGACTTTTGCGATTCCCAAGACGGGTTTTCGATGATTCATAGGAGGTCGGCTTTTTGGAGGGGCCGGCCATGGACAGGA
>JAJZSY010000012.1 GCA_021849425.1 Pseudomonadota bacterium
CGGGAGATGGCATGATGGACAGGTTCGAACGGCTGGAGGCGGTCGCCGCCCCGCTCAGGATGGCGAATGTCGATACCGACAAGATCATCCCGGCGCGCTTCCTCAAGACGATCAAGCGCTCGGGGCTGGGCAAGCACGCCTTCGCCGGGCTGCGCTACAACGAGGATGGCAGCGAGACCCCCGATTTCGTGCTGAACCGCGAGCCCTACCGGCACGCGCGAATCCTGGTCGCCGGGGAGAATTTCGGCTGCGGCTCGTCGCGCGAGCACGCGCCCTGGGCGCTGCTGGATTTCGGCATCAAATGCGTGATCGCGCCGAGCTTCGCCGACATCTTCTTCAACAACTGCTTCAAGAACGGCATCCTGCCGATCGTGCTGCCCAGCGCGCAGTGCGAGGCGCTGATGGAGGATGCGGAATCGGGGGCGAACGCGCGGATCATCGTCGATCTCGCGGCGCAGACCGTCTCGCGGCCGGATGGCGAGGCCTATGGGTTCGAGATCGATCCGTTCCGCAAGCGCTGCCTGCTGGAGGGGCTCGACGATATCGGCCTGACGCTGGAGAAGGCGCCCTCGATCGACGCCTATGAGGCGAAGCTGGATGGCGCCGCCTGGCGGCCGCGGATCGAGGCGGTCTGACCCGCCCGCCATCCGGCGAGACGACATTCTGCAAGCGACCCCAAGGGAGAGACGATCATGATTGCGAACCGGAAACTGCTGCTCCTGCCGGGGGACGGCATCGGCCCCGAGGTGATGGCGGAAGCCCGCCGGGTGATCGACTGGCTGGCGCGCAGCGGCCGGGCGCGGTTCGAACTCGCCGAGGATCTGGTCGGCGGCGCCTCGATCGAGGCGACCGGCAAGCCGATCACGGAGCCGGTGATCGGGCGGGCGCTGGAGGCCGATGCCGTGCTGTTCGGCGCCGTGGGCGGGCCGCAATGGGATTCGCAGCCCTTCGACAACCGGCCGGAACTCGCCATTCTCGAACTGCGCAAGCGGCTCGGCCTGTTCGCCAATCTGCGTCCGGCGCCGGTGTTCGACGCGCTGATCGACGCGAGTCCGCTCAAGCCGGAGATCGTGCGCGGGCTCGATATCATGATCGTGCGGGAATCGACGGGCGGGATCTATTTCGGCGAGCCGCGCGGGGTCGAGACGCTGGCGGACGGCACGAAGCGCGGGATCAACACCGAGGTCTATACCACGCCGGAGATCGAGCGGGTGGCGCGCGTCGCCTTCGAGCTGGCGCGCAAGCGGCAGGGACGGCTGACCAGCGTGGAGAAGGCGAACGTGATGGAATCCGGCCTGCTCTGGCGGCAGACGGTGGCGGCGCTCGGCGCGGCGGAGTATCCGGACGTGCAGCTCTCGCACATGTATGCCGATAATTGCGCGATGCAGCTGGCGAAGAATCCGCGCCAGTTCGACGTGATCGTGACCGGCAACCTGTTCGGCGACCTGCTCTCCGACCTCGCCTCGATGCTGACCGGCTCGCTCGGCATGCTGCCTTCGGCCACACTCGGCGCGCCGGATGCGGCGGGGCGGCGGCATGCGCTCTACGAGCCGATCCACGGTTCGGCGCCGGACATCGCCGGCAAGGGCATCGCCAATCCGCTGGCGCAGATTCTCAGCCTGGCGATGCTGCTGCGCTATTCCTTCGACATGCAGGAGGATGCGGCGGCGATCGAGGCCGCCGTCTCGAACGTGCTGGCGAGCGGCATGCGCACCGCCGATATCGAGCAGAAGGGCACGGCGCGGATCGGCACCCGCACGATGGGCGATGCGGTGCTGCGCGAGCTGGACCGCATCGGCGGCTGATCCGGCCGGAAAATGGCCGGGGCGGCAGGTTTCGCGCCTGCCGCCCCTTTTTTGTGCGCGATGCGAAACCCTGGCCGTCAGTCGCCGGCGGCGGTGCGGGCGCTGATCGGCATGCGGGAGCGGGGGAGAATGGATGCCTGCCGGACCGGCAGGGCCTGCCGCGCCGTGCCGGGAAGGGCGGCGATGACCGAGACCGAGACCGAGGCGAGATAGGGCAGGGACTGGGTCAGCAGCACCACGCACCAGAGGCGGCATTCCGGCGTTGCCCAGTGATGGCTGAAGCCGACGCCGAGCAGCGCGCCCCAGGTGAGGACGAGAAGGGCGAGTTCCTCGCGCACCATGAACAGGCCCTGCACCAGCGCGGGCGCGTTCTCCATTTTCGGGGTGCGGATGAAGGGCAGGCGGTTGGTGAACAGGCCCTTCCAGACCGCCTTGCCGATGCTGTGCGAGAGCGCGAGGCCGGCGATGGCCGCCCCCAGCCGGTCGGCCGGGCCGCAGGGCACGCGGGCGGCGTAGAGGGCGAAGATCTGCACGATCTTGAAGGCGAACAGGCCGATCGATGGCAGCATGAACAGGATGATCGGGAATTCGAAGCGCACCGGGTCGAGGATCAGCCCGGCCGACCAGGCGAGGCCGAGCAGCACGAAGGCGAGACCCAGCGCATCGCCGATCCAGGGCAGCCAGCCGGTGACGAAGTGCCAGCGCTGGCCGATCGTCAGCGTGCGGTCGAAGGGGGAGAGGAACGCCTTCCAGTGGCGGCGGGAAATCCGCATCGCGCCATAGGCCCAGCGGTAGCGCTGCTTGCGGAAGGCGTTGAAATCGTCCGGCATCACGCCGCGGCCGAAGCTGCGGCTGGAATAGACCGCCTCGAACCCCTCGCGGAACAGGCGCAGGCCAAGCTCGCTGTCTTCGGTGATGCACCATTCGGCCCAGCCGCCCTCGGCGGCGAGCGCCGCCTTGCGGATCAGCGTCATCGTGCCGTGCTGGATGACGGCGTTGCGCTCGTTGCGGTTGACCATGCCGATATGGAAGAAGCCGGCATATTCCCAGAACATCATCCGCTTGAAGAGCGAGCCGTCATTGTCGCGGTAGTCCTGCGGCGACTGGGTGAAGCCGATTTTCGGATCGGCGAAGGCGGGAACCATGCAGCGCAGCCAGTCGGGATCGACGATGTAGTCGGAGTCGATGATGCCGACGATCTCGGCGTCCGGCGCGGTTTCGCGCAGGGCGAAGTTCAGCGCGCCGGCCTTGTAGCCGGGGTACTGGCCGAGGGTGAAGAAGCGGAAATGCTCGCCGAGCCGGGCGCAATGGGCGGCGACGGGCTCCCACATCGCCGGATCGTGCGTGTTGTTGTCGATCACCAGCACCTCGAAATTCCCGTAATCGAGGGCGGCGAGGGCGTTGAGCGTCTGTTTCACCATCTCGGGCGGTTCGTTGCAGATGGCGACGTGCAGCGAGACCTTGGGCAGCTTCGCGCCCTGAGGGGCGGGCACCGGCTCGAAATGGCGCATCCGCACCCGGCCGAACAGGGTTTCGACCAGGTCGAAACTGTCGGCGACGAGCAGGAGGAGCAGCAGCGCCTGGCCGGCGGCGAGCGTCGCCCAGACGGCGGCGGCGGACCAGGAGAGGTAGGTTTCGCCCATTGTCATCAGCAGCGACGCGAGGGCGGCGCCGAAGCCCTGCACCAGGGCGGCGAAGAGGAGCTTGCCGGGCCAGCGCAGATCGGGCCGGGTGCGGAGCATCAGCAGGGTGACGAGGGCGCCGAGCAGGGTGGAGCCGAGCGCCCAGGCGAGCCAGGCGCGGTTCTGCTGCACCGGGCCGGTGAGCGACCATTTGGCCTGGCGGTTGAGCGACCACATGCCCCAATAGCCGGCGGCGCGGCCCTCGAAGCTGGTTTTCCAGGGCTGGTCGAACGCCTCCATCACGAAGTAGTCGAGATGCTGTTTCTGCGCGATGTTGAAGAAGTCGCGCAGGAAGCGCGCCTGCAGGACGCGCGAGGCGCGGGCGGCGCCGATATCGATGCCGTCCGACGGCCAGCCGATCTCGCCGATGACGACCTTCTTGCCGGGGAAGCGCTTCTCGACCTCGTGCAGCCGCATCAGCGCGTAGTTCACCGCGTCCTTTTCCGGAACGCCCTCCCAGTAGGGGAGGAGATGCACGGTGATGAAATCGACCGATTTCGCAAGTTCGGGGTGGTGCAGCCAGACATGCCAGGGCTCGGCGGTGGAGACCGGCACATGCACGCGCTGCTTGACGTAATTGATGTCGGCGGCGAGTTCGGGGACGGTGAGGTTGCGGCGCAGGATCACCTCGTTGCCGACCATGACGGATTTCACGTCGGCATTGGCGTTGGCGACCTTGACGACCTTTTTCAGCTCGGCCGCGTTGGCTTTCGTGTGCTGGTCGAGCCAGGCGCCGAGGGTGACGTTGAGATGATAGGGGGCGGCGAGGGCGGGAATTTGGCCGAGATCGCCCTCGACCGTGTAGGTGCGGATGTCGTGCGTTTGTTTCGCGACGAGGGCGAGATCGGCGCGGATCTGGGCGACCGAGGGATAGACGCCGCTTTGCGGGCTCTGCCCGGCGCGGAAGGGCGAGAAGGCGAAGCCGCCGATCTCGCCGCGATAGGCGGGAATGTTGGTGGCGGGGCGGTTGAGCACGGCCCATATGCCGAACGCGGCGGCGCCGGTGGCGATGGCGGCGAGCCAGGCGCCGGCATGGCGCCAGCCGCCGGCGGTCCGGCGCGGGCTGGTGCGAGGCGACAGGGGGCTGATCCGCGCGAGATGCGTCATGAGCGATCGTCCGGTTGAGCCGCGGAAGAAGTCCGCGGTGGTCCGGTTCTGATGGCGCAGTGCGGCAACGCGTCGGCTGGATTATGGCCAAAGAAAGGCGTGTGGTTCGCGGCGCGCGTGTCGGCTATGCTGGGTTGGGGGAGATCGTTGCGGGGGTGGCACCGGTTTTCCTTTCACCGGAACTGAAGGATCGCATGCACGTTATTGTTCTGGTTATGATCTTGACCTTGCTCATTCTGCTGAACGCGGGATTCGCGCTGGCGGAGATGGCGCTGGTCTCGTCGCGCAAGGCGGCGCTGGCGCTGTTCGCGCGGAAAGGTGTCGGCGGGGCCGCGCGGGCCCGCGCGCTGGCGGAGACGCCGGAGCGCTTCCTGCCCACCGTTCAGGTCGGGATCACCGCGATCAGCGTGCTGACCGGCGTGGTGGGCGGCGCGCAGCTCGCCCAGTCGCTGGCGCCGGCGATCGCGCTGATCCGCCCGCTGGCGCCGCTGGCCAATACGCTGGCGCTGGCGATCACGGTGGTGGGCGTGACGCTGCTGACGCTGGTGTTTGGCGAGCTGGTGCCCAAGCAGCTGGCGCTGCGCAATGCCGAGCGGATCGCCTGCCTCGTCGCCTTGCCGATCGACATGTTCGCCCGCGCCGCCGCCCCGCTGGTCTGGCTGCTGGGGGCGACCTCGGACCTGGTGTTGCGGATGTTCGGGCCGGTCGATCCGCACCGGCGGGCGATCAGCGAGGAGGAGCTGAAGGCGATCCTCGCCGAGGGGACCGAGTCGGGCATGCTGGAATACGAGGAGCGGGACATGATGGAGCGGGTGATGCGGCTGGCCGACAAGCCGGTGCGCGCGATCATGACGCCGCGGCAGGACATCGCCTGGCTCGACCGCACGGCGCCGCGCGGGCAGGTGATCTCGGCGCTGAAGGCGGCGCCGCATTCGCGTTTCGTGGTGTGCGACCGCAGCATCGACAACGTGGTCGGCATCGTCCAGGCCAAGGACATTCTCGACCGGATGCTGGATGGCAAGGACATCTCGATCGCCACCGCGCTGCGCCAGCCGCTGGCGGTGCCGGACGCGGTCTCGGCGCTGGATGCGCTGGAGCGGCTGAAATCGGACCCGCTCGGGGTGGCGTTCGTGCTCGACGAATATGGCAGTTTCGAGGGGATGGTGACGGTGGGCGACCTGCTGGAGGCGATCGTCGGCGATGTCGAGGAGGCGGCGTATGGCGAGGTCGGCGAGCCGGCGCCGGACCGCTACGAGCTGGACGGGCTGGAGCCGATCGACGAGGTGGCGCACCGTTTCGGGCTGGAAAGCCTGCCGGCGCATGGATCGTATCATACGCTCGGGGGGTTTCTGCTGGCGCTGCTCAAGCGGGTGCCGCGGCAGGGCGACGCCATCGCCTATGGCGGGTGGCGGTTCGAGGTGCTGGAGATGAACGGGCGGCGGGTGGAGCATGTGCGGATCAGCCGCGACCCGACGGCGGCGCCCTGAGTTTGAATAATTTAGACTTTTGTTAACGCGCTCCTGATATCTCGATGGCTTGGGTCTTTATGGAAAGGACCTGTCTGGCGAGAGGAGCCTGGCCGATGAAGTCCGATCCCGTCACGTTTCTGGGCGCACGCGGCGTGCGGGCGCTGGCGTCGTGATCATCGGGACGCTGGCGGCATGCGCCGTGGTGGCCGCGGCGGCGGTGGCGATCATGGGGCGGCTGTTCGCCGTCAGGATCGGGCGCCTGGCTGCCGACCTGCACGCGGTGGCGCAGCATGCCGCCGAGGCGCAGCGGGACATGACGGCGCAGAACGGGCTCGACCGCAATATCGACGCGCTGCGCAGCCGGCTGGCCGAGCTTGGCGAGCCGCGGATCGAGGATGACAGCCTGTGGTTCGGCGGATACCGGATCAATGGCGATGAGAGCATCGTCGATGACATCAAGGCGCGGTTCGGCGGCACGGTGACGATCTTCATGCGCGACCTGCGGGTGGCGACCAATGTGCAGAAGCCGGAGGGCGGCCGGGCGGTGGGCACGCGGCTGGCGCCGGGGCCGATTCATGACGCGGTGCTCGGCAAGGGCATCACCTATCGCGGCGAGGCGGAGATTCTGGGTGAAAAATATTTCTCCATCTACGAGCCGGTGATCGCCAATCACGAGACGATCGCGATCATCTATGTCGGCGTGAAGAAGCTCGCCGTGCCGCAGGATCGGGTGCTGCGCCGGGCCGGGAGCTTCCCGCGCATGCGGGCCGATATCGAGGCGCTGAAGACGGTGCTTGCCGGGCAGGTGACGACTGCCGGCGAGGCCGTGGCGCAGCGGCAGGCGGCCGATGATACGCGCCGCGCGCTCGATGCCGAGCGGATCGAGCGCGCCCGCCAGCAGGCGCAGGCGATCGAGGCGCTCGGGAACGGGCTCGAACGCCTGGCGGGCGGCGACCTGCTGTTCCAGCTCAACCGGCCGCTTGCCGCCGAGTACGAGAAACTGCGCCACGATTTCAACGGCGCGACCAGTCAGCTGCACGACGTGATGGTGATGATCGCGCGCAACGCCGATGCCGTGCGGTCGGGGGCGCATGAAATCACCGCCGCCTCGGACGATCTGGCGCGGCGGACCGAGCAGCAGGCGGCGACGCTGGAGGAGACGGCGGCGGCGCTGGAGCAGATCACCGCCACGGTGCGGCGCACCGCCGAGGGCACCGGCGAGGCGAAGAAGCTGGTGGGCGGCGCACGGTCGGAAACCGACCACTCTGACGATATCGTGCGCAAGGCGGTGCAGGCGATGAGCGCGATCGAGGCGTCGTCACGCGAGATCGGGCAGATCAGCGGGCTGATCGACGAGATCGCGTTCCAGACCAATCTGCTGGCCCTGAATGCCGGGGTCGAGGCGGCGCGGGCGGGTGATGCGGGCCGCGGCTTCGCGGTGGTCGCCACCGAGGTGCGCGCCCTGGCCCAGCGCTCGGCCGCGGCGGCGCGGGAAATCCAGGGGCTGATCGCTACCTCCGATCGGGAGGTGTCGGCCGGCGTGCAGCTCGTGGGCGAGACCGGCTCGGCCTTGCAGCGCATCGCACGGCAGGTTTCCGCGCTCGATGGGCTGGTCGCGGAGATCGCCGCGTCGTCGCAGGAACAGTCGACCGGGCTGGCCGAGGTCAATCTCGCGGTCAGCCAGATGGATCAGGTGACGCAGCAGAACGCGGCGATGGTGGAGGAAACCACGGCGGCGAGCCATAGCATGTCGTCCGAGGCGGCATCGCTCGCGGAATTGCTGGGCCAGTTCCGCATCGCCGCGGACGCGAACGTTCAGCTTCTGCCGGCCCGGGTGGCCTGAGCGGCAGAGCGGCGCGCGGCCCGGCGGGACCGGACCGCGTTCCGCGGTTCCGGCCTGACGCGGCCGGGCGGCTCAGGCGTGGATGAGCGTGCCGATGCCGCCTTCGGTGAAGAGTTCGAGCAGGCAGGCATGGGGAACGCGGCCATCGAGGATGGTGGCGCCCTTGACGCCGTGGCGGACGGCGTCGATGCAGGTTTCGACCTTCGGGATCATGCCGCCGGAGATCGTGCCATCGGCGCGCAGCGCCTCGATTTCGGGGATCGACAGGTCGGGGATCAGCGCGCCGCCGCGGTCGAGCACGCCGGGGACATCGGTCAGCATCAGCAGCCGGTTGGCGCCGAGCGCGCCGGCGATGGCGCCGGCCACCGTGTCGGCGTTGATGTTGTAGGTTTCGCCATCGTCGCCGACGCCGACCGGGGCGACGACGGGGATGAGCCCCGCGCCGGTGAGCGCGTGGATCACCCGCACATCGACATGCGCGGGTTCGCCGACGAAGCCGAGATCGAGCGCGCGCTCGATCGCGCCATCCGGGTCGCGCGTCGTCCGCGTCAGCTTGCGGGCACGGATCAGCCCGCCATCCTTGCCGCAGATGCCGACGGCGAGGGCGCCGGCCCGGTTGATCAGCCCGGCGACCATCTTGTTCACCGTGCCGGCGAGAACCATTTCGACGACCTCGACCATCGCCGCGTCGGTCACGCGCAGGCCATCGACGAAGGTGGACTGGATCGCCAGCCGCTTGAGCATGGCGTTGATCTGCGGCCCGCCGCCATGCACCACCACGGGGTTGATGCCGACCTGCTTGAGCAGGGCGATGTCGCGGCCGAATTCCTCGGCGAGCGAGTCCTCGCCCATGGCATGGCCGCCATATTTCACCACGATCGTCGCGCCGGCATAGCGGCGCAGATAAGGCAGGGCGAGGGCGACGATGCGGGCCTGTTCGGCGGCGTCGGCGTGGCGGTCGGAAATCGTCATGACGGCAGGATCTTCCCTTGCTGTTCCGGCTGTCTATGAAGGCGGGCGCGGGCGGTCAAGCCAGCAGGCTGTTGATCGCCGCGCGCAGTTCGGCGATGCCGGCGCCGGTTTCGCCGGAGGTGAGGAACACCTCGTTCAGCGCCGCCGGATGGCGCCGGGCGATCGTCTCGATCGCGGCGCGCTTGGCGGCGAGCGCCTCGGGCTTCATCTTGTCGGCCTTGGTCAGCACGACCTGGAAGGAGACGGCCGCCTGGTCGAGCAGTTCCATCACCGCGTGGTCGGCCGGCTTGTCCTCGATCCGCGCGTCCATCAGCAGCAGCACGCGGCGCAGGTTGGGCCGGCCGCGCAGGTAGCGGAACATCAGGCCCTGCCAGTCCCGCTTCACCGCCTTGGGGGCGGCAGCGTAGCCATAGCCGGGCATGTCGACGATGGTCAGCGGTCCGTCGCCGATGCGGAAGAAGTTGAGCTGGCGCGTGCGGCCGGGCGCCTGGGCGACGCGGGCGAGGGCGACCTGGCCGGTGATCGCGTTGATCAGCGTCGACTTGCCGACATTCGAGCGGCCGGCGAGGGCGATTTCGATGCCTTCCGGCTCGGGCAGGCCCTCGGCGGTTTGCGCGGCGTGGAAGAACCGCGCCCCGCGGGCGAAGAGTTTCCGCCCGTCCTCGATCGGGTCGATCGCGTCGGTCGGGTCTTGCGCCGCGGGTGCTTCGGTTTCGTCCATGAACGCGCGCTCAGCCCTTGGCGTTGGCGTTGGCGGCGCCGCGCGGGGCGGCGTTGGTGCTGCGCATGATCGTCCATTGCTGGATGATCGTGAGCGTGTTGTTCACGCAGTAATACAGCACGAGGCCGGCGGCGAAGCGGCCGAGCATGAAGGTGAAGATCACCGGCATGAACTGCATCATCTTCGCCTGGGTCGGGTCCGGCGGCGGCGGGTTCAGCCGCTGCTGGCCCCACATGGTGATGCCCATGATGATCGGCAGGATGCCGAGATGCAGGAAGGGCGAGAGCGTGCTCGGGTGGAACGGGATGAGGCCGAAGAGGTTGAAGAGGTTGGTCGGGTCCTCGGCCGAGAGATCGTGAATCCACAGCGCGAAGGGCGCGTGGCGCATGCCGATGGAGATGAAGATGACCTTGTAGAGCGAGAAGAAGATCGGCACCTGCGGCAGCATCGGCAGGCAGCCGGCGGCGGGGTTGACGCCCTCGGCCTTGTAGAGCGCCATGATCTCCTTCTGCTGCTGCATCTGGTCGTCCTTGTAGCGCTCGCGCAGCGCCTGGACCTTGGGGGTGATCGCGCGCATCCGCGCCATCGAGCGGTAGGAGGTGCGGACCAGCGGGAACAGGACCAGCTTCAGCCCGATGGTGAAGACGATGATCGCCACACCCATGTTGCCGAACGCGGCGGCGAGATAGTCGAGGGCGATGAAGATCGGCTTGGTGAGGAAGAAGAACCAGCCGAAATCGATCGCCCGCTCGAACAGCGGGATGCGATATTGCGTTTCGTAGTGGCTGAGGATGCTGAGCACCTTGGCGCCGGCGAAGACATGTGTGGTGGCCGAGGCGGTGGCGCCGGGGGCGGCGTCCACCGGTTTCGCGGTCATGTAATCGACCTGATAGGCGCCGTGATCGGTCTTGCCCGGGGTCGCGAGGTAGCGATAGGCGCCGATCGACTCGCGGCCCTGGCTCGGGATCAGCGCGGTCAGCCAGTATTTGCCGGTGATGCCGGCCCAGCCGCCGAGATTGGTGGTCTGGTAGGCGGTGCCGGGCGCCTCGCCGGCATTCGGGTGCTTGCCGCCGGATTTCACCCCCTCATAGCCCATCTCGTGCAGCGTGCCGTGGAACACGCCGATCGGCCCCTTGTGCAGGGTGAAGGAGCCGGGCTCCTGCGGCAGGAAGTCGCGGCGGATGCGCGACCAGGGATAGACCTCGATTTGCGCCGTGCCGTGATTGATCACGCGCTGCTGGACGGTGAACATGTATTGCCGGTCGACCGCGAGGAGAAGTTCGAAGGTGACGCCGGCGCCGTTGCTCCAGGAGAGGGTGACCGGATGGCCGGGCGAGAGATCGCCGCCGGAGCTGGTCCAGACCGTCTGCGGGCCGGGCACCTTGAGGCTGCTGCCGGGGGCGGCATCCCACCCGAACTGCACGTAGTAGGATTTCGCGCTGCCGGCGCGGGAGAGCAGGCGCACCAGCGGCGAGGTTTTCTGCACCGTTTCGTGATAGCGGGTCAGCACCAGGTCATCGAGCCGGGCGCCGACGAGGCTCATCGAGCCCTTCAGCAGCGGGGTCGAGATTGCAAGGCGCGGGCCGGCGGCGGCGGCGGCGGCGGCCGTCCCGCCGGGAGTTGCGGCCGGTGCGGCTTCCTGCGGCGCCGGCACGCCGGGTCCGCCCGCGGCGGGGCCCGTCTGTGTCTGCGCCGTCTGTGTCTGCGCCGTCTGTGTCTGCGCGGTGTGCGCGACCGCGTGGGGCGGCGCCTTTTTCGGCGGCGGCATCACATAGCTCGCGATGACCTGGAACAGCACGAGGATCACCAGAGAGATCGAAATCGCGTAGAGGAGCCGTCGGTTATCCATTCTGTTTCATCTCGTCGTGGTGAGGGGGCGGCGGCACGGGGTCGACCCCGCCCGGGTTCCAGGGATGGCAGCGCAGGATGCGCCGCGCGGCGAGGGCGGAGCCGCGCAGGGCGCCGTGAACCGCGAGGGCTTCCATCGCATAGGCGCTGCAGGAAGGATAGAAGCGGCATTGCCCGCCCAGCACCGAAGACAGGGTGAGCTGGTAGGCGCGCACGCCGCCGCGCAGCAGTTTCGTCGCCGGAGTCACGGCGCGCCGGCCGGGGCGGTGGGCGCGGGGAAGGCGGCATCGAGCACCGCGCGGAGATCGGCCCGCAGGGTGGCGAAATCGGTTTCGGCGGTGCCCTTGCGGGCGATCAGCACGATGTCGGCGCCGCTGAGCGCGCGGGCGCGCAGTTCCTCGCGCGCGAGGGCGCGCAGCCGGCGCCGGGCGCGGTTGCGGATGACCGCGTTGCCGACCTTGCGGCTGGCGGTCAGGCCGAGGCGGAGGGGAGCGCCGGGGGTGGTTTGCAGGATCTGCACGACAAAGCCGGGGCGCGCCGCCTTTCGCCCATGGCTCGCAGCGCGCAGGAAATCGGCACGCTGGGGCAGGGAGTGAAGGGGCGCGGCGCGCATGATCGTGATCAGTTCCCGGCCCGGCCGCGCAGGCAGGCGCGCGGCGCCGGGCGGACGCGAGGAAGAATCAGGCGGAAAGGCGCTTCCGACCCTTGGCGCGGCGGTTCGCCAGGACCTTGCGGCCGCCGACGGTTTCCATCCGCGAGCGGAAGCCATGACGACGCTTGCGGACGAGCTTGGAGGGTTGGTAGGTGCGCTTCACGGTCTCAACTCCGATGACTGCCGGTGAGGCGGTTGCCGCAGGCAAACGCCGGTGGAATTCAGAAAACAGATAGGATGCCGCAACCGGTCCGGAGCGGCTTCCTGCTGGGTGTTGTCATAGGCATTGTGGGGGGCGGCGTCAACAAAGCCGGTGGCGCGGGGGATAAAGATCGTTCCCCGCTTGCCCAACCCCGCTCCGACCGTGCAGATTGAGGCCATGAAGACGCTGGCGCGACGCCGTTGCCGAACCGCGCTCGCCCTGCAGGGGGGCGGGTCGCACGGGGCCTATGCCTGGGGCGTGCTCGACGCGCTGCTGGCGGCGGGCGAGACGTTCGATGCCGTTTGCGGTGTCTCGTCCGGGGCGATTCTGGGCACGATGGCGGTGCAGGGGATGGTGCGCGGCGGCGCGGACGGGGCGCGGGCGGCGATGGCGCAGTTCTGGGACCGCGTGGTCGCCACCAACATGCTCGCACCGCTGACCTCGCATCTCGACCGCTGGCTGCCGGGCTTCGAGCTGGGGCGCGAATTCGGCAGCAACCTCGCGATGCAGGGGATCGCCACGGTCCTCAGCCTGTTCGGCCAGGCCTCGGTCAACCCGCTGGGGCAGAACCCGCTCCGCCCGATCATCGCCGACCTGCTCGACCGCGAGGCGCTGCGCGCGCCGGCGGCGCCGCGCCTGTTCATCGCCGCGACCGCGGTGGAATCGGGACGCGCCCGGATTTTCACCAATGACGACGTCACCGTTGACGCGCTGCTGGCCTCGTCCTGCCTGCCGACGCTGTTCCCGCCGGTGATGATCGAGGGGGTCGCGTATTGGGACGGGGCCTATTCGGGCAACCCGCCGCTCGCGCCGCTGCTGGAGCTGGCGCCGGAGCGGCTGGTGCTGATCCGCGCGCAGAGCCGGCTGCGGGCGGGGGTGCCGAGCCAGCCGGCGGATATTCTCAACCGGGTGCAGGAGCTGGCGTTCCAGACCGCGATCGACGCCGAGTGCGCGCTGCTGCCGGCGGGTCTCGACTTCGTCGAATATCCGGCCGACCGGGCGCTGGCTGGGCTTTCGCCGGAATCGCGCGCCTATGCCGACCGCGCCTTTCTCGACCGGCTGTTCGAGGCCGGGCGCGCCGCCTTCCGGGCGGAGGCCGCCTGAGCGCGTTGCGCAAAGTCTTCGGGCGCTGGATCGGCCACAGCCTGTCGGCAAGGCTGCTCTGGCTGACGGTGATCGTCACGCTGCTGACCGAGGTGATGATCCTGCTGCCCAGTCTCGGGCGCGAGCGCAGCGCCTGGCTGATGAACCGGGTGACCGAGGCGCATCTGGCGGCGCTGACGGTTTCGGCGGCGCCGCACGGGGTTGTCGACCTGTCGACCCGCAACGAATTGCTGCGGCTTTCGGGCACCGAGGCGATCCGGCTGGCGCAGGGGGGGCGCAGCATTCTGGTGTTGCCGCCGCGCGGCACCGTTCACGCGGAAGGGGCGATCAACCTCGCGCATGAAACGCTGTTCGGCTCGGTGATCCGGGCGATCGAGGTGCAGTTCGGCCTGGCGCCGCGCGATGTGCTGGTGACCGCGCCGAGCCCGTTGCAGCATGGCGTGATCGTGCAGATCGTGGTGCATAATCCGGTTCTCGCGGCGCATCTGTGGCGCTATGTCGAGCATATCGCCGCGCTGTCGGTGGCGATCGCGCTGCTGACGGGGCTTGTGGTCTATCTCGTGCTCAACCGTGTGCTGGTGCTGCCGATGCGGCGCCTGACCGAGAGCATCGCCCGCTTCCGCGAGGACCCGGAGCACGCGGCGCCGCTGGCCCTGGCCGCTGGCGCGCCGCTCAGGGATGATGAAATCGCCATCGCCGCGCGCGAGCTTGCGACGATGCAGACCGAGCTGCGCGCGGCGCTGTGGCGCAATGCGCGGCTGGCGGCGCTGGGCACGGCGGTGGCGAAGATCAGCCACGACCTGCGCAACATCCTCTCGACCGCGCTGCTCGTCGCCGACCGGCTTTCGGGCAGCGCCGATCCCGCCATCCGCAGCGGCGCGGCGACGCTGGTCGACGCGGTCGAGCGGGCGACGGAGCTTGTGACCCATACGCTCGGCTTCGCCCGCGAGGGGCCGCCGCCGCTGCTGCGGGCGGCCTGCCCGCTCGCGGAGCTGGTGGGCGAGGTGGCGGGGCAGACGCGCCTGTTGCACGAGGGGCTCGTGATCGGGATCGACGTGCCGGAGGATATCGCGCCGATGCTCGACCGCACGCAGATCCAGCGCGCGCTGCTCAACCTAATGCGCAACGCCGCCGAGGCCGGGGCCGGGCGGATCGTTGTCAGCGGCAGGGTGGAGGCCGGGCAGTTGCTGATCGAGATCGGCGATGACGGGCCGGGCCTGCCGGAGCGCGCGCGGGCCAATCTGTTCCGCCCCTTTACCGGCTCTGCGCGCAGCGGCGGAACCGGGCTCGGCCTTGCCATCGCGCGCGATCTGGTCCGCGCGCATGGCGGCGAGCTGTCGCTGGTGGCGACGGGCGACCGGGGCACCCAGTTCCGCCTCGCGATCCCGCTGGAGCCGGCCTGATCGCGGCGGCTGGATTTCAGCTTCGGGACACTAGAAATGGATGGGCGGGAAGCTTCGCACCAGGCTACCGCAGACGAGCTGCCAGCCATTCACCAGGACGAAGAAGATGATCTTGAACGGCATGGAGACCGCGGTGGGCGGCAGCATCATCATGCCGAGGCTCATCAGGATCGAGGAAATCACGATATCGATGACCATGAAGGGCAGGAAGATCATGAAGCCCATCTCGAAGCCGCGGCGCAATTCGCCGACGACGAAGCCGGGGATGAGCACGCGCCACGGCACGTCCTGCATGTTCGCCGGGAGTTTCACATGTGCGAGGGAGAGGAACACGCGGATATCGGCCGGGCGGGCATTGTCGGCGAGGAAGGTGTGGAAGGGGGCGGCGGCCAGTTTCAGCCCCTCGATCGTGCCGACATCGCCCTGTGTCATCGGCAGGAGGCCGACATGCCAGGACTGCGCGAAGACCGGCGCCATCACGAAATAGGTCAGGAAGAGGGCGAGGCCGATCAGCACCGAGTTCGGCGGCGTGGTCTGCGTGCCGAGCGCCGTGCGCAGCAGGCTCAGGACGATGACGATCCGGGTGAAGGCGGTCAGCATCACCAGCAGGCTCGGCGCCAGCGACAGGATGCCGATGAGCAGGATGAGCTGCACGAGCTTCGCGGTTTCGGGCGCGCTGCCCGAGCCGAGATGGAAATCCACCGATTGCGCGCTCGCCACATGCGGGAAGACCAGCAGCGCGAGGCCGAGACCGGCCACCGACAGCGCGGCGAGGCGCAGGAGGCGCGTCATCATGGCGCGGTGCTGCCGGGTTCGGAGGGCGGGAGGAGCTGCAACTGGTCGGTTCTCGGGCCGTTCAGCACCGCGAAGCGATGCCCGCCGAGGGTGACGATCGAGAGCGTGGTGCCGCGGCCCACCCGGCAGGACAGGGTCTGGCCCGAAACGCCCCACGCCGCCGCGAGGCCGGCGAGCGCGCGGCCGGAGCGCAGCTTGCGCAGAAGGAAGGCGGCGATCGCGATCAGGAGCAGAACCGCCCCGAGCGCGATGATGACGCTGCCGATTTGTGCCATGCTCATCGCATGAAGGTCTCCGGATCCGATCGACCGGATCGCCGCCCCGCCGAATCGGGGGAGGCGCGGTCTTGGCGGTGACATGACGGTAAAAAGGTTAATTAAATATTGATTTCATGATCTTTGCGTCCAGGAAATAAAAAAATCGCCGGCGTTGTTCCTTGACTGTTCGTTAACCTTTGGGTGGCATTTTCCGTTCGGGTTTCGGAGGGCAAAATGACCTTGAATCTACTCGGCCTTGCGGCCGACCGGCTGGTGTATCTGGCGCAGTCGCAGTCCGTTCTGGCGGGCAACATCGCCAATACCGACACGCCGGGCTACGTGCCGAAGGCGCCGGTTGCCTTTTCGAACGTGCTGAACGGGGGCGGCAATCTGGCGATGGTCACGACCAGCGCCAATGACATTCCCTCGCCGGCCGGCCAGTCCTTCTCGACCCGGATCGCGACGGTCGCGGCGAAGTCGCCGGACGGCAACGGCGTCTCGCTCGAAAGCCAGCTTGCGGCGATCGCCGGGAACCAGATCAACCAGCAATACGCGGTGAACATCTACAAGACCTATCTCGGCATGTTCACGACGGCACTTGGCCCCAACCCGTAATCGGGGGATATCATCATGAAATTCGGTACCACGCTGGACATTTCGGCGGCGGCTCTCTCCGCGCAGAATTCCCGCCTGCAGGTGATCGCGCAGAACCTCGCGAACGCCGACAGCACAAGCTCCACCCCCGGCGGCAACCCCTATCAGCGCAAGACGATCGCGTTTCAGGACGTCTACAGCCAGGCGGCCGGGACCAATGTCGTCGAGGTCGCGGCGATCGGCCGGGACAAGACGCCGTTCCCGATGAAATACGATCCGTCCAACCCGGCGGCCAACGCACAGGGCTACGTCAAGATGCCGAACGTCAACAGCCTCGTGGAACTGATGGACATGCAGCAGGCGCAGCGGTCGTATGACGCCAATCTCTCGGTGATGAACGCGACGCGCGGCATGATGACCCGCACGCTGGGGCTGATCTGATGTCGGGCACCATCAGCGGGCTGGTCAGCCCTTCCAGCGCCCTTTCGGCCTATGGGCGCGTTGCCGGGCCGGGATCGTCGGCCGGGCCGAGCTTCGGCGATTTCGTCTCCAATGTCGTCACCAGCGCCGTCCATCAGAGCGCCTCGACCGAGACGGCGGCGAATGCGGGGCTGCTGGGCAATGGCGATCTCACCCATGTCGTCGCCTCGGTCGCGCAGGCGCAGGTGGCGCTGCAGACGACCGTCGCGATCCGCGACCGGCTGATCACGGCGTATCAGTCGATCATGAACATGCCGATCTGACCATGATCGTTCGGCCCCAGCGCGCGCGCCGGCTCCTGGTCCGCGCCGGCATGCCCGGGTGTGGCGCGGCGTTGCGGGATCGCGCATGCAGGGCATGACCGATCCGGCGGTGATCACCACGCTGCATGCGGCGCTGGTGGTCGCGGCGAAACTGTCGGCGCCGCCGCTGATCGCCTCGCTGGTTTCGGGCGTCGTGATATCGCTGTTGCAGGCGGTGACCCAGATCAACGAGGCGACCATTTCGTTCCTGCCGAAGATCGCCGCCGTGGTCGGCACGCTGATGGTCATGGGCGGGTTCCTGTTCAGCACGCTCGCTGCGTTCGCCCACCAGATCTTCAGCGCCATGATCCACGTGGGCTAGCCGTGTTCCCGCACGATCTGGCCAATCTGGTCTATGGTCCGCTGCTGGTGCTGGTCCGGATTTCGAGCCTCGTCATGGCCGTGCCGTTCACCGGCAACGGCACCGCGCCGGCGCAACTGCGCATCGGGCTGTCGGTGGCGCTGACCGCGATCGTCGTGCCGCTGATCGGCGGGGCGATGCCGGGCGTGCCGGCATCGATCCTGGTCTTTGCGCTCGAGATCCTGCGGGAGATCGTCATCGGCCTTTCGCTCGGCTGGCTGACCGGGGCGATCCTGCTGAGCCTGCCGGTTGCCGGGCAGATCATTTCCTACCAGATCGGCCTTTCGAGCGTGCTGCTGCCCAATTCGACGATCGGGCCGAACAGCACCGTCATCGCCAATGCGATGGGATTGCTGCTGCCCGCCCTCGTCTTTGCCAGCGGGATCTTCCTGCTGCCGGTGCTGGCGATCGTCCGCTCGTTCCGCACCCTGCCGCTGCCTGCCGGACTCGGGGGGGCGAATCTGCCGGCCGCCGGCGTGCTGCTGGACCTCGCGGTGAAGGCGGTTTCGGCGGAATTCGTTGCAGCCCTGCATCTCGCGGCACCATTTCTCTTCATCGGCCTGGTCTGGCAGGCGGGGCTCGGCCTGATGTCGAAAGCGGCGCCGAACATCCAGGTCTTCTTCATCGCCGCTCCGCTGCAACTGCTTGGCGGGACGGCGCTGCTGGCCTTTCTCGCCTCGCCGATGATCTCGGTCTGGCATGATGCGACGCTGCCGCTGCTGCGGGCCTATGCCGGCTGGTAGGACCGCCGGCCGGGCCCGGTGGCGTCGGATGAGGCCGTCCGGCCATGGATGACGACAAGGAAAGTAAAACCGAAGCCGCCACGCCAACCCGGCTGGCGAAGGCGCTCGGCGATCATGGCCAGGGCGCGTCGCGCGAGGTCGCGGCCCTCGCGGGGCTGGCGGTTGCCTTTGTGTATACCAGCAGCAGGCTGCCCGCGTCCGCCGATCATCTGGTGAGGGTTCTCGCCTCGCTGTTCACGCGAGCCGCGACCATCGATGCCGGCGCGTCGCTCGGCCGGGCGACATCGCAGGTCGCGGTGGCGGCGGCGGGGGTCGTTCTACCGCTCGCCGCGGCGATGGTGCTGGCGGCGGCGATCGTCACGCTGCTGCAGACGGGGATGAAGCTCAACATGTCGGCCGTCGGGTTCAACTTCGCGCGGCTGAACCCGCTGACCGGGCTGACCCGGATGTTCGGCGCCCAGAGCCTCGGGGTTTCGGCGCAGACCATTCTCAAGCTCGTCGCGATCGGCGGCGCGCTCTATGTCGTCATGGCGGACCGGCTGCGCGGGATCGAGACGCTGCTGGTCGGCTCGGACATCGCGCTGGTCCGGGCGATTTTTGGCTCGATCGTGGCGATGCTGGGCGGGGCCCTGGCCATCCAGGCGATTGCCGGGCCGCTCGACTTCGTCATGACGCGGCGGCGGTTTTCCCAATCGACGAAGATGTCGCAGCAGGAGATCAAGGACGAGCAGAAGGAAATGGAGGGCGATCCGCGGATCAAGGCGCGGATCAAGGCGGCGCAGACCGCGCTGGCCAAGCGGAGCCTGCAGGTGGCGATGACGCGGGCGGCCGTGGTGGTGACCAACCCGACGCATTATGCCGTCGCGCTCGAATATCGGCCCGGGCAGGCGGAGGCGCCGAAGATCGTCGCCAAGGGCGTGGACGAGCAGGCCGCGCGCATCCGCGACCTCGCGCGCGATGCGCGGATTCCGATCGTGCCGAATCCGCCGTTGGCGCGCGCGCTCTTCCAGCAGGAGCTGGAATCGGAAATCCTGCCCGAGCACTACCGGACGGTTGCGGAGATCATCGCCTATATCTGGCGTCTCGCCGAGAAGCAGGCCCAGCATATCTGAGCGGTATGGCTGGGCGGTATGTCCGGCAGGGGCGGCGGATTGTCCGGCGTGCCGGGCCGGGTGACGCGCCGGGTGACGCGCTCTGGCGGCCGGTGTTCAGCCGCGGCGGGCGTTGATCTCGAGGATCGCCAGCAGGGCTTCCGCCCGCTCGGCCTCGTTTTTCGCCTCGAGCAGCACCTGTTTTTCCGCCGGGCTGAAGGGGCAGGCCATGCAGAGCGTGACGATCAGGGCCTCGTCGGAAATTTCCTCGATCGCGTCCCAGTTCGCATCAATTCCGGTTGCCTCGAAATAGTGGCCGAGCGCCTCGACCAGCATGGCGCGGGTCACCGGCGCGGCGTCGTCCACGGGGTTGCCGGAGAGGGCCGCGACATCGTCGCGGAAAGCGGAGACATCGCCCTGCACCCGCCGGTAGCCGCGGCGCATTTCGGCCTCCTCGACGACCTCGAAGCGCATCAGCCCGGTCAGGGTGATGAGGTAGCGGCCATCCTCGGTCTCGCTGAAGGCGGTGATCCGGCCGAGGCAGCCGACGCGGTGGATGGCCGGGCCGTGCTCGGTGCGCGGCGCGTCCGGCAGGGGCTGGATCATGCCGAACAGGCGGCCGGCGGCCATCGCGTCGTCCACCATCGCGAGGTAGCGCGGCTCGAAGATGTTGAGCGGCAGCCGCCCGCCGGGAAACAGCACGGCGCCGGTGAGGGGAAAGACCGGAAAGACTTCCGGCACCCCTTCCAGCCGCGCGTGAGCGCCTGACATGCCGAACAGCGAACTCAACTGAACAACAGCGCGGAGAGCTTGCGCCGGGCGGCCATCGTGTCGGCGTCGTCAACGCCCCAGGCGTCGAAGAACTTGAGGAGCTGGAGCCGGGCGGCGTCGTCGTTCCAGCCACGCTGGCGGCGCATGATGTCGAGCAGGGCGTCGGCGGCCTCGGTGCGGTTGCCGGTCGCGTTCAGCGCGACCGCCAAAGCGAGGCGGGAGTCGTGATCGTTTTCGTTCGCCGCGAGCTTCTGTTGCAGCTCGGCGAGCTGGCGGGCGGCGGCGCGGCCCTCGCGCGCCACCGAGAGCGCCGTTTTCGCCGCGGTGATTTCGGCGTGATCGGCGAGGGCGGGCGGGATTTCGGCGAGGATGGCGGCGGCGCGGTCGTCCGCGCCGAGGGCGATCAGGGCGCGGACCAGGCCGGCCCAGGCCTCGGGGCGGTTTTCATCCTCATCGAGCGCGGCGCCGAAGAGCGATGCGGCTTCCTCCGCCCGGTTGCCCTCCATCGCCGCGCGGGCCTGGGCGATCAGGTCCGCCGAGGGGGCGGACGAGCCGGCGGCCTTGAGCAGGGCGTCGACGAAGCGGCGCACGTCGCTTTCCGGCAGCGCGCCCTGGAACAGGTCGGCGATCTGTCCCTGCCAGAAGGCGGCGACGGTGGGGACGGATTGCAGCGGCAGGCCGAGGCTGGCGAGCTGCTGGACGAGGGCGCGGTTCTGGTCAATGTCGATCTTGACCAGGCGGATGCGCCCGCCATAGGCCCGCACCACCTTTTCGAGCGTCGGCGTCAGGGTCTTGCAGGGGCCGCACCAGGTCGCCCAGAAATCGACCAGCACCGGCACCTTGCGCGATGCCTCGACGACATCGGCCATGAAGGTGGCCTGGCTGCCTTCGATGATCTGGGCGTCGGCGCCGGCCGGGCGCCGCGCATCGGGGTCTGTCAGATGATCCATGGTCATGATCCGTTTCTATGCCTCACTAGATGATAGACAACGGCGCCGGTGCAAGCCAGTCGCACGCATGGGTGCGTGAAATGGGGCGCGGAACCGGGTGCGGGAGGGATTTTATGGGGTGTCGCGCCGCAGTCCGGCGGCGTCGAGCGCCTTGAGATAGGCGGCCCAGCGCTGGGCGTGCTCGCGGCCCAGCCGGTGCAGGTAGTCCCATGAATAGATGCCGGTGGAATGGCCGTCGTCGAAGGTGATCCGCACGGCGTAGTGGCCGTTGGGTTCCAGCCGGGTGATGCCGACGCCCCGCTTGCCGGCGACGAGCTGGCGCTCGGCGGGGCTGTGGCCCTGAACCTCGGCGCTCGGGCTCTCGACGCGGAGATATTCGGCATCGAGCGCGAAATGCGCGCCGTCGGCGAAGCTGATCTCCAGCACCCGCTCGGCGCGGCGCAGGCGCAGTTCGGTGGGTTCGGGCGCGGTCACGGCTCGATCTGGCGGGCTTCGTCGACCAGCATGATGGGAATGCCGTCGCGCACGGGGAAGGCGAGGCCCGCGGTGGGGCTGATCAGCTCGGCGGCCTCGCGGTCGTAGATCAGCTTGCCCTTGGTCAGCGGGCAGACCAGGACTTCGAGAAGGCGAGGGTCGATCGGCGCGGTATCGGCCATGAAGGACATCCCCTGAAATGAACCCGATGCGGCGGAGCTGGCGCGGCGGCCGGGATTGGCAAGGTCCGGTCGGCGAGGTCGGGCGGCGTGCGCCAGCATCGCGACATATGGCGGACCCGAAGAGACTCGAACTCCTAACCCCCAGATTCGTAGTCTGGTGCTCTATCCAGTTGAGCTACGGGTCCGCCGTGGGAGGCGCATTAGCGGATCGGCGGCGATCCCGCAACCCCATGGGACGGTTGTGTGCGCCGCATGACATGGCGGAGGGGCGCAAATCCGGTTTCGCGGCGGGGCGGGGCGTGCTAAGCCGCCGCAATGAGCGAGACAAGGACACTGGTGGTCGGCGCCGATCATGCCGGGTACGAACTGAAGGACCGGCTGGCGGAGGCCGCGCGCAAGGCGGGGTGGGACGTGGTCGATTGCGGCACCAATTCGCCGGCGAGCGTCGATTATCCCGACATCGCCCATGCGGTGAGCGCGCGCGTCGAGGCCGGGGCGGCGCGGTTCGGGCTGCTGGTCTGCGGGTCGGGCATCGGGATGGCGATCGCGGCGAACCGGCATGAAGGCGTGCGCTGCGCCCAGGCCCATACGGCGACGGAGGCGCGGCTTTCGCGCCAGCACAACGACGCCAACATATTAGCGCTGGGTGCGCGGCTGACCGGCGAGGTGGTCGCGCTCGAAGCCCTCGACGCGTTTCTGACCACCGAGTTCGAAGGCGGCCGGCATCAGGGCAGGGTCGCCAAACTCAATCCGGAGCCAAAAGCATGAACGAGCAGAGCCCGATTGCGAACATCGCGCGCTTCTTCACCTCCTCGCTGGCCGAGACCGATCCCGATCTCGCCGCCGCGATCGGCCGCGAACTCGCCCGCCAGCAGGACGGCATCGAGCTGATCGCCTCGGAAAACATCGTCTCGCGCGCGGTGCTCGAGGCGCAGGGATCGGTGCTGACCAACAAATATGCCGAGGGCTATCCGGGCAAGCGCTATTATGGCGGCTGCGCCGCGGTTGACGTCGCCGAGGAGCTGGCGATCGCGCGGGCGCGCGAGCTGTTCGGCTGCGCCTACGCCAATGTCCAGCCGCATTCGGGCGCGCAGGCGAACCAGGCGGTGTTCCTCGCGCTGCTGAACGCGGGCGACACGATTCTGGGCATGAGCCTGGCCGCCGGCGGGCATCTGACCCATGGGGCGGCGCCGAACCTGTCGGGCAAGTGGTTCAACGCCGTGCAGTATGGCGTCAAGCGCGAGGATGGCACGCTCGATTACGAGGAGCTGGAGCAGCTTGCCCGCGCGCACCGGCCGAAGCTGATCATCGCCGGCGGCTCGGCCTATCCGCGCTTCATCGATTTCGCCCGCATCCGCAAGGTGGCGGACGAGGTCGGCGCGTATTTCCTGGTGGATATGGCGCATTTCGCCGGGCTGGTCGCGGCGGGGATTTTCCCCTCGCCGCTGCCGCACGCGCATGTGGTGACCACGACGACGCACAAGACCCTGCGCGGGCCGCGCGGCGGCATGATCCTGTCAAACGATCCCGAACTCGGCAAGAAGTTCAACTCGGCCGTCTTCCCCGGCTTGCAGGGCGGGCCGCTGATGCATGTGATCGCGGCGAAGGCGGTGGCCTTCGGCGAGGCGCTGCGCCCCGATTTCCGCGCCTATCAGAAGGCGCTGGCCGAGAACGCCCGCGTGCTGGCGGCGACGCTGATCGAAGGCGGGCTCGACATCGTGACCGGAGGCACCGACTGCCATCTCGTGCTGGTCGATCTGCGGCCGAAGAACGTGACGGGCAAGGCGGCGGAGGCCTCGCTCGAGCGCGCGCACATGACCGCGAACAAGAACGCGATCCCGTTCGACCCGGCGAAGCCGGCGGTGACCTCGGGCATTCGCCTCGGCACGCCGGCGGCGACGACCCGCGGGTTCGGGACCGAGGAGTTCCGCATGGTCGGCCGGTTCATCGTCGAGGTGCTGGACGGGCTTTCGGCCTCCAACGACGGCGCGAACGACGCGGTCGAGGCGGCGGTGGGCGCCAAGGTGCTGGACCTCTGCGCCCGGTTCCCGATCTACCGGTGAATGCGCGGTGCGCTGCCCGTTCTGCGGTGAGGCCGACACCCAGGTGAAGGACAGCCGGCCGGCGGAAGATGGCACCGCCATCCGCCGCCGGCGCTTCTGCCCGCAATGCAGCCAGCGCTTCACCACCGTCGAGCGGGTGCAGCTGCGCGAGCTGGTGGTGATCAAGGCGGATCAGCGACGGGTCGGTTTCGACCGCGACAAGCTGGCCCGCTCGATTCGTACCGCGCTGCGCAAGCGGCCGGTGGATGACGAGCGGATCGAGCGGATCGTCAATGGCATCGTCCGCAAGCTCGAAGCCTCGGGCGAGGCGGAAATTCCTTCGAGCGAGATCGGCGAGCTGGTGATGGATACGCTGAAGGAGGTCGACGCGGTGGCGTATGTGCGCTTCGCCTCGGTCTATCGCGATTTTCGTGAAACCAAGGATTTCAAGGCTTTCCTTGGCACGATGGACCAGCCGAAATAGGCATGGACGATCTGGCCCCGATGCGTTCCGCCCTCGCGCTCGCCCGGCGCGGCCTGGGCGAGACCTCGCCCAATCCGAGTGTCGGCTGCGTGATCGTGCGGCAGGGAAGGGTGGTCGGGCGCGGACGGACGGCGCCCGGCGGGCGGCCGCACGCGGAAACCGAGGCCCTGGCCATGGCCGGGGACGCGGCGCGCGGGGCGACCGCCTATGTCACGCTCGAACCCTGCGCCCATCATGGCCGGACCCCGCCCTGCGCGGAGGCGTTGATCGCCGCCGGGATCGCGCGCGTCGTCATCGCCATGACCGATCCCGACCCGCGGACCGATGGCGCGGGCATCGCCCGGCTGCGCGCCGCGGGGATCGAGGTGGTGACGGGGGTGGGGGAAGCGGAGGCGGCGGAGATCAATGCCGGGTTCATCCTGCGGGTGCGCGCCGGGCGGCCGCTGGTGACGCTGAAGCTCGCGACCTCGCTCGACGGGCAGATCGCGACCCGGACCGGGGCAAGCCAGTGGATCACCGGGGCGGCGGCGCGCCAGCTGGGCCACGCGCTGAGGGGGATGCATGACGCGGTGATGGTCGGGGTGGGGACGGTGCTGGCCGACGACCCCGAACTGACCTGCCGGATCGAGGGATTTCGGGCGCGCCCGCTGGTGCGGGTGATCGTGGATTCGCATTTACGGATTCCGCTGGATGGCCGGCTGGCGCGCGGGGCGGCGCGCGATCCGCTGTGGATCGTGCATCGCGACGGCGCCGACCCGGCGCGGCGGGCGGCGCTGCTGGCGCTGGGCGCGCGCCTGTTCGAGGTGCCGGCGGCGCCGGTGGGCGTCGATCTCGGCGCGGCCTTCGCCGCGCTGGGGGCGGCGGGGCTGACCCGCGTGCTGGCCGAGGGCGGCGGCACTCTTGCGGCCGCGCTGATCCGCGCCGATCTGGTGGACCGGCTGGAATGGTTCACCGCGCCGATCGTGATCGGCGATGACGGGATCGGCGCGGTGGCGGGATTCGGCATCGAGACGCCGGCGGCGGCGGCGCGGTTCGCGCGCCTTGGCGAAACGGAGTGCGGCGGCGACCGCCGCGCGCGCTATCGGAGGGACTGAGCGATGTTCACCGGGATCATCACCGGGGTTGGCGCGGTGCGCGAGGTGCGGCCCGGCGGGGCGGCGACGGATACGCGGCTCGTGATCGGCGTGCCGGCGGACAACCCCGCCTGGGCGGGGATCGGCGAGGTGGCGCTCGGCGCGTCGATCGCGTGTTCGGGCTGCTGCCTGACCGTGATCGAGCGGGGGGCGGACTGGTTCGCCGTCGAGGTTTCGGGGGAGACGCTGTCGAAGACGACGCTCGGCACCTGGCGGGCGGGGACGGCGGTCAATCTCGAACGGGCGCTGCGGATGGGCGACGAGCTGGGCGGGCATGTCGTCTCCGGCCATGTCGACGGGCTGGGCGAGGTGGTCTCGACGCGGCCGGAGGGCGGTTCGACGCGGTGGCGCTTCGGCGTGCCGCGCGACCTCGCCCGTTTCATCGCGCCGAAGGGCAGCGTTGCGGTCAATGGCGTGTCGCTCACGGTCAACGAGGTTGACGGCGCGGAATTCGGGGTGAACATCATCCCGCACACGGAAACGCATACCAGCTTCGCCACGCTGGCGGTGGGCGATGCGGTGAATATCGAAATCGACATGCTGGCGCGCTATGTGGCGCGGCTGGCGGAGGCAGGCTGATGGACCATCTGAAGACCGCGTCGTTGCAGGAATATCTGGCATCGGCCGAGGAGATCATCGAGGAGGCGCGGGCGGGGCGCATGTTCATCCTGGTGGATGACGAGGACCGCGAGAACGAGGGCGACCTCGTGATCCCGGCGCAGTTCGCCACACCGGATGCGGTGAATTTCATGGCCCGGCACGCCAGGGGGCTGATCTGCCTCGCGCTGACGCGGGCGCGCTGCGAGACGCTGGGGCTCAAGCTCATGGCGCAGTCGAACGGGTCGCGGCACGAAACCGCCTTCACCGTGTCGATCGAGGCGCGCGAGGGGGTGACGACGGGGATTTCCGCCGCCGACCGGGCGCGCACCGTCGCGGTGGCGATCAACCCGGAATGCGGGGCGGCGGACATCGTGACGCCGGGGCATATCTTTCCGCTGATGGCGCGCGACGGCGGCACGCTGGTGCGCACCGGCCATACCGAGGCGGCGGTGGATATCGCGCGGCTCGCCGGGCTGACGCCGGCCGGGGTGATCTGCGAGATCATGAACGACGACGGGACGATGGCGCGGCTGCCGGACCTCGTGTCGTTCGCGCAGTATCACAACCTCAAGCTCGGCACGATCGCCGACCTGATCGCCTATCGGCGGCGGATGGAGAAGCTGGTGCGGCGCGCGGGCGACGGGATGATCACCGATGGCGCCGGCCAGCAATGGCGCAGCGTGGTCTATGAGAACACGATCGACCGGGTCGAGCATGTGGCCCTCGTCAAGGGCGATATCGCCGCCGACGAGCCGGTGCTGGTGCGGATGCACGCGGTCAGCACCATCGACGATATTCTGGGCGGCGACCATATCCGCGATCTCCGGCGGGCGATGGCGCAGATCGCGCAGTCGGGCCGGGGGGTCGTCGTGCTGATCCGCGAGGCGCGGCCGGATGCGGTGTCCTCAAGGTTGCAGCAGATCGTCGGCGGGGCGCGCACCGGCGCGGTGCTGCGCGACTATGGCGTGGGCGCGCAGATTCTCGCCGATCTCGGCGTGCGCGACATGGTGCTGCTGTCGAACCACAAGCGCGCCGTGGTCGGGCTTGAGGGCTACGGGCTGAACATCGTCGAACAACTGCCGATCGAGGAGCCCGCGAGGTCATGAGCACCGCCGATGCCCCCGAAGCCGAGGTGCCGGACGTGCCGGGCCCGGCGCCGCGCGTCTTGCTGATCCGCGCGCCGTATTATCGCCAGGTCGTCGACGGGATGACCGATGCGGCGGTGATGCTGCTCGGCCGCGCCAATGCGACGATCGAGACGGTGGATGTCGCCGGCGCGTTCGAGCTGCCGCAGGCGCTCGCCATCGCGCTGCGCGGGCGGGCGCGGTTCGACGGCTATGTGGCGCTCGGCTGCGTCGTGCGCGGCGAGACCGATCATTACGAGTTCATCTGCGATTCGGCGATGAACGGGCTGATGCAGGTGGCGATCGACCACGCCGCGCCGCTCGGGACGGCGCTGCTCACCGTCGATACGCTCGCGCAGGCGGAAGCGCGCTCGGCCGAGACGGGCTCAAACAAGGGGGCGGAGGCGGCTTCGGCCTGCCTGCGGCAGATCGCGCTCGCGCGGCGGATGGGCCTCGCATGAAGCCCGCAGCGAAAGGCGCGCGGCCGCGCACCCTGGCGCGGGCCGCCGCGGTGCAGGCGCTCTATCAGTGCGAGCATGCCGGGGAGACGGCGGAAACCGTGATCGACCAGTTCGTCCGCCATCGCTTCGGGCGGATGGCCGGGCTGCTCGATGCCGGGGAGAGCGAGGTGGCGCCGCCGGACGTGCCGCTGTTCTCGCGCATCGTCCGCACCGCGACGGCGCAGCAGGACGTGGTCGATCCGCTGATCGCCGGGGTGCTGCCGGAGGCCTGGCCGATGCCGCGGCTCGACCCGGTGCTGCGCGCGCTGCTGCGCGCCGCCGGCGCCGAGCTGTGGATGACCGACGGGCCGCCGGCGCGCGTCGTCATCAACGAGTATCTCGACGTGGCGCACGGGTTTCTCGAAGGCGAGGCGGTGCAGATGGGCAATGCCGTGCTCGACCGGATCGCCCGCACGCTGCGGGAGGGCGAGTTCGCCGGCGAGGCCCGGGCTTGAGGTGAGCGGGCTTGAGGTGAGCGGCGAGTTCGGCCGCATCGCCCGGTATTTCGCGCCGCTCGCCGCGGCCGAGGGGCTGGGACTTGCCGACGACGCCGCGCTGTGGACACCGCCCGCCGGGCTTCAGGCGGTGCTCACGGTCGACCAGATGATCGAGGGCGTGCATTTCCTGCCCGACGATCCGCCCGATCTCGTCGCCCGCAAGCTGATGCGCCGGAACCTGTCCGACCTCGCCGCGATGGGGGCGCGGCCGGAGGGGTATCTGCTCGCCACGGCGCTGCGGGCGGAGACGCCGGAAGCCTGGCTCGCGGGATTCGCCGCGGGGCTGGCGGCCGACCAGGCGGAATTCGGGGTGCGGCTGTGGGGCGGCGACAGCTCGTCCACCCCCGGGCCGGTGACCACCGCGATCACCATGATCGGCAGTCTCGAACCTGGGACCGCGCTGCGGCGCGGCGGCGCGCGGCCGGGGGATGCGGTGTTCGTGACCGGCACGATCGGCGATGCGGTGCTCGGGCTGCACGCGGCGCGCGGCGGGATTGCCGATCCGACCGGCCATTTCCGGGCCCGCCGGCTGTTGCCGACGCCGCGCATGGGCCTGGCGCTGGCCGGGATCGCGACCGCGGCGATCGATGTCTCGGACGGGCTGGTGCAGGATCTCGGCCATGTGTGCCGGGCGTCGGGGTGCGGTGCGGTGATCGAGGCGGGGCTTGTGCCGCTGTCGGACGCGGCGCGGGCGGCGGGGATGGGCTGGCGCGCGACGATCCTGACCGGTGGCGATGACTACGAGTTGCTGCTCGCGGCGCCGTCCGGGCGGGCGGCGGCGCTGGAGGCGGCCTGCGCGCCGGTGCCGCTGACGCGGATCGGCCGGTTCGTGGCGGGGGCGGCGGAGGTGCGGGTGATCGACGAGACGGGCCAGCCGGTTCCGCTCGGGCGGGCCGGCTGGCAGCATTTCTGACGCGAGGTCAGGCGGTTGTGGCGTCGGGCGGGGCCTTGAAGGCGACGTCGCGCTTCAGCGAGAACGGATCGCTCGGGTTGCGCTGGTTGAGAATGTCCTGCATCCGCAATTCGACCGTGCCGAGAATTTTCGGGTGGGTCAGGCAGTAGAAGCGGTTCTGCTCGATGCAGTCGAAGATGCGGGCGGCGACATCGGCGGCGCCGAGGCGGCCCGAGTTGACGGCCTTGCGGGTCTGTTCCTCGGCGAGGCGCTGGCTCGGCGTCGGCGGCGCGTCGTTGGCGAGTTCGGCCGGGCGGTTGCGCGCCGCGTCCTTGATGCCGGTATCGACGAAGGCGGGGCAGAGCACGGTGACGCCGAGTTTCGCCCCGGCGATCCGCAGATCCTGGAACAGGGTTTCGGACAGGGCGACGACGCCGTGCTTGGAGACGTTGTAGACCCCCATCGTCTGGGCGGCGACCAGCCCGGCGACGGAGGCGGTGTTGACGATGTGGCCCTCCTCGCCATTCGCGATCATGCGGGGGACGAAGCAGCGCACGCCGTGGATCACGCCCCAGAGATTGACGCCGAGCACCCATTGCCAGTCGCGCACGGAATGTTCCCAGAGCAGCCCGCCGCCGCCGACCCCGGCATTGTTGAACAGCAGATGGGCGTTGCCGTATCGCGCGAAGACCGCATCGGCGAAGCGCTCCATCGCCGCGGCGTCGCTGACATCGAGGCGTTCGGTGAGCACCTCGGCGCCGGCGGCGCGCAGCTCGGCGGCGGTGGCCTCCAGCGCGTCGGGCTGGATGTCGGCCAAAGCCAGGCGCATGAAGCGGCTGGCTGCGATGCGGGCGAATTCGCGGCCGAAGCCGCTGCCCGCGCCGGTGATGACGGCAACCCGGTTGTGGAAATCCTTCATGGCAGAATCACGATCTTTCCGGTGACGCGGCGCGCCGCCATGTCCCGCAGGGCGTCTTCCGTCTGCTCGAGGCGGTAGGTTTTCGACACCAGCGGGCGGATTTCGCCGCGCGCCAGCATGGCGAACAGGTCTTCCATCATCCGGATCTGGTTCTTCGGCTCGCGGCGGGCGAACTCGCCCCAGAACACGCCGACCAGCGACGCGCCCTTGAGCAGCGGCAGGTTGAGCGGCAGGGCGGGGATGGTGCCCTCGGCGAAGCCGATGACGAGGTAGCGGCCGCGCCAGGCGATCGAGCGGAAGGCGGGCTCGGCGAGCTTGCCGCCGACGGGATCGAAAATCACGTCCGGCCCCTTGCCGCCGGTATGTTCGCGGATCGCGGCGCGCAGGTCTTCGGTCGTGTAATTGATGAGGGCGTCGGCGCCGTGGGCGCGGCAGAGTTCGAGCTTTTCCGCCGACGAGGCGGCGGCGATGACCCTCGCACCCTTGGCCTTGGCGATGTCGACCGCGGCGAGGCCGACGCCGCCGGCGGCACCGAGCACCAGGATCGTCTCGCCCGGCTTGATCTCGCCGCGATCGACCACGGCGTGGTGCGAGGTGCCGAAGGCGAGCATCAGCCCGGCGGCGACCTCGAAGGAGACGCCGTCCGGCACCGGCACGCAGCGATGCGCGTCGATCGCGATCTTTTCAGCGAATCCGCCGGTGGAGCAGAGGGCGAGCACGCGGTCCCCCGGCTTGTAGCCGGCGACACCCTCGCCGACCGCCTCGATCTCCCCGGCGATTTCGGCGCCGGGGGTGAAGGGCAGTTCGGGCTGGACCTGGTATTTTTTCTGGATGATCAGCACGTCGGGGAAATTCACCCCGGCGGCGCGCACCCGGATCAGCACCTCGCCCGCCTGCGGGACGGGATCGGGCAGGTCGCGCAGGAGAAGCGTTTCCGGCCCGCCCCACGCCTCGCAGCGGATCGCGCGCATCAGGCCTGGCCCGGTTCCGACAGCCCGTCCGCGATCAGCACGTTCGGATAGCCGCCGGTGCGCGCCGGATCGGTGTTGCGGTAGCGGCGGTGTTCGAGCCGGGCGAGCTGGTCGCGATGCACCTCGTCCGGCCCATCGGCGAGGCGCAGCGTGCGCTGGTGGGCATAGGCCGAGGAGAGCCAGGTATCGGCGACGCCGCCGCCGCCGAAGGCCTGGATCGCCCAGTCGATCACCTTGCAGGCGACGTTGGGGGCGACGACCTTGATCATGGCGATTTCGGCGCGGGCTTCCTTGTTGCCCACCGTGTCCATCATCTGGGCGGCCTTGAGGGTGAGCAGGCGGGCCTGGTCGATCATGATGCGGCTTTCGGCGATGCGCTCGCGCCAGACGCTCTGCTCGATGACCGGCTTGCCGAAGGCGGTGCGGCTTTCGAGGCGGCGGACCATGCGCTCCAGCGCGCGCTCGGCGGCGCCGATCGAGCGCATGCAGTGATGGATGCGTCCCGGCCCGAGGCGGCCCTGGGCGATCTCGAAGCCGCGGCCCTCGCCGAGCAGCATGTTGGTGGCGGGCACCCGCACCTTGTCGAAGATCATCTCGGCATGGCCGTGCGGGGCGTCGACATCGCCGAACACCGGCAGGGCGCGCTTCATCGTGACACCCGGATGCGGGAAGGGCACCAGGATCATCGACTGGCGCTTGTAGGGGTCGGGGTTTTCCGGATCGGACTGGCCCATCACGATCAGGATGCGGCAGCGCGGATCGGGCGCGCCGGAGGTCCACCATTTATGGCCGTCGATGACGTATTCGTCGCCCTCGCGGCGGATCGAGGTTTCGATGTTCTTCGCATCCGACGAGGCGACGCGCGGCTCGGTCATCGCGAAGGCGGAGCGGATTTCGCCGGCCAGCAGCGGCTTCAGCCAGGTTTCCCGCTGCTCTTGCGTGCCGTAGCGGGTCAGCACCTCCATGTTGCCGGTGTCGGGGGCGGAGCAGTTGAAGGCTTCCGGGCCGAAGGGCGAGCGGCCCATGATTTCGGCGAGCGGCGCGTATTCGACATTGGTCAGCCCGGCGCCGTGCTCGGATTCGGGGAGGAACAGGTTCCACAGCCCCGCGGCCTTGGCCTTCTGCTTGATCTCCTGCAGCAGTTCCAGCGGCTTCCACTGGTCGGCCTGGGTGTGGGCGGTGTGGAACAGCGCCTGTTCGTTGGGGTAGACGTGCTCGGCCATGAAGTCGGCAACGCGCTGGCGCAGAGCCTCGGTCTTGGCGGAATAGCGGAACTCCATGGTGGCATTTCCCTCGTGGTCTGATTCTGCTGGACGATCGATTTGACCCAACTGTGCGAGGTGCGCGCGGGTTATGCAAGTCCCCCAAGCGGCAGAGCGGATACGGCTGGGGCACTGCCGCTTGACAGCGCGCCGCCCGCCGCCGATTTTCCCGGCCGTTTCGGAGGAGGAAACCGGATGAGCACGGACAACCAGCCGCGTCTTGTCGAGATGCTGCCGCAGCACAGGATCGACGAGGCGGCGCTGTTCGCCTATCTGGCCGCCAATGTCGACGGTTTCGCTCCGCCGGCCGCGATCCGCCAGTTCCAGGGCGGGCAGTCCAACCCGACCTACCTGATCGAGACGCCGGGGCGGAACTACGTGCTGCGCAAGAAGCCGCCGGGAACGCTGCTGCCCTCGGCGCACCAGATCGACCGCGAATATCGCATCCAGAGCGCGCTGGCCGCGAGCGCGGTGCCGGTGGTGCCGATGCTGCATTACTGCACCGACGCCGCGGTGATCGGCACCGAGTTCTACGTGATGGGCCATGTGGCGGGCCGGGTGTTCCACGACGTGATGATGCCCGGGCTCGCGCCGCAGGAGCGCGGCGCGATCCACCGGCAGATCATCGAGACCATCGCCGCATTGCACATGGTGGAGTACGAGGCGGTGGGGCTCGCCGGATTCGGCCGGCCGGACCATTATGTCGCCCGCCAGATCGAGCGGTGGACCAAGCAGTACGAAGCCTCGAAGACCGAGGATTTCGCGCCGATGGCCAATCTGATCGCGTGGCTGCGCGGCAATATTCCCGAGCGCGACGAGAGTTCCATCGTGCATGGCGATTTCCGCCTCGGCAACATGATGATTCACCCGACCGAGCCGCGCATTCTCGCGGTGCTGGACTGGGAGCTTTCGACCATCGGCCATCCGCTCGCGGATCTCGCCTATTGCTGCATGTCCTACCACCTGCCGCCCGGCTCGGGGCCGGCGATGGCGGGGTATCAGGGGGTCGATCTCGCCGCGCTCGGGCTGATGAGCGAGGCTGAGGCGCTGGAACTTTATTGCCGGCGGACCGGGCGGGAGCGGATCGAGAACTGGCGCTTCTTCCTCGGCTTCTCGCTGTTCCGCTCGGCGGCGATCGTCGAGGGGGTGTATGCCCGCGCGCTGGCCGGCAATGCCGCCGACCAGCGCGCCCACCGGATGCACGACGTGTTCCTGCAGGTTGCGAAAACCGGCTGGAACGTCGTGCGCGGCGACTGAGCGGCGATGGATCGCGGCCGGCGCCGCCCCCTCGCGTAACGGTATCGGTGGCCCGGGATGCGACCGGTGCCGCCAGCAGAAGGAAGTCCGACACATGAAGCTGTTTCACTCCGTCACCAGCCCGTATGTCCGCAAGGTGATGGCCTGCGCGATCGCCCGCGAGATCGACCAGCGGATCGAGCTGATCCCGACCAACCCGCATGAGAGCCCGGCGGCGCTGACCGCGGACAACCCGCTGTCGAAAGTGCCGTGCCTGGTGACCGACGAGGGGGTGGCGCTGTTCGACAGCCGGGTGATCTGCGAATATCTCGACCAGATCGGCGATGCGTTGCCGCTGTTTCCGGGCAGCGGGTCGGCCCGCTGGACGGCGCTGCGCTATCAGGCAATGGGCGATGGCATTCTCGACGCCGCCGTGGGCATCCGCATGGAAAGCCTGAAGCCGAAGGAAGCGGCGCGGGCGGCGTTCATGGAGCGGCAGATGCAGGCGATCGAGCGGACGCTGGCCGTGCTCGAACAGGACCCGCCGGGCCGGATGCTGGATATCGGCTCGATCGCGGTGGGCTGCGCGCTGGGCTATCTCGATTTCCGCCTCGCCGCGCATGACTGGCGGAAAGCCTGCCCGGCGCTGGCCGAGTGGTTCGCCGCCTTCGCGCGCGAGCCGGCCTTCGCGCGGACCGCGCCGCCGGCGGCCTGAGGCCGAGGCGCGGCCAGGGTCAGGCGGCGACCCAGCGCGCCGCCAGAGCGCCCGCGCCATCGAGCGTGCCGATGGCGCGGCGGTGGCCTTCCGGCCGCAGCCACAGAACATCATACAGCGCGGGGCGCAGGTGGCAGACGGCGAAATGCCGGGCGGCCTCTTCCATCGTCAGGGTCAGATCAAGCTGCGCGGGCGCTGCTTCGCTGCCGGGCGGGAGCCAGGCGCGGTAGATCTGCCGCGCGCCCTCGGGCAGGGCGCGCCAGATGGCGGCCGCCTCTTCATCGTCGTGATGCAGCGTCACCCGGCCTTCGATGCGGATTTGCAGCTTCGCGGCGTGTGAATAGGCGAGGAGCGCGGCGCGGCCATCGCGGCTCAGCTCGGCGAATTTGGCGGAGCGCGCATCGGTGTGGAAGGTGATCTGTCCGCCCTGCGCCGCGCGGCCGCGCAGCACGACGCTGCGCAGGCGGGGCGCGCCGTCCGCCCCGGTGGTGGCGAGGCCGATCACGTGGAAATCGCTGCGCCGGTCGCGCACGCCGCTTGTCAGCCGGGCGAGCGCGGCGGCGATGAAATTTTCTGCCGGATGCAGGGCGGGATCGGTGTCGTGCGCGATGGCGGCTTGTGGGGCGGGTTCGGTCATGGGCGAAGATCTGGACCGTTTCGGGCGGATGAAAACCCCGCCGGGGCAAGAAGAAAGGCGGATGGGGGAGGCCCCATCCGCCTTGGCGGTCTCAGTCAGGTGCGTGGTCCGGCCCGCAGGGGCCGGGTTGCGCGGTCAGTCGGCGCCGAAGATTTCGGGTTCGCCGGCGAGGATCGTCGCTTTCGCTTCTTCCGGATCGGGCGAGCCGGAATTCACCGCGACCTGGATGACGATCAGGCTGAAGACGATCAGGATGATCGAGGCGACGAGGTTGGAGAACGTGCCGGTGCCGCCGGTCAGGTTCTTCGGGCCGAGATAGGTGATGAGCCACAGGCCGAAGAAATACGGCGCCAGCCACCACGCGCCGCGCCAGTGCAGGTTGCCGAGCCCTTCGCCCATCGTCGCCTCGTAGCCGACATAGACGATCGTGAAGAGGAGGATGATGCCGAACAGGAAGTTGTCGGTCGAAGCGCCGCTCCAGAACACGATGAAGTTGGAGATGATGAAGGCGAGGGTCGAGACCAGCGTGCCGCCGGGCAGCTGGTAGGGCCGCTTGTATTGTTCGACCGGCATGGTCTTGCGCAGGGTCAGCAGCACGATCGGGCCGGTGCCGTAGGAGAGCACCGAGGCCGAGGAGATGAAGCCGATGATCTTCTGCCAGGACGGGAAGGGGAACATGAAGAAGACGCCGACGATCAGCGTCATGATCAGGCCGCCGATCGGCACGCCCACCTTGGACAGTTTCGCGAAGGTCTGCCCGCCGAGCAGCCCTTCCTGGCCGGTGGCGTAGACCACGCGCGAGGTGGTGGTGAAGTAGATGATGCCGGTGCCGGCGGGCGAAACCACGCTGTCGATATAGAGCAGGATGGCGAGCCAGGTGGCGCCGACGATGGTGGCGAGACCGGCGAACGGGCCGGAGGCGCCGGCGAAGGTCAGCGCATCCCACCCCTTGGCGAGGTCGGACGGGCGGAGCGCGCCGATGAAGGCGACCTGCAGGCCGACATAGAGCACCAGCGCGATGGCGACCGAGCCGACGATGGCGATGGGCAGGTTACGGCGCGGGTTGCTCGATTCGCCGGCGAGTTCCACCGCCTGGCGGAAGCCGAGATAGGCGAAGATGACGCCGGATGTGGCCACGGCCGAGAACACGCCGGCCGTGCCGTGCGGGGCGAAGCCGTGGGCCGAGAAATTGCCGGGATGGAAGCCGGCGATGATCAGCACGATCACCGTCAGCGCCGGGACCGCGAGTTTCCACCAGGTCAGCGCGCTGTTGACCGTCAGCACGAGGCGCACCGCCAGCGCGTTGATGCCGGTGAAGACCAGCATCAGGATCAGCGAGGCGAAGAAGCCGAAGCCGGTGAGCACGCCGGATTTGTCGACCAGGCCGGGGATGTAGTTGTTGCCATAGGTGATGACCGCCGAGGCTTCGGCGGGCGGCACGGAGACATAGCCGAGAAACACCACGAAGCTCATGATCACGGCCATCAGGTTGCCGTGCGAGAGTTTCGGGAAGGCGATCACCGCGCCGCCGCGCGGGAAGGCCGTGGCCAGCTCGGCATAGACGAAGCCCAGCAGCAGGACCGCGACACCGCCGATCAGCCAGGCGAAGATCGCCGCCGGACCGGCATCCTTGGCGGCGTGAAGCGGGCCGAACAGCCAGCCCGAGCCAATGATGCCGCCCAGACTCGCGAAGAGCAGGCCGATGATACCCGCATCCCGCTTGAGTTTGACACCCGATTTTCCACTCATTTTACGTGCCCCCATGACAGTTTATGAACAAACCCTAATGCAGTTTTGCATCGGAGGAAACCGGTCCGTGAATCTGCCATGACAAAATCGGGGTTTACAACCTTGCCGTTCATCATGGGCGGCAGGGGGGCCTGTCCGATCCGCCGGGATCGGACATCATGCTAATGTCGGGGGTCAGGCGTCTGCCGGTTCGCGGGCGGGGCGGCGGCGCTGCGGGCGGAGGATGAGCACCATCGAGACGAACAGGGCGGCGAAGCCCATCGCATCGCCCCGGGTGAACGGTTCGGCGAGAACGAGCACGCCCATCAGCGTGGCGGTGGCGGGCAGCAGGGCGGTGAAGGTGCCAGCGATGCCGGCCTGGACCCGCCGCATGCCGTGATACCACAGGATCACCGCGAGCACGCTGGAGGTGAGGCTGTTGACCAGCAGCAATCCGGCGATCGTCCAGGTGAAGTGGACCTGCCCGAAACCGGCGATGGCGAGCGGGGCGGTCATCGCGGCGCCGCAGGCCTGCATCCAGAAAGTGGCCTGCATCACCGGGAGCAGGCCGGCGGCGCGGCGGGCGAACAGCGCGTATCCGGCCTCGCCGCAGACCGCGCCGAAGATCAGCGCGTCGCCCAGCAGGCTGAAGCCGCCGCCGCCGCGCGCGAGGGCGGCGATGCCGACGCCCGCCAGCACCACCGCCGCCCATTGCAGCGGCCGCAGATGCTCGCGCAGGAACAGCGCGGCGCCGAGCGCGATCACCGCCGGCAGGCTGGCGAGGACCAGCCCGGCCTGCACCGCGCCGGTGAGTTTCAGCCCGGCGACCATCATGCCGTTGTAGAGCAGCGTGCCGCACGCCGCCTGCATGAACAGGATGGCCAGCGTGCGCGGCGCCGGCAGGCGGGGTGCGACCAGCGGGGCAAGGCACAATGTCGCGAAGCCCGTCCGCATGAACAGCAGCGGGAAGGTCGGCAGGTGGGCGGCCAGCAGTTTGAGCAGGACGACATTGCCGCCGACGATCACCATCGAGGCGGCCAGCGCCGCATAGGCCGCGATCACGGCGAAAGATCGCTGCGATAGGGGGATTGCTCGCCGAGCATCGCCATTTCCTCCTCCACCGCCGGGCGCTCGGCGTCGAGAAACCGCGCCACGGCGTCGCTGAGGCCGGGATGGCCGATCCAGTGCGCGGAATAGGTGCGGCTCGGCAGGTAGCCGCGCTGGATCTTGTGCTGGCCCTGGGCGCCGGCCTCGACGCGGGCGAGGCCGGCGCCGATCGCGTAGTCGATCGCCTGGTAGTAGCAGAGTTCGAAATGCAGGAAGGGGATGTCTTCCACGGCACCCCAGTTGCGGCCGTAGAGCGCGTCCCGGCCGCGCAGGTTGAGCGCGCCGGCGATCGGGCGGCCGGCGCGGAAGGCCATCATCATCACCACCGCATCGCCGAGGCGCTCGCCGAGCAGGGGGAAGAAGCGCTCGGTGAGGTAGGCGCCGCCCCATTTGCGGTCGACGGTGGAGAGGTAGAAATTGTAGAAGGCGGCCCATTCGCGCCGACCCATCTCGCTGCCGCGCAGGGCGCGGATTTCGAGCCCCGCCTGGGCGTCGCGCCGCTCGCGGCGGATCGCCTTGCGCTTGCGCGAGGACAGGGCGGCGAGGAAATCCTCGAACGCGGCATAGCCGCGGTTGTGCCAGTGATATTGCACGCCCATGCGCCGCAGCCAGCCGGCCTCGCCCAGCGCGTGCCATTCCGCCTCGGTGCAGAAGGTGGCGTGGATCGAGGAGCAGCCGAGCCGCTCGGCGGCGATTTCGAGGCCGCGGGCGAGGAGCGACGGGGGCAGGCCGTCGGCCATCAGCAGGCGCGGGCCGGGGACCGGGCTGAACGGGGCGGCGACTTGCAGCTTCGGGTAATAGCGCCCGCCGGCGCGCTCGAAGGCGTTGGCCCAGCCGTGATCGAACACGTATTCGCCGTAGGAATGGGCTTTCACATAGGCGGGGGCGGCGCCGAGCAGGCGGCCCGCGCCGTCGCGCAGCGCCGCGTGCTGGGGATACCAGCCGCTGTCGCCGCCGACCGAGGCGCTGTCTTCCAGGGCGGAGAGAAAGGCGTGGCTGACGAACGGGTTGCCGCCGGCGAGCGCATCCCAGTCCGGCGCCGGGATCTCGTGGATGCTCTGGTGCAGCGAGAGGGAGAGGTCGTCCGCGGTGCCGTTCATGAATCCCGTTTGCGATGCGGGAGGGAGCGTGGCGTCCCGCGGAACATTGATGGGATGATAGGTGGTGACGCGCCGGATGCAACCATCCGCCGGGCAGGTCGGAGTCCCGCTCGGGGCAATTCGGGGAGGTGGGGCGATTTGCGCGCTGGCAGCCGGCGGGCCAGATAAGGGGGCATTCGCAAGGAGACAAAGATGGCCGAACGTCCCGTCCCGCTGCCCGACGCCGCCCCGCGCCGCCTCGACGAATACCGGCCGCCGGCTTTTCTGGTCGATAGTGTCGATCTCATCTTCGATCTCGATCCGGCGGCGACGCGGGTGCGCGCCAGCCTGACGCTGCGGCGCAACGCGGCGCACGGGATCGCGGATGCGCCGCTGGAACTCGATGGCGAGGCGCTCGACCTGCGATCGGTGCTGCTCGACGGCGAGGCGCTCGGCGCCAATCGCTACGCGCTGGGCGATCATGGCCTCGTCATTCGCGACGTGCCGGACGAGTTCACCCTGGATACCGAGGTGATCATCGCGCCGGAGCGCAATTCCGAGCTTTCGGGGCTGTATGTCTCGGGCGGGGATTTCTTCACCCAGTGCGAGGCAGAGGGGTTTCGCCGCATCACCTTCTTCCCCGACCGGCCGGACGTGATGGCCCGCTACACCGCGACGCTGATCGCCGATCCGGCGCGCTGCCCGCTGCTGCTCTCCAACGGCAATCCGGTCGATCGCGGGGTGCTGCCGGACGGGCGGCACTGGGCGAAATGGGAGGACCCGCATCCCAAGCCGTCCTATCTGTTCGCGCTGGTCGCGGGCGACCTTGTGTCGGCGCATGATGAATTCGTCACCCGGTCGGGGCGGCAGGTGCAGCTCGGCATCCATGTTCGCCGCGGCGACGAGGACAAGGTGGACCACGCGATGGCCTGCCTCAAGCGGGCGATGCGCTGGGACGAGGAGGCGTTCGGCCTCGAATACGACCTCGACATTTTCAACATCGCCGCCGTTGCCGACTTCAACATGGGGGCGATGGAGAACAAGGGGCTCAACATCTTCAACACCGCCCTCGTGCTCGCCCGGCCGGACACCGCGACGGATGCGGATTATCAGCGGATCGACCGGGTGATCGCGCATGAATATTTCCACAACTGGACCGGCGACCGGGTGACCTGCCGGGACTGGTTTCAGCTCTCGCTCAAGGAGGGGCTGACCGTGTTCCGCGACCAGGAATACGGTGCGGCGACCACCGATGCGGCGCTGTCGCGGATCGACGACGTGAAGATGCTGCGCGCCCGGCAGTTCGCCGAGGATGCCGGGCCGCTGGCGCACCCCGTCCGCCCCGCCGCCTATCGCAAGATCGACAATTTCTACACCGCGACCGTCTATGAGAAGGGGGCGGAGGTGGTGCGGATGATCCGCACGATCATCGGCCACGAGGCGTTCCGCCGCGGCTTCGACCTTTATATCGCCCGCAACGACAATGCGGCGGCGACGATCGAGGATTTCGTGGCCGCGATGGGCGAGGAATCGGGGTTCGATTTTTCGCAGTTCATGCGCTGGTACGAGCAGGCCGGCACGCCGCAATTGCGGTTCGAGGGCGACTACGACGCGGCGGCGCGGCGCTATACGCTCACATTGCGGCAGATGACGGCGCCGACGCCGGGACAGGCGCGCAAGGAACCGTTTCTCATTCCGGTGGCGATGGGGCTGATCGGGCCGGATGGCGCGGAGCTTGCCGCCCGGCTGGAAGGCGAGGACGCGGCGCATGCAGGCACGCGGCTGCTGCTGTTGCGCGCGGCGGAGCAGCGCTTCGTGTTCGAGGAGGTCGCCGCCCCGCCGGTGCCCTCGCTGCTGCGCGGGTTCTCGGCGCCGGTGAAGCTCTCGGGGCACGAGGCGGCCGGGCTCGCACGGCTTGCCGCGCACGATACCGACGGGTTCAGCCGCTGGGAGGCTGGGCAGGAATATGCGACGCGGGCGCTGCTCGACGCGATCGCCGCATTGCAGCGCGGCGAGGCAGTGGCGACCGATCCGGCGCTGGTGGCGGCGATGGCGGCGGCCCTCGACCTCGCGACGGAGGCGCCGGCGCTCGCGGCACGGATATTGTCGCTGCCGGGCAAGGACGTGCTGGCGGACCGGATGGCGGTGATCGATCCGGATGCGATCCATGACGCGCTGGAGACGACGCGGGCGGCAATCGGCCGGCGGCTGCGGGACCGCTTCGCTTCACTGTGCGGGGTGGAGGACCCATCGGCGCCGTTCAGCCTCGATCCGGCGAGCATGGGGCGGCGGGCGCTCGGCAATGTCGCGCTGGCCTATCTGATGGCGGCGGACCCGGCGGCGGCGCTGGAGGTGGCGCAGCGCCGCTTCGAGACCGCGCCGACCATGACCGTGCGACTGGGCGCGCTGGCGCTGCTCGCCGATACCGCGACGCCGGCGCGCGATGTGGCGCTGGCGGCGTTTCACGCGCGCTGGCGCGGCGATGCGCTGGTGGGCGACAAGTGGTTCCGCATCCAGGCGATGGCGGCGGCGCCGGACACGCTGGACCGCGTCGAGGCGCTGACCCGGCACGCCGATTTCGACCTGCGCAACCCCAACCGCTTCCGCGCCCTGGTGCAGGCGTTCGGGGCGGGCAACCAGCGCTGGTTCCACGATTCGTCGGGGCGCGGCTATGCGCTGGTGGCGCGGATGATCGGCGAGGTCGACCAGGTGAACCGGCAGATCGCGGCGCGCTGCATCGACGTGTTCGCGAACTGGCGGCGCTTCGACCCGGCGCGGCAGGCGCTGATGCGGGGCGCGCTGGATGAGATTCTGGCCGCCCCCGCCTTGTCGGCGAATGTGCGCGAAATGGCCGAGCGGGCGCGGGCGGGGTCGTGAAGGATCGCGGGCCGGATCGGCGATCCGGCCCGCGACATCGGGATACTGAAGCTCAGCGCGCGGCGGCCAGCGCCTGATCCAGATCGGCGATGATGTCCTCGATGTGTTCGAGGCCGATCGACAGCCGGACATAGCCGGGCGTGACGCCGGTGGCCGCCTGTTCCTCGGCCGAGAGCTGGGAGTGGGTGGTGCTGGCGGGGTGGATGGCGAGGCTGCGGGCGTCGCCGATATTGGCGACGTGGTAGAACATCCGCAGCGCCTCGATGAATTTCCGCCCCGATGCGGCGCCGCCGGTCAGCTCGAAGCCGACCAGCGCGCCGTTGCCGCCGGTGAGGTAGGTTTCCGCCCGCCGCCGCGCCTCGCCGGTGGCGACGCTGGGATGGATCACCCGCACGACGTCGGGATGGCTGGAGAGGAAATCGACGACTTTCTCGGCGTTCTCGCAATGCCGCGCGATGCGCAGCGGCAGCGTCTCCAGCCCCTGGATGAGCTGGAAGGCGTTGAACGGCGAGAGCGCCGCACCCTCGTCGCGCAGGATCACGGTGCGGGCGCGGATGATGTAGGCGATGGGGCCGAGCGGCTTGACCGCCTCGACCCAGACGGCGCCGTGATAGGAGGGGTCGGGCGCGTTCAGCAGCGGCTGGCGCTCGGGCTGCGCCGCCCAGTCGAAATTGCCGGAATCGATGATCATCCCGCCGATCGAGGTGCCGTGGCCGCCGATATATTTGGTGGCGGAATAGACCACGATGGCCGCGCCGTGGTCGAAGGGACGGCAGAGCAGCGGGGCGGCGGTGTTGTCCATGATCAGCGGGATGCCGAGCGGGCGGCCGATCGCCGCGACCTCGGCGATGGGGAAGACCGCGAGCTTCGGGTTGGGCAGGGTTTCGGCGTAGTAGGCGCGGGTCTTGTCATCGGTCGCGCGGCGGAAATTCTCGGGGTCGGTCGGGTCGACGAAGCGGATCTCGATCCCCTGGTCGCGCAGCGTGTTGGCGAAGAGGTTCCAGGTGCCGCCGTAGAGATCGGTGGAGGCGACGACATTCTCGCCCGCGCGGGTCAGCGTGCGGATCGCGCTGGCCGAGGCGGCCTGGCCGGAGGCGACGGCAAGGGCCGCGACGCCGCCCTCGATCGCGGCGAGGCGCTGTTCGAGCACATCCGTCGTCGGGTTCATGATGCGGGTATAGATGTTGCCGAGCTCGGAGAGCGCGAACAGGTTGGCGGCATGTTCGGTGCTGTTGAACTGGTAGGAGGTGGTCTGGTGGATCGGCACCGCGACCGAGCCGGTCGTGGGGTCGGCGCGCCAGCCGGCGTGCAGGGCGAGGGTTTCCGGGTGGTGGCTCTTGACCGTCATGGACTGTCTCCGTCGGGGGCTCTGGTTTTCAGGGCACGTTCCGAGACTTCCGGGCCGGAGGTCGTGCTCTGTCGGGCCGGAGGCTAAGCCGCGGGCGGGTGGCGTGGCAAGGGTGGCTGTGGCAGGGGCGGCTGTCGCGCGGGGGGGGCGGGGTTCAGCCGCGCACGCCGGCGAGCACGGCGAGCACGGCATCGCCATAGCGCTCGATCTTGCTCGCGCCGATGCCGGGGACGGCCGCGAGGTCGCTGCGGTCGCGCGGATGCGCGGCGGCGAGGGCGGCCAGGGTGGCGTCGTGAAAGATGACATAGGCCGGCACCTGCTGCGCCCGCGCGGTTTCCCGCCGCCATTCGCGCAGCGCGGTGAAGGCGGGGGAGTCGGTGGCGGCATCCGGCGGGACGGCGCCGCGCCGTGTGGTCTGGCGCGTGCCGGCGGGGTCGCGGCGCAGGCGGAGCGATTCCTCGCCGCGCAGCACCGGGCGGGCGCGGGGGGTGGCGAACAGCGCGCCATGGGCGTCGTGATCGACCTCGATCAGCCCGGCGACGATCAGCTGGCGGAACACCGAGCCCCATTGGCGGCGGTCGAGATCGGCGCCGACGCCGAAGGTGGGCAGGCGGTCATGGCCGAGCTGGTGGATCCGTTCGGTCCCGGTGCCGCGCAGGATGTCGATCAGGTGGCCGGCGCCGAAGCGCTGGCCGGTGCGCAGCATGGCGGAGAGCGCCTTGCGCGCGGCCTCGGTGCCGTCCCACGTCTCGACCGGCTGGCGGCAATTGTCGCACTGGCCGCAATCGCGCGGATAGGCCTCGCCGAAATGGGCGAGGATCGCCCGCCGCCGGCAGCCGGCGGTTTCGCAGACGCCGAGCAGCGCGTCGAGCTTGGCGCGGGCGACGCGCTTGACCTCGTCCGGCGCGTCGCCCTGGTCGATCATCCGCCGGCGCAGTGTGACGTCCTGCATGCCATAGAGCATCAGGGTTTCGGCCGGCGCGCCGTCGCGCCCGGCGCGGCCGGTTTCCTGGTAATAGGCTTCGAGGCTCGACGGCAGGTCGAGATGCGCGACGAAGCGGATGTCCGGCTTGTCGATCCCCATGCCGAAGGCGATGGTCGCGACCAGGATCAGCCCCTCGTCGGCGAGGAAGGCGTCCTGGTTGCGGTTGCGCGTTTCGGCGGCGAGACCGGCATGGTAGGGCAGGGCGCGCAGGCCCTGGCCGCAGAGCCAGGTTGCGGTGTCCTCGACCGCGGCGCGGCTGAGACAGTAGACGATTCCGCTCTCGCCCGGATGGGCGCGCAGGAAACCGAGAAGCTGGCGCCGCGGCTCGGTTTTCGGGGTGATGGCGTAGGTCAGGTTGGGGCGGTCGAAGCTGGAGAGGAACAGGCGCGCGCCGCCGAGGCCGAGGCGGCGCGCGATGTCGTCCCGGGTCTGCGGGTCGGCCGTCGCGGTCAGCGCGACCCGCGGCACGCCGGGGAAGCGCGCGCCGATGGTCGCGAGCTGGAGGTATTCCGGCCGGAAATCGTGCCCCCACTGGCTGACGCAATGGGCCTCGTCGATCGCGAACAGGGCGATCCGCACCGGTTCGAGCAGGGCGAGGAACTCCTCGGTGACCAGCCGCTCGGGGGCGACATAGAGCAGGTCCAGCTCGCCCGCGCGCAGGGCCCGGCGCACCTCCATCCGTTCCGCCGGGCTCTGGGTCGAATTGAACGAGGCCGCGCGCACGCCGAGCTGGCGGATCGCCTCGACCTGGTTGCGCATCAGCGCGATCAGCGGCGAGACCACGATGCCGACACCCGGCCGGCAGAGGGCGGGCAGCTGGTAGCAGACCGACTTGCCCCCGCCGGTCGGCATCAGCACCAGCGCATCGTGGCCGGCGATCACATGCTCGACGACGTCGCGCTGGCTGCCGCGGAAACCGCCATGGCCGAAGACGCGGCGCAGCATCGATTCGGGATCGGCGGCGGCAGCGGGCGGCGGGAAGGGAAGATCGATTCGCACGCCGCAAGGTGTAGGGCGCGCGCCGGGACCGCGGCAATGGTGCCTTATCTGCAACACCATGAAACAAGCCGTCACAATATTGATCTCGATCAACGACCGCGCGGTTCGGCCCTGATACCCCCGGCATCGTCACTGAATGAAAGTCAACGGGAGACTGCACATGAAACCCCGGTCACATCATGGTTCCTGGCGCCTGGCGGCTGCGGCTGGCATGGTCGCCGCGGCATCGCTGGCGGCGCCGGGCGCCGCCTATGCCATTCCCGCCTTCGCGGCGCAGACCGGAGAGCCCTGCTCGGCCTGTCATATCGGCTTTCCGCAGCTGACCCCATATGGGCGGGATTTCAAGCTCGAGGGCTATATCGCCGGCGGCATGTTCCCGACCTGGAAGAATTTCGCGGCGATGTCGCAGATCGGCTGGACCCAGCAGCACGACAAGATACCGGGCGGGTTGCAGCCAGGCTTCAAGTCGAACGACGCCTGGGCGGCGCAGCAGACCAGCCTGTTCTATGGCGGCGCGCTGGATTCGGCGATCGGGCTCGGCGCGTTCGTGCAGGTCACGTATGATGGCGTGGCCCGGCAGTGGAGCTGGGACAATACCGATATCCGCCTCGCCCGGCCGGGCAAGCTGTTCGGCCATCCGCTGTTCTGGGGTGTCACGCTCAACAACAATCCGGGTGTCACCGATCTGTGGAACACGCCGCCGAGCTGGGGGTATCCGTATATCCCCTCGGGCCTCGCCAACGCGCCGGCCGCGGCACAGCAGATCGCCTCGCTCGCGCAATCGGTCTATGGCATCGGCGTCTATGGCGCGCTGAACGTGACGCCGGCGGACATGATCTATGCCGAGGCGGATCTTTACAAATCGCTGCCGCAGCGGCTGGGCTACGCGCTCGGCGCCGGGGGCGGGGTGAAGATCGATGGCGTAGCACCCTATGTGCGGCTCGCCGTGCAGCACCAGTGGGGCAATTCCTCGATCGAGGTCGGCACCTATGCGCTGATGGACCGAACCTATCCGACCGGCGTCGCCAGCGGGCCGACGAACCGGTTCTTCGACATCGCCGCCGACTCCCAGTTCCAGTACATCACGCAGAACCAGGCCTTCTCGGTGCAGGCCAACCTGGTTCACGAATCGCAGGAATGGGCGCCGGGTGCCGCCAGCAACCGGGCCGACAGCCTCAATGTCGCGACGATCACGGTTTCCGACCTGATCTATCAGAAATACGGGATCACGGAATCGTTCAACACGATCTATGGCAACGCCGATGCGGGCGAGTATACGAGCAGTGCCAATGGCAAGCCGAACAGCAATGCCTGGACGACGGAACTCGATTACTATCCGTTCAACAATGGCGGGCCGAAATGGCTGCCGTGGCTGAATGCGAAACTCTTCGTTGAAAACACGATCTACCCTGTATTCAACGGCAGTGTGCGCAACTATGATGGCGCGGGAACGAACGCGCAGGCGAACGATACGCTCTTTGCGGGCGTGTGGCTGGCTTTCTGACGAACATGACGCACCCGCCCAGGGGGGCGGGTGCCGGACAGGAGAGACTGCACATGAAATCCTTAACCATCCTTGCCCTGGCTGCCGGTGCCCTGAGCATCGCCGGGGCGCATGCGGCGAATGTCGCGCATGGCGAGGCGTTGTTTCAGGCCCAGTGCGCGGCGTGCCACAGCGCCAAGGCGGGGCAGAACGGGATCGGGCCTTCGCTGGCGGGGATCTATGGTGCCAAGGCGGCGGCGAGCGCGGGGTTCCAGTTCTCGCCGGCGCTGAAGCATTCCGGCATCGTCTGGAACGCGGACACGCTTTCCAAATTCCTCGCCAATCCGCAGGCGGACGTGCCGGGCACCAAGATGCCCTATATGGGCATGCCGAATGCGACGGACCGCGCCGATGTGGTCGCCTATCTCAAGACGCTGAGCGGCAAGTAGGGCGGTTGCGGCACGACCCGGCCCAGGCGGGCCGGGTTTTGCCGTGTTTCGTGAACCGGTCTTTCGGGCGGGCCTCATCCGGCGGGAGCGGATGAGGCCTTTTTCGTTGGCGTGGGCCGGCGGCGCGGGCCGGCGGCGCCGTCAGATCGTGCGGGTGCCGCGGGCGATGGCGGCGACGCCGGTGCGCGAGACCTCGGCGAGGCCGAGCGGGCGCATCAGTTCGAGGAACGCGTCGAGCTTGTCGGTCGCGCCGGTGAGTTCGAAGACGAAGCTTTCGGTCGTCGCGTCGATCACGCGGGCGCGGAACGCATCGGCGAGGCGCAGCGTTTCCAGCCGCTTCTCGCCGCCGCAGATCACCTTGATGAGGGCGAGTTCGCGGGCGATGTGCGGCCCTTCGGCGGAGAGGTCGGACACCCGGTAGACCGGCACGAGGCGATCGAGCTGCGCCTTGATCTGCTGGATCACCAGCTCGGTGCCGGAGGTGACGACGGTGATGCGGCTCTTGCGCCGGTCGTCCTCGACGGGGGCGACGGTCAGGCTGTCGATATTGTAGCCGCGACCTGAAAACAGGCCGATGACGCGCGCGAGAACGCCGGACTCGTTCTCGACCAGCACGGAGATCGTGGCGGCGCGCATGGGTTCCTGGACGATGGCGTTCATGTCGGCTCTTTCAGGTTCGGTGTCTCGGGATCTCGGCGGCGATGGCGGGGCTCAGACGAGCACGAGCCCCTCATCGGTGATGCCGGCGGCGCTCGCCTCGTGTTCCGGCCCGAGGATCATCTCGTTGTGCGCCGCCCCCGAGGGGATCATCGGGAAGCAGTTCTCCGCGCGGTCGACATGGATGTCCGCGATCACCGGGCGGTCGGTCGCCAGCATCTCGTCGATCACCCGGTCGAGATCGTCGATGCTCTCGGCGCGCAGGCCGACGGCGTGGAAGCTCTCGGCGAGGCGCACGAAATCGGGCAGGGCGGCGGAATAGCTCTCGGAATAGCGGCCGCCATGCAGCAATTCCTGCCACTGGCGGACCATGCCCATGTATTCGTTGTTGAGGATGAAGATCTTCACCGGCAGGCGGTATTGCGCGAGCGTGCCCATCTCCTGGATGTTCATCAGGATGCTGGCCTCGCCGGCGATGTCGATCACCAGCGCGTCGGGATGGGCGATCTGCACGCCCATCGCCGCGGGCAGGCCGTAGCCCATCGTGCCGAGGCCGCCCGAGGTCATCCAGCGGTTCGGCTTGTCGAAGCGGAAATGCTGGGCCGCCCACATCTGGTGCTGGCCCACCTCGGTCGTGACATAGGTTTCGCGGCCCTGGGTCTTTTCCCACAGCCGGCGGATGGCGTGCTGCGGCTTGATGATCGCGCCGGTCTCGAAGCTCTGGGTGAAGCGCAGCGAGTCCTTCTCGCGCCAGGTCTCGATCATGCGCCACCATTCGGCGAGCGCTGCACTGTCCTGCCGGGCGTCATCCTGCTTCCAGGCGGCGATGAGGGCGCGCAGCGCCTCGGTCGCGTCGGCGGCGATGGCGATGTCGACCACCACGTTCTTGTTGATGTTCGAGGGGTCGATGTCGATGTGGATTTTCTTCGAATGCGGGGCGAAGGCGTTGAGCCGGCCGGTCACGCGGTCGTCGAACCGGGCGCCGATGTTCAGCATCACGTCGCAGCCATGCATCGCGAGGTTGGCCTCGTAGGTGCCGTGCATGCCGAGCATGCCGAGAAAGGCCGAGTTCGAGGCCGGGAAGGCGCCGAGGCCCATCAGCGTCGAGGTGACGGGCGCGCCCGTCAGCTTCGCGAACGCGACGATCAGTTCGGCCGATTCGGGGCCGGCATTGATCAGTCCGCCGCCGGTGTAGATGATCGGCCGACGCGCGCCCTTGAGCAGCTTCACCGCCGCGGCGACGTGGGAAAGATCGGGCTCGGTGCGCGGGCGGTAGGAGCGGTGCGGGCCGTCCGGCGCCTCGGTATAGGGCGCCGGATTGATGAGGATGTCCTTCGGCAGGTCGATCAGCACGGGGCCGGGCCGGCCGGTCCGCGCGACGTGGAACGCCTCGTGCACGATGCGGGCGAGATCGTCCGAGCGCTTGACCAGATAATTGTGCTTGGTGGCCTGACGGGTGATGCCGGTGGTGTCGGCTTCCTGGAAGGCGTCGTTGCCGATCAGGTGGGTCGGCACCTGGCCGGTGAGGCAGACGACGGGAATGCTGTCCATCAGCGCGTCGACCAGGCCGGTGACGGCGTTGGTGGCGCCGGGGCCGGAGGTGACGAGGACGACGCCGACCTTGCCGGTCGAGCGGGCATAGCCTTCCGCCGCGTGAACCGCCGCCTGTTCGTGGCGGACCAGGATATGGCGGATCGCGTTCTGCTGGAACAGCGCATCGTAGATCGGCAGCACGGCACCGCCCGGATAGCCGAAAATGACCTCGACCCCCTGCGCCTTGAGCGCGCGGAGAAGGGTTTCGGCTCCGGAAGCGACGGAATTGTTCACGGCGTTCATATCCCCATCATGTGCGATCGCGGAGCAGGCCTAGCCCGGTCCGCTGCGCTGCGTCAACCCGGCCCATTAATAAATGAAATGATATTGCCGAGCGTGCTTTCGGAAAATTGCGCGGAATCGGTAAAACGTGAACTGATCGTATGCGTATCGCGCTGATCTGCCAGTTTCTGGTGGCGGAACCAGGTGGCCTGGCGTTTCGTGTAGGCGATGGTGGCGGCGATGGCGCGGGCGGCGGCCTCATCGAGGCCGATCTCGCCGGCGAGATGCGCCCGCAATTCCGGCACGCCGTGGGCGCGCAGGCCGGGCAGCGCGGGATCGGGGTGGCGGGCGGTGACGGCGGCGACTTCCGCCAGCGCGCCCGCGGCGAGCATCGCGGCGAAGCGCGCCGCGATCGCCTCGCGCAGCGCAAGGCGGGGCGGGTCGAGCAGCAGCAGCATGACGCGGTATCCGTTGAGACCGTCGCGCGGTGCGGCGTGCCAGGCGGCGAGGCCGCGCCCGGTGCCGAGCAGCACCTCGGCGGCGCGGGCGAGGCGCTGGGGGTCGCTCGGCCGCAGCTTCGCCGCCGTGGCCGGATCGCGCGACGCAAGCCAGGCGTGCAGCGCGGCCGGGCCATCCGCCGCGAGCATCTGCCGCGCCGCCGCCCGCGCCTGCGGCCCGGGATCGGGGATCGGGGCGATGCCGTTGACCAGCGCCGAGAGATACATGCCGGTGCCGCCGCACAGGATCGGCAGCGCCGCCGCCTCCAGCTCGGCCAGCGCCCGGCCGCGCCACCAGGCGGCATCGACCGCGTCTTCCAGCGCCCGCACGCCATAGAGGCGGTGCGGCGCCGCCGCCTCGTCCGCCGGCGAGGGGCGGGCGGTGATGATCCGCCAGTCGGCATAGCATTGCATCGCGTCGGCGTTGATGATCGTGCCGCCGAAGCGCTGTGCTGCGGCGAGGGCGAGGGCCGACTTGCCCGAGGCGGTGGGGCCGGCGACGATCAGCAGCGGCCTTGCCGGGGAGGCGGAACTTGCTCTAGGCGACTGGGTCATGAAATTCGTTCTGGTGCTGGTCGCGGCGCGCGACAAGGTGACGTTGACCGATACGATGGTGGCGCGGGTGCGCGAACTGGCCGCCGGCGGCGCGCCGGCCTGGCTTTCGCCCGGCGAGGCCGCCGAAATTCCGTGCATGAACCCGCCCGATTTCGCCCTGGTGCGCGCGGCGCTCGACAATGCGCCGGTGGATGTGATGTGCGTCAGGGATCGCGGGCGGCGCAAGGCGGTGCTGGTGGCCGACATGGACAGCACGATCGTCACCTCGGAAACGCTCGACGAGCTGGCGGCGGAGGCGGGGATTGGCGAGCGCGTTGCCGCGATCACCGCGCGCTCGATGGCGGGGGAGCTGGATTTCGCCGATGCGCTGCGCGAGCGCGTCGCCCTGCTGGAGGGGCTCGACGTGGCGGCGCTGGAGCGCACCTGGCGGCGCACCGCGATCATGCCGGGGGCGCGCGCGCTGGTCGCGACGATGCGCGCGCATGGCGCGGTGACGGCGCTGGTTTCGGGCGGGTTCACCTGGTTCACCAGCCGGGTGGCGGCGGAGGTCGGGTTCGACACGCATCGCGCCAACGAGCTGCTCGATGACGGTTCCCGGCTGATCGGCCGCGTCGCCGAGCCGGTGCTGGACCGCGACGCCAAGCGCGCGGCGCTGCACGAACTGGCGGCGACGCGCGGGGTGAAGCTGTCGGCGACGCTGGCGGTGGGCGACGGGGCGAACGATCTCGCGATGATCGCCGATGCCGGGCTGGGGGTGGCGTATCACGCGAAGCCGATCCTCGCCGAGGCGGCGGCGGTGCACGTCGAGCATGGCGACCTGCGCGCGCTGCTCTTCGCCCAGGGCTATCCGGCCGCGTCGTTCAAGGAGTGAGGCCGAGCCGCGGGCGCTCGATCAGCGGGCAGCGGTTCATCACCACGACGAGCCCGGCGGCGCGGGCGAGGGCGGCGGCGTCCTCGTTCGCCACGCCGAGCTGCATCCAGATCGTCTTCGCGCCGAGGCGGATCGCGTCGCGCACCGCCGGCAGCACCCGTTCGGAGGCGCGGAACAGCTCGACCATGTCGAGCGGGGCGGCATCGTCGAGCGAGGCGGCGACCACTCGCCCGTGCAGCCTGGTGCCGGCGAGGCCGGGATTGACCGGGGTGACGTCGTAGCCGAGGCGGAGCAGCGCGCCGAGCACCTCGTTCGAGGGGCGGGACGGGTTGGCCGAGGCGCCGACCAGCGCGATCCGCCGCGTGTTCGTCAGGATGCGCGCGATCGTCGTGTCGTCGAGCCCGTCGATGCTCATGAGCCGCCTCTGGTCTGCCGGTGGAGCCTCCTGTAAGCGCACGGACCATGCGCACCGCAAGACCTTACGTGATCTTTCTGCTCGGCCTGCTGAGCGTCGCCGCGTGGTACCTGCCGAACCGGCCGCGTGCCGGCGGTGTCGCCATGCCGGATGCGCGGTTCAACTCGGTCTCCTACGCGCCGTTCCGCAATGGCCAGTCGCCGCTGACGAAAACCTTCGCCTCCGCCGCCGAGGTGGCGCAGGATCTGCGCCTGATCGCGCGCCATGCGCGCGGCATCCGCACCTATTCCTCGATCGAGGGGGATTTCGATATCGGCGCGCTGGCGAAGCGGGCGGGGCTGAAGGTCTGGGCCGGGATCTGGCTCGGGCCGAACGCGAAGGACAATGCGCGGGAGATGGCGGCGGGGATCGCCGCGGCGAACGCGCATCCGCACACGATCACACGCGTCGTCGTCGGCAACGAGGTGCTGCTCCGGCGCGATCTGTCGGTGGGGGAACTGATCCGCGACATCGACCATGTGCGCGCCCGGGTGAAGCAGAAAGTGGCCTATGCGGATGTGGCGAGCTTCTGGTTCGAGTTTCCGCAAGTTGCCAGGCATGTCGATGTCGTGATGATCCATCTGCTGCCCTACTGGCAGAACCACCCGGTGGGGGTGAATGGCGCGATCGCGCGGATCGGGCGGACCATCCGCAAGGCCGAGCGTCTGTTTCCGGGCAAGACGATTTCGGTGGGCGAGACCGGCTGGCCGAGCCGGGGGCGCTGGCGGGCGGATGCCGCCCCCTCGCGGGTCAACGAGGCGGTGTTCCTGCGGCGCTTCGTCAGCCTCGCCGATCGCGCGCATGTGGATTACAACCTGATCGAGGCGTTCGACCAGCATTGGAAATATCACGACGAGGGGATCGCCGGCGCGAACTGGGGTATCTGGTCCGCCGGGCGGGCGCCGAAATTCCCGCTCTCCGGGCCGGTGGTGGAGATGCCGCACTGGCCGCTTTATGCCGGGGCAGGGATCGCGCTGTCGGTGGTTTTCGCGCTGCTCGGCGGGATGGCGGCGGCATCCGGCCTCGCGCTCGCCTTCGGGCTTGGCAATGCGCTGGTCTATGCCTGGGCGATCACGCATCATGTTCTGTATGACGAATCCCTGCTGATCTGCGCCGCGGTGAACCTGCCGGCGCAGCTCGCCCTGGCGCTGGCCGCCCTGCGCCGGGCCTCGCGCGGCGCGGCGACGCCGGCGGCGGATGGGGCGGCGACGGTGCTGCTGCTGCGCGCGAGCCTGTTCGGCAAGGCGGGTCTGGCCGACTGGGGCCGGCGGCTGTTCGACCACCTCTGGTTCCTGTTCGTGGCGGCGGCGGTCATCGTGCAGGCGGGGCTGGTGTTCGATCCGCGCTATCGCGATGCGCCGTTCCCGGTGTTTGCGGTGCCGGTCGTGATCGCGGCCTGGCGGCTTGCCCGCGGCGACTGGCCGGCATCGCGGAGCTGGCGGGACTGGCTGCCAAGCGCGCTGCTGGCGGCCGGCGCGGTGGCCAGCGCCGTCATCTCCGGCGTGCTGAACCTGGAGTTCATGCTCTGGAACGCGCTGATGCTGGTTGTCGCGGCGCCAGGGCTGCTGGCGCTCCGGCTGGGCGGTGAGCGGCGGTAAGCGGCGCCGCCGCGAGGTCAGCGCATCGCCAGGCTTTCGTTGCCCGGCGGGATGATGAAGCAGGACTGGTGGGCGCGCTTGAGATCGTCGCAGACCATCCTCGCGCTCCGGTGGTCGAGCCCGGCGATCTGGGCGCGCCAGACGCGGCGGCGGTGGACGAGTGTGCTGCCGACGCGGGCGATGCCGACGCGATGCTGGCCGCGCACGAGCAGGGCCTGCCGCCGGGCGAGGCTGTAACTGTCATAGGCGCCGACCTGCGCGGTCCAGCCGGGGACGATGTCGCGCGTGACGCTGGCGTGGTGCGTGACGGGGGCGGCCGCGGCGAGGCGCAGGTGATTCGGGGCCGGCCGGGCGAGATGCGCGAGCCGGGGCGCGGCCGGCGCCGGGGCCGCGGCGGGATGACGGATGGCGGCGGGCGGGGCCGGCGACCTCGCCGGGGCGTTGGCGGCCACCACCATCGCCGGCGCGCCGCCTTCGGCCGCGAACCCGGCATCGAGCAGATGGGCCATGTTGTCATAGGCCACGATCCAGGATGGGGCGTGCATTTCCACGCCGATCAGCATGTGGCCGTTGCGCACCGCGGCGGTGACGAGATTGAACCGGGCGAGGTTGGTGAAGCCGGTTTTCATGCCGATCGCGCCGTCGTAGCGCTTGAGCATGCCATCGATATTGGGGATGGTGCGGCCTTCGAAGCGGAAGCTCGGAACCGAGAAGAGGTAGCGGTATTGCGGATAGTCGAGCAGCAGATGGCGGGCGAGGATCGCCATGTCGTAGGCGTCGGTCACCTGGCCGGGGTCGGGCAGGCCGGAGGGGTTGCGAAAGACGCTGCGCTGCATGCCGATGGCGTGGGCGTGCGCGGTCATTTCGGCGGCGACGCGGCGGATGCTGCCATTGCCGAGATACTGGCCGAGCGCGGTCGCCGCATCGTTGGCGGAGAGCGTGGTCATGCCGAGCATGGCCTGGCGGACGGTCACGGTCTGCCCGGCCACGAGATTGAGCTTCACCGGCTGGACCGCGGCCGCCGCGGCGCTGACCGGCAGCGCCGTGTTCATGCGCAGCCGCCCGTCCTTGAGCGCGGTGAAGGCGAGGTCGAGCGTCATCAGCTTGGTCAGGCTGGCGGGATAGCGGATGTTGTAGGCGTTGTTCTCGGAGATGATCTTGCCGGTCGCGGCGTCCATCACCACCCAGTCGATCCCCGGGGCGAGCGGGCCGGACCCGGTGGCCGCCGCCGCGATCGGGGTGATGTGCCGGTAGGGTCGGTGGTGATGCGCATACGCCTTCGCCGCCGGCGCGGCCAGCAGGGCGGCCGCGCCGGCGCCGCCAATGGCAATGCCCGCGCAGCGCTTCAGGACGCCTCCCGCGCGATCACGCAACCCGGCAAAACCCATATCGATCTCCCGAACATGAACGATACCTCATGCGTCGGATAGGATGATTTTTCCCGCCTGTCCAGTTGAAATAATGAAATTAATAAAAAAGCCAAAGGGTTAATGGTGGATGTTGCGTTGTCGGGCGCCGATCTCGGTGCCCGGCCCGGTCGTTCCGTCCCCGATTTGTCATTGTGCGATGCACAAAAAAGTTTGACTCCGTCTTCGATAGCGCCTAGATCGGCGATGTTGCACTGCACTATCAACGTGCGTGCGGGACTTTTGGCCGTCGTGTTTCTTCCTGAGACGAAAGTGGCGACAGCCAAGATTGGGTGCCTGCGGGCGCCGGCAATCGTTGCAACGGACTGACAAGGAGTGGATAGCGATGACGACAAAGGCAAAAGCTGCCGATACCGCCCAGAACACCGCCGAGGCGGCTGTGGAGGCGACGAAGGCCCAGGTCGCGGCCGGGTTCGAGAAGACCCTGGCTTCGATGAAGGAGGGCATGGAAAACGCCGCGAAGGGTTTCGAGACCCAGCAGGCCAAGATGAAGGAGCAGGTTGTGAAGGCGATGAAGACCACCGAAGAGATGATGGCGTTCGGCCAGGGCAATTTCGAGGCGCTGGTGAAGGCGAGCCAGATCTTCGCTTCCGGCATGCAGGGCATCTCGAAGCAGATCGCCAGCACCACGCAGAATTCGGTTGAGGAAACCGTCGCGATGACCAAGGCGCTCGCCGGCGTGAAGTCGGTCAAGGAAGCGGTGGACCTGCAGACCGGTTTCGCCCGCTCGCTGATGGAGAAGGCGGTTGCCGAGACCGGCCGCATCACCGACGCCTCGCTGAAGCTGACCGAGCAGACCATCGCGCCGCTGACCGCGCGCGTGACGCTCGCCGTCGAGAAGTTCGGCGCGGCTCTCTGAGCCGATAAAGATGCCCCAGAAACCCTGACGGGTTTCGGGGGCATGACGACTGCCCGATACTGGCGACGCCAGTGTTTGCCTGAAGCCTGGAATCCTTCGGATTTCAGGCTTTTTGCGTTTGGAGCAGGTTCCGATCGGATGACCCGTCCGATCGGATGATGCTCACATTATCAACGTGCTCTGGTTATCAACGTGCTCTGGCAACGCTGTCAGGGCGCGCTGGCGCGGACCACCAGCACGCGGAAACTCCCCGGCTTGAACGCCCGCCTTGGGTAGGTTTTTCCCGGCGCCGGCGGCAGCACGGCCACCTGCCTCGCCGTGGAAAGGTAGGCCGTTCTCGTCGCGGCGTCGAAGGTCATGGTTCGGGCGCCCGGTTCGGTTCCAAGGCGCTGGACGATGCGATATCCACCTCTGGGCGACGCGCCGATGACGGTCAGCGTGCCGTCGATGCTCGGCGCCAGCGCCAGAGCGTCCCGCGCATCGTAGCGCACCGCGTCGGCAAAGCCTGGCAGTTGCAGCGAGGCGACCACTTTCCCGCCGCGCGCATCGACCACCGCCAGCACGTCGTTGCGGCAGGATACGAACAGGCGCGCCGCCGCGCGGTCGATCGCGAGGCCGGTCGGCCCCGTGCAGGCGTGCGAGACGTCGATCTCGCGCAGGATGCGCATGCGCCGCGGATCGATCACCGCGATCCGGTTGGCGGATTTGAGGTTGAGATACACGCGCCCGCGCCCGTCGGCGACGATGAATTCGGGATCGGCATGGAAGGGCAGGGAGCCGACGATCCCGCCATTTGCCGGGTCGATCGCGAACAGGGTCTGGCTGACTTCGTTGGGCACGAGAACCCGCCGCGACGAGGGATCATAGGCGATCGCATCCGGCCCCTTGCCGACATCGATGGTGCGGATCGTGCGCAAGGTCTTCAGGTCGAACATGGTCACGGTGCCGGCCATTCCGGCGGTGGCGAACCCGTGGCCGAAGCGCGGCGCGAGCGCGATGCCATGCGCCCCCCGCACGTTGGCGATCGTGCCGACGAGGCGATCGGTGCGCGTGTCGATCACGTCGACCTGGTCGCCCTGGGCGGCGAAGATGCGGTGCGCCGACGGCTCATCGGCGAGGTAATCCCATTTCACCGGGCCTGCGGGCAGGGCGATCTGGCCGGCGACATGGAAGCGGGGCGTTGCGGCGCGCGCGAAGGGCGCTGCGCACAGGCCGGGCGGCAGGGCGAGAGCGAGGAGGCGCGGCTTGATCATGAAGGGTCCGTTCCGGTTTGAGGGAGCATGGCCTTCACCGATCGGACGCGCGCGGGCAAGCCTCAGTCGCGGGAATTCATCGGAACGTCATGGCGCGGGCCGGGCGGCGAACGGGCGCATGCGGTGCCGGCGCCGTGATCGGGCTGGAATTAGCGCCGAAATCGGGATTCGGGAGGGGGAGAAGACATTGAAACCAGTGGTCGGAGCGGCGGGATTCGAACCCACGACCCCCAGTCCCCCAGACTGATGCGCTACCAGGCTGCGCTACGCTCCGACAGGGGGGTCTTAGCAACTGATTCCGGGTGAGGCAATCGACCCCGGGCGCTTATCTCGGGTCGAGGCTGGCGCGCAGGGTTTCCAGCTCGTCGAGCACCGCGCGGATGGCGGTGCGCAGCACCGTGGTGGTGGCCTGGGCGCGTTCGAGTCGCCGGTCCGGCGCGGCATCGACGGGCCGCCCCGGTTCCGGCCGGGATGCGGCGGCACCGGCGAGGATCGGCAGTTCGGGCGCGTCTTCGCTGGCCTCGGACGGCAGGCCGGCCTCGGCAGTCGCGCGCATGCGCTCGGCGGCGGAGGCGGCGCGTTCCTCTTCCGAGGCGGGCGGGATCTCCCCATGCAGCAGCCCACCGCCCTCGCGGAGCAACCGCTGGACTCCCTTGATCGTATAGCCCTGGGTATAGAGCAGGTCTGCGATGCGTTGCAGCAGCACGACATCGTCCGGACGGTAGTAGCGGCGGCCGCCGCCGCGCTTGAGGGGCTTGATGCGGGGAAACTTGGTTTCCCAGAAGCGCAGCACATGCTGGGGGACATGCAACTCGTCCGCCACCTCGCTGATGGTGCGGAACGCCTCGGCTGATTTGCGCACCCGGGCGCGGCCCTGCTCGTCCTGCCGCGGATCGTCCGGCGGCGCCTCGTCGGTCAAGACCGGCCCGCCGATGACGGGGATTTGCCGGTATCGACCGCTTCGCGCAGGATCTGGCTGGGGCGGAAGACCAGCACGCGGCGCGGCAGGATCGGCACCTCGTGGCCGGTTTTCGGGTTGCGGCCGATGCGACGGCCTTTCTGGCGCACGGAAAAGGTGCCGAAGCCGCTGATCTTGATCGACTCGCCTTCGGCAAGGGCGTGCTTCATGCGGTCCAGCACCGCTTCGAGCAGCGCCGCGGATTCGTTGCGCGACAGTCCAACTGCCGCATAGATCGACTCAGCCAGTCCGGCGCGTGTCAACGTGCTCATTTTTCAAGATTAGCAAGAAAGATCGCCGGGTCAACACGGAACCGGCATCGCCGCGGCGCGGGTGAGGTGCGGCGCCGGGTCAGAACCGGAACAGCGCCGAGCCCCAGGTCAGCCCGCCGCCCAGCGCCTCGATCAGCACGAGATGGCCCGGCTGGATCCGCCCGTCCCGCACCGCCTCGTCGAGTGCGAGCGGGATCGAGGCGGCGGAGGTGTTGGCGTGCCGGTCGACCGTGACGACGACCTGTTCGGGCGACAGGCCGAGCCGCTTGCCCATCGCATCGATGATGCGGCGGTTGGCCTGGTGAGGGACCAGCCAGTCGATATCCGACTGCGAGAGCCCGTTCGCGGCGAGCGCCTCGTCCACCGCGCCGGCGAGCTTGCTCACCGCGTGGCGGAACACCTCCGAGCCCTTCATCACCAGATGCTGGGGCCGGTCGGCCTGGCCGGTCGCGCCGTCGATATAGAGGATGTCGCCGTAGCGGCCATCCGAATGGATATGGGTGGAGATCAGCCCGCGATCGGCGTCGTCCTGTGCCGCGCGCAGCAGCACCGCGCCGGCGCCGTCGCCGAACAGGACGCAGGTGCCGCGGTCTTCCCAGTTGAGGATGCGGGAATAGACCTCGGTGCCGATCACCAGCACGCTGGCGCACTGGCCGGAGCGGATGAAGGCATCGGCCACCGAGACGGCGTAGACGAAGCCCGAGCAGGCCGCCGAGAGGTCGAACGCGAAGCCGCGGGTGATGCCGAGGGCGGCCTGGATGCTGACCGCGGTTGCGGGAAAGCCCTGATCCGGCGTTGATGTCGCGACGATGATGGCATCGACCGTCTCGGGCGCGGCGCCGGCATAGGCGAGCGCGCGGCGCGCGGCCTCGGCGCCCATGAAGGTCGCGGTTTCGTGCGGGGCGGCGAGGTGCCGCTGGCCGATACCGGTGCGCTCGCGGATCCAGGTATCGGAGGTGTCGACCCGTGTGGCCAGTTCGTCGTTGGTGACGATGCGTTCCGGCAGGTAGCTGCCGACCCCTTCGAAAACGGTGCGTTTCATGTCGGTCAGCCGGATGTGACAGGTGTGGATGGCGTAACGCGGAAGGCGTCGCTGGCGAGGCGCTCGCGATCGACGTGCTGGGTCAGGTCGTCGCGGATGCGGTCGTTGAAGCGGTTGACGATCATGTCCATCGCGACGTCGACGGCATGGGCGAAGCCCTCGGCGTCGGCGCCGCCGTGGGATTTGACCACGACGCCGTTCAGCCCGAGCAGGACCGCGCCGTTGTAGCGCCGCGGGTCGAGCCATTCGCGCAGGCGCGACAGGCCGGGGCGGGCGAGGAGATAGGCAAGGCGGGCGGCGATGTTGGCGGTGAAGATCCGCCGCAGCAGGTCGCCGACCAGGCGCAGCGCGCCCTCGCCGGTCTTGAGCGCGACATTGCCGGTGAAACCGTCGGTCACGACGACATCGACGGTGCCGCCGGCGATGTCGTGGCCTTCGATGAAGCCGTGGAACTGCGGCCCGATCGGGCTTTCGCGGAGCGCCTCGGCGGCGCGGCGCAGGGTTTCGTCGCCCTTCATTTCCTCGGAGCCGACATTGAGCAGGCCGATCGTCGGGTGCGGCAGGCCGAGCACGGTGCGGGCGAACAACTCGCCCATGATGGCGAATTCGACGAGGTTGCGGGCATCGCAGACGACATTGGCGCCCAGATCGAGCATCACCACGTCGCCGCGCGCCGAGGGGCCGATGGCCGCCATCGCGGGGCGGTCGATCCCGCTCATTGTCTTGAGGACGATCTTGGCGAGCGCGAGCATCGCGCCGGTATTGCCGGCCGAGACCACACCGGCGGCCTCGCCATTGGCGACGGCGTCGATCGCCCGGCGCAGCGAGGCATCCCGAAGCCGCAGGGCGGCGGTGGGTTTCAGCTCGTTGGGGATGACTTCCGTCGTCGCGCGGATGGTGACGCGGTTGCGCAGGCGCTTGCTCAGCCGGATCAGCTCGTCGAGCCGCGGCGCGTCGCCGAACACCTCGAACCGGGCGCTCGGGTGGCGCTCGGCGGCGATGTCGAGCCCGGCAATGACCACATCGGGGGCATTGTCGCCGCCCATCGCATCGACAGCAAGCACCGGGGCTCCCGCGGCGGCAAGCGGGCGATCGGGGCCCTGCGGCGGATGCGGCACGGAGGAGGCGGAGTCGGGAGGGGATCCGGTCGTCATCGGCTGTGCGGAGGCACGGACGGTGGCGACAAGGTCACGGCCGGATCAGATCCGGACCGTGCCCTTGAGATCCTTGCCGGCCGCGACGACTTCACGCCCGTCATAATGGCCGCAATGGCCGCAGACGTGATGCGGACGCTTCAGCTCGCCGCAGTTGCTGCACTCGGCATGAGCCTGCTGGCCCACGGCGTGGTGGCTGCGGCGCATGCCTTGGCGGGAGGGGGAGGTCTTGCGCTTGGGTACGGCCATGGGTCGCTCTCGGTTCTGTACGTTTCGTCGCGAAAGGTCCGGGCGCGCCAGCAGGTGACGCCCCGCGGACCGGGGGGAACGGAAAGGGGCGCTCTAGCAGAGAGAGGGGCGGAGGGCAAGATTGGCGGTGGGGCGGACTGGGCTGGGCTCAGTCCGGCCGGCGGAGCTTGGCGAGGGCGGCGAACGGGTGCGCCTGCGGCGCCGCGCCGGCATCGGGTGCTGCGGGCGGTTCCGCGCCGGGCCGGCGGGGATAGGGATCGAGGGCGAGGGCGAGCTGCTCGACGAGCAGGGCGCCGAGATCGGCCATTGTGCCGTCCAGCGCGATCTGGTCTGGCGCGTCGGGGTCCAGCATGTCGTCGTCCTCCGCCGGCGCGCCGTTGGTGACGAGCAGCAGCGCGGCGGTTTCGGCGATCGACTGCTCCACCGGTTCGAGCGAGACGATGCAGGATTGCGTGACCTCGGCCGCGAGCTCCAGCCGCGCCGCGATCCGCGGTCCGCCGGCGCGGCGCAGGTGGAAACGGCCCGACAGCGCGGCGATCGCGGGGATGCCGAAGGCGGCGGCGATGGCGGCGCGCTCTGCCGGTGTGGACTCGATGGTCAGGGTTTCAGGCTCATCGCCGAGGCGGGCGAGATCGAGGCGCCGGATGAGCGGGGCGGGGGCTGCGTCAGTCATGTTAAAACAGTGCCGCATCTTGCACGGCGAGGGAAGCTCGCTCATAGAGCCTGAACCAGCCGCAACCCGAGGATCGAGCCGCGTGCGCAGATTGGCGATCAAGCTCCGCCCATTTCTCCCCTTGCTGATGCTGCCGGCGCTCGCCGGCTGTGCCGTGTTTTCGGCGCAACCGCGCTATCGGGGCACCGCGGTGACCGAGGCGCAGCTCAAGCAGCTCACTCCCGGCGTTTCGACCGAGGCGGACGCCACCGCCCTGCTCGGTTCGCCGACGCTGCGGGAATCGTTCAACGACCACGACTGGCTTTATGTGAGCCAGGTGACGCGGCCGCGCATCGGCCAGACCCTCGGCGTCGAGAAGCAGCAGGTCGTCGTGCTGGATTTCGGCGGCGGCGGGGTGCTGAAATCGATCCGCCGGGTTGGCAAGAAACAGGCGGTGAATGTGGCGATGGCGGGCGGCAGAACGCACGCGCCGGGCGGCCATGCAGGTTTCCTGCAGCAGCTTGTCGGCGGTGTCGGGCATTATAACCCGGGCCTTGGCGCCGGACAGTCCGGCGGCCTGGGCGGAGCGAGCGGATTCTGATCGCATGATCGGGCGGCGCGGCATTCTGGCCGGAACCGGGACCGTGGCGGCGCTGGCGATGGCCGGGACCGCCCGCGCCTCGACCTCGGTGCTCGGCATGGCTGAGCCCGTCACCAGCCTGCCGCCCGGATCGGAGGCGCCGCAACTGAACGACGTGGTGGCGCCGGGGTGGCGGCGGGACGTGCTGATCCGCTGGGGCGATCCCGTGCTGCCCGGCGCGCCGCCCTTCCGCCCGGACGATGTCACCCTTTCGGCCGCCAGCCAGCAATTCGGCTGGGATGCGATCATCGCCGGGCTGGTGAAGATGCCGCCTGCCGATGATGGCGTGCGCCGGCTGCTGATGGTCCTCACCCACCCCGACGTGCAGACGCGCATGGCGTTTCCGGGCGGGAGGGAGCCGGCCATTGTGGCCGGCAAGATGCAGGGCGCGGCCGTGCTGAACCTCGCGGTGCAGGGCGGGCGCTGGGTGGTGGTGGCCGGCGGTTATCAGTCCCGCCGCATCACCGACGGGACGCTGTGCCGAATCGCCGGGCCTGCCGCCGCCTCGATCGGGCAGACGGTGCAGGGCGTGCTCGCGCCATCCATCGGCGGTGTGACGCCCTGGAACACGGTGCTGCTGCCGGAGGGCCACACCGCGGGCTGGATCAGGCGTCTCGCCGGCCATGCGCCGGGATTCGGCAGCCCGAGCGTGGGCGCCGGTTTTGGCTGGGTGGTCGAGCTCGATGCGGCCAATCCGATGTCGTTTCCGGTGAAGCGCACGGCGCTCGGCCGGCTGCCCCGCGCGGGCGTGGCCTGCGGCCTCGCCGCCGATGGCAGCGCCGTGGTCTTCATGAGCGAGGACGGCCCGATGGGACGCCTGTTCCGCTTCAAGGGTGCTGCGCCAGCCGGCGCCGGCGAGGGCGCGCTGGATGCCGGGACGCTCGCCGTCGCGGCGATCGACGGGTCGCATATCGTCTGGCACGATCTGCCTGAAGGCTTGCCCACGCTGACCGCGACGGCTTCGGCCGGGCATCGCGAGTCCGGGTTCGACGCGCCGGCCGGCATGGCGATCGGCGCGGACGGCACGCTCTACCTGGCCTGCCGCGGCAATCCGGGGCGGGGGATCAGCCAGATCAACCCGCTCAATCCGCGCGCCGGCAATGGCGCCGGCCATCTGCTCGCCTTTGCGCCCGAGGGCGGCGATCTGGCGGCCCGCCGGTTTGCCGGGCGGGTTGTGCTGCTGGGCGGCAATCCGGCGCATGATTCGTCCTCGCGCTATGCGCCGGGTTCGACGGCCTGGCTGCGGGCGCCATCGACCCTGGATTTCGATGGGCGCGGCCGGCTGCTGATCGGCACCGACCAGCGCGGCGCCGTGACCGACACGGCGGACGGGCTGTTCGCGATGCGCCCGCATGGCGGGCTCCATCTGCTCTACAGCGCGCCGGTGGGCGGGGCGGTGGGCGGCGCCGCTGCCGATCCGCACGGGAAGACGCTGTTCACCGTGGCGCGGCATCCCGGTGCGACGCGGCAGGCGGATTTCGCCCATCCGGCGACGCGCTGGCCGACGGTGCAGCCCGGCATGCCGCCGCAGACCACGATGGTGTCGCTCACCCCGGGCTGACCCTGTCCCGGCCGGTGCGCCTGAAGCCATGATGCTGACGATCACGACGAGGAGGGCAGGATGCTGAACACGACCGGGACCGTAAGGCTGAACGACCCGACGCTGCTGCGGGAAGCCAATTACATCGATGGCGCGTGGGTGCAGGCGGAGAGTGGCCGGACGCTCGATGTCCTGAATCCGGCGACGGGCGATCTGGTGGGCCGCGTGCCGGCGATGGGCGAGGCGGAGACCCGCCGCGCGATCGAGGCGGCTGGCCGCGCCCTGGCCGGCTGGCGGGCGATGCTGGCGAAGGAGCGTGCCGCGATCCTGCGCCGCCTGTTCGAGCTGATGATGGCCAATCAGGACGATCTCGGCGCGATCATGACGGCCGAGCAGGGCAAGCCGCTGGCCGAGGCGAAGGGCGAGATCGCCTATGCCGCCGGGTTCATCGAGTGGTTCGCCGAGGAGGGCAAGCGGATTTACGGCGACACGATTCCGCAGAACGCCCCCGGCCGGCGGATCATCGTGCAGAAGCAGCCGATCGGCGTGTTTGCCGCGGTGACGCCGTGGAACTTCCCCGCGGCGATGATCACCCGCAAGGCCGGGCCGGGCTGGGCCGCGGGCTGCACCGGGGTGATCCGCCCGGCGAGCCAGACCCCGTTCTCGGCGCTTGCCATCGCCGTTCTCGCCGAGCGCGCGGGCATGCCGGCCGGCGTGTGCAACATCATCACCGGCCCGTCGGGGCCGATGGGGGCCGAACTCACCTCGAACCCGATCGTGCGGAAATTCTCCTTCACCGGCAGCACCGAGGTTGGCGCGAAGCTGCTCGCCCAGTGCGCGCCGACGATCAAGAAGACGTCGATGGAACTGGGCGGCAACGCGCCGTTCATCGTGTTTGACGACGCCGATCTCGATGCCGCGGTGAAGGGCGCGATCGATTCCAAATTCCGCAATGCCGGGCAGACCTGCGTGTGCGCCAACCGCATCCTGGTGCAGGATGGCGTGTTCGAGGCGTTCGCGGCGAAGCTGAAGGTCGCGGTCGAGGCGCTGAAGGTCGGCAACGGCATGGAAGCCGGCGTGACGCAAGGGCCGCTGATCAACCGCGAGGCCGTCGAGAAGGTGGAGGCGCATATCGCCGATGCGGTCGCCGGCGGCGCGCGGATCGTGACCGGCGGCCGGCGCCACGAACGGGGCGGCAATTTCTTTACCCCGACCGTGATCGCCGATGTGAAGCGCGACGCGCTGATCTTCAGCGAGGAAACCTTCGGCCCGGTTGCCCCGCTGTTCCGCTTCAGCACCGAGGCGGAGGCGATCGCCATGGCGAACGACACCGAGTTCGGCCTCGCCAGCTATTTCTACGCGCGCGATGTGGGGCGCATCTTCCGGGTCGCCGAGGCGCTGGAATACGGCATCGTCGGCATCAACGAAGGCCTGATCTCGACCGAGGTGGCTCCCTTCGGTGGCGTCAAATCATCGGGTCTTGGGCGCGAGGGATCGAAATACGGGATCGAGGACTATCTCGAGATCAAGTATCTGGCGCTCGGCGGCCTGGGCGGCTAAACCGGCGCTGTCAGGATGGGTGGCCGAGTGGTTTAAGGCAGCGGTCTTGAAAACCGCCATACGTGAAAGCGTATCGTGGGTTCGAATCCCACCCCATCCGCCATCCCTACATCCGGCACTGTTTGGTACCATCCCCTAAAATCTTTGATTTTTCAGCGATAATTCAGATTTCCGTCCGCCTCCGTCCATCCCGATTTGCCCGAATCCAGAGTTTCCACGTGGGTGAATTTGTGGGTAAGATTCGGATACGGCCCGGGTCGTTCACAAGCTGTCGCCGCTCAAGGTCGCCAAGCTTACCGCCCCCGGCCTGTATGGCGACGGCAATAATCTCTACCTCCAGATCGCCCCTTCCGGCGCGAAATCCTGGTCGTTGCGGTTCATGATCCGCGGCCGGGCGCGCGAGATGGCGCTCGGCCCCGTCGCCTTGATGTCCCTGGCCGAGGCCCGGATGCGCGCCATTGAATGCCGGCGCCTTCTCCTCGACGGCATCGACCCGATCGAACACCGCCTCACACAGCGCGAGGCCCGGACCGTCCGCGGCAAGACCTTTGCCACCTGCGCCGAGGCCTATATGGGTGACACGGGGATTCCTCCACCAACACCGGTAATCACGTCAAACCCGCCCCTCGCCGATGATCCCGCGCTCACGCTCCACATCCGCCAAGACGGCGCGCGACGAGTTGGCGGTTTCGCGCGCCGGCGCGTGGTGCGGCGCTGGAGCGGGCGCGGTGCTGCGCGCGCCCGTGCGCGAAGAGGCGGGGCTCAGCGGGACAGGGAGTCGAGCCGGCCGGCGAGGGCGGCGGCGAGGATGCGGCGCAGGGCGGCGGCGTCGGCCGGGCGGGGATTGTCCGGCGTGTTGGGGTCGCGGAAGGCTTCCTCGGATAGCTGGTCCAGCATCGGCGCGGTGACGCCGAGCGCTTCGACCGTGTTCGGGATGCCGAGCGCCTTTCGCAGGCCGATCACCCAGTCGCGAAAGCCTTCGAACCCGCCGTCGATGCCGAGGCTGCGGGCGACCTGCGCTATTTTCGGCTCGATCGCCGGGCGGTTGTATTCCAGGACGTAGGGCATCAGCACCGCGTTGGTCAGGCCGTGATGCGCGTGGCAGTGCGCGCCGATCGGGTGGCTCAGCGAGTGGATCGCCCCGAGGCCCTTCTGGAAGGCGGTCGCCCCCATCGAGGCCGCGGCGAGCATGGTCCCGCGGGCATCGAGATTGCGGCCATCGGTCGCAGCGGCGAGGAGGCTGCCATGGATCAGCCGCATCCCCTCCACCGCGACGCCATCCGCCATCGGGTGCCAGGCGTCGATGCAATAGGCTTCGAGATTGTGGGCGAGCGCGTCCATCCCGGTCCAGGCGGTGAGGGTCGCGGGCAGGCCGATGGTGAGTTCGGGGTCGAGCACGACGAGGCGCGGGAGCATCTGCGGGTGCAGCAGGATCACCTTGCGGGCGGCCTGCTCATCGGTGATGACCGAGGCGCGGCCGACTTCCGAGCCGGTGCCGGCGGTGGTCGGCACCGCGAGAATGGGCACTATCGGCCGGTCGAGCGCGGGGGCGGCGAGGGTGATCTCAAAATCCCAGAGCGGCCGGTCGGTTGCGGCGGCGAGCGCGATGGTCTTGCCGCAATCGAGCCCGCTGCCCCCGCCGATCGCGACGACGAGGTCCGCCTCATGCGCGCGGAAGGCGGCGACGCCGGCGGCGACGTCGCCCGCCAGCGGGTCGGGGTGGGTGCCGGTGAAGCGCGCGGTGGCGATTCCGGCGGCGGCGAAGCTCGCCTCCAGCGGCGCGAAGAAGGGCAGTTTCGCCACCTGCGCGTCGGAGACGAACAGCGCGCGGCGGGCGCCGAGGTCGCGCGCGCGGCCGGCGAGTTCGGCGATGCGGCCCGGCCCGGCCAGCACCTCGGTGGGGAAGCGCCAGGTTCCCTGCAGAATGGTCATCGCGGGTTACATCCTTTCAAAGCAGCGTGTGCGTTCCCAGTCGGTCACCGCGGCGGCGAAGGTCTCGACCTCGACCTCGGCCATCCTTGCGTAATGCGCCACCACCTGCTCGCCGAACGCCTCGCGCGCGAAGGCGCTGTGGCGCCAGAGGGCGAGGGCGTCGGCCAGCGTGCGGGGCACGCGCGGCAGGTCGCCGTGATAGGCGTTGCCGGTGAAGGCTTGTTGCGGCGGCAGGCGGCGTTCCATGCCATCGAGTCCGGCGGCGATCATGCCGGCGAGGGCGAGATAGGGGTTCACGTCGCCGCCCGGCAGCCGGTTTTCGACGCGCAGCGACCGCCCGTGGCCGAGCACGCGGAAGGCGCAGGTGCGGTTGTCGTGCCCCCAGACCAGGCCGGTCGGCGCGAAGCTGCCCACGGCGTAGCGCTTGTAGGAGTTGATGTTGGGCGCGAACAGCACGGAAAGCTCGGCGGCGTGGGCGGCGAGGCCGGCGAGGAAATGGTCGAATTCCGGCGCGTGGCCGGGGCCGGCGGCGAAGACCGGGCGGTTCGCGGCGTCGCGCAGGCTGAGATGGATGTGGCAGGAATTGCCCTCGCGCTCGTTGAACTTCGCCATGTAGGTGATGGCGTGGTCCTGCGCCTGGGCGATCTCCTTCGCGGCTTCCTTGTAGATCACGTGGCCATCGGCGCACTCCAGTGCCGGGGTATAGGCGAAATTGATCTCGTGCTGGCCGAGATTGCACTCGCCCTTGGAGTTCTCGACGCGGATGCCCGACGCCTCGAGCGCGTTGCGGATGGCGCGGATGACCTTTTCCACCTTGGCGGTGCCGAGGATGGAATAATCGACATTGTAGAGATTGGCCGGATCGAGATCGCGATAGCCGCGCCGCATGCACTCTTCATAGGTGTTGCGGAAGAGCATGAATTCCAGCTCGGTCGCGGCGAGCGCGGTCAGGCCCGTGGCGGCGAGACGGTCGAGCTGGCGGCGCAGGATGCTGCGCGGGGCGACCGGCGCCGGGGTGCCGTCATGCAGCGCGATGTCGCAGAGCACGATCGCGGCGCCCTCCTGCCAGGCGGCGCGGCGCAGGGTCGCGAGATCGGGGCGGAAGACGAAATCGCCATAGCCGCGGTCCCAGGAGGCGAAATCATAGCCGGAGACCGGCGTCATCTCGACATCGACGGCGAGCAGATAGTTGCAGCCCTCCGAGGCGTCGGTCAGGACGTTGTCGAGGAAGAAGCGGGGCATCACCCGCTTGCCCTGCAACCGCCCCTGCATGTCGGGCGCCGCCATCACGATCGTGTCGATCGCTCCGGCATCGACCGCCGCGCGCAGTTCGTCGAGCGTCATGCCGCCGGACGCGGTGATGTTCTGTGCAGACAGATCGTTGTTCATGATCGCACCTCCCGGCGGACTATTGCATGAGCCCAGTGTGACGATCTTGACATTCGGCGACAAGCGGCGATCGCGCGGGTTTGTGTTCAGATGTCAAAGCGGCACGGGGCGGAATTTGCCACAGTCGGCAGACTGCCGAATTTCGTTGCGCAACGGCCGCGCCGCCCGGCATTCTGGCGCGGCACCGACGGATTGAAGGGGATCATGGGTCTGCCTGCCGCCGCGTCCGGATCGACATCCTGCCATGTGCTCGCCGCCGCGGCGTCCGGGGTGACTTCGTTCATCCGTGGCGCGGGGGCCGACCCGGACCTGGTGCTCGGCGAGGCGGGATTCGATCCGCGCGACCTTGAGGACCCCTGCGCCACCGTGCCGCTGGCGCGCTATGTCGCGATGATGGAACGGGCGGCGGCGCGCAGCGGCGATACGCATTTCGGCCTGCGCTTCGGCCAGCAGTTTCAGCCCGAGGCGCTCGGGCTGATCGGCCAGCTCGCGCTGGCGGCGCCGGATGTCGGCACCGGGCTGGCGGCTTTCGCCCGCCACTTCATCGAGCATCAGCAGAATACCGAAACCCGCCTCGCGCGGGAGGGGCGATCGCTGCGGCTGGAATACCGGATCGTCGATCCGCGGATCTGGTCGCGACGGCAGGATGCCGAGCTGACGATGGGGATGTTCGCCAACCTGCTGCGGCGCGCGCTCGGCGGCGCGCTGGAGATCGAGGAGGTCTGGTTCGAGCACCCGGCGCCGGAACAGGCGCAGGCGCATGCGGCGGCGTTCGGCGCGCCGGTGTTCTTCGCCGCCCCGGCGAACGCGATCAGCTTCCGCGCGGCGGGGCTGGACCGGCCGATGCCGGCGCGCGACCCGGCGCGCTTCGCCGCCCTGGCCGAGGAGCTGCGCCGGATCGGCGGCGGCGGCGCGCCGCGCGACCTGCTCGGCGCGGTGACGAGCGAGATCCGCAGGAAGCTGCCCGAGGGCCCGGCCGGGATCGACCGCGTGGCCGCAAGCCTCGGCCTGCCGCGCTGGACGCTGCAGCGCCGGCTCGCCGAGTACGGCCTCACCTATTCCGGGTGCATCGACCAGGTGCGGGCGCGGCTCGCGCTGATGTATCTCGCCGAGCCGCATCTCTCCATCGCCGCGGTCGCCGAACTGCTCGGCTATTCCGAGGTGAGCGCCTTCTCGCGGGCCTGCCGCCGGCTGCATGGCGCCTCGCCCGAGGCGGTGCGCCGCAAGCTCGGCGCGCGAACGATGCCTGACAGCACGACCGGGCGGGAAAGCCCGGCGCACACGGCCTGACGGTCAACATGGGAGACGGAGATGTCGAACGACCAGGATGAGGCGCGGATCCTCGCCGAGGATACCGCAACGCTGCACAAGATGGGCTATGCGCAGGAACTGTCCCGGCGCATGCACGGATTTTCCAACTTCGCGATCGCCTTCTCGATCATCTGCATCCTGGCGGGCGGAATCACCTCGTTCCAGGCGGCGTTCTCCGCCGCCGGGCCGGGGGGCGTGTTCGTCGGCTGGATCGTGGGGTCGATCTTTTCGATGGTGATCGCGCTGTCGATGGCGCAGATCGCCTCCGCCTACCCGACGGCCGGCGCGCTGTATCACTGGTCGTCGCTGCTCGGCGGGCGGGGCTGGGGCTGGGCGACCGCCTTCGTCAACCTGCTCGGGCTGATCTTCGTCGTCGCCTCGGTGAATGTCGGCGCCTACGACCTGTTCACCAGCCTGATCCTCGGCAACATGTTCCATATCGACACGTCGCACTGGGGGTTCTGGCAGCAGACCATCGCCGTCGTCCTGATCACCGCGAGCCAGGGCGCGTTCAACCACATGGGCATCCGCACCACCACGCGGCTGACCGACTTCTCCGGCTACCTGATCTTCTTCATCGCCATCGTGCTGACCATCGCGATGCTGGTGGGCGCGCAGCATTACGATGTCTCGCGGCTGTTCACCTTCATCAACTATTCCGGCAAGGCCGGCGGCGGGGTGGTGCCGCATAGCGGCAACCTGTTCTACCTCTTCATGCTCGGGCTGCTGCTGCCGCTCTACACCATCACCGGGTTCGACGGCGCGGCCCACACATCGGAAGAGACGGTGAACGCACGGCGCACCGTGCCGCGCGGGATCATCAATTCGGTGTTCTGGTCGTTCGCCTTCGGCCTGGTGATGGAGGCCGCGATCCTGCTGGCGATGCCGGATCTCGGCAAGGCGGCGGCGCAGGGCGGCAACGTGTTCTTCAACCTGCTCGCCGGGCTGCCGGTGATCCTGCCGGTGAAATACCTGCTCTATGTCGGCATCGTCGTCGCCAACTATCTCTGCGCGCTGGCGGGGGTGACCTCGACCTCGCGGATGATCTTCGCCTTCGCGCGCGATGGCGGGCTGCCCGGCCACGCGATCTGGCGGCGGGTGAGCCCGACGCACCGCACGCCGGTCGGCGCGATCTGGCTGACCGCGGTGCTCTCGGTCGCGGCGACGCTGTATTCGCCGGCCTTCGCGGCGCTGGCGGCGGGCTGCGCGATGTTCCTCTATATCTCCTACGCCATGCCGGTCGCGGCCGGGCTGTTCGCCGAGGGCAAGACCTGGACCGAGTTCGGCCCGTTCCGCCTCGGCGCGCTCTCGAAGCCGCTCGCGGTCGTCTCGATCATCGGCGTGTTCGTGCTGATCTATATCGGCATCCAGCCGCCCAACGATATCCTGATCACCTATGGTCTCGGCCTGATCGTGCTGATGCTGGTGCTCTGGTTCGGCGTGGCGCGGGTGCGCTTCCCCGGCCCGCCGATCAGCCGCGAGGCGATCGCGAGCCGGGCGGCAGAAATCGCGGCCGAGGAACGCGCGGTCCATGAAGGGGCGGGAGGCTGAGATGGCACCGACCGCAACCCTGCCGACGCATCTGCTGATCGGCGGCGCGTTCGAGGCGGGCGCGGGCGCGCCGGTGCCGGTGGTCAACCCCCGGACGGGTGCGGTGATCGCCGAGATCGCCGAGGCCGATGTCGGCCAGGTGGCCCGCGCGGTGGAAGCCGCCGGGCGCGCCTTTCCCGCCTATGCGGCGCTGCCGCCGGGCGAGCGCGCGGCGCTGCTGCTGCGCCTCGCCGATGCGATCGAGGCGGAGGCGGAGGATTTCGCCGCGCTGGAGGCGCTGAACTGCGGCAAGCCGCGCCCGGCCGTGCTGCGCGACGAGATGCCCGCCATCGTCGACTGTTTCCGCTTCTTCGCCGGCGCCGCCCGCTGCCTGTCGGGCAGTGCGGCGGGGGAGTATCTGGCCGGTCACACCTCGATGATCCGGCGCGATCCGGTCGGCCCGGTCGCGCAGATCGCGCCGTGGAACTATCCGCTGATGATGGCGGCGTGGAAGATCGCCCCCGCTCTCGCCGCCGGCAACACGGTCGTGCTCAAGCCCTCGGAACTGACGCCGCTGACCGCGCTGAAGCTCGCAAGGCTCGCCGCCGGCATTCTGCCAGAGGGCGTGCTCAACGTGATTTCGGGGCGCGGGCCGAGCACCGGCCAGGCGCTGATCGACGCGCCGGGGGTGGCGATGATCTCGCTCACCGGCTCGATCGGCACCGGCGAGCGGGTGATCCAGGCGGCCTCGGCCTCGATCAAGCGCACCCATCTCGAACTCGGCGGCAAGGCGCCGGTGATCATCTTCGACGACGCCGATATCGGCGCCGCCGTCGCCGCGGTGCGGGACTTCGGATACTACAATTCCGGACAGGACTGCACGGCGGCCTGCCGGGTCTATGCCGGAGCCAAGGTCTATGACCGGTTCGTGGCCGATCTCGCTTCGGCGGTGGCGAAGCTCCGTTACGACCGGGCGGATGATTCCGAGAACGATATCGGCCCGGTGATCTCGGCGCGCCAGCGTGAGCGGGTGGGCGGCTTCGTCGCCCGCGCGGCGGCGCTGCCGCATGTCGAGGTCGTCGCCGGCGGGCGCGATGCGGCGGGGGCGGGGTTCTATTACGAACCCACCGTGATTGCCGGTGCGGCGCAGGACGACGAGATCGTGCGCCGCGAAGTGTTCGGCCCCGTCGTGTCCGTCACGCGCTTCACCGATCCCGAGCAGGCGATCGTCTGGGCAAACGACTCCGATTACGGCCTCGCCTCATCGGTCTGGACGCGCGATGTCGGGCGGGCGATGCGCCTGGCCGCCGGGCTGCGCTATGGCGCGACCTGGGTGAATTGCCACTTCATGCTCGCCAACGAAATGCCGCATGGCGGGCTGAAGCGGTCGGGCTACGGCAAGGATCTCTCCGCCTACGCGCTGGAGGATTATACCGTGGTCCGCCACGTCATGGTCCGGCTGGACTGATCCTGCCCGGGCCGGACGATGCGTCAGGGCGCTGCTTTCAGGTGGAAGGATTTCGGCCGGGTGAGATGCTCGAAGCCGATCCGCGAGAGGGTGCAGCCGCGGCCGGAATCCTTCACCCCGACCCAGGCCAGCGCCGGGTCGAGATAGTCGCAGCGGTTCATGAACACGGTGCCGGTCTCGATCTCGCCGCCGATGCGCGCCGCGGCCTCCATGTCCCGTGCCCAGACCGAGGCGGTGAGGCCATAGGGGCTGTCGTTCATCAGGCCGATCGCCTCCTCGTCCGAGCCGACCTTCATGATGCCGACGACCGGGCCGAAGCTCTCGCTGCGCATCACGTCCATCCGGTGATCGACATCCACCAGCACCTGGGGCGCGAGATAGGGCGTGCCGGGCCGGCTTGCAGGGAACCGCACCTCGTCGATCAGCGCGGTGGCACCGGCGGCGATTGCGTCTGCGATCTGCCCGCGTACGAAATCGGCCCCGGCGGCGTTGACCATCGGGCCCAGCGTGGTCGCCGGGTCGAGCGAATGGCCGAGCCGGTAGGCGTTGGTGGTCTCGACGAAGCGGGCGATGAAATCGTCATATATCGCGGCATCGACATAGATCCGCTCGATCCCGCAGCAGGACTGGCCGGAATTGAAGAACGCGCCATCCACCAGATTGTCGGCGGCGTGGACGATATCGGCATCGCGCCGGACATAGGCGGGGTCCTTGCCGCCGAGTTCGAGGCCGATGCCGGCGAAGCGCTCGGCGGCGGCGCGGACGACGCGATGGCCGGTGGCCACCGAGCCGGTGAAGGCGATGAAATCGACGCGCGGATCGCGGATCACCGCCTCGGCGTCGGCATTGGCGAGGTGGAGCACCTGGAAGACATGCTCCGGCAGGCCGGCGGCGGCGAAGGATTCGGCGAAACGCTCGGCGCAGAGCAGCGTCTGCGAGGCCTGTTTCAGCACCACCGCGTTGCCGGCAAGCAGCGCGGGAACGACGCTGTTGACGGTGATCAGACAGGGATAGTTCCAGGCGCCGATGACGAAGACGACGCCGAGCGGCTCGCGGGTGATGAACCGCTCGAAGCCGGCGACCGGCGTGGGCCGGACCGGTGCGAGCGACTCGCCGGCGAGCGCGATCATCATCCGCGCGCGTTCGGCGACGCCGCGGATCTCCCCCGGCGTCTGGCTCACCGGCCGGCCCATCTGCGCGCTGATCTCGGCGGCGATCGCAGCACCATTGGCGGTGAAATGCGCAACGAAGCGCTCGCAGATCGCCATCCGTTCGGCGAGACCGACGCGCCGCCAGGCCTTTTGCGCGGCGGCGGCCCGCTCCAGCGTCCGCTCGATCTCGGCCGGCGCGGCAAGGGCGCGGGCGGCGACCTCGGTGCCGTCGGCGGGGGACAGGATGCGGTGAATCCGGGGATGCTCGGCCACGGCGGGACCTCCAGTCTGCGTCCGTTCAGTCTGCCATGCCGCCTCGCGGCCCGGCAATGACATCAGAGCGCAGAATGGGGGGCGCCGGCTTCGCGCGCCATCGCCGGCGCGGCTCGTCATGGGTCAAGCGACGGTTCTCGCGTCACCCTCCCGGACATGCCTGGAACTGGCTTGTCCCGATCGCCGAGCCATACGCCGGGTCCTTGCGGCGGGCCGCGTTTTCATCATGGTTGTCTCCGGTCATGGCCCGATCTTTGTTGCGCCGGCCAAAAACAGCTACCGTTGAGGGACGTAAATGCGAAATGCGACGGAGACCACCATGAGCAGCCATGACATTTCCGTACTCCGCGAAGGCCGCGAATCAGAGCTGGCCGCACAGTGGATCTATCAGGAATGGGCACGATACGAGTCGGATGCAACATGGGCGCAGAATCAGAACGACATCGCCCGCTCGCTGGATGCCTCGGTCACCATTCCCAAATTCTTCGGTGCCCGCGCGAACGGCGAATTGGTGGGCATCGCCAGCATCGTGCCACACGACCTGCCCACGCGGCCGGCCCTCGGCCCCTGGCTGGCGAATGTGCTTGTTCTGCCGTCGTGGCGCCGCCGCGGCATTGGCGGCGCGCTCGTCCAACATGTGATGGACTATGCGGGCGCGCTGGAGATGCCGTTCTACCTGTACACTGCCGACCAGGCGGCGCTTTACGAGAGACTGGGCTGGCAGACCATCGAGCAGGACAGCTATGTCGGCAAGCCGATTACCCTCATGCGCTATCCGCCGGCGTAGAGCACGTTCCAATCCATTCGGATCGGATGCTGTGCTCGATCATGTTGAAAATCAGAGCATCTTGATGCGATCGGACGGCGCTTTCCGACCGGATGATGCGCTGGCCGCCGCGGCCGCGTCGCGCTGCTCGACAAGCCAGGCCTGCTGGCCCACCTGTTTGCGCATTCCATCGTCGAGCAGATCGAGCAATTGGCGTGAATAGCGGTAGCCCTCGCAGTCCACGGCCAGGAACCCGCGCATTGTGGGGCTACGATTATAAAGCCCCTGCATGTACACCACCCACACCTGATACGTCTCCGCGTCGATCGCATCGCGGTGCAGGATGATGTTTTCCATGTGGTCGCAGATCAGTTCGTTCACGGCCAGGACCTTGCTGCGCAGGGGTTCCTCGGAAGGAAGAGGCAAGCCGTCGTAGAAATAGGGCCGGCACTCGGGGTGGCTGATGAATGTTTGCAGGATGTTCCCGCCGACATTGTAGATTTCCCAGCTTGTCTGCGTCTCCAGCGCTTCGCGATCGCCCCTCAACTGGTTGCGGATCAGCAGGAAGCCGAGCGCCGATATTGCGGGTGCGGCCCAGGTGCCGAGCATGGTCCATTCGTCGACAGTAAGCATGCACGCAGCCGCCCCCTTCGCGGCGAGAAGCCAACCTGGCGGGTGGCCCGTCGAGATGAAAAAAGCCGGCATATCCCGGCGATGCGATTTTGCAACGTTCTTAAATCGGGGCCAAGAGGCAGGATATGGCCATGACGGGCAAACAACTGCGCCGCCCGCTGCCGAGCGCTCGCTCGCGGGCGGCGGCGGCCCGCCTTGGAGTGGCGCCTCCCTCCACGGGTGTTACGCGCCGTCGCGGCGCACTGAGAAATCCGGGTTAGTTTCCGCCAAAGGGATCTGGTTCGATACCGAACTCTGGCCTTGTTTGTCTGGCTCGGCGGAAGAGCCCTTTCAGCGAACGCCGCTCCCACATCCTATGCATTCCAACGCCGCCAAGTAGCGCTAGACTCCACTTCGCGGTTGCCGAGGCGTGAAATAGCTTGCCCACAAAGAAGCCCACATACACATGACCGAGATAGATGAAGAGTGACGCGCCGGACAGCGCGAGAACCACTCCCGAGGCGGCTTTAGGCAGCTTGATTCGTGGAACGTACAGGATCAGCAATACTGCGAGAAAAAGCGGGATCGCATTCAGCCAGCCATAGGTCGGACCGTCCAGCAGGGCGAAGATGAAAGCCGTGATCGTGGCGCTGAATTTTTGCCCTTGGCTGCCGGCGTTGGCCACGAGAATGCCGAGAGCGAAAGTCGCGAAATTTCCGATCGGCGAGATCTGCGCGAGCGACAATTCTGGCGCCCCCTGGGTAAGAAAGCCGGGCTGTATAAGCACGGGCAATCCGAATTTAGCCACCATGCCAACGCCGAGAAGCGCAAGCGTGAAGGGCCGCAGGGATCGAGCGGTCTTCCAGCGGGCGGGGGCGAACTGGAGGGCGAGGTAGATGATGAACAGGTTCTGGATCAGCGCGTGAACGTACCAGAACAGAATAACATGCCTGAAAACAGGAACGTGGCGGGCAATCAGCGCGGGATAATTTACGAGGTCGGTGCCGAGCATGAAAAGACTCGGCGGCGGAGGGTGGCCTTGCCAGAAGCTGGCGATCGTCGCGAGGAGGGTGAAGCCGATGGTCGGTAGCAGAATGTTCTTGATCGATGTCAGGATACGGTGCGCCGCTCCTCCCGAAAAAATCTCCCGCAACTGCATCCGTCCGAAAAGATAGCCCGAAACCAGAAACAAGGCGCCAGTTTCCCCATCTCCCAGCTTCGTCAGTCTGAAATGATATGCGACGACGAGTGCGATCGCCACGGCGCGAATGGCCATGAAACTATCCACCGAAGTCCACCAGCGCGAGGTTGTCTTCCCTTTTGCCGAGAGTTCCGCAATGCTCCTTTCCTGCCAGTCGACAGGAAGTTCGCCAACGACCTCTTCCGCAGCCAGAAACGCCTCGACATAAGAGAGGCTGTCTCCACCAAGTTCGGCGAAGGTCGATGAGGCTCTGACCTCCTCACCGGCGAATATCTCCTGCCAGCGACGACGAAGCGCTTCCGCCTGTGCGGACGTTGCGGGATGTCGCGCTTCCGCCTCAGCAAAACCGGCGCTTCGCGCGTGCTCGATCAGGGCTGAGCGATCAAACTTACCGTTCGGGAGCGTGGGCAGCCTGCCCTCGAACAGCCAGATCTTGCGCGGCATCATGTAGGTTGGAAGCGTCAGCGCGAGGCGTGCGGTGATCGCGGCCTGATCCAGCCGGATCGCACCGTCATGCGCGACAAACGCCTCGATGCTGGCACGGTCCCCGTCCCGCAGCGGCAGAGCTACCGCCATCGCGACTCCAGGACAGGCTTGCAGCGCGCTGGTGACTTCCGAAAGCTCTACCCTGAAGCCGCGTATCTTGATCTGATCGTCGCCACGGCCCATCATCAATACGTTGCCATCCTTGAGGTAGCGCCCCTGATCGCCGGTGTAATACACGGCTTCGCCGGTCGCGGCGTCGACCCCACGGTCTTGCGGTTCGATCAGCACGCCATCGCGGACGTAGCCAAGGCTGAGGAACCGTGACTGGATGGCGATTTCTCCTGGTTCCCGGTCGAAACGCGGCTGTCGATCCGGCCCGATGATAAGAACCTTGAACCCCTCAACTCCTCCACCGATCGGCACACTCGTCCACCCCTCGTCGCGGCGGAACCGGTAGAAGCTGACGGCCTGGGGGGTCTCGCTAGATCCATAGAAGTTCACGTGTTCCGCATTCGGGGCGAACCGTGAGACAGCCGCGAGCAGTCTTGGCGATAGCTGGTCCCCGCCCCAGAACATCCTGCGCAGTGCGGGAAGGGTGACGGCATCCGCCCCGCTGGCCAGCAGCAATTGTCCCGTCGGCGGTGTAAGATGCGCCACGGTCACCTGGTTTTTCTCTAACCACGACCGCAGCCGGCCGGGTTCGGTGATTTCGCATTGGCGCGGGATGGCGAGGGTTGCGCCGATTGAAAGCGGGGTGAAAATGTCACGCAGCACGGGGTCGTGGGAGAGTCCCGAAAGCATGGAAAACTTGTCGTCCGCGACAAGCCCGAACTGCTCGGTGTGCCAGCCAATGAAATGCACGAGAGCGGCGTGATTGCACGCGATGCCCTTGGGTGTTCCCGTGCTCCCCGACGTAAAGAGCATGTAGGCAAGATCGGTATCCGGGCTGATCGCTGGCTGCTCACTGGCCTCGTACGGGCGATCAATGTCAGTCACCTCTGTTAGTATTTCGAACATCTTCACGGATGTCTCATGCGCAAGGCCATTGGCGAGCGCCCTGACCCCATCTCCCCCGGCCGGAATGATCATCTGCGGACGGCACGTTGAAATGAAGGTTTCCAGCCTCTTCGCCGGATAGCTCCAATCCATGATCACGAACGCCGCCCCGGCTCGCAATGCGCCCAATACCGTCCAGATCAGTTCGGCCCGCCGTTCGGCAAGAATGGCGACGCGATTTCCTCTGGCGATACCTTGGCGCAAAAGCGCCTCCGCCATTTCTCGCGATTTCTGCTCCAGTTCGGCATAGGTCCAGGCGGCATCATCACAAGTTACTGCAATACGCTTCGGAAAAAGAGCTACCGTTCGCATGAATGCGTCGTGAATCAGTTGATTCTTCATGGATTTTATTTCCAAGCCGATCCTGGTTATGACGGTAAAACAAATTAATATTTTACTATTTTGATTATTATTGAAAATACATCGAATTTATATCAATAGAAAAACATTACGTATTCTTTCAATCGTTTCGATATATTGCAAACTCATCACCGCTTCATCGTTTGCCCGCCTCGTGCGAACGGCGCATCGAATTAAAGGGAGTTAATATTAAATTTAGTTCGCGTGTTCAATAAAATAGATAATCTCTTGTAGGTTGTAAATTAATGGACGATATCATACTTGACGTACCCACTCCGGCTAATAAGCTAGAAGTCACAAGGGGTTATGGGTCTTGAACGGGATTCTGTCCGCCGCGCATTTCCACGATGAAGAAGCGGCCTACGCTTACGTCGAGAAGCGCATATCGTCCGTCGTCAGAACATTTGGCGCAGATTGCGGCGTAGATTAGCGGAGAGGGGGCCTCGTCTGGGGGTTGATGCGAGGTGGCAAGCTTGCGGTGTTGCAAGCGCCGATGTTCGATGGTCTTCCGTTTAATCCTTTCGCGCTGCTTGATGATGGCCGGGGCCCTGCCGAAGTAGGCGTCTGCGGGCGTCACGTTATTCAGGCTTTCGTGATAGCGCCGGTGGTTGTAGTTTTCGACGAAGGCCTTGATCTGGGCCTCGAGGTCACCGGGCAGGAAGTAGTTTTCCAAGAGGATGCGGTCTTTCAGGGTCTGGTGCCAGCGCTCGATCTTGCCCTGGGTCTGGGGGTGCATCGGGGCGCCTCGGACGTGTCTCATCTTGTTGGTCTCGATGTATTCGGCCAGTTCGCCCGCGATGTAGCTTGGGCCGTTGTCGCTGAGCAGCCGGGGTTTGTGCAGCACGGTGGCGCTGTCGCAACCGGACGCCGCAAGCGCGAGGTCCAGCGTGTCGGTGACATCTTCGGCGCGCATGTTGGTGCACAGCTTCCAGGCGATGATATAGCGCGAGAAGTCGTCCAGCACAGTCGACAGATACATCCAGCCCCAGCCGATGATCTTGAAGTAGGTGAAATCGGTCTGCCACATCTCGTTCGGCCGGGTGGTCTTTGTGTGGAATGCGTCGGCGGCCTTGATCACGACATAGGCCGGGCTGGTGATCAGGTCATGCGCCCTGAGCAGGCGGTAGAC
>JAJZSY010000039.1 GCA_021849425.1 Pseudomonadota bacterium
CTTTCTCGGCGTGCGTCAGAAGCGATAAATCAGGAAGCTCGGTCACGCCACCGTCGAATCGCATTCGACGTGGTCACGTCAATTCACAATCGATTCAACACGCCGCCCACCGGGGATGAGCAGCTACGCATTTTGAGCCATTTTCAATGGGAACAAGATAATTACGATTTGTGAATGTAGAAAAATCATCTTCGAAGCAATCAGCTATCATTGATGGATTTGAGAAAATCCAGTCAAATGGAAAAGATGCGCGTCGCAAACCAGCTTCACGCAGATGAGCTGCCGCTGTACAGTATGTTCCTATGCTAATGATATTTTCAAATTTATTATTTTGTAAAATACGTGTCGAGGCGGTTTCTTGATCGTCTTTGATTCCGTCTGATATTTGTTTTGATGCTATAATCTGTGAGTTAATACTAATTTGTTCCTTTAGTTTCTCACGGATGTCCCGATGTCTGATCTGAAGCTCACGATAGGCTTCATGAATATCACGGATAAATCCGATCTGTTTAAAATAATCGAATCGGTTTTGAATATGGATTGGAAAGCTCTTGTCGATATTTATGTATTCAGCAAGATGCCAGAAATTACCAACAACGCCACCTAAAGTAACCTGGTCTTCAATGCCCCCCTCCGAGAGCATGACTTTAAACCATTCTTCCGTATGCGAGAATGAACGGAGCTTCGTCCGAATTTTTTCTGCGCCGCCAAGATAAGTAAAGTGCCAGCCGGACTGCTGTATTTCGTGATAATGATCACCAAAAATATCTTTTAATAAATCTTTATCTATACGACCAGAGGTAAAATTCAGAAGCTTTTCTTTGTATTTCCAGGTAAAGCCGAATGCGCGTGACCATCCAGAAGGCTCGGCTCTTAAATTGAGATAATATTGAAACATTGGCATATCGAAAGCAATATACCCATCCATACCGCGAATATTTCGAATGACATCGCGCCGGTAAATCTCGTCTGCGTCGCTGATCAACACCAAATCATCCGGCCGCGCCAAAGTGCAGCCTTTCGCCAATGCGTCACGCTGCGCAAATTCCCTGTCCCATGGATTTCCTGTATCCGGCAAATCATTCAGGACAATATGAATAACTTTATCCAAATATTTCGAAAAACGCTGTTTATTTTCCGAAAAATATAGAGGCTTTGGTTTTCCCTGAAAGGTTAGGGCCGCTTCGCAAATAACAAAATAGTCAACAACGTCGTAAAGTTCCTCAAATCTGACTTCCAAAAGATCAATTTCATTAAAAAACGTAAAGCAGTCAAAAATACGACAATCCATAATAAGCTCCAAAAAAATAGTATGGCTGGCGCAGGATATATGGCCGCAGACAACATGATAGATTAGCTAAATGACTAAATGTTGTTTATCAAGGCTGAGAGCCCCCTGCGTGAAAATCTAAATTCAAAAAACAAGTCTCAGGAAGGTGTTTAGGACATTCAAGTCGACCGGCAAAAGCGCAACGGCTCGAACAATACGATTGCCGACCAGAGACGAAATTCTCAATGCCAGGAAAACTGGCTCCCGGAGTAGGACTCGAACCTACGACCGAGCGGTTAACAGCCGCTTGCTCTACCAACTGAGCTATCCGGGACCAATGCGAAGCCTCATAGCGAAGGCCGCGGCGTATGGCAACAGGGAAGGTTCATATCCGCCTTGCAACGCCCGGTCTGGACGCCGCGACAGGAACGACATCTGCCCCAGGCCGGGAGATGGCGCGCAAGACAAGCGGGAAAATGGAATGGCCCTCCCCGGACTCGAACCGGGATGCCCGTAAGGGCGCGCGATTTTCGTACCACTTCGGCTTTCGCCGCCCCATCCGGGTTCGTGGTCTGGACTGTCCCTTCACCCTGTCACAAGCTCGCGCCGGTGATGTAGGTGCCGCCCGTCCAGTCTCTACACCTTCCCGTTTCCGGGCTTGGCTCGGGATTAGCAGTTAAGCCTTCCCCGACTTTGAGCGGTTCTACGCCGGGCATTTCCACCCGGGCACCCAATTTACGATGAGTCGCGTTCGTCTACCAATTCCGACAGAGGGCCGGTGCCCAACGATATATCCAATCCCGCCGTCCCTGCAAAGAGCCCCGCGCCCGCCTCAGCCGCCGCCCGCCTTCCGCCGCCGCTTGCGCGCCGGCACCCTGCCGCTGGCCCCTTCGCCCAGCGGAAACCGCGCCGGCGGAACCGGTCCCGCCGCCGCCACCGCCGCCGGGTCGATCACCCGCAAATCCCGATAGGCGCCGCCCTCGCGGCTGAAATGCGGGCTGTAGAACGGGTCCGCCGCCAGCTCCCGCCCCCAGCGCGACAGCATCGCCTCGTTCTCGAACATGAACCGCGCCACCTTCGAATCGTCGAAATCATCGCCCCGGCTCAGGCTCTCCCGATGCTCGCAAACGGCATCCGCCGCATAGATGATCCGATAGCCCGCCGCCCTGATCTTCATGCACAGATCGACATCGTTGAACGCAACCGTCAGCTCCGCCTCGTCGAACCCCCCGGCCGCCTCGAACGCCTCCCGCCGCACCAGCATGCAGGCCGCCGTCACCGCCGCAACCTCCCGCGTCGCGATCGCATGCGCGATATAGCCGGGAGCCTCCCCCGGCAGCCCGCGAAAGGCATGGTCCGCCACGCCCCCAACCCCCAGAACCACCCCGGCATGCTGCACCGTGCCGTTCGGATACAGCAGCTTGGCACCCACCGCCCCCACGCCCGGATCGGCCAGCGCCTCGTTCAGCATGGTCCGCAGCCAGCCCGGGTCGCGCACGAACACGTCGTTGTTCATGAACAGCAGGAAGGGATGCCGCGCCGCCGCCGCCCCGAGATTGTTGATCCGCGAATAGTTGAACGGCTCGGCGATCCGCAGCACCCGCGTATCCGGCAGATTCCCCTGCTCGACGGCGAAGCGCTCCGCATCCGCCTCTTGCGACCAGTTGTCGAGCAGCAATGTTTCACATGAAACATTCTGCGTCACCTCGCGGAGCGCGCGCACGCATTGCTCCGTCATGCCGATATGATCGCGATACGGAATCAGGATCGACACGCCGGGATCGTCGTCGAGGGCGAAGCTCGTCCGGTAGCACGTCAGCGCGCCGCGCCGCGTGGTCTGCGCGGCAAGACCCCGGCGTTGCAGATGCGCCACGACCGCCCTGGCCCCCGCGCCCGCGGCGGCCGGCTTCGCCGCGCCCGAGCCGGCGGTGGAGCCCTGGGTGATGCGCCAATGATAAAGAATTTCCGGCACGTGATGAATCTCGTGCGCGCCAACCCGCTCGACCATCCGCAGCAGCAGGTCGTGGTCCTGCGCGCCGTCCAGAAGCGGGTCCAGCGGGCCGGCCTCGCGGATCAGCGCGGCATCGGCCACCACCAGATGGCAGATATAGTTGAGGTCGAGCAGCAGGCGGTAATTGAAATCCGGCTTGAAATTCGGCTCCGAAACCCGCCCGCGCCGGTCGATCTTGTCCTCGTCCGAATAAAGCAGGCGCGCCCCGGTCGCCGCCTGCGCCCGCATCATCGCATCGAGCGCGCAAGGCTCAAGCACGTCGTCATGGTCGAAAAACGCGATGAACGCGCCACGCGCCAGTTCGATCGCGCGATTGGTGGCGGCGGCGATGCCGCGATTGGCCGGCAGCCGCTCGACCCGGATGCGGGAGTCGCGCCTCGCGAGGTCGCGCAGCGAGCCCGTCAGCCCCGGATCGTCGCTGCCATCGTCGATCAGGATGAGTTCCCAGTTCCGGTAGCTCTGCGCCAGAACCGAGTCCACCGCGGCGATGAACGCGCCCTGCTCCGGCCGATACACCGGGCAGAGAACCGAGACCAGCGGCGCGTCCTCCCGCGTGCCGTAGCGCGCCGCGATGCGCGCCGGGGCCAGCTTCTGGCTCTCCGCGGCCCAGTCGCGATAGCTGGCGAGGGAGAACCTTTCGGCCGGCAGCACCGCCTTGAGATCCCGCCGCAGCCCATAGGCATAGCGCAGCAGGTCGTCCGCCTTTTCGATCAGCGCGTTGATGCGCGCGCGTTCCGACGTTCCCGGCACGCGGATCTCCACCGGGCTGCCCCGCAGCGCGATACGATCCGGCATCATGTGAAAATCGAACGTCACCGCGCAATGGGCGTGAAACGAAGCCGGCGGTGTCCAGGAAAACCCGCATGACGGATCGGCGCCGAGCGCCTCGGCCACGTCGGCGCGGAACTGGTCGGCCAGCAGTTCGGCAACCGGCTGGCCGCGCGTGGAGACGAGAATGCGCAGCCCGCCCGCCTTCAGCCCCGCCTGCTCGTCGACCCGCAACGCCCAGCCCTGCACCGCCCCGTCCACGAGACCATCGAGCACCCCTTCGACATGCACCCGCCGCGTCAGGCAGAAATGCAGCTCCGGCAAGGCAAAGCCGGCCCGGCTCGGCAGCGATACGGGCTGTCCATCCATCGTCGCGAGCGACAGCACATGCCGCAGACCGTCCTGGTGGATGTAGGGAATCGCGAAGTGAAATCCGACCCTTGTGTTCGGCAGATGCAGACGGTGCAGATCCGGCCGGTCGAGGTCGCAGGTGATGACGTCGGCGATCTGGCCATCGATCATGACGCGGAGCGACAGCGGCCGCGACATGTCGGCGGGGTCGACGGCCCATCCGGCCAGCGAGGCCTCTTCGATCCGGTCGAGAAACCCGAGAATGGTGGAGCCGGTCTTCGCGCTGACGGGGGGTATGGCCCCGCTTCGCCCGGAATTCGCAGAAGGTTTTGCCATGAAATATTTCCTGTCAAATGGCCGCTGCGTGCCGCGTCGGGACGCTCAAATGCCAGAACCATATCGAATAATATTTAAGCATTGTTTACCGATGTCGGCCGGGGGCGGCAAGCAGGCGGCGAACCGGCGGCGGGCCGAGTTGCCAAGCCCGGCGCGATTGCCTATACCGCCCGCTTCCAGCGCGATCAGGTCGCGAGCCCGGGCCTTTTTGGCATGCCCGGCCGCACGCCGCGCCCCCGGCCAAAGCCGGGTATGGACGAGAAGGAGTATGAAATGCCGAAGATGAAGACCAAGTCGTCGGTCAAGAAGCGGTTCAAGATCACCGCGACCGGCAAGGTGATGGCGGGCCATGGCAACAAGCGCCACGGCCTGATCAATCGCTCCCAGAAAATGAAGCGCACCAATCGCGGCACGATGGCGCTGCCCGAGCAGGACGGCAAGACCGTCAAGCAGTGGGCCCCCTACGGTCTGGATTGAGGAGCGATAAAGCATGGCACGTGTCAAACGGGGTGTGACGACCCACGCCCGTCACAAGAAGGTCCTCAAGCAGTCCAAGGGGTTTGTCGGCCGCTCGTCGACCAATTACCGGATTGCGCTCGAACGTCTCGAAAAGGCGCTGCGCTACGCCTATCGCGACCGCCGGAACAAGAAGCGTGAATTCCGCGCGCTCTGGATCCAGCGCATCAACGCCGCCGTGCGCGAGCAGGGCATGACCTACAGCCAGTTCATCGCCGCGCTCAAGGCCGCGAATATCGAGCTCGACCGCAAGGTTCTCGCCGCGATGGCGTTCGACGACCCCGCCGGTTTCACCGCGATTGTCGAGGCGGCAAAGGCCGTCCGCGCCTGAATAATCAATCTGGTGCCGGTCCGTCGACGCGGGTCGGCACCAGATGCTGCATGAACAGCGCCGCGCATGACGCCCAGTCATGCCGCTCGGCAAAGCGCCGGCAGTCTTCACGGTCGAGCTGAAGTGCTTTCAGCGCCGCCACCCCCAGATTGTCATCCAGAATGCCGACCTCCGGGGTCTCGCCGCCAATGATATCAGCCGGTCCGGGAACCGGGAACGCGGCAACCGGCGTTCCGCTCGCCAGCGCCTCCAGCACGACAAGGCCGAACGTGTCCGTCCGGCTCGGAAAGACGAAGACATCGGCGCTCGCGAACAGCGCGGCGAGATCCGACCCCTGCCGCGTGCCGAGAAACACGGTGCGCGGTCCGGCGTAACGGCGCTCCAGCGCTGCGCGCGCCGGCCCGTCGCCGACCACGAGCCTGGTGCCCGGCAGGTCCAGATCGAGGAAGGCCGGCAGGTTTTTCTCCACCGCGAGCCGCCCCACCGACAGGAAGATGGGCCGCTCATACGGCAGATCGATCGCCCGCGACGGGTTGAACAGCTCGGCGTCCACCCCGCGTGACCAGAGTTTGGTATCGGCGAAGCCCCAGCGGCGCAGCTCGGCCGCGATCGAGGCGGTGGCGACCATGGTGCCCGCGCCGTGGCGATGGAACCGCCGCAGCCATGCGTGCGACAGGCTGACCGGCAGGCCGGTTCTCGCCGCGAGATATTCCGGGAACCGGGTGTGATAGGCCGTGGTGAAGCGCCATCCCCGGCGGCGCGCCAGCCGCAGCGCCGCAAGGCCGAGCGGCCCCTCGGTCGCGATATGCAGCGCATCGGGCGCGAACTCGTCGACCATTCTGCGCAGCCGCCGGCCCGGCGCGACCGAGAGCCGGATTTCGGCATAGAACGGGCAGGGCAGTGTCATGAACCGGTCGGGCCCGATCACCACGACCTGCTGACCGTCGCGCCGCAACTCGTCGGTCAGCATCGAGAGGGTGCGCACGACACCGTTCACCTGGGGGTGCCAGGCGTCGCTGACGATCATGATCCGGGCAGGCTCAGGCAGGAGCGACATCCATCGCGCCCGGCTGCACGACGGCGCCGCGGGGGGCAAGGAAGGACAGCCGGTTCAGGGCGGCCCAGTCGAGCAGTTCGAGCTGCCCGTCGTGATGTTCGACCAGCGCCGTGCAACTCTCCACCCAGTCGCCGTCGTTGATGTAGCGGATGCCGTTCACGTCCCGCATCTCGGGGTGGTGGATATGGCCGCAGACCACGCCATCGAACCCGCGCGCCGCCGCTTCCGCCGCGAGCGCGACCTCGAACCGGTCGATCGCCTTGACCGCCTCCTTCACCTGCCGCTTCAGATAGGCGGACAGCGACCAGTACGGATAGCCGAGCCGTGCTCTCGCGGCATTGAACCAGCGGTTCAGCACCAGCGCCGCGCCATAGGCCCAGTCGCCCAGCACCGCCAGCAGCCTCGCATAGCGCACCACGGAGTCGAACTGATCGCCATGGATGATCAGCAGCCGTTCCCCGGCCGCGGTGACGTGTTCGGCTTCGTCGGCAAACCGGATACCGGCGATTTCAAGGCTCAGATGAAGATAGCGCCGCACGGCTTCATCGTGGTTGCCGGGGACATAGGTGATCTTCGTGCCGGCGCGGGCGCTGCGGAGCAGTAGCGTGATGACATCGTCGTGGTGTTTGTCCCAATACCATCCGCGCCGCAGCCGCCAGCCATCGATGATGTCGCCGACGAGATAGATATGTTCGGCGCTAGTCCGGCGGAGGAAATCGGCGAGGAAATCAGCCCGGCAGCCGCGCGTGCCGAGATGGGTGTCCGAGATGAACACGCTGCGATAGCGTGTGATCGCGCCGGGAGCTGTCATGCCGCGCTCACTACGGCAGGGGAACGCGCCGCTCCTAATGAAACTCTGGTGACAGATCCTCGATCTTTACAGGATCATGACGATTTTCGTGCCTCTTGCGCCGCCGCCTCAGGCGCTGACCTGGCGCAGCCAGTCCTGCAAATTGTAATAATTGGAAACGCGGGCGATCTTGCCGGCGCGCACCTCGAAGAACGCGCCGGCCGGCAGGATGTAGCGCTGGCCGCGCGCCTCCGGCAGGCCGGGGTCGGTTTGCAGATATTCGCCGTGGACGACGAATTCGGCGGCCGCCCGGCTGCCGTCCTGGTTAGCCATGATGACGATATCCGCGAGCCGCTCGCGATAGGACACGTTCATGTGGCCAAGAAACCTCGCAAAGGCCGGCCGCCCGGTTTCGCGCTCCCCCTGGTTGATGTCGTGCGCGACGTCGTCGGACAGCAGATCGAGCATCGCCTGCGGCTGCCCGTCGTTGAACGCCGCGTAATAGGCCGCGATCAGCGCGGTCGTCGTTTCGGCCGGTGTCATCTGCATGGTCCTTCATCCCCTTGCGCGCCCCGAACATTCCAGACTTCCCGGCCCGCTTCAAGATTCGGCCCCTTGCTGTCGTCCGGACAACGGCCTACCCTTTACGTCAACATATGGAGCGAACCATGAGCCAGCCCGAATCCCGCCAGTTCCGCCTGATCCGTCGTCCCGTCGGCCTGCCGAAGCGCGATGATTTCGAATATCGCGTCGAGCCGGCGCGCAAGCCCGACGAGGGCGAGATCATGGTCGGCGTCGAATACATCTCGCTCGACCCCGCGATGCGCGGCTGGATGAACGAGGGCAAGTCCTACATCAAGCCGGTCGGGCTCGGCGAGGTCATGCGCGCCGGCGCGGTCGGCACCATCATCGAGAGCCGCGCCGCGGGGTTTGCGGCCGGCGATGTCGTCACCGGCCCGTTCGGCGTGCAGAGCGTGGCGACAATCGCGGCGAAGGACTGCCTGAAGGTCGACCCGACCCTGGCGCCGAAGCCGCTGTTCATCTCCACCCTCGGGATGCCCGGCATGACCGCGTATTTCGGCCTGCTCGCGGTCGGCGAACCGAAGGCGGGGGAAACCGTGGTAGTGTCGGCCGCCGCCGGTGCCGTGGGCGCGCTGGTGGGGCAGATCGCGAAGATCCAGGGCTGCCGCGTGGTGGGCATTGCCGGGCGTGAAGACAAATGTCGCTACATCGTCGACGAACTCGGGTTCGACGCGGCGATCGACTACAAATCCGAGAGCGTTCCCGAAAGGCTGCGCGAAACCTGCCCCGACGGGATCGATGTCTATTTCGACAATGTCGGCGGGCAGATCCTCGATGACTGCCTGGCCCGCATCAACCTGCGCGCCCGCATCGTGATCTGCGGCGCGATCTCGCAATACAACAACACGACGCCGGTGCGCGGGCCGGCGAACTATCTTTCGCTTCTGGTCAATCGAGCGCGCATGCAGGGCATGATCGTTTTCGATTGGGCGGATCGCTACCCCGAAGGGATGCGGGCCATGGCGGGGTGGCTGCGGCAGGGAAAGCTGAAAAGCCGTGAAGATATCGTCGACGGTCTGGAAAATTTCCCGGAAACGCTTCTGAAACTTTTCTCCGGCGATAATTTCGGAAAACTCATAACGAAAGTGTGAAATCATATCCGGCGGCGTTCAGGCTCTTGCGTGAGCGCGGCTGATATGCCACGAGGCCGTCACAATTCAGTGACCGGCCCTGGTGGGGCCGACGAGGGGAAAATGTCGTTTATCGTCAACTCGGCCCCCGCCTTCGTGGCGGCAGGGTGTCGGTCGATCCATGGCCGATAACATACTCGAGGCGCGCGGTCTGGCGAAGGGTTTTCGCGGCTTCATGGCTGTGCAGGACGTCGATCTGTCGATCGAGCGCGACAGCATTCATGCGCTGATCGGCCCGAATGGCGCCGGCAAGACCACCTGCTTCAACCTGCTGACCAAGTTCCTGCAACCCAGCGCGGGCCAGATCATGTTCGAGGGTCGGGACATCACCGACCTGAAGCCGGCCGATGTCGCGCGTCGCGGCCTGGTGCGCAGCTTCCAGATTTCCGCGGTTTTCGGCCATATGAGCGCGCTTGAGAACGTGCGCGTCGCCCTGGCCCGCTCGCGTGGCGGCAATTTCGATTTCTGGCGCAGCGAACGCGCGCTTTCGGTGTTCAACGACCGGGCGCACGAACTGCTCTACGATGTCGGGCTTTCGGACAGTGTCGAGGTGCCGGCGGCGGAACTCTCCTATGGCCGCAAGCGCGCGCTGGAGATCGCGACCACGCTGGCGCTCGATCCGAAGCTGATGCTGCTCGACGAGCCGACGGCCGGCATGACCGAATCGGATGTCGCCCGGATCGTGGCACTCATCCGCCAGATCCGGAAGGGGCGCACGATCCTGATGGTGGAGCACAATCTCTCCGTCGTCTCCGGCCTGTCGGACCGGATCACCGTGCTCGCGCGCGGCCGCGTGCTGGCCGAGGGCGATTACGCCAGCGTGTCCACCAACGAGGCGGTCATCACCGCCTATCTCGGCTCGGAGCACGCCGATGCTTGAAATCGCCGATCTCAACGCGTGGTACGACGAGAGCCACGTTCTGCACGGCATGAAGTTCGAGGTGCGCGAGGGTGAGTGCGTCACCCTGCTCGGCCGCAACGGCGCCGGAAAATCGACCACGCTGAAGGCGATCATGGGGCTGGTTCCGAAGCGGACGGGCAGCATCCGCTTTCGCGGCGCCGAACTGATCGCAGCCCGCCCCGATACGATCGGCCGGGCCGGCATCGGCTTCTGTCCGGAAGATCGCGGCATCTTTGCCGGTCTGACGGTCGAGGAAAACCTCATGCTGCCGCCGGTTGTCGCCCCCGGCGGCATGAGCATCGCCGATATTCACGAGCTGTTTCCCAATCTGCGCGAGCGCGCGAAAAGTCCGGGGACGAAACTCTCCGGCGGCGAACAGCAGATGCTGGCCATCGCCCGCATCCTGCGCACGGGCGCGAAACTGCTGTTGCTCGACGAGCCGACCGAAGGGCTGGCGCCCGTCATCGTCCAGCAGATCGGCCACATGATCGCCGAGATCAAGCGCCGCGGCTTCACCGTGCTGCTGGTGGAGCAGAATTTCCGTTTTGCCGCCAAGCTTGCTGATCGGCACTACCTCGTCGAGCATGGACAGGTCGTCGACATGATCCCGGCCCATGAGCTCGCCGCCCGCGCCGAGTCGCTCAACCAGCGACTTGGCATCTGAACCTCAACGAAGGAAACATCCATGGACCTGAGCAGAAGAAACCTTCTCGGCGGCGCCGCCGCCGGTGTTGCCGCGGCCTCGCTGCCCGGCGCGCGGGCGCGCGCGGCCTCGGCGAAGAAGCTCAAGATCGCCGTGATCAGCGATTTCTCCGGCCCCTATCGCGACATTGGCGGCCCGACCTCGGTGGCGTGCGTCGAGCAGGCGATCGCGGATTTCGGCGCCAAGCAGAAGGGCTATGACGTCGAGGTGATCCGTGGCGACCACCAGGAGAACCCGGGTGTCGGCACCGCGCTGGCCCGCCGCTTCTACGACCAGGGTGCGGATCTCGTGATCGACGTGCCGAACTCGGCCATCGGCATCGCCATCGAGGGCGTCGCGCACGACAAGAACCGCGCCTACATCAACACCAACTCCGCCTCTTCCGAGATCACCGGCAAGTTCTGCAACGCGCAGACCGTGCACTGGACCTACGACACTTACATGCTGTCGCACTCCACCGGCGGCGCCATCGTGAAGTCGGGCGGCAAGAAGTGGTTCTTCATCACGGCCGACTACGCGTTCGGCCATCTGCTGCACGAGCAGACCGCCGCGGTCGTCAAGCAGATGGGCGGTCAGGTTCTCGGCAACATCAATTATCCGTTCCCGACCACGACCGACTTCTCCTCCTACCTGATCCAGGCGCAGGCGTCCGGCGCCGACGTGCTCGGCCTCGCCAACGCGGGCAAGGACACGGTGAACTCGATCAAGCAGGCGCACCAGTTCGGCCTGAACAAGAAGATGCACATCGCCGGCCTGCTGATCTTCCTGAACGACGTGCATGGCATGGGCCTCGAGGTTGCGCAGGGCCTGACGCTCACCGAGAGCTTCTACTGGAACCTGAACGACCGCACCCGCGCCTTCATGAAGCGGGTGAAGCCGCGCACGCCGAACAACTATCCTTCGATGGGCCAGGCCGGCAGCTATTCCGGCACGCTGCACTTCCTCAAGGCCGTCGAGGCCATGAACAACATGAAGGATGTGAAGAACGGCGCCGCCGTCGTCGCGCAGATGAAGAAGATGCCGACCGACGACGATGCCTATGGCAAGGCCTATATCCGTGAGGATGGCCGCTTCATGTGCGATGCCTACCTGTTCCGCGTGAAGTCGCCTTCCGAGAGCAAGGAACCGTGGGACTACTACGAGCTCCTCGCCACGACCCCCGCGAAAGAAGCCTTCATGCCCATGGCCGCCGAAGGCTGCCCGCTGGTCAAGGCCTGAGACCAAGCCCGCCATGAAGAGACCCACGTCATGCTGATGATCCTCGGCAAGCCGGCGCCGCTGCTGTTCGGGCAGCTGCTGCTTGGCATCATCAACGGCTCGTTCTACGCGATGCTCTCGCTCGGGCTGGCGATCATTTTCGGTCTGCTGAACGTCATCAACTTCGCGCATGGCGCGCTCTTCATGGTGGGCGCGTTCGTGACCTGGGGGTTGCTGCATTATCTCGGGATCGGCTACTGGCCGGCGATGGTGCTGGCCCCCGTGATGGTGGGGGCGTTCGGGCTCGGGCTCGAACGCACCCTCATCCGCTTCACCTACAAGCTCGACATTCTTTACGGCCTGCTGCTGACCTTCGGCCTCGCTTTGGTGCTCCAGGGCCTGTTCACCAACGCCTATGGCAGCTCGGGCGTGTCCTACTCGGCGCCGGACCTTCTTTCCGGCACGCTCAATCTCGGCTTCATGTATCTGCCGGTCTATCGCGGTTTCGTGGTGGCCGCGGCGATCATCATCTGCGTTGCGGTCTGGTTCGTGATTGAAAAGACCAGCCTCGGCGCCCTGCTGCGCGCCTCGACCGAAAACCCCGCGTTGGTCCAGGCCTTCGGCGTGAATGTGCCGCGGGTGATCGCGCTGACCTTTGCCGCCGGCGTCGCCCTCGCGGGGCTTGCCGGCGTGCTCGCCGCGCCGCTCTACTCGGTCAATCCCGGCATGGGCACCGACCTGATCAACACGGTGTTCGCCGTTGTCGTCATCGGCGGCATGGGCTCGATCGGCGGCGCCATTCTTACCGGTTTCGGCCTCGGCATCATCCAGGGCTTCACCGAGGTCTATTATCCGGCGGCGTCTTCCGTGGTGGTGTTTGCGGTGATGGCTGTGGTTCTGCTGGCCCGTCCGGCCGGCCTGTTCGGAAGGGCGGCATGATGTTCGGTTTCACCCGCGCCCAGGCGATCGGCTTCGTCGTCATGGCGGCGATCCTCGCCGTCGCCCCCTTCGTCGCCTATCCGATTTTCGTCATGCAGGTGATGTGCTTCGCGCTCTTCGCGATGGGGGCGAACCTGCTGATGGGCTATACCGGCCTGCTGTCGCTCGGCCAGGCCGCCTTTTTCGGCATGGGCGGCTATGTCGCCGGCTACATGATCCAGACGATGCACGCCTCCACCGAAGTGGGGCTGATCCTGGGCGGCCTCACCGCCGCGGCGATCGGCGTCGTGTTCGGCTGGCTGGCGATCCGGCGGCAGACCATCTATTTCGCGATGATCACCCTCGCCCTCGCGCAGCTCGTCTATTTCTTCGCGGTGCAGGACACCGGCTTTACCGGCGGCGAGAACGGCATTCAGAACATTCCTCGCGGCAATCTGTTCGGCAGCTTTTCCCTGCACAACGACCTGCAGCTCTACTGGCTGGTGTTCGCCGTGTTCATCGCCGGCTTCCTGTTCGTGCATCGGGTGATCCACTCGCCGTTCGGCCAGGTGGTGAAGGCGATCCGCGAGAACGAGAGCCGCGCCATCTCGCTCGGCTACAAGGTCGAGCAGTATAAATGGGTCATCTTCGTGCTGGCGGCGGCGCTGGGCGGCATTGCCGGCGGGCTGAACGCTCTGGTCGTCCGCATCGCCACGCTCACCGATGTCGGCAACGCGACGTCCGGCCTCGTCGTGCTCATGGTGCTGGTCGGCGGGATCGGGACCGTGTTCGGGCCGCTGGTCGGTGCTGCGATCGTGGTCGCCATGCAGTATTATCTCGCCAGTTTCAGTGACTGGGTGACGGTGATTCAGGGCGTGATCTTCATCGCCTGCGTGCTCGCCTTCCGCCGTGGCGTTGCCGGCGAGGTTGCATCCTGGCTCAAATTGTCCCTTTGATGGGGCATGCAGGAAGCAGAACTCGCAAACCACGACGCGACATCTCTCGCCGCCCTTGTCCGGGGCGGCGAGATCACGGCGGAGGAACTGCTTGACGCAACCCTCGCCAGGATCGACGCCCACGAACCCCGACTGAACGCCATCGCCGCCGATCTGCGCGAGCGCGCCCGCCGGCAGATCGGCGCCGGGTTGCAGGGGCCTTTCGCAGGCGTTCCGTTTCTGCTCAAGGATCTTGCCCAGGACTACGCGGGCGCGCCGATGACGATGGGGGCGCTGCCGCTGCGGGGCAATGTCGCCGCCCGCTCCTCGCATTTCGTCGAACGCTGCCTCGCCGCCGGGCTGGTGATCGCCGGCATGACGACGGCGCCGGAACTCGGCCTCAAGGCGACCACCGAAACCCGCCTTTATGGCGCAACGCGTAACCCGTGGAATCCCGCGCACACGCCCGGGGGATCGTCGGGCGGTTCGGCCGCCGCGGTCGCGGCCGGCTATGTTGCCATGGCCGGCGCGGGCGATGGCGGCGGATCGATCCGCATTCCCGCCGCCTATTGCGGGCTGTTCGGGCTCAAGCCCTCCCGCGGGCGGATCTCGTCAGGGCCGATGGCCGGGGAGTTGTGGGATGGCGCGGTGGCGGACCATGTGCTGACCCGCAGCGTCCGCGATTCCGCGGCCATGCTCGACTGTCTTGCCGGCCCGGCGGTGGGCGATCCCTTCATCATCCCGGCGCCGGCGCGCCCCTTCGGTGCAGAGGTCGGCGCCGATCCCGGCCGGCTGCGGATCGGCTTCTCCGTCCGCTCGCCGATCGGCGGGCGGGTGGCTCCGGAAATCGCCGAGGCCGTCGCGGCGACCGCCCGCCTGCTCGATTCCCTCGGCCACATCGTCGAGGAGGCCGAGCCGGCGATCGACGGGAAGATGCTCGCGCGCTGCTACATGGGGATGTATTACGGCCAGGTCGCTGCCCTGCTCGCCCGGCTCCGGCGGGAGCACGGCAGCGCGGACCGGGAGTTCCACCCCGACACACGGGCGATCGCGGCGATCGGGCGGGCGATGTCCGCCGGCGCCTATGTCGAGCTGCGCGAGCAGTGGAACGGGTTCGCCCGTGCGCTGGGCGCGTTTTTCACGACATACGATCTCTATCTCACGCCGACCACGGCGCTCGGCCCGGCAAAAATCGGCGAGCTGGAGTCGCCGGCCGTCCTCCAGGCCATCTCCCGCCTGATCAGCCGCGCCAATGCCGGAGGCCTGCTGATCCGCTCGGGCGTCGTCGAAGGGCTCGCCTTCCAGAATCTCGAACGCACGCCCTTCACCCAGCTCGCCAACATGGCCTTCGTTCCGGCCATGTCGGTGCCGCTGCATCAGGGGCCCGACGGGCTGCCGATCGGGGTGCAGTTCGTCGGCCGCACGGCGGACGAAGCCACGCTGCTCCGCCTCGCCGCACAGCTGGAGGCGGCACTGCCCTGGGCCGGCCGGCGGCCTGCCGGCAACTGACGGCGACGCGCTGGCGCCTTGACCGCGCCAGCGCTGTGGCCGACACTTCCACGCCCATATCGTGATCGACGGATCGGCGTTCCGTTTCCGGGCCTCGTCTCCCCGTTGCCGCAGGCAACGGGCCGCCAGCCGAAGCCGCATGGAACCCGCGCTTCGGCGACTCTGCCGCGCCCGGCGGCACTCAGGCGCCCCACCCGGACAGCAGCCCCGATCCTGATCTTGTGACCCCGACACCGCGAGGAGGCGCCGGACATGACACGCCATACGGAAACGCTCTTCAGGCAAGACGCGCAGGCGACGGACCCGCAATGGTTCAAGGACGCGATCATCTATCAGGTGCACGTGAAATCGTTCTTCGACAGGAATGGCGATGGCGTCGGCGATTTCGCCGGCCTGATGGAGAAGCTCGACTACATCGTCGATCTTGGCGTGACCGCGATATGGCTGCTGCCATTCTATCCCTCGCCCCGGCGTGACGATGGCTATGACGTCAGCGGCTATCGCGCCGTCCATCCTGAATATGGCACATTGCGCGACGTGCGCCGGTTCATCGATGCCGCCCATCGCCGCGGCCTGCGGGTGATTACCGAACTGGTCATCAACCACACTTCCGACCAGCACCCCTGGTTTCAGCGCGCGCGTCACGCAAAGCCGGGGTCTGCCGCCCGCGACTATTATGTATGGTCGGACAACGACCAGAAATATGCCGGCACGCGGATCATTTTCGTTGATCTCGAAAAATCGAACTGGACCTGGGATGCCACCGCCGGCGCGTATTACTGGCACCGTTTCTACAGCCATCAGCCTGATCTGAATTTCGATAATCCCCGCGTGCTTCAGGAGGTTCTGGGGATCATGCGCTTCTGGGTCGATCTCGGCGTCGATGGGTTCCGGCTCGATGCCGTGGGCTATCTTGCCGAACGCGAGGGAACCGCCAATGAAAATCTTCCCGAGACCCACGCGATCCTGAAACAGCTCCGCGCGGCGCTGGAGGCGCACGCGCCCGACCGCATGCTGCTCGCCGAGGTCAATCAATGGCCCGAGGATACGCTGCCCTATTTCGGCGATGGCGATGAATGCCACATGGCGTTCCACTTTCCGCTGATGCCGCGGATGTACATGGCGATCGCGCAGGAGGACCGGTTTCCGATTTCCGACATCATGCGCCAGACGCCGCAACTCCCGGCGAATTGCCAATGGGCGATCTTCCTGCGCAATCACGATGAGCTGACCCTTGAGATGGTGACGGAAAAGGAGCGCGATTATCTCTGGGCCACGTATGCCGCCGATCACCGCGCCCGGCTCAATCTCGGCATTCGCCGTCGTCTCGCGCCGCTGCTGGAACGGGACCGCCGCCGCATCGAGCTGATGAACGGGCTTCTGCTGTCGATGCCCGGCACGCCGGTCATTTATTATGGCGATGAAATCGGGATGGGCGATAACATCCACCTCGGCGACCGCGATGGCGTGCGGACGCCGATGCAGTGGTCTCCGGACCGCAATGGCGGCTTCTCGCGCGCCGACCCCGCCGCCCTCGTGCTGCCCCCGATCATGGACCCGGTATCCGGCTATCAGGCGCTGAATGTGGAGGCGCAGGCGAAAGACCCGCATTCTCTGCTGAACTGGACGCGCCGCATGCTCGCCGTGCGCCGGCGCCATCGTGCCTTCGGCCGCGGCGGCATGCGGTTTCTGTATCCCGGAAACCGCAGGATACTCGCCTATATCCGCGACATGAACGAGCAGGACGACGCCGGGGAGACGATCCTCTGCGTCTATAATCTCGCGCGCACGGCCCAGGCGGTCGAACTCGATCTCGCGGCTTTCGCCGGCAGGGTTCCGCTCGATGTCATCGGCGGCTCCCCGTTTCCCCCGATCGGTCCGCTTCCCTATGTGCTGACCCTGCCGCCCTACGCGTTCTACTGGTTCAGCCTGACGACCGAAGCCGCGATGCCCAGCTGGCGGATCGAACCTTCGGAACCGCTGCCCGACCATGTCACGCTGGTCATGCGCGGCAGCCTGCGGGATCTCGCCACGCCGCAGACCATTCAGAGCCTCCAGAGCGACATCCTGCCGGCCTATCTCGCCCGGCGCCGCTGGTTCGCCGGCGATGGCGGCGAAGCAGGCCATGCGACGATTGCCGCGATGGACCATGTGGCGATGCCGGAGGGCGAATTCCTGCTCTGCCAGGCCATGCTCGATCGGGGCGGGCGGGGTGAACGCTATTTCCTGCCGCTGGCCGCCGACTGGGACGATCAGCCCGCCGCGCCGATCGCGCAGCACCTGGCGCTGGCGCGATTGCGGCAGCAGCGGCGTCTCGGCCATCTGACCGACGGGTTCGCCGTCGACGCATTCGGCCGCGCCATCATCGCGGGGCTGCTGGAGCGGCGTGCGCTCCGGCTGGATGCGGGCACGCTCACGTTCGAAGCGACCGACCGCGCCGGGTCTGTTCTCCGCCAAGGGGATGCCGATATCCGCAGATTTTCCGCCGAGCACGCCAGCAGTTCGATGATCGTCGGCGAGGCCGCCATCATCAGGGTTCTGCGCCGGCTCGAGGCCGGGCATCACCCCGAGGCGGAAATGCCCCGCTTCCTCGCGGACCATGGATTTGTCCATACCCCCGCGCTGCTCGGCGAAGTCGTTCTGACGGACGATGCCGGGGCGCGAACCACTCTGGTGATCGTTCAGCAATTCGTCCGGAATCAGGGGGATGCCTGGCAATACATGATCGATGCGCTCGCCCGCGCTGTCGACGGCGCGGCGCATGCGCAGCCTGATGGCGGGGCGGAGGAGGCTGCGCTGGCGCCGTGTCTTTCGCTTGCTGGCGCGATGGGGCGGCGGCTTGCCGAAATGCACGCCATTCTCGCCCGGCCGCATCCCGCCGCGGCGTTTGCGCCACAGATCGCCGAAATGGACAATGCGACCGGATGGGCGGAGGCCGCGCACCATCAGATCGCCCTGGCTTTTGGGGCCCTTGACGAGGCTTCTTCAGGCTCGGGCGGCGACCTGAAGAGCGTCGTGCGGCATCTGAAGGAAAGCCGCGCCGCGCTGGAAGCCCGCCTGTCCCGCCATGCCATCGCAGGCGAGGGAGCCCTGATGACGCGCGTTCATGGCGATTTCCATCTTGGTCGGGTTCTTGTCATGCAAGGCGATGCCCTGATCATCGATTTCGAAGGAGAGCCATCCATCCCTCTGTCGATCCGGTGTCAGAAAGCCTCTCCGCTCCGCGACGTCGCGGGATTGATCTGGTCTCTCGACAATGCGGCGATGGCGGTAAGGCAGACGCGGCTTGCGAACGGCGCCGGCCCTTCACCGCGATGCGATGCCGTTTTGGAGCGTTTTCGACACGAAACAACAGGCGCTTTTGTCAGGTCGTATCGCGCCAGCGCCGCTGCGGCGCCTGATCGCTGGTTCGACGACCGGGTGTGGAACAATCTCGTGCCGCTGTTCCTGATCGAGGCGGCGGCGGCGGCAATCCACGATGAAACCGTTAGCCGCCACGGCAGGGTTGGCGGTTCGGTCGAGAGTTTCGCCCGATTCTGCGATTCTGGAACGGGAGAACGGATTTCCGATGAACCCGGACGCCAGTCTTGACGGCGTGGTGGTATCCACCGCCTGACATTTTTTGATCGCAGGCGCATGATATGCCGGCCGGGGCGGCGCAGATCGGAAAATCACCCGTTTCAAGCATAGCTTTTGCCATCGCCGCGCCGGCGTGAGGCGCGCTGCCTTCTTCCGCGGTCGGGCGGTGGGGGCGCGATATGTTGGCTTCGGGGATCGATCGACCCGCAAATTACAATCCCTGGTTGAAATTTGGAATCTTGGTGCCTATGGTGCTGCCGTGCGCCGCATATGTGCGGCGGACGCAGATCGCCCTCGCTTGTTTTGATTCCTGTCGTGCCGTTTGTAGATGCCTGATGTCATTCTAACGGCGTCGATTGAACATTGTCGAATATCCATTGTGTCAGAGATTTCCGATGAACCATGCATTCAAGCTGATCTGGAGCCGCGCGCTGGGGATGCTGATCCCTGTGGCGGAGGTGATGCGGACGGTGGGGCATGGGGGTCGGCGGCTGACGCCGCGGGCGCTGCG
>JAJZSY010000060.1 GCA_021849425.1 Pseudomonadota bacterium
GCGAACGCCGCTCGTATCGCGCGCTGATCAGCTCGAACAGAACCGAGGTTTCAGCCTGATCCTTGGCGACATAGGCAAGGTCGTCGAGGATCAGAAGGTCGAAGCGATCAAGCCGATTGATCGCGTTCTCGAGCGCGAGCTCGCGGCGCGCGACCTGTAGTTTCTGGACGAGGTCGGAGGTGCGGACGAACAGCACCCGCCAACCCTTTTCGATCAGCGCGAGCCCGATGCCCGACGACAGATGCGATTTTCCTCCGCCGGGCGGGCCGAACAGGATCAGGTTTGCGCCATTTTCGAGCCAGCTGTCTCCGGCACAGATCGCCATCACCTGCGCCTTCGATATCATCGGAACCGCGTCGAAGTCGAACGTATCGAGCGTTTTTCCCGGCAGCAGTTTCGCCTCCGCCAGATGCCGCTCCATGCGGCGGCGACCGCGTTCGGCGATCTCATGCTCGGTGATCGCGCTGAGGAACCGCGCCGCCGGCCAGCCCTCCTTGTCGGAACGCTCGGCGAACGTCGGCCAGAGCTGTTTGATTGTCGGCAGTCGCAGCTCGTTGAGCATCAGCGTGAGCTTTGTGACATCAATACCCTGGGTCATGCCATTTCCTCCGCGCGAGGAGCCAGGAGCGCTTCATAGGCGCTCAGCGGGACGAGCTCGACGATGACCTCGGGCAGCGCCGCGGGGTCGGGCGCGAACCGCGCCCTAAGCATTGCCATGTCCGGCATACCCTGCGGCGTCGCTAGCAGGGTTTCCAACACAGCGGCGAGTTCGGCCTCGCAGGCCCGCTCATGCGCGAGGCTAAGAAGCTCGACCATTGTCCGGCACGCGACCCGTTCGGCGAGCCGCTCCAGCAGCCGATCGAACATGCGCCGGTAGGCCTCGCGCGGGAAGAGCTGGTGGCGATAGACAAGATTCAGCAGCGCCATCGGTTTGCGCCGAAGCGCATGGATGACATGGCGATAATCGACGACATGGCCATGTTTGCCGCTGCGCTCGGCGCGGCCGCGCGGAAGCGTAAAGAGCGGTGTGCCGCCGAGGAACAGCTCAAGCCGATCGTCGTAAAGTCGCACTCGCAGTCGATGGCCGATCAGCCGCGACGGCACGGTGTAGAACACCTTGCGCAGCGTGAACCCGCCCGAGGAGGTCACCATGACAAGCACCTCTTCATAATCGCTGGTGCGCATGCTCGGTAGCGACTGAAGCGCCGCCCGTTCGGCGTCGATCCGCTTCGCGCACCGCGCATTCTTGCGCGCGACGATCTCGTCGACGAAGCAGCGATATTCCGCAAGGTCGTCGAAGTCGGCCGATCCGCGCATCAACAGCGCGTCGCGCACCGCCGCCTTCAGATGCCCGTGCGCGCTCTCGATCGCGCCATTTTCATGCGCAACACCGCGGTTATTGCGGGTCGGCTCCATCCGGTAATGGCGACACAGCGCGTCATATCTGTGCGTCAGATCCTCGCGCGCCGATGCATCCAGATTCCGGAACGCCGCCGACAGACTGTCGCTGCGATGCTCGCGCGGCGCGCCGCCCAGCGCCCACAGGGCATTCTGCAGCCCCTCCGCCAACGCGACATAACTCTCGCCGCCCAGGATCACATGGGCATGCTCGAAGCCAGAACAGGCGAGCCGGAAGTGGTACAGCCGGTGATCGAGCCCGACCCCGGCGATGTGTACGCCCAGATCGGCCATGTCGGTAAAATCCGACAGCCCCATCCGACCCGGCTCGTGCACCTGGCGGAAGATCACGTCGCGATCCGGGCCTTGCAGCGCCCGCCAGCTTCGAACCCGACGCTCCATCGTCCGCCGCACCCCATCGGGAAGCTCAGGATGACGACGCTGCATTTCTTCGAACACCGTCACGGCCCGGAGTCCCGGCGCCGCCTCCAGCAGCGGTACAACTTCGCTATCGAAGATATCCGCCAGCGGATCGGGGCGCCGGCGACCGCGCGGCTCTTTCTTCTGCGAGGGCAACTGCGCATCCCGCTCCAGCCGATACGCCGTTGCCGTGCTGAACGCCGCGCACGCCGCCGCCGAGCGCGGCGACACTGTCTGTCTCATCTTCATATATAATCTCACCTGATGATCGTTGATATGTCTCCCGGGCACCGCATCTCCCCTTCCAAAGGAGGCGCCACCTGGCAGGTCACGATCACCAAAAGCGCCATTCCAAAAGAAAAGACGCTTGCGGGGGTGTGTCTGTCGCTCCTCGGGGCTTCGCCCCTCGTCCCGACAGACACACCCCCGCCATTCTCATCTAGATTGTCGCGCTGTTCTCACCTTGATTGTCGCGCAGCAACATCCGCCGCAAGACCCGCCGACACTTCTCAGCGGAAGACAAGATCCGGATCGTGCTCGATGGGCTACGAGGCGATGACTCCATTGCCGAGCTTTGCCGCCGCGAGGGTATCGCCCAGAGCCTGTATTACACCTGGTCCAAAGAGTTCATGGAGGCTGGCAAGCGTCGCCTCGCCGGTGACACGGCCCGCGCTGCGACCACGGACGAGGTGAAGGACCTGCGCCGTGAGGCCCGCGACCTGAAGGAGTGCGTGGCCGACCTCACCCTGGAGAACCGCTTGCTCAAAAAAAGCATGATCGCGGATGGGGGAGGCGACGAATGAGATACCCCGCATCCGAGAAGCTCGAGATCATCCGGATCGTCGAGCAATCGCACCTGCCCGCCAAGCGCACGCTGGACCAGCTCGGCGTTGCTCGCCGGACCTTCTACCGCTGGTATGATCGCTACCTTGAAGGCGGGCCCGAAGCGCTGGCAGACCGGCCATCGACGCCGAGCCGGGTGTGGAACAGGATCGCGCCCGAGGTTCAGGATCAGATCGTCGACATGGCTCTGGAACACAGCGAGCTATCGCCGAGAGAGCTGGCGGTGCGCTTCACCGACGAGAAGCGCTACTTCGTGTCCGAAGCCACGGTCTACCGCCTGCTCAAGGCCCACGACCTCATCACCAGCCCGGCCTATACGGTGATCAAGGCGGCAGAGGCGTTCCACACGAAGACCACGCGCCCGAATGAGATGTGGCAGACAGACTTTACCTACTTCAAGATCATCGGGTGGGGCTGGATGTATCTGTCGACCGTGCTCGACGATTACTCGCGCTACATCATTGCATGGAAGCTCTGCACCACCATGCGAGCCGAGGACGTCACTGACACGCTCGATATGGCGCTAGCAGCCTCAGGCTGCGATCACGCCAACGTGCTGCACAGGCCCCGCCTGCTCAGCGATAATGGCCCCAGCTACATCGCTGGCGAACTGGCCGAATACATCGAGGCCAACAAGATGAGCCACGTGCGCGGCGCACCCTTCCACCCACAGACCCAAGGCAAGATCGAGCGCTGGCACCAGACCCTGAAGAACCGCGTGCTGCTAGAGAACGGCTCTGTTGCAAAGATTGGCGGCAGTCAGAGGTAGGCTGTCGCTCTGCGCCGATCAGGCGGCGGCTGCGAAATGGTGGTTGAGCATGCCCATGGCCTCCGTCAGCGCCGAGGGCCCAATGCCAA
>JAJZSY010000061.1 GCA_021849425.1 Pseudomonadota bacterium
TGACGCGGATGCAGGGCCAGTTGAGGCGGGCGGCGACCTGCTCGATATGCGTCGACTTGCCGGTGCCGTGATAGCCCTGGATCATCACCCGGCGGTTGAGGGCGAAGCCGGCGAGGATGGCGATGGTGGTTTCGGGGTCGAAGCGGTAGGTGTCGTCCGTCTCGGGGACGTGTTCGGTGCGCTCGGAAAAGGCCGGGATGTCGAAGCCGCAATCGATGCCGAAGACCTCGCGCGCCGAGACGGTGCGGTCCGGCAGGTTGATCGCCGAGGTCGGCGTGCCGCGGGTTTCGGCCAGTGCAGCGATATTGTTCATCGGTCGTTCATCCTCACAGCTCGGGGTCAGACTACTCGCCATGGCGCGGCGCGCAAGGGATCAGGCGCCGGCGGCGGCGCGGGGCTGCCCCTCGGCCGGCAGGCGGGAGCGCAGCGTGGCATAGGCGAGGTTGATGGTCTTCAGCCGTTCCTCGGCGCTGCGGTCACCGCCATTGGCGTCGGGGTGGTGACGCTTGGCAAGTTCCTTGTAGCGGGCGCGCACCGCCTCGCGGGTGACGGGCCAGGCGAGGCCAAGCACATCGAGCGCCTCGCGCAGCTCCGGCGGGGCGCGCTCGGGTTCGGGCCGGCGGGGGCGGCCGATGCCGGAAAACGCGGCGAGTTCGGCCTCGACCGCCTCGCCGACGGCGCCGGCGCGGCCGAGCGGCCAGGTCGGGCGCTGCCAGGCGGTGTCGGCGCGCAGATGCGCCTCGATCTCGCCGGGGCTCATGCCCTTGTAGTAGTCCCAGCCGGCATTGTAGGCGCGGACATGCTCAAGGCAGAACCAGTGCCAGTCGCGCAAATTCTCGCGCGAGCGGGGGGCGCGGTATTCGCCGGGCTTGTCGCAGTCGGGCATGTCGCAGGCGCGGCCCGGGGCATCCGGGTCGGGCGCGAAGGCGCGCACGCGGCGGGTGGTCCGGGTCATGGGCATAGTCTCGTCATGACCGCTAATTTGCCCTTTGTCGGCGTCTTGGCAACCGGGCGGCGGCGGCGCACAATCCACCCATGACATCACGATCCGACCGAATCCGCGCGATCCTCGGCGAATGTTTCGCCCCCGAGCTGCTGGAATTGAAGGACGACAGCGCGAAACACGCCAGCCATATCGGCCGGATGACCGGGCCGGGCCACGCGCCGGAGGCGGGCGAGACGCATTACCGGCTGCGGATGGTGGCCGGGGCGTTCCGGGGGATGAACCGGGTGGCGCGGCAGCGGGCGGTGAACGAGGCGCTGAAGGCCGAGTTCGAGACCGGGTTGCACGCGCTCAGCCTCGACCTCAAGACGCCGGACGAAACCTGAGCGCGAAACCAGGCGCGCTGTTGCTGGACCGGCGCTTCGCGCCGCTGTTCTGGTGCCAGGCCTTCGCCGCTTTCAACGACAATTTCCTCAAGACCGCGCTGGTGGTGCTGATTCTCTACCGCGCGAAGGGCAGCCCCGCGCTGGTGGCGCTGGCGGGCGGGGTGTTCATCCTGCCCTACCTGCTGTGCTCGGGGATTGCCGGGGAGATGGCGGACCGGTTCGACAAGGCGCGGGTCGCGACCGTGGTGAAGGGGGTCGAGATCGGCGCGGCGGGGCTCGCGGTGGCGGGGTTTCTCGCCGGTTCGGTGCCGGTGCTGTTCGCCGCCCTGCTCGGCTTCGGGGTGCTGGCGGCGCTGTTCGGGCCGGTGAAATACGGGCTGCTGCCGGACCTGCTGGAGACGGCGCGGCTGCCGCTCGCCAACGCGATGGTGGATTTCGCGACCTTCCTCGCGATTCTGGCGGGGACGGCGCTGGGCGGGCTGCTCGGCGCGCGGGAGCCCTGGCTACTCGGCGCCGTGGTGATGGGGTTCGCCCTGCTCGCCTTCGGGGCGGCGGCGCTGATCCCCCGGCCGGGGGCGGCGCGGCCGGGGCTGAAGCTCTCGGCGAGCCCGGTGGCGGCCTCGGCGGATCTGCTGCGCACGCTGCGCGGCGCGGCGCCGCTGTGGCGGGCGGCGCTGGTCAACGCCTGGTTCTGGTTCGCCGGGATCACCTGCATGACGCTGCTGCCGGTGCTGACGCGGACGACGCTGCTGCGCGGGCCCGGCGCGGTGACGCTGGGGCTGACGGTGTTCTCCCTCGGCGTCGGCGCGGGGAGTTTCCTGGCCGCGTCACGGCTGCGCGGGCGGATCGCGCTGGCGCCGGCATGGGGCGGGACGGTGGCGGTCGGCATCGCGGCGCTGGCGCTGGGGGCGCTGGCGGCGGCCGACCGGTTCGGGGTGACGCTGGCGCTGCTGTTCGTCGCAGCCCTCGGCGGCGGGGTGATCGCGGTGCCGAGCTTCGCCGCGGTGCAGGCCTGGGCGCCGGCGGAGGCGCGGGCGCGGGCGGTGGCGGGGACGAACATTCTCTCCGCCGCCGGGATGGTCGCGGCGAGCCTGATACTAACCGCGCTGCTGCACGCGGGAATCGGGCCCCGTGCGCTGTTCGCGGGGCTCGGGGCGATCGCGCTCAGTCTCGCGCTGGCGGCGCGCCGGTAAATTTCGCCGGGCGCTTTTCGCGGAAGGCGGTCACACCCTCGGCGAAATCCGGCGTGCTTCCCATGCGGCGCTGGAGGTCGCGTTCGAGATCGAGCTGGGCGTCGAGCCCGTTGGCGCCGGCGGCGTTGAAGGCGGCCTTCATCGCAGCGAGCGCCTGGGTCGGGCGGGCGGCGAGATCGGCCGCCACGGCAAGGGCGGCGGCGAGGAAGCCCTCGTCGGGCAGGCAGCGCCAGATCAGGCCCCAGTCGGCGGCCTGGCGGGCGGTGATGGTCTCGCCCAGCATGGCAAGGCCGCGGGCGCGGGCATCGCCCACCGCGCGGGGGAGGAAATGGGTGCCGCCGGCATCCGGGATCAGGCCGATGCGGATGAAGGCCTGGGTAAAATTCGCCGCCTCGCAGGCGAGCACGATATCCGCCGCGAGGGCGAGATTGGCGCCGGCGCCGGCGGCGACGCCGTTGACGGCGGCGACGATCGGCTTCGGCAGGGCGCGCATGCGGCGGACCAGCGGGTTGTAATGCCGGTCGATCGAGGCGCCGAGATCGCGCGGGCCGCCGCCGAGGGACTGGTTGAGATCGGCGCCGGCGCAGAACCCCCTGCCCTCGCCGGTCAGCAGCACGGCGCGGACCGAATCGTCGGCCTCGATGGCGGCGAAGGCGGCGGCGAGCGCCTCGTGCACCGCCTCGTTCAGCGCGTTCAGACGGTCGGGCCGGTTGAGCTTCAGCACCCGCACCGCCCCGACGCTTTCCACGATCAGCTCTGCCGCCATTTCTGTTCCTCCCTGCGTTCCGGGCGACTAGTGTGCGCCGGTGCGCCGAGTATGGCGAGAACTGACGCATACGGCAATGAGGAGACGAAATGAGCATCTCGATCGCGATCCATGGCGGGGCGGGCACGATGCGGGCGGCGGACATGACGCCGGAGATGGCGGAGGCGCGGCACGAGGGGCTGCGGCGGGCGCTGCGCGCGGGCTGG
>JAJZSY010000062.1 GCA_021849425.1 Pseudomonadota bacterium
GTGCAAGCATGCTGTGCCGGTTCTTGAAACGGTCGCCGTTTCAAGGCGTTTCGGTGCGGTGCGGGCGTTGGAGGGGGTGTCGCTGACGCTCAATGCCGGCGAGGTGCATGGACTTGCCGGCGAGAACGGCGCTGGCAAGTCGACGCTGATCAAGCTGCTGACCGGGTTCCATCAGCCTGACGACGGAACGATCAGGCTGGGCGGCGCGGCGGTGCGGTTCGACTCCCCCCGCACCGCCCAACGCCACGGCATCAGCGCCGTCTACCAGGAGATCAACCTGATCCCCGAACGGGACGTGGCCGAGAACCTCTTCCTCGGCCACGAGCCGAGGCGGTTTGGCTGGCTGATCGACCGGCGCCGGATGGAGGCGGAGGCGCAGTCGCTGCTGGCGCGCTACGAGTTGCGCATCGACCCGCGGGCGCGGCTCGGCACGCTCGGGCTCGGGCTCCAGCAGATGGTCGCGATCGCCCGCGGCATCCGGCTCGGCGCGAAGGTCGTCATTCTCGACGAGCCGACCTCCGCGCTCACCGGCGGCGAGGTCGAGACCCTGTTCCGCGTGGTCGACCGGCTGAAGGCCGAGCGCATCGCGATCCTGTTCGTCAGCCACCGGCTGTCGGAATGTTACCGGCTGTGCGACCGCTTCTCGGTGCTGCGCGACGGCCGCCTGGTCGCCAGCGCGCCGGCCGCCGACCTGCCGCGCCAGGCGCTGATCGCCGCGATGCTGGGGCGGAGCGCGGAAACGCTGCAGCGCCAGCACGCGCCGCGCGCGGCGGCTTCGGGCGCCCCTGCGCTGGCCGCGCGCCATCTCACCTGGCGCAACCGGGTGCGGGACGTGTCCTACGAGGTCATGCCCGGCGAGGTGGTCGGCCTGGCCGGCCTGCTCGGCTCCGGCCGCACCGAGACGATGAAGGCGAGTTTCGGGATCGAGACGCCGGGTGCCGGCACGGTCGAGGTCGGCGGCCGGCCGCTGCCCGCCCCCGCGCCGGAGCGGTCGATTGCCGCCGGCCTCGCCTTCCTGTCGGAAGACCGGCGGGCGGAGGGGATCTTTCCGAAGCTCTCGGTCGCGGAGAACCTGACGGCCTGCGCGCTGCGGCGCATCTCCCGCTACGGCTTCGTCTCCCGCCGCCGGCAGGCCGAAATGGTGGCCGAGTTCGTCCGCCTGCTGGGGATCAAGACGGCGGGCGCCGATGCGCCCATCACCTCGCTTTCGGGCGGCAACCAGCAGAAGGTCCTGCTGGCCCGCTGCCTCGCCACCGACCCGCGCGCCATCATGCTCGACGACCCGACGCGGGGGATCGATGTGGGCGCCAAGGCCGAGGTGCACGACGCGATCCGCCGCCTGGTCGAGCGCGGCCTCGGCGTGCTGGTGACGTCTTCGGAAATGGAGGAGCTGATGGTGCTGGCCGACCGGCTGGTGATCCTCGACGAGGGACGTGTCGCGGACACGATGGAAACCGCCGGCGCCGGCGTGCAGGACGTGCTCGACCGGCTGGCCGCCCCGCACGAGCGGGCGGGAGCATGAGCGCCGTCATGAACAGGCCGTCCCGCCTTGCCGGGCTTGCGGCGCGCGCCGGCCACGACACGCCGGCGGCGATGCTGCGCGCGCAGAGCGTCTACATCGCCTTCGCCCTGCTGGTGATCGTCGACCTGATCTTCACGCCGGGGTTCCGCAACCCGATCGTGATCCGCAACCTGCTGTTCCAGGCCGCGCCGATCATCCTCATCACGCTCGGGCAGAGCCTGGCGATCGGCACGCGGGGGATCGACCTGTCGGTCGGCTCGTCGATGGCGCTCGCCGCATCGGTGATGGCCCTGGCGCTGCCGGGCGGCGCGGGTGTTTCCGTCGTCGCGGCGCTGGGCACCGGCCTCGCGGTGGGCCTGCTGAACGGCGCGCTCATCGCCTTCCTCGACATCAATCCGCTGATCTCGAGCCTGGCGCTGCTGGTCACCGCCCGCGGCCTGGCCGAGGCGCTGCTGGACGGATCGCGCGTGTCGCTGCCCACGGGCGGGGTGTTCGACTGGCTCGGCATCGGCGCCGTGTCGCTGGTGCCGATGGTCGCGATCATCGCCCTCGCGCTGGCCGCCACGGTCGCCCTCGTCGTGCGCACCACCGTCTTCGGGCGCAGCCTCGTCTTCATCGGCGCCAACCAGGCGGCGGCGGTGATCGCCGGCATCAAGGTGCGGCGGACGCTGTTCGCCGTCTATGCGGCGAGCGGCCTGCTCGCGGGGCTTGCCGGCCTGTTCGCCGCCGCCCGGCTCGGCGCGGCGGATCCCAACTATATCGGGCTGAATTTCGAGCTTGACGCGATCGCCGCGGCCGTGATCGGCGGCACGCCGCTCTCCGGCGGCCGGGTCTCGATCGCCGGCGGCGTCTTCGGCGTCCTGCTGCTGCAGGTCCTGGGAGCGAGCTTCATCATGAACGACATCAATTTCAGCTACGCGCAGATCCTCAAGGCGGCCTTCATCGTCGCCGCGCTGTACCTGCAGCGGGCCGGCGGATGAGCGGCGCGCCAGCCGCCGGTGCGGGCATCGCGGCACCGGACACCGAACGCCGCGCGCGGATCATCGCGCTGATCCGGTCGCGCGGCGCCATCGTGGTCCTCGCCATCGCCGCGGTCATCGCCAGCGCGGTCTTCCCGTATTTTGCGACGGTCAACAATTTCGAGAATATCGGCGTCGCGGCGAGCTTCGTCGGCCTGGTGACGATCGGCCAGACCTTCGTGATCATTCTCGGCGGGTTCGACCTGTCGGTCGGCTCGGTCATCGGCCTCGGCTCGGTGCTGGCGGCCTATGCGGTGCCCTATGGCTGGGTGCCCGCCCTGCTGGTGCCCTGCCTGGCGGGCGCGGCGGTCGGGCTGATCGACGGGCTGCTGATCGCCCGCGCCGGCATGGCGCCGTTCATCGTCACGCTCGCCGCCCTGCTCGGCGTGCGCGGCCTCGACCTCGTCCTGGCCAGGAGCAGCATGGTCATCGTCCACCCCGGCCTGTTCGGCCAGATCGCCAACGGCACGTTGCTCGGGGTCGGCAACCTGATCTGGATCCTGCTCGCCGGCTTCGCGCTGGCGGCGCTGGTGCTGAACCGGTCGCGCTTCGGCGTCGCCGTGTTCGCGATCGGCGGCAACGAGGAGGCGGCGCGGATGCTCGGCGTCCCGGTCGCCACCGTCAAGGTCGCGACTTACGTGCTGTCGGGCACGCTGGCGGGCCTCGCCGGCGCGCTGCTGGGCGCGCATCTCTCCTCCGGCCTGTCGACGGCGGGGCAGGGCGACGAACTGCGCTCGATCGCCGCCGCCGTCATCGGCGGGGTGCTGCTGACCGGCGGCGTCGGCACCATGGCCGGCGCCCTCTCGGGCGTGCTGCTGCTCGGCGTCATCGAGAACGTGATCGACCAGATCGGCAATCTCAGCTCGTATTACCAGAACCTCGCCTCCGGCCTCTTCCTGCTGATGGCCGTCCTGATCCAGACCGTCCTGACGCGCAGGAGCTGACGCCGTCC
>JAJZSY010000063.1 GCA_021849425.1 Pseudomonadota bacterium
GCGGGGCGTCGGCCTCGACCTCTCCTACGAGCACGAGATCGGCGCCAACAGCGCCCCCACAATCTCCCGCGCCCGCGATCAGCTGCTCTTCCAGGCAACCTTCAGCCGATGAACCTCGACATCACGCTCAAATTCCAGCCCTCGCCCTGGTTCACCGGCGTGCTCGCCGAACTCAACGAACGCTACGCGGACTGGACCGACGGCTCCTATGACTGGGCCGACCAGACCACGGATTTCCTGAGCCAACCCGCCGCACTCCCGGCCTTCGACGAGACGATCTTCGAAACCCCGCTCAGCCGGCGCGCCGTCAGCGACCTGCTGCACGTGGCGGTGGCGATGCTGGCGGGGGATTATCCGCTGGTGCGCCGCTATCTCGAAGGGCTGCGCTTCGCCTTCGTGATCGGCTATCCGCGCAGCGGCGGGTCGTATCTGACCAAGGAATTGCTGCGCACGGTGGGGCTCGATCACAAGCGGGTGTCCGAGGCGCTGGCGCATGACGGCTTCCCGGAACTGCGGGATATCTGGTACGCTTGGAACGGCGACCGGCCGTATTTCCACCTGCAGGAATCGATCTTTCAGGCCGCCGAATTCCTGGTGATCGCCAACCTGTATTACCGGCGCAAGACGGTGCTGCACCCGCACGGCTACTGGCTGGCGCCGAAGAAGATGCACAAGCTGGTCAACTGGGCGGGCAGCTTCAAGATGCTGCTGGGGGAGGGGCAGGCGGACTATCTCGCCACCATCCGCCACCCGCTGCCGAGCGCGATCTCGATCGCGGAGAAGAGCGGCGGCATGCCGGCCGACCGACGCTTCCCCGCGGCGGCGCCGCGCAGCGCGATCGAGCGCTGGGTGCTCAACGACCTGCTCATGCTGGGCCAAGCGGCGGAGGAGATCGCGGCGATGGATTATTTCGAGGCGGTGCTGAAGAGCTGGAGCCAGTTCCACGCCCGCATGGCGACATCCGGCCTGTTCCTCGGCACGCGCGAGGAGATCCGGATCGTGCCCTATGGCCAGGCGGCACTGGAAGGGGTGGTCGGCGAATACCGCGCGCGGCACCTGAACCCGACCCCGCCCGAGACGGTGCTGATCCACGAGAAGGCCCGCGCCTATCCCGACTGGCAGGAGGCCGGCGATGCAGCGGTCAGTGCCATCCGCACCTGCTGGGCCGCGCTCGGCCTCGCCTTCCCGGAGCTTACCCTCGCATGAGCGCATCGTCACGCCAGACCCCGGCGGCAGAGGCGCGCCGTTGCCATGAACAGGCGGGCACGCGGCTGCGCGCGGGCGATATCGGCGGCGCAGCCCGCCTGCTCGACGAGGCGATCGCGCATGATCCCGGTTTTGCGCTCGCCTGGTCGGATCGCGCCACGCTGCGCCTGCGGGCGGGCGATGCCGCAGGGGCCGTCGCCGATCTCGAACGGGCGCTGGCGCTGGCGCCGCAGACCGCGACGCTGTGGATCGAGCTCGGCCTCGCGCACGATGCCGGCGGCGATGCCGCCGCCGCACTCGCGGCCTTCGAGCAGGCCTGCGCGCTCGATCCATCCCTGGCCACGGCGCATTACAATTGCGGCGTGATCCAGCACCGGCTGGGCGATCTCGACGCCGCGGTGCGCAGCAACCGCCGGGCCATCGCGCTGCCCAACCCGCCGCTGATGGCGTGGTCCAATCTCGGGATCGCGCTGGAGCAGCGCGGCGAGGCGGAGGCGGCGCGCGCCGCCTACGACGAGGCGATCGCCCGGGCGCCGAACGACCCCTCCGCCTACTGGAACAAGGCGCAGCTGGAGTTGCGCAGCGGCGATCACGCCGCCGGCTGGAAACTCTACGAGTGGCGCTGGGCGGCAGGCAAGGCCGGGGTGCCGCAGCGGCGCTATCCGGGCCGGCCGCTCTGGCTGGGCGGCGCACCGCTCGAAGGCCGGACGATCCTGCTGCACCCCGAACAGGGGCTGGGCGACATCATCCAGTTCGCCCGCTTCGCCCCGCTGCTCACGGCCCGGGGAGCGCAGGTCATCCTCGAAGTGTTCACCCCGCTCAAGCCGCTCTTCGCGGGCATGGAGGGCGTGGCGAAGGTGATCGGCAGCGGCGAGCCTCCGCCGCCGTTCGACCTGCATTGCCCGCTGCTGAGCCTGCCGCTGGCGCTGGGCATCACCGGCGAGACCCTGCTGCGCGAAACTCCCTATGTCACGCCCGATCCGGCCCGAGCCGCCGCCTGGCGCGCGCGCCTCGGCCCCGCCACGCGGCCGCGCATCGGCTTTGTCTGGAAAGGCAACCCGAAATTCCCCAACGACGCCAACCGCTCGGTGCCTTTGGCCGACTTCGCCACGCTGTTCGGCGCGGATGCCGAATTCCTCAGCCTGCAAAAGGAGGTGACTGAAGACGAGCGCCGCCTCCTCGCCAGCCACGCCAATGTCCGCCAGATGGGCCCGGCGCTGGAGGATTTCGGGGAAACCGCCGCCATCCTCGCCAATTGCGACGCCGCCATCGTCATCGACACTTCCGTCGCCCACCTCGCCGGAGCCCTCGCAATCCCCGCCGCCCTCCTGCTCCCCGCCCGCGCCGACTGGCGATGGATGCAAAACCCCACCGAAACGCCCTGGTATCCAACCCTCCGCCTCTACCGCCAGCCAACCCCCGCAGACTGGACCCAGCCACTCGCCGGCGCACGGACCTTCCTTGAAACCCTTGCGGGGGGTGAAACAGCCGGCTGAGGCAGGCTCGCGCCGCGCACTTTCGGCGTGTTCGCCGGTCAGAATGATGCGCGCTGGTTGTTCCGCCGCGGTCCGAGGCAGGCGGCAGCGTCTGCGGCCGGCGGGCGTTTCGTGCCTGCCGGTTCGCGCTGTATTTTCCAATGCGCTGTTGCACTTAGGTGTGGATAGGTGCGAATAGCCAACAATTCGGTTGACAGAATCGGGTTCCATGAGACACTATCTTCATGGAATTTCAACGTCTTGAACAACTGAAGGCCGAGATCGGCAACGCGAGCCCGGATCAGGTGCTCGATCTGCAAGACGTCATCCAAGCCGTCATTTCCCAACAAGTCGCCGAGATCGCGCTGGCGCGTCGCACGCAATCCCGCATCCAGTCCAAGACTTGTCCGCATTGCCGTGGGGTCGATGTCGTCCTCCACGGTAAGGACAAGAATGGTCGTCAGCGGTTCCGGTGCCGTGGGTGCCGCCGCACGTTCAACATCCTCACTGGCACGCCCATGCCCGGGTTCGCGGTCATGAGGCAGACGTGAGGAAAGTCTGTCTATTTTCCGATGGATTTTCGATGCGGAATCGGAGCGTGTATCTATGAGGCGGCCTTGGCCTGCGGCGGCTCGATGACTGTGATCAGCTTCTGTGGCTTTGATATTCCGAGGTTTTTCAGGATCTCGGCAGCTTCGGGGCTGATTTTCGTGCGCTGAACAATAGTCCGGCCGGCGATCTGATAGCGGACCGCCTTGAGGCCGGCCAGGATGTGGGCGATCCGCGCCCAGGGAAGGC
>JAJZSY010000013.1 GCA_021849425.1 Pseudomonadota bacterium
CGCAACGCTCCAACGGTTTTGCAAGGTTTTGTCCCTCAAGCCACACAGACCTTGCAAATCCCAATATTGCCCCCCGCTAAAAAGTTATGAACAGATCAGCAAAGTTAGATTTTTCACAGGGGACTAGGTACGGAAAAAGATCCGGAACAGCCGCTTGCCGAACTTGTTGGTTACCCAGTCTTCGAAATTGGTGGGGTTGGCGATCGGAAAGAGCCGCGCCTTCGCATAGGACAGAACGCACCGCACCGCCTCGAACACGCCGAGTTTCAGCAGCGCGTCCATCGCCCGCAGCGGATAGTCGAACAGCTTCTGGCGGTAATAGATCCGTGATTTCCGCGGGCGGACAAGAAATCCTTCGTCGAGAATCTCGTCCCACAGCGCCTCGATTTCCTCGGATTTCGAGAAGAAGCGATGCCCGCCGATATCGAACGCGAAGCCCTTGTAGGTCTCGGTGCGGGAAATGCCGCCGACATAAACCGGATCCTGTTCCAGCACGGTCACGGTCATGCCGTTGCGGCTGAGCAGATACGCGGCAGTCAAACCCGCCGGCCCCGCGCCGATACAAATCGCTGATACTTTTTTGGGGTTGGATAAAAAATTAGAAGGCGACATAAATTATTAACCTTATCGAGACATAAAATAGAGTAATACAATTCATGAATACGATATTCAGAAAGATATTCTTGGTCAATAGGTGATCGTATCAATTTCCGATGCGGTTTCCGGCCACCGCAAACAATGGTATTCAAACCAGGCTCGACGGAAAAATTTGTTGCGCCATCCGCGCTGCTTCCGGTCTTCCCGCTGGGCGCCGGTGACGTTGAATTTCGCCGGGCGGCAGTCCAGCGACTGTCTGGTCCAGGAACCGTAGGGGCGAAAATGAGTGATCCGGTCTTGGTGTTCTGGTCGTTCCGCAGCCCGTATTGCTACATCGCGCTGCCGCGCCTCATCGCTTTGTCGGAAGCGCATGGCGTCGCGCTGGAGATGCGGATCGTGCATCCGGCCGCCTTGCGCAACCCGGAGTACTTCCGGACCATGAACCCCCTCGCGCGTCCCTATTTCCTGCGTGACAGCGCGCGCGAGGCGGCGGCGCACGGCATGCCGTTCCGCCGCCCCGTGCCAGATCCGGTCGCGCAGGACCCGACGACGCTCGCCATCGCGGCGGCGCAGCCGCTGGCGCGCCGGCTGGGCCGCCTCGGGGTTGCGGCGTCGCAGCGCGGACGCGGCGTTGCCTTTTGCCTTGAAGTGTCCCGCCTGCTCTGGGATGGCCAGGTCGATGGCTGGGATACCGGCGAGCATCTCGCCCGCGTCGCCGCCCGCGCGGGGCTCGACCTTGCGGCGCTTGATGCGGCGATCGCCGCCGATCCCGACGGGTATGAGGCGGTGCTGGCGCGGAACGACCGGGATCTGCGCGCCGCCGGCCACTGGGGCGTGCCAACCATGGTCTGGCACGGCGAGCCCTTTTTCGGCCAGGACCGGATCGGCACGCTGGCCTGGCGCCTGCGCGGCGTTGCCGGGTAGGGGCTGTCTATCGAAGTTGCAGGTCGAACAGAGCGACATTCAGCACGAGGCCGGGCAGGAGCCACTGGAACAGCCGGGCCACCGCCAGCATTTCGTCGAGTGGTGCATCCCGCAGCGCCGCCGCGCGCAACCCTTCGGCATCCAGCCCCGCCGGATTGGGCACGCGATGGCGGACCCGCGCCAGAGCGTCGTCATGCACCCGGCGGCAGGCCGCCTCATAGGCCGGCGTCGCGACCAGCGGCCTGATCCCGCCCCAGGCGGCGGCGAAATAGCTCGGCCAGCGCGCCAGGGCCCGGTAGTCGGTGTTGACGAAGGGCAGGCCGAGCGTCGCCTTCACATCCTCATACACAGCCCTTGTCGTCGGTTCGGCATGATGCGCCTCCATCAGCACGAACGGGCAGGCGACATCCGGCGCGTGGCGGCCGGTGAAGGGCACCGCGTCAACCGCCGCGTCAGGCGCCATCGCGCCGCCTTCCAGCAGCAGCCGCACCAGTGTGGCGATCAGCAGATAGGGGTAGTTGCCGTGGGAAAAGATCTCGATCATGTCGCGGATGGAGGCGATTTCCGCCGGCGCGTAGCCGGCGGCGTCCAGCGTTCCGCGCAGCCCGGCCGGCGCAAGGCGCGCGGCCTCCCCCTCGGCCAGCGCGCGCAGCTCGCGGCATTCGCCGACAAAGCCTGCACTGGTCACGATCGGCTCGATCCCCTGCCACAGATGGCGGAAGAAATGCGGGTAATGGGCGTAGGCCATCGTCACCACCCCCATCCATGGCACCTGCAGCGCGGTCTTCATGGCGGTGTAGAACGCCTTCCGCTCGCCATCGGCCAGATATTCCGCCAGCGGATGGATGGCGGGGATCGGGGTGGGCAGGTGCCTTTCGAGTGTGGTCATCGTCGTGTCGCCCTCCCGGCGATGCAGATCTCAAATGCGGGATGCAGGAGAGGCGATCTCCGGCCTTCAGGTCAAGATGCGGCGTGCCCATTTGACCAGTTCGAGGGCGATGAAGATCACGCTTGAGGCGGCGATCGTCACGGCGAGTTCGCCGGGGCGCAGCGGGGCGGCGCCGAAGGCGCGGTTGATCCCGGGCGTGTAGATTACCGCGAGTTGCAAGGCCACGGTGAGCAGCGCCGCGCCCAACAGTGGCGGGTTCGCGCCGAGATCGGCATGGAACGGGGGTGCATGCGCGGCGCGGACCGCCATCAGCTGCCAGAGCTGCACGAAGGTCAGCACGGCGAAGACCATCGTCTGCCAGTGCGCGTCCTGCATCCGGCGGGCGGCGGCCTCGGTCAGCAGCGTGATGGCCGCCATCAGCAGCCCGGACCACAGCACCTCCACGGCCATGCCGCCGGCGAGCAGCCGTGCGCGCGGCGGCCGCGGCGGGCGGGTCATGATGTCGGGTGCGGCCGGCTCGGTGACGAGGGCGAGTCCGGGCAGACCATCGGTCACGAGGTTGATCCACAAGATCTGGATCGGCCGCAGCGGCATTGGCAGACCGAAGAACGGGGCGAGGAAGATCGTCAGGATCTCCGCCGTGTTGCAGGCGACGATGAAGCGCACGAATTTGCGGATATTGTCATAGATCCGCCGCCCCTCGCGCACGGCGGCGACGATGGTCGCGAAATCGTCGTCCAGCAGCACGAGGCTCGCCGCCTCGCGGGCGACATCGGTGCCGCCGCGGCCCATCGCCACGCCGATATCCGCCTGAGCCAGCGCCGGCGCGTCGTTCACCCCGTCGCCGGTCATCGCCACCACCTCGCCACAGGCTTGCAGCGCGGTGACGATGCGGATTTTCTGCGCCGGATCGACCCGGGCGAAGACCGCGACTTCCCGCACCCGCCGCCGCAGGTCCGGCTCGTCGAGCGCCTGCAGCGCGGCGCCCGTCATCACCGCCGCCGCCGTGTCCGCGGCATCGTCGAGAATGCCGATCGAGCGGGCGATGGCGATGGCCGTGAGCGGGTGATCGCCGGTGATCATCACCGGGCGGATGCCCGCCGCGATGCAGGTCGCGACCGCGGCGGCGGCCTCGGGGCGTGGCGGGTCCATCAGGCCGGCGAGGCCGAGGCATTCGAGCCCGCTTTCCAGTGCCGCCTCGGGGATATCCGCTGCGCCCGGCTTGTGCCGCCCGCGGGCGACGGCGAGCACGCGCAGGCCATCGGCGGCCATGGCGGCGGCGGCGCGCATGAGGGCCGCATGATCGGTCGGCGCTGCGCCGGCGGGGCCGTCCATTTCCGTGCAGAGCGGGATCACGGCCTCGGGCGCGCCCTTTGTGTAGCTGACCAGCGCGCCGTCCTCGCGGTGCAGCGTGGTCATGCGCCGCCGCTCGGCGGTGAAGGGCCGTTCGGCGCATCGCGCGTGGCGGGCGCGCTCGGCGGCCGGATCGAGCCCGGCCGCGCGCGCCGCGTGCCAGAAGGCGGTTTCGGTCGGGTCGCCCTGCGGCTCGCCGGCGGCATCGGCGGTGGCGTCGTTGCACAATACCAGGGCGCGGAGCAGCGCCGTCGCGTCGGGGTCGCCGGGGCGCCAGGCAGACGTCATCCGCATCTGGTTCAGCGTCAGCGTGCCGGTCTTGTCGGCGCAGATGGTGGTGACGGCGCCGAGCGTCTCGACGGCGGGCAGGCGGCGGATCAGCGCCCGCGCCCGCGCCATCCGCGCGGCACCGCCGGCCAGCAGCACGGTGACAACGGCGGGCATCGCCTCGGGGATCGCCGCCACCGCGAGGCTGAGCGCGGTCAGCAGCATCGGCAGCGGCGCCTCGCCGCGCAGCAGCCCGGTGGCGAGGATCAGGCCGCAGATCGCCAGCGCCGCCGCGGCGATCTGCCGGCCGAACTGGGCGAGATGGCGTTGCAGCGGCGTGGCGTCGGCGGCGGCGCCCTCGATCAGGCTGGCGATCCGGCCAAGCTCGGTGGCCATTCCGGTTTCCGTCACGATGCCCGTCGCGCGGCCGCTGAAGACGCCGGTGCCCTTGTAGGCCATGCAGGTGCGCTCGGGCATTATGGTTCCGGCGGGAACCGGGGTGGTTTGCTTCGGCACCGGCGCCGATTCCCCGGTCAGCGCGGCCTCGCCGATGCGCAGGCCCGGCGCGTCGAGCAGCCGCAGATCCGCCGGGACCGTGTTGCCGGCTTCGAGCAGGACGAGATCGCCGGGGACGAGGGATGCGGCCGGCAGCGCCAGCACCCGCCCCTGCCGCCGCACCGTCGCGCCCGGGGCGGCGAGGCGGCGCAGCCCGGCCACCGCGTCCTGCGCCCGGGCGGCCTGGATGAAGCCGATCGCGGCATCGAGGATGACGATGGCGAGGATCACCATCGTGTCCTCGATCGCGCCGATCAGGGCGGAGAGCGCCGCCGCGCCGATCAGCAGCAGGACCATGACGTCGGTGAACTGGGCGAGCAGCAGGGCGAGCCGGCCCTGCTGCCTTGCCGCCTCGATCGCGTTCGGCCCGTGGCGGCGCAGGCGGGCTTCGGCCTCGGCGTCGTCGAGCCCGCGCGCCGCGTCGCCGCCGAGGGCTGCGACCACCGCCGCGGCATCGAGCGCGTGCCAGGCCGGCGCCGGCGCGGGGGCAGGATCAGCGCGCGCCATGGAGGAACAGCACATAGGCGTTGAGCAGATACATGGCGAACAGGCCGAAGCTGATCCAGCCGCCGGAGAGGTTCAGCCGCGTGGCGATCACGTCGCCATTGCGCGACAGCGCCGGGCCGGCCAGCCCGACCAGCGCCGCGCAGAGACAGAAGCCGAGCCAGACGCCGGCGGTGTGCGGGCTCATGACGCCGGCCCGCCGAGGCGGCGGCGCAGCAGGGCGAGGGCGAGGAGGGTGGTGGTCATCGCCAGCGGGCCGAGGATGAAGCCGGGCGGACCGAGGACGATGAGCCCGCCGATGATCGCGATGAAGACCGGCACGGTGTGCAGGTTCAGCCGGTCGCCGACCAGGATGGGCCGCACCACGTTGTCGATCTCGCCGACGACGAGCGCGCCCCAGAGGGCGAGGATCAGCGCCTTCGTCTCGTGGCCTTCGAGGGCGAGATAGGCGGCTTCGGGAATCCAGACGACGAAGGTGCCGAGCACCGGGACGATGGCCAGCAGGCTCATCACGATGCCCCAGAACAGCGGCGCGCCGAGGCCGAGCGCCCAGAACATCAGCCCGGCCAGCGCGCCTTGCAGCGCCGCGACCATCACCGTGCCGTAGACGATGGCCTGCACGGTGCCGCCGATGCGGGCGAAGACCTCGTCGGCCTCCGCCGCGCCGAGCGGCAGCAGCCGGCGCAGCGCGGCGAGGGCGGCGGCGCGGTCGCGCAGCGCGTAGAACAGGATGTAGAAGGCGAGGACGATCTCGATGAGCTGGGCGACCGAGCCGCGCAGCAGGGCGGCGCCCTCATTGCCGAGCATCGCGACCAGCCGGCCGAGCAGGCCGGAGAGGTCAGGCTCCGCCGGCAGCCAGGCGAGGGCGGGCAGGCGAAGCGGCCCCTGCGACGCGAGCCGGGCCTGGATGAAGGCGGCCCCCGCGATCGCGCCATGCGCCAGCCGCTCGATGACCAGCGTCGCCGGCGCGCCGACCACGAGGATGGCCACCAGCACGACAAGCCCCGCCGCGAGCCCGCGATGGGGGAGGCGCCGCTCAAGCCGCGCCTGCAACGGGGCGAACAGGATGGCGAGCACCAGCGCCCAGGTCAGCGCGCCGAGAAAGGGCAGCGCCAGCGCGGCGCAGACCGCGAGCCCGGCGGCGGCGGCCAGCGCCAGCGGGGCAATGCCGGAGCCGCCGCCCACACGCCCGGCGGGCGGCGGCTCAGTCATGCGCCCGCATGGCCGAACCCCGCGCGCCGCCCGCCCCGACCGTGCCGTGCCCGCGCGCCATGGCGCGAGTGTAGAGCATCGGCCGGTCAGGCGGAGTTACCTGATCGGATGACGCTCTGCTCATTGATCGCAACGGGCGCGACATCCGATCCGGGTGGATCGGATGATGCCCGAGGACGGCGCGGGAGGATCAGGTCAGGCGGGCGGCGGGCCGCGCGGGCGCTCGCGCCGGCGCAGCCAGGCGGGCGGGCGGAAGCGGCGCGGCAGTTTCGCGTCCGCCTCGTCGGCGCGGGCTTGTGTGGTTTCGGGTTTGGGGCGTCGCTTGCGCGGGCGCTGGGGCAGGCGGAGCGCGGCCGGGAGCTTGAGGCCGAGGGTGCGGCAGAGCGGGCGGAGGATGCGGCCGAAGCGCGGATCGGCGGCGATGCGGCGCTGCAATTCGGGTTCGGCGAGCAGGGCGCGGAGCTGGCCGGCGGCGGCGACGGCCTCGGGGACCGGCGCGAGCAGCCAGGCGGGGCGGCGGGGCAAGGCGAGCCTTGCGCGATCCACCGGCCGGCGCTCGCGGTGGCGAGTGGGACGCGGACGCGGAGCAGAAACCTGGTTATCGCAGAGGCGGATCAAAAATGTGGCGTAGCGGCGCAGGCGGGTCCAGAGCAGGATGGTGAGGGCGCCGCTCTCGGGGCCGAAGACGCCGGCCGCGCCGCGCCGCGCGACGGCGTCGCACAGCGTGTCGATCAAGGCGCGGAAGCGGCGGGCGACATCCATGAACGGAACAAGAACATGTTTGCCCGGGGGTGGGCAATGTCTTTTCGCTCCTGTTTCTGCTCCTGCCTTTCCGCGCCTGCCTTTTTTTGTGCCGTGTGCCGTGTGCCGCGCCGGGCGCGACGGGCGGCGCCGCGGGGTCAGAACATCCGGCCGTTGAGGAAGCCGAGGGCGGGCAGCGGGCGCCAGCCGCGCGGGAGCTGGGCGCGGGTCATCGCGCGGATCGTGTAGCGCGGCACCGGCTGCTCGCAGCGCTGGAGGAAGCCGAGATAGGCGCGGACCTGCTGCTCGCGCCAGGCGCGGTCGGCCTCGGCGCGGGTGTGGCTCGGGTGGATGTCCGCCACCCGCACCACCCGGCCGATGGTCGCGATCACCGCCCAGGAACGGTCTTCGGCGCGGGAGGGGGATTTCTCGAAGCTGCTGATCTTCTCCGGCATGTGCAACGAGATTGACACGGCGCGGGGGGCGACCGCAAGCGATTCCGTGCCGGCCGGCCGGCCGCTTGCGTGCCGGCCGGTTGCGTTCATGCCGGCCGCTTGCGTGCCGGCCGGTTGCGTTCATGCCGGCCGCTTGCGTGCCGGCCGGTTGCGTTCATGCCGGCCGCTTGCGTGCCGGCCGGGTTCATGCCGAGGATCTGGCGGGTCAGGCGGCGCCGGTCATTTCGCGGATCATGTTGCGGGCGATCAGGAGCTGCTGGATCTGCGTCGTGCCTTCATAGATTCGGAACAGCCTGACATCGCGGTAGAACCGCTCGACGGCGTAGTCGGCCATGTAGCCGGCGCCGCCATGGATCTGCACCGCGCGGTCGGCGACGCGGCCGACCATTTCGCTCGCATACATCTTGCAGCAGGCCGCCTCGGTGGAGACGTTGCGCCCGGCATCCTTGCGGCGGGCGGTTTCCTCGATCATGCAGCGGGCGGCGAAGGCCTCGGCCCGGCTGTCCGCCAGCATGGCCTGGATGAGCTGCTTCTCGGCGATCGGCTCGCCGAACTGCCGGCGATCGAGGGCGAAGGCGAGGCTGTCGCGGATCAGCCGCTCGGCGGCGCCGACGCAGACCGCCGCGATGTGCAGGCGCCCGCGGTCGAGCACCTTCATCGCGGTCTTGAAGCCCTGATTCTCCCGCGCCGGGCCGCCGATGATGGCGGTCGCGGGGACCCGCACATCCTCAAGGATGACGTCGCAGGTGAGCGATCCCTTCTGGCCCATCTTGCGGTCGGGCCGGCCGAGCGAGAGGCCGCTGGCGCCGGCCTCGACGAGGAAGGCGCTGACGCCGGCAGCCCCCTTCACCGCGGGGTTGGTGCGGGCGAAGACCGTGAAGAGATCCGCCCGCGGGGCGTTGGTGATGTAGCGCTTGGTGCCGTTGAGGATGAACTCGTCGCCCTCGCGCCGCGCCGTGGTGCGCAGGCTGCCGGCATCCGAGCCGGCATCCGGCTCGGTGAGGGCGAAGGAGGCGATCATCTCGCCGCTGGCGAGTTTCGGCAGGTAGTGCGCCTGCTGCGCCTCGGTGCCGTCGATGATGATGCCCTGGGCGCCGATGCCGTTATTGGTGCCGACCAGCGAGCGGAAGGCGGGCGAGGCCTGGCCGAGGATGAAGGCGGCCTGCACCTCCTCGGCCATCGACAGGCCGAGCCCGCCATGGGACTCGGGGATCGACATGCCGAACAGGCCCATCGCGCGGATTTCGGCGACCAGCTCGGCGGGGATGTCGTCCTCGGCGGCGACGCGGTCTTCGGCGGGGATCAGCCGCGCCTTCACGAAGCGGTCCAGCGTGTCGAGGAACTGGGCGAGGGTTTCGGAATCCAGGGCCATGGCGCTCTCTCTTCTGTCAGGGGGAAACGGCGGCGACGCGGCGGACGAGGTCGAGCAGGCGGGGGGCGATGTCCGCCTCGATCCGCGCCTTGGTGAGGGTTTGGGCCGGGCCGCCGCAGTTGAAGGCGAGGATCGGCGTGCCGTCGCGCGGGACGAAGGGGACGGCGACGGCGTTGACGCCCGGCTTCCAGTCGCCATACGAGGTGCAGTAGCCGCGCGCGGCGCATTCGCCGATCGCCGCCTCGATGCCGGGGCGGATCGCCGGCCAGGCCTCGCCCTCATGCAAGCGCAGCTCGTCGAGCAGGCGGGCGCGCTCGCCGGGCGGATGGGCGGCGATGCAGGCGCGGCCGAGCGCGCTGGTGGCCAGCCGGATATGCGCGCCGACCTCGATCGACAGCGTCACCGCGTCGGTGCCCTTGCAGCGCTCGATATAGACCATCGACATCCGGTCCCGCCCGGCCATCGCCACCGGCATGCCGGAGTGATCGGCCAGCGCCTGCATGAAGGGGCGGGCGAGATCGCGCAGCTTCAGGCCGGCGAGGCAGGAATAGCCGAGCGAGAGCACCGGCGGGGCGAGGCGGTAGCGCGCGGTATCGGCATGGTAGGACAGGTAGTCGAGCCGGTGGAGCGTGTAGGTGAGGCGGGAGACGGTGGATTTGCTGAGCCCGGTGCGGGCGGCGAGCTCGCCGTTGCCGAGCGCCTCGCCCTCGCGGCGGAAGGCGCGGAGGATGTCGAGCCCGCGGGCGAGGGCGGTGACGAAATCGCGGTCACGGGGGGGCGCTGTGTCGGCCGTGGGGGTGGGGCGCGGGCTGCGCGGTCTCATCGGCCGGGTTTAGGCGGGCGCGGCGGGGGGCGTCAAGTTTGCGGAAAAGTATTCCGCATGGCGGAATATGCGCGGGGGGAGACAGTCCCCGCCGCCCTTCAGGGGCGGCGGGGGTGGCGCGGAAGGGGCGTCAGCGATTCAGGCGTCAGCGATTCAGGCGTCAGCGGTTCAGGCGGGGCGGCCGGCCGCGGTGGCGGCGGCGACCTCGTTGAGCTTGCCGGTGCGGACGTCGAAGATGTAGCCGTGAATGGCGATGTTGGCGGGGACCAGCGGATGCGCACGGATGTGCCGGACGTCCTGCACCACGCTGTCCTCCTGGTTGCGGATCGAGAGCCACTTGATGAAGTGGCCGTCGGCGCAGCCGCCGCCGTGATGGGGGTTGGACCAGGTCATGCTGGCCGGATCGAGGCTGGCGGTGTTCAGGTTGTCCTCCAGCAGTTCGGCCATGCGCTGGTCGGTGAAGGTTTCCATGCCGCAATCGGTGTGGTGGATGACGAACCATTCGGTGGTGCCGAGCAGCTTGTGCGAGATGACGAGGGAGCGGATGGCATCGTCGGTCGCGCGGCCGCCGGCATTGCGGATGACATGGGCGTCGCCCTCGGCGAGGCCGGCATAGCGGGCGGGGTCGAGCCGCGCATCCATGCAGGTGAGGATGGCGAAGTGGCGCGCCGGGGGCATCGGCAGGTCGGCCTTCGCGCCGAAGCTGGCGGCATAGTCGGCATTGGCGGCGAGGATTTCGGTGACGGTCTTCGAGGTCATTGAGCTGCTTTCGGGTGTGGGTGGCGGGTCCGCTGGTTGCCGCGCCGTAACGTTGCGGCGGCGCGGCCGGGAAATATGGCGCCGGACGCGGAAGTCAACCGCCGGGGGTGCTGCGGGTTGGTTCAGCCGCCATTGCGGCGGGTTGGTTCAGCCGCCATTGCGGCGGGCGAGTTCGCGCAGCGGGCGCGCCGGGTTGCCCATGACCCGCGCGCCGGGCGGCACCGACTTGGTGACCACCGAGCCGGCGGCGATGAAGGCGCCATCGCCGATCCGCAGCGGCCGCGCCGCGCTGCCGTGGACGATGCTGGTGCCCATGCCGATGAAGACGTCGCTGCCGATCTCGACCCAGCCGGCGATGCGCGAGGAGCAGATGGTGGTGAAATCGCCGATCGAGGTGTCGTGGCCGATGAAGCTCAGCGGCTGGAGCTGGACGTGCCGGCCGAGCCGGACGCCGGGGCCGACATAGCAGCCGCCGCCGATGAAGCTGCCCTCGCCGGCCACGAGGTCGCGGGCGAGGGAGGGCCAGGTGCCGATCAGCCAGGCGAACTGCCCGCCGGCGGCCTCGATCCGCGCCACCAGGCGGCGGCGGTGCGCCGGGTTGCCGATGGTGACGTTCAGCGGCACGTCGCGGTAGGCGCGCCGCCAGGTCTCGAAATCGATGACGGGCACGCCGCCGATGCTGTCGGGCCGGGTGTGCGGCGAGTCGTCGATATAGGCGATGATCCGCAGGTCGCGCTCGGCGAGGATCTGCTCGATCTCCTCGCGCACCGAGACGGCGTGGCCGGTGGCGCCGTAGAGAATGACGGGATGGCTCATTGCGCGCCCCGCGCGGCGAGGGCGCGCAGGATTCGCGCGATGTCGGACGCGGCAATGTCCTCGGCGACGGGCAGGCCGATGATCCGCGCGGCGAGACGCTCGGTCTCGGGCAGGGGGGCGGCGCCGCGGGCGCGGAAATAGGCCTCGGCCTGCACGCCGAGACCATACCAGCGCCTTGTCTCGATGCCGGCGCGGGCGAGGGATTCCGATGCTGCCGCGGCATCGGCGCCGCTGTCGGCCCGGAACAGGGCGTAGCAGGAGGCGATGGCGGGCGGCAGGAGCAGGTGGTCGGCCAGGCCGTGGGCGGCGGCGGCCTTGCGGTAGCGCGCGGCGACCCGCCGGCGCGCGGCGATCCGCCGGTCGAGCCCGTCGAGCCAGGCGAGGCCGATCGCGGCGTGGTATTCGCTGAGCTTGCCGTTGAACCCGGCGGCGCGGCTCTCGCGGGTGTAGACCATGCCGAAATTCATCGCCTGCGCGGCGCGCACCAGCCCGTCGCGATCGGCCCAGAGCACGGCGCCGCCCTCGCCGGTGCTGAAGGATTTGGTGGCGTGGAAGCTGAGCGCCACCGGCACCGCGCCCACGGCCTCGCCGGGCGCGGCCAGCAGCGCCTCGAACGAGGCGGCGGCGTCGATCACCACCTTGATGCCGGTGCGCGCCTGGAAGGCGGACCAGTCGCGTTGCAGCGGCATTTCACCGAAAGGGGCCACCGGCAGCACGAGGCCGAGGCGGGAGGTGGGCAGGTCCGGCGGCAGGTCGTCCGGCCGCAGCCGCCAGCTCCCGGGCGCGAGATCGCAGAAGAGCGGCTCGTAGCCGGCGGCCATGGCGGCGAAGGCGGTCGCCACGAAGGTGTAGCCGGGGATCAGCGCCAGGGTGCGGCGGCCGCGCGGACGGCCGGCATGGGCGAGGATCGCCGCTTGCAGCGCGGCGGTGCCGGAGGCGGCGGTCACCAGCGTGTCAGCCCGCCCGGCCAGCAGCACGGCCAGCCGCGCCTCGAGCTGTTCGGCCAGCGGCCCGCGATTGGTGTAGACCCGGCGGGAGTCGAGTTGCGCGAGATAGGGCAGGATCGACTGGACCGGGGGCAGGAGCGGCCTGTAAACAGGCAGAGTGGTTTTCAAAATGCGTCCCTGTTTTCAATACAATCGTTTTGTCAAAAATGGTCACATTCAATGTATAAGGTTTTCGTATCCTCCCGCAATCGTCCGCTGTATCTCTGGGCCTGTCTCGACAGCCTCCATCGGCTGACCCGCAGCGCCGCCGCGATCACGCTGATCGATTCCGCCTCCGACGACATGCAGGTGCGCGAGGTGGTGCGCGGCTTCGAGCGGCGCGGCCTGTTCCGCGAGATCGTCTGGCTGCCGGCCAACGAGATCGGCGCCGTGATCCGCGAGATCGCATCGCGGCTGACGCAGGAGGACGAGCTGTTCGGTTTCATCGAGGCCGACACCGTCATCCTGCCGGGCGCGTTCGATTGCTGGCTCGCCCACATGACCGGGCTGATGCACGACGATCCGGGCTTGGCGATGCTCGGCTCCCTCGTCGATCCCGGGGATTTCGTCGACCCCGTGCAGGCGCTGCGGCTGGAGCCGGGCCGCCCGCCCCACGATGTCGGCGACATGATCTATTACGGCGATCCGGGACGGCAGGATCACCGGCCGGACACGCCGGAGCAGCTCGTGTTCTCGCCGCACAACCCTTCCGGCCGGCTGCTGGTGCTGCGCCGGGAGGCGATTCTGCAGGCCGGCCATGCCAGCGATTCGGACCTGCACGACAATCTGCGCGCGCTCGGCTACCGCACCGGGATCAGCACCCGGGTGCGGCACCGCCATCTCTCGCTGCTGAACATCTTCGACTATCCGCGCTATGACATGACGGCGCGGCACGAATACATGCGCGGTGCGACCTATCGCGGGCAGGCGGAGGCGCGCGGCTTCTCGCGCGAGGCGCAGTCGTGGACGCGGGAGCCGGACATCCATCTGCTGACGCCGCAGGGGCGGATCGAGCCCGAGCGGGACGGGCCGTGGCTCCGGTTCAGCCTGGCGGAGGCCGGCGGGCCGGCCTGGCTGATGTCGCGGCGGGGGTTCGCGCTCGGCACCGCCGACCAGCGGCCGCTCGGCATCGCCATCGACCGGCTGCTGGTCGATGGCGAGGACATGCTGCGCAGCACGGCGCTGGCGGCGGGCTGGTACGCGCCGGAGGAGGGGTGGCGCTGGACCGCCGGGCGGGCGGAGCTGCCGCCGGCGCGGGAGGTGGCGCTGCGGCTGACCGGGGTGGTCGATTACGAGGCCTGAGCGGCGCCGGCCGCGCCCAGGTCAGGCACGTGAGTCAGGCGCCCGGTTTCGCGCGCGGCTTCGCGCCCGGTCTGGTCCCTGGTTTGGCATGCGGTTTGGCCCAGCCTTGCCTGCTACCTTGCCCGCCACCTTGCCCGGCGATTTGCCCCGCGGTTGGTCCCACCGTCCGGTGGCGGGCGTGCCATCGGCGTCGGGTTTGGCGCGGGGTTTGCCGCCCGGCTTGAAGCCGCTCCGGCCGGCGGGGCGGAAGCCGGGCCGCGCCGGCGGGCGGGCGGCCTGCGGCGCGGGGGCGGCGTCGGCCGGCTCGATCGCGAGGTCGGGGCTGGCGCCGGCATCGAGTGCTGCGGCGAAGGTGCCCGCGCAGTCGGCCGCGATCTCGAACCTTGTTTCGCGATCGAAGATGCGGATCGCGCCGATGTCGCGCCGGGTCAGCCCGCCGATCCGGCAGAGCAGGGGCAGCAGCCATTTCGGGTCGGCCCGGCCGTGGCGGCCGATCGCGGCGCGGAACCAGACCATCTCCCGCCCGTCGCGCGGATTGTCGTGCCGGTCGCGGGCGGGGCGCGGGGCCTCGGCCGGCTGCGCGGTGATGTCCTCCGGCGCCGGCAGGCGGGCGCGGTAGAGCCGGATCAGCGCCGCCGCCACGGCGAGCGGCGGATGGGCGGCGAGCAGCTCGCCGGCGAGGGCGATGTCGTCATCGAGCGGGGGTTCGGTGAGCAGCGGGTCGGCGAGCAGGCGGGCCTGGTCGCCGGCGCGGATCGCCTCGGCCGAGGGCGGGTCGTCCCACACCGCCTCGATGCCGGCCGAGGCCAGCAATGCGGCGGCCCGGCGCCGCCGCGCCGGCGGCACCAGCAGCAGGCACAGCCCCTTGCGCCCGGCGCGGCCGGTGCGGCCGCTGCGGTGCAGCAGCGTCGCCTTGTCGGTCGGCAGGTCGGCATGGATGACGAGATCGAGATTCGGCAAATCGAGCCCGCGGGCGGCGACGTCGGTCGCGATGCAGACCCGGGCGCGGCCGTCGCGCAGGGATTGCAGCGCCGCGTTGCGCTCGTTCTGGCTCAGCTCGCCGGACAGGGCGACGGCGGCGAAGCCGCGCTCCTGCAGGCGGCCGAACAGGCGGCGCACCGCCTCGCGCGTGGCGCAGAAGACGAGGCAGGGGCCGCTGTCGTGATGGCGCAGCAGGTTGACCAGCCCGTGCTCGACCTCGTCGGCGGCGATGCGGATGCCGCGATATTCGATGTCGGCGTGCGGCTGGTTGCGGACCAGCGTGTCGATCCTGAGCGCGTCGCGCTGGTATTGCCGGGCGAGGGCGGCGATTTCGCGGGCGATGGTGGCCGAGAACAGCAGGGTGCGGCGCTCGGCCGGGGCGGCGCCGAGAATCGCGTCCAGCTCCTCGCGGAAGCCGAGATCGAGCATTTCGTCCGCCTCGTCGAGCACCGCGACGCGCAGCGCCGACAGGTCGAGCGCGCGGCGGGTGAGATGGTCCTGCAGGCGGCCGGGCGTGCCGACGACGATGTGGCAGCCGGCGGCGAGGGCGCGCTGCTCGCGCCGCGGGTCCATCCCGCCGACGCAGGCGACGACGCGGGCGCCGGCATGGGCGTAGAGCCAGGACAGCTCGGCATGGACCTGGAGCGCCAGCTCGCGGGTGGGGGCGATCACCAGGGCGAGCGGGGCGGCGGCCTGGGGCAGGTGGTCGTCGTCGAGGATCGTGGCGGCGAAGGCGAGGCCGTAGGCGACGGTCTTGCCGGAGCCGGTCTGCGCCGAGACCAGCAGGTCGCGCGACTCGGCCTCGGGTTCCAGCACGGCGCTCTGCACCGCGGTGGGTTCGGCATAGCCACGCTCGGCGAGGGCCTGAAGCAGGGCGGGGGTCTCGATGTAAAAGGGCATGGCGGCTCATAGGGCATCGGGGCGGCGGATGAAACATCCGGGCGGGCAGGGATGCCCTGCGCCGCGAACGCGGCGCGGAAAGCGGGGTGCCGCGAACGCGGCGCGGAAGGCGGGGCGCCGCGAACGCGGCGCGGAAGGCGGCTTGCCGGTGGCGGATGGCGGCACATCTAGCAGGGATGGGCGAGGCGTTCATCAACCGGATCGGCATCGCGGTGCCGGCGCATGACATTCACCGCGACTTCACCGCCTATGCGGCGGGGCGGCTGGAACCGCGGGCGGCGGCGCTGTTCGCCCGCATGGCGGGGCGCGCCGGGATCGGGCATCGGCACTCGGTGCTGGCGCCGGGCGCGCTCGCCGAAGGCGGGGCGGACGCGCAGGAGTTCTACCGCCCCGGCGCCTTTCCCGACACCGCGGCGCGGATGGCGATGTTCGAGCGCGAGGCCGCGCCGCTGGCGCTGCGGGCGGTCGCGGACGCCGCGATCGACCCCGCCGCGATCACGCATCTGATCGTCGCCTCCTGCACCGGTTTCGCCGCGCCGGGGCTCGACCTGCATCTCGCGGCCGGGCTCGGGCTGCGGGCGGATATCCAGCGCACGCTGGTGGGCTTCATGGGCTGCTCGGCGGCGGTGCCGGCGCTGCGGCTGGCGCGGCAGACGGTGCTGGCCGAGCCGGGGTCGGTGGTGCTGGTGGTCAATCTCGAACTCTGCACGCTGCATTTGCAGGAGACCGCCGATCTCGAAACCGCGCTCACCTTCCTGCTGTTCGGCGATGGCTGCGCCGCCGCGGTGGTCAGCGGCGAGGCGCGGGGCCTCGCGCTGCACGGGTTCCGCTCCGCCACCATTCCCGACACCGCCGGGCTGATCACCTGGCGGATCGGGGCGCGGGGGTTTCTGATGCACCTGGCGGGCGCGGTGCCGGCGGCGATCGCCGCCGCGCTGCGCGCGGCGCGGGAGGGGAGGGACGCGGCGGGGCTGCTGCGCGGTGATGCGATCGGCGCCATCGGCGACTGGGCGGTGCATGCCGGCGGGCGCAGCGTGCTGGACGCGGTTGAGGCCGGGCTCGGGCTGCCGGGCGAGGCGCTCGCCGCCTCGCGTGCGGTGCTGGAGGATCATGGCAACATGTCGTCCGCGACGGTGATGTTCGTGCTGCGCCGGCTGCTCGACGCCGGCGGGCCGGCGGGGCGGGGCGGCATGGCGATGGCGTTCGGCCCCGGCATGGTCGCCGAGACGTTCAGGTTTTCGAGAGTGTGAGGGCGGGATGATCGATCTGTCGCGACGGCTCATGCTGCCGGAGGTGATGGACGATCCGGCGCTGGACCCGGCGGTCTATCGCCGTTGCCTCGCCGATCTCGCGCGGGTGAACCGGGTGACGATGACGCATCGCGCAACCCTCGCCTGGCTCGACCGGGCGCTAGGCGTCTGGCCGGGGGCGGCGCACTTCACGCTGCTCGACCTCGCCTCGGGGCATGGCGACAAGCTGCGGGCGATCGCGGCGCTGGCGGCGCGGCGGGGGTGGCGGGCCACGCTCGTCGGCGTCGATCTGAACCCGCGCGCGACGGCGGCGGCCATCGCCGCGACGCCGCCGGAGGCGCCGATCCGCTACGTCACCGCCGATGCGCTGCGCTACAGCCCGGAGACTCCGCCGGATTTCATCGTCAGCAGCCAGTTCACCCATCATCTCGCCGATGCGGAGGTGGTGGAACTGCTCGGGCGGGTCGCGGCGATGGCGCGGCGGGGCTGGCTGATCGCCGACCTGCACCGCCACGCCGTGCCGTATTACGGGTTCCGCTGGCTGGCGCGGCTCGCGGGGTGGCACGAGATCGTCCGCCGCGACGGCACCGCCTCGATCGCGCGCGGGTTCACCCGGCGGGACTGGCAGCGCTATCTGGACGCCGCCGGGGTGCGGGCGGAGATCGGCTGGACGCTGCCGTTCCGCCATCTCGTCGGCTCGGCGCCGCCGTGAGCGGCACGGCGCCGGTGCTGGTCGCCGGCGGCGGGCTGGCGGGGGCGGCGGCGGCCTGCGCGCTCGCCGGCGCCGGGCGGGCGGTGACGCTGGTCGAGCGGGCGGCGGCCCCCGTTCACAAGATTTGCGGCGAGTTTCTCAGCATCGAGGCGCAGGAGATGCTCGCTTCACTGGGCGTCGACCCGGTGGCGCTGGGCGGGCACCCGATCGGGCGGGTGCGGCTGCTGCGGCGGGGGCGCGAGGTGACGGCGCCGCTGCCCTTCACCGCGCTCGGCCTGACCCGCAGGACGCTCGATGCCGCCCTGCTCGCCCGCGCCGAGGCCTGCGGGGCGCGCGTGCTGCGCGGGGTCGCGGCGCGGCGGCTCGATGCGGCGCCGGGGCGGCTCGGCCTCGATCTCGGGGACGGGCGGCGGCTGGAGAGCGACACGCTGCTGCTCGCCACCGGCAAGCACGAGCTGCGCGGCGCCGGGCGCGCGGTGCGGGCGGCGGGCGACCTCGTCGGGTTCAAGACCTATTTCGCGCTGGCGCCGGCGCAGCGCGCGGCGCTGGACGGGCATGTCGAGCTGCATCTGCTCGATCGCGGCTATGCCGGGCTGCAACTGGTCGAGGGCGGGTGGGCCAATCTGTGCCTGCTGGTGCGGCGCGACCGTCTGGCCGCGGCGGGCGGCGGCTTCGCGGCGCTGCTGGCGGCGCTGTGCGCCGAGGCGCCGACGCTGGCCGCGAGGCTCGACGGGGCGACCGCGCTGCTGGAGCAGCCGCTCGGCATCGCCCGTGTGCCCTATGGCTTCCTGCACCGGCCGCGGCGGGATGATCCGGCGGGGCTGTTCCGCCTCGGCGACCAGGCCGGGGTGATCCACTCCTTTACCGGCGATGGCATGGCGATGGCGCTGCACGGGGCGCGGCGCGCCGCCGAGGCGGTGCTGGCCGGGCAGGACGCCGTGGCCCATCACCGCCGCCTCGCCGGCGAGCTTGGCGGGCAGATCCGCCTCGCCTCGCTGCTCTATCGCGCGCAGCGCCCGGCGATCGGCCAGCGTCTGCTGTTCGCCGCCCTCGCCCGCGCGCCGGCCGGGCTCGGGCCGCTGGTGCGGCTGACCCGGGTGCGGGCGCGGTGAAAAAACCCCGCGCGCCGGCGACGGAAACCCGCCGCCCGCGCGTTGAACGGACCGGATGCCGACCGGATGGGCCGGTCGGCGCGGCAACCGGCGCAGGGTGGGCTTCCGCGAGGACATGACAGACCCGGAGGGCGACCCGGATGCGCCGCTGCTGGCGAGGATCGGCATGGGTGAGGAGGCGGCGTTCCGCACGCTGATGGCGCACAAGCTGCCGCGCGTGCACGGGCTCGCGCTGCGGCTGCTGCGCGATCCGGCGCTGGCCGACGATATCGCGCAGGAGGTGTTCCTGCGGGTCTGGCGGCAGGCGCGGGCGTGGCGGCCGGGGGCGGCGCGGTTCGACACCTGGCTGCACCGCGTCGCGCTCAATTTGTGCATGGACCGGCTGCGGCGGCGGCGGGAGGTGGCCGTCGCCGATCCGCCGGAACAGGTCGATCCGGCGCCGGGGGCGGATTTCATGCTCGCGCGCGACGCCGAAAGCCGGCGCGTGGAGCACGCGGTCGCCGGCCTGCCTGCCCGCCAGCGCGAGGCGCTGGTGATGCAGGTGTATCAGGGATTGTCGAATATCGAGGCCGCCGCGGCGCTGGGCATCAGCGTCGAGGCGCTGGAAAGCCTGCTCGCCCGCGCCCGCCGCGCCCTGCGCCAACAGCTCGAGGATCTGCGACCATGACGCCCGAACGCTTCGCCGCCCTGGCCGCCGCCTATGGCGGCGCGATCGACCGCTGGCCCGAGGCCGAGCGCGCGGCGGCGCGGGCCTTTCGCGACGCCCACCCGGAGGCGGAGGCGGTTCTCGCCGCCGAGGCGGCGCTGGATGCGGCGCTGGCGCGCTGGGCGGTGCCCGCGCCGGGCGCCGCGCTGGCCGGGCGGATCGCCCGCGACGCGGCACGGCGGCGGCAGGCGCCGCGGCGCCTGCGGCTGTGGCTGGCCGGACTCGGCCTCGCCGGCGCGCTGGCCGGCGGCGGGGCGATCGGCGCCGTGCTGGTCGCCCGCCTGGTGCCGGCGGGCGGGGCGGGCTGTTCGCAATCCCTCACCGTGCTCGGCGCGCCGGTGCCATCCTGCGGCGATGCCGCCAACTGGAGTGATACGCTGTGACCACCAGAAGCTTGCAGATCGGCCTCGTCGCCTCGCTGCTCGTCAACGCCCTCATGATCGGCGCCTTTGGCGGCGGGCTCGCGGTGCTGTCGCGCCGGGGCGGCTGGCACAGGCCGCCGCATCACGGCTCCGGCCCGATCCAGACCGCCGGCCACGCCCTGCGCCCGGCCGACCGCGCCCGCTTCCGCGCCGCGATGCTCGCGGTGATCCGCGACAATCGCGACCTGATCCGCGATGCGCGGCGCAGCCGCCAGCAGGCGGGGGCGCTGTTCATCCGCCCCGAATTCGACCGCGCCGCGATCGCGTCCCTGCTGGCCAGGGCGCGGCGGGATCGCGGCGAGCTGCTGGCGAGGCTCGACAACGCGGCGCTGCGCTTCGCCGCCACCCTGCCGCGCGGCGAGCGGCGGAAACTGGCGCGCGGCCTTGCCGAACATGGCGAGTTGCAACGGCGGGGCGGGGCGTTTGCTCCCCCGCCGCGAGGCGGTATTCCTGCTCCCCCGCCGCATGGCGGTATTTCTGCTCCCCCGCCGCAGGAGCAAAAATCCCTGCCGCCGCCGGGCTGAAGGGGCGACGGATATTCGGTGCCCGCGCGTTGAACGGGAAACAGGCCCCGCGCGGTCGACGCGCCACAGATCATCGAGGATCTCACCCATGCTGTCTCGCACGTTCCGTTTTACGCCCCCTCAGGATGTACGGCCGGGCCGGGCCGCGCGGATCGCGCGGCGGGCGGTGGCCGCGATCCTGCTCGCCGGACTCGCCGGCGGGCTTGCGGGATGCGTGGTCTATCCCGCCGGACCGCGCCATGGCTGGTGCTACTGGCACCCCTATCGCTGCCGCTGAGCGGGTGACGGCGATGACCCTCGCATCCGCCCAGGCGACAAGCCTGACGCCTTCGCAGGCATCAAGTCTGACGCCCTCGCAGGCATCAAGCCTGACGCCTTCGCAGGCATCAAGTCTGACGCCCTCGCAGGCATCAAGTCTGACGCCCTCGCAGGCGATGATCCGCTTCGGCCTGGGCGGGCGGCCGGACCAGGCGCCGCCGGCCGATCCGCGCGCCTGGCTGCTCGGCCAGCTCGACGGGCCGGACCCGGCGCTGGCGACGCCGGAATTCGCCGCCCTGCCGAGCGGGGCCGCGGCGCTCGCAGCGCTGCGCGAGGACCGGATGAGGCGCAAGCGGCTCGCCCGCGAGGGGGGTTCGCTCAAGGAGCATTTCAAGCCGCGCGGCCGGGAGATGTTCCGCGCCGATGCCGCCGCCCAGCTCGGCTGGGCGCTGCGCACCGAGGCGCCGTTCCGCGAGCGGCTGGTCTGGTTCTGGGCGAATCATTTCACCGTGTCGATGCGCCAGGGCGGCACCGCGGCGCTGATCGGCCCGTTCCTGCGCGAGGCGATCCGCCCGCATGTGACCGGCCGGTTCACCGACATGGTGCTGGCGGTGGAGCGGCATCCGGCGATGCTGCTCTATCTCGGCAATGCCGGGTCGGTCGGGCCGGACAGCCGGGTCGGGGCGCGGCGGCATCGCGGGCTCAACGAGAATCTCGGCCGCGAGTGCATGGAGCTGCACACGGTGAGCCTGCGCGCGGGCTACAGCCAGCAGGACGTCATCGCCATGGCGAAGCTGCTCACCGGATGGTCGGTCGATCCGCGGGCGGAGCCGACCGGGTTCCGCTTTCATCCCTTCGCCCATGAGCCGGGGCCGCAGACGCTGATGGGACGCAGCTTTCCGCCGGGCGAGGCGGGCGGCATCGCGGCGCTGCGCTTTCTCTCGACCTATCACACCACCTGGACGGCGCTGGCGACCAAGCTGGTGCGGCATTTCGTGGCCGACCAGCCGCCGGCGGCGGCGGTCGCGCATGTCGCCGGCGTGCTGGCCGGCACGCAGGGCGATTTGCGGGCGGCGGCGGCGGCGCTGGTCGACCTGCCGGAGGCCTGGACGCCGGGGACCAAGATCAAGACGCCGGTCGAGTATTTCCTCTCGGTCGGCCGCGCGCTCGGCGAGACCGAGGCGAAGGTGCCGGCGGCGCTGGGGATGCTGCGCCGGCTCGGCCAGCCGCTCTGGGCGGCGCCGCTGCCCGATGGATGGTCCGATCTCGGCGGCGACTGGAGCGGGCCGGACGCGGTGCTGGCGCGGATCGACTTCGCCTATACCATGGCCGGGCGCAGCCACGACCGCGCGCCCGCCGCCATCGCCACCGCCGCCCTCGGCGCGCGGCTGCGCCCGCAGACGCTGGCGGCGGTGAGCACCGCCGGCTCGCCGCGCGAGGCGCTGGCGCTGCTGTTCGCCTCTCCCGAATTTCTCAGACGGTGACCGACATGAACCTTTCCCGCCGCGCGACGCTGCTGGGCCTCGCGACCGTCGCGACCCTGGGCCGGACCCGGCTCGCCCTCGCCGCCGCGCCGACGCAGGCGCGCTTCGTCGTTGTGTTGTTGCGCGGCGCGCTCGACGGGATGGAGGCCGTCATTCCCCATGGCGACCCCGATCTCGCGCGGCTGCGGCCGGGGCTGATCCCGCCGGCATCGGCGCGGCACGATCTCGGCGGGTTCTACGCGCTGCACCCGGCGCTGGCGCGGTTCCACGCGCTCTATGCCGCGGGCGAATTGCTGCCGGTGCACGCGATCGCCGGCCCGTATCGGACGCGCAGCCATTTCGAGGCGCAGGACCTGTTGCAGACCGGCGTCGGGCAGATCGGCATGAATTCGGGCTGGCTCAACCGGCTGATCGGGGAATTGCCGGCGGATGGCGATCCGGGCGGAATCGGGCTGGCGGCGGGGATCGGCACGCCGCTGATCCTGCGCGGGGCGGAACCGGTGGGCGCCTATGCGCCGGTCGGGTTCGCGCAGCCGGATCGCGGGCTGTATGCGGCGATCGGCAAGCTCAACGCCGGCGATCCGGTATTCGGCCCGGCGATCGCCCGTGGGCTTGGCGCCCGGCGGTTCGACGCCGCGACCTTCGCCGCCGGGCCGGCGCCGGACATGGACGAGGCGGGGATGCGGGCGCCGGCGGGGCCCGCGCGCCCGGCCGGGGGCTACGGGTTTCCCGAACTGGCGGCGCGGGTGGGCACGCTGCTCGCCGCCGCCGACGGGCCGCGGATCGCGGCGTTCCAGCTCGAAGGCTGGGACACGCATGTCAACCAGATGCAACTGCTGCCCTTCCCGCTCGCCGGCCTCGATCGCGGGGTGGCGGCGCTGAAGGTGGCGCTGGGCGCGGCCTGGGCGAAGACCTGCGTGCTGGTGATCACCGAATTCGGCCGCACCGCGCGGATCAACGGCACGCGCGGGACCGATCATGGCACCGGGACGGTCGCGTTTCTCGCCGGCGGCGCGGTGCAAGGCGGGCGGGTGCTGGCGACCTGGCCGGGGCTGAAGGAGCGGCAGCTGTTCCAGAACCGCGATCTCGCGCCGACGGCCGATCTCCGCGCGCTGGCCAAGGGGGTGCTGGCGGCGCAGTTCGGGCTGGGGGGCGCGGCGCTCGGGCGGATTTTCCCCGACAGCGCGGCGGTGGCGCCGATGGGCGGGCTGCTGCGCGCCTGATCCGCCCGCGTCCTCGCGCCGCCCGCGCCTTGTCCGATCGGCGCGGGCGACCATTTCGGGCGGCATGGGAGACGAAATCTCGGTTGTCTGGTTCAAGCGCGACCTGCGGCTCGCCGATCACGCGGCGCTGAGCGCGGCGGCGCGCGCGGGGGCGGTGCTGCCGCTGGTGATCGTCGAGCCGGACTATTGGCGGCTGGCGGATGTCTCGCACCGGCACTACGCGTTTCTTGCCGGCTGCATCGAGGATCTGGCGGCGGCGATCGCAGCTGAGGGCGGGCGGCTGCTGGTGCGCGTCGGCCCGGCGGTCGAGGTGCTGGAGGCGCTGCGCCGGCGGCTCGGCGGGTTCAGCCTGTGGTCGCACGAGGAGACCGGCAATCGCTGGACCCATGCGCGCGACCGGGCGGTGCGGCGCTGGGCGCGCGGGCAGGGGGTGACCTGGACGGAGCTGCGCAATTTCGGCGTGATCCGCGGCCCGGCGCTGAACCGCGACCGCTGGGCGGCGCAGTGGGACCGGATGATGGCGGCACCTTCGTTGCCGCCGCCGCGCGGCATCGCCTGGGCGACGCCGCCGGAGGGGGTGGCGGCAGCTTGTGTTCCGGCGGCGGCGGCGCTCGGCCTCGCGCCGGACGGGTTGCGGCACGGGCAGGCGCCGGGGCGGGCGGCGGCGCTGGAGACACTCGGCTCATTCCTCGCGCGCCGGGGCGAGGATTATACACGGGCGATGTCTTCGCCGGTGTCGGGCGAGGCGGCGTGCTCGCGGCTGTCGCCCTATCTGGCCTATGGCTGTCTCTCGATCCGCGAGGCGGCGCAGGCGGCCTGGCGGCGGCAGCGCGAGGTGCCGGCGGCCAGCCGCTGGGGGGCGGCGCTGCGCTCGTTCATCGCCCGGCTGCACTGGCATTGCCATTTCATCCAGAAGCTTGAGGCCGAGCCGGAGGCGGAGTGGCGGCCTTTCGCGCGGGTGTATGAGGGGATGCGGCCGCCGGCCGATCCGGCGCGCCTCGCCGCCTGGGCGGAGGGGCGGACGGGTTATCCCTTCGTCGATGCGGCGATGCGCTATCTCGCGGCGCATGGATGGATCAATTTCCGCATGCGGGCGATGCTGATGTCGTTCGCGAGCCATGACCTGTTCCTGCCCTGGCAGGAGAGCGGCCTGGTGCTGGCGCGGCTGTTCACCGATTACGAGCCGGGAATTCACTGGCCGCAATGCCAGATGCAGTCCGGCGAGACCGGGATCAACACGGTGCGGGTGTATTCGCCGGTCAAGCAGGGACACGACCAGGATGCCGCCGGCGGGTTCATCCGGCTGCACGTGCCGGAGCTGGCGGCGGTGGCGGGGGCGCTGGTGCACGAGCCCTGGCGGCTCGACGCCGCCGAGCGGGCGCGGCTCTGCCCGGATTATCCGGCGCGGATCGTGATCCATGAGGAGGCGGCGCGGGCGGCGAAGGCGGCGCTGTTCGCGCGGCGGCGGCTCGTGGAGGCGCAGCGCGAGGCGGATGCGGTGCAGCTTCGCCACGGCTCGCGCCGGGGACGGGCCCGGACGCCGCCGCGCCGCGCCGCCGCCGCGCCGGGGCAGCTCGCGCTCGATCTGGACGGGGCCGCCGGCGGCTGACGGGCGTGACCCGCCTGTTCGCACGAGATCGGTTCGCACGAGATCGGTTCGCCTGAGGGGCGCGGCGCGGTTTTCGTCCCGCGGCGCAGGATGATGCTCGACAGGGCGGGGCTGGACGCGGCATAGTGCGTCCCTGTTAATAACAAAACGTATTCAAATATTAACTTATTAATTGGACGATATGCAAAAAAGACAAAATCATAACGAAAATATTTCATCTTTATCGAAGAAAAGACAAAAGATTTCGCCACGCGCGGCAAGCGGCGACGCTGGCGGGGCGACGCCGGACCGGCGCCCGGCCGGCGATATCGGGGCGGACGCTAACGGTGGGCCGTCGCCGCCGCCCGGCGACGATGCGTCGCTGCAACCGGTCGGGTATCTGGAGCGATGCGATCACGAAATGATTTCCGGCTGGATCTGGGACCCGGCGCGGCCGGGCGAGCCGGTGGATGTCGATCTCGTCGAGGGAGGGGTGATGCTGTTCCGGGTGCGGGCGGATCTCTATCGGCCGGATCTGGAGGAAGTGGGGTATGGTGACGGGCGGCACGGGTTCGCGTTCACGGGGCTCGACATGGTGCTGCCGCATTCGCGGCATCTGGTGAGTCTGCGGCGGGCCTCGGACGGGCTCGATCTGCTGGCGTCGCCGCACTGGATCGTGCGGTCGCCGCCGCGTCTCGACGAGCCGGCGCTGCGGTTCATGACCGAGGCCTTCGTGCAGGCCTCGCTCGCCGCGCGCGCGCCGGAGGAGCTTTCCGGCGGGATCGGCTTTCTGCTCAGGCTGCTGAACCAGTGCATCAACGCGCATGACCGGCTGGCCGGGGCGGCGGGGCGGACGGCGGCGGCGATGCGCGAGGGGCTGGTGCCGCGGGACGAGCTCGACGGGCGGACCGGCGGGATCATCGACGCGCTGAGCCGGGCCTATCCGCTGCTGACCCTGGGACAGGCGGGCGCAGCGGAGACGGCGCCGGAGGTGTCGGTGATCATTCCGGCGCACGATCATTTCGACCATACCTATCGCTGCCTGGAGTCGATCAGGGACCATTTCCCGCGCCGCTCGTGCGAGATCGTCATCGTCGACGACTGTTCGACCGACGAGACCCTGCTCTGCACGCTGGTGTTCGCCGGGCCGGTGCGGGTGGTGCGCACGCCGCAGCAGCTCGGCTTCGTGGGCGCCTGCAATGCCGGCGCGCGCGAGGCGCGGGGGCGCTATCTGCTGTTTCTCAACAACGACACGCTGGTCCGCGAGGGGTGGCTGGACGCGCTGGTGGACACGTTCGAGCAGGTGCCGGGCGTCGGCATCGCCGGGTCGCGGCTGCTGGCCGAGGACGGCACGTTGCAGGAGGCGGGCGGGATCATCTGGCGTCTCGGCGACGGGTGGAACTGGGGCCGCGGGGAAGACCCGGCGGAGCCGCGCTTCCTGCATCTGCGCGACGCCGACTGGGTGTCCGGCGCGGCGCTGATGGTCGAGCGGGCGCTGTTCGAGACGCTGGGCGGGTTCGACAGCCATTACGCGCCGGCCTATTACGAGGATGTCGACCTCGCCTTCCGGGTTCGCCAGCTCGGCCGGCGGGTGGTGGTGCAGCCGGCCTCGGAGGTGGTGCATCTCGAAGGCGTCAGCAATGGCGTCGATGTCGCCGGCGCCGGGCTCAAGCGCTACCAGCTCGTCAACCAGCGGAAGTTCCAGGCGCGCTGGAGGGATGTTCTGGCCGGGCACCGGTTCAACGGCGAGAGCCCCGATCTGGAGGCCGAGCGGCAGGTGCGCCGGCGGGCCTATTTCATCGACGATACCGTGCCGACACCCGACCTCGACGCCGGATCGAACGCGGCGGTCGCGCATATGCGCGCCTTGCAGGCGCTCGGCTACAAGGTGACGTTCATGCCGGCGGACAACATGGAGGATCATCAGCCCTATACCGCCAGCCTCAGGAAAATCGGCATCGAGTGCCTGCACGCGCCCTATGCGCGGTCGGTCGAGCAGGTGTTCCGCGACGCGCTGGTGGCGCCCGACCTCGTTTATATCCATCGCTACTCGAACGCCGCCAAATACGCGATGCTGACGCGGCGTTATTTTCCGAAATGCCGCATCGTCTACAGCGTCGCCGATCTGCATTTCCTCCGCCTCGAACGCCAGGCCGCGGTGGCGCCGGGCGATCCGCACACGGTGGGGCTGGCGGCGCAGAAGGCGGGAGAGCTTGCGGTGATGCGGGTGGTGGACGCGGTGATCGTCCATTCCTCGGCCGAGGCGCGGCTGCTCGGCGAGCTGGTGCCCGAGATCGCCACGCATGTGGTGCCATGGGCGGTCCGGCCGCGCCCGACGCCGGCGCCGTTCGCACAGCGCGCGGGGATCGTCTTTGTCGGCGGTTTCCAGCATCCGCCCAATGTCGATGCCGTGCGGCACTATGCCGACGACATCCTGCCCGCCCTTCGTGCCCGGCTGCCGGCGGCGACGAGCAGCATCGTCGGCAGCCGGATGCCCGAGGCGATCGCCCGGCTGCACGAGCGGGGGCTGGCGATGGTGGGGTATGTGCCCGATCTGGCCGATGTGCTGCACCGGGCGCGCTGCACCGTGGCGCCGCTGCGCTTCGGCGCCGGGATCAAGGGCAAGGTGCTGGAGAGTTTCGCGCACGGGCTGCCCTGCGTGATGAGTCCGGTCGCCGCCGAGGGGCTCGACCTGCCGGCGCCGCTGGACTGGCTGGTGGCCGGGACGGCGGCGGATTTCGCCGCCAAGATCGTCCGCGTGCATGAGGACGAGGCGTTGAACCAGTGTCTCGCGGAGGCCGGTCTCGCCTTTGTCGCCGCGCGATACAGCGAGGCGGCGACGCGCGCGGCGCTGGCCGGCGCGGTGGATCGTGACGCGGCCGAGGCGGCGGCGGCGGCAGACCCGCCCGCTCAGCCGGCGGCGAGACGGGCGAGGACGGCGGCGGCGGCGTCGAGCCCGGAGAGATAGGCGGCCTCGACCTTTCCCTGCGACGTCCAGTCACCGCAGAGGGCGAGGCCGCCTTCGGCGTCGATCAGGTCGGGCCGCGCCGCCACGGCCGGGGCGTTGGCGTAGCGCCAGCGATGCAGGTCGAGATGCACCGGCGCGAGGGGCTGGCCGAGGCAGGCGGCGAGAGCGTCCAGCATGGCGGCGCGGATGGTTGCCGGATCGTCCTCGAGATGCGCGTCCGCCCAGGCATTGCGGGAGATCGCGACCAGGCCCGGCCCGCCCTCGTGCCCCGGCCGCGCGGCGCAGAGGGAGATCCAGCTCAGCGCGCCGTCGCGCACCAGCGCGGCATCGAAGCCGGGATCGAGCGGTGCTGCGAGGCCGAGCATCAGCGAGAAGGCGCCCTGCATCCGCGCCGAAGCGGCGGTGGCGTGCAGGGGCGAGGCGGCGGGCAGCAGGGCGGCGGCCTGCGGCGCCGGCACCGCCACGATGACGAAGGCGAAGGGGCCGAACCGCTCGCCGGCCTCGCTCTCCAGCGCCCAGCCCGCCGGCATCCTGTGCAGCGCCGCGATGCGACAGGACTGCCGGACGTCGAGCCCCGCGGCCCAGTGCGCGGTGAGGCGGCTCATCCGGCCGACCGGGACGTAATGCGCCGGGGTTTCGCCCCAGTCGCGCCGGTGGGTGATGGCGGCGGCCTCGATTTCGGCGAAGCGGCAGGCCCAGGGTGTTACGATTCCCGCGGCGCGCAGCCGGGCGAGCTCGGCAAGGAAGCGCGGGTCGCGGGCGGTGAAGAACGGGGCGCCGAAATCGAAGGCGAAGCCCTCGCGGCGGCGATGCGCGAGGCGGCCGCCGGGACCGCGCGCCTTGTCGAACACGGTGACGGCGCAGGCGCCGGCGAGCGCGCGGGCGGCGGCGAGGCCGGCGGCGCCCGCGCCGATGACGGCGACGGCCGGGCGGGTGCCGGCGCCCATGACGGTTTCGGCCGGGCGGGTGCCGGCGCCCATGACGGTTTCGGCCGGGCGGGTGCCGGCGCCGATGACGGTTTCGGCCGGGCGGGTGCCGGCGCCGATGACGGTTTCGGCCGGGCGGGTGGTGGAACTGTCGGTCACGTCGTCATCTCCTGCGGTCCGCGCGGCGGTGCGCGGCCGGGTGGGGATTGATTCTGGGCAGCGCCGGTAGAGCATCATCCGCGCCGGCGGTCCACCGGCCGGCGGCGGATCAGCCGCGCCCGATGGTGAAGACGCAGGACGGCGCGCCGGCGGCGCGGCAGGCGGTTTCGCGGACAAGCAGGCGGCGGTCCACCAGCGCCTGGAACAGCACGGCGAACGTGCCGGCGTGAAAGTCGCAGCCGGGGCCGCAGGCGCCGGGTGGGGCGATGGGGTTGGCGGTCAGCGTCAGGCGAAGTCCGCCGCGCCAGGTGGCGCCGAGCCCCTCCGGCATGCCGAAGGTCCAGGCGTGGCGGCGGATGGCGGCGACCAGCAGGCGGGCGGCGAGCGGCGCCGGGGCGGCGCGGAGCGCGAGGCGGACCGGGCGCGGAATCCGGTGCGCGAGGAGATAGCGCCCGGTCGCCTCGCCGGCGGCGCGCAGCACCGCGCTGCCCGGCCCGGCGCCGAGGCAGGCGCGCACCGCGCGGTGCAAAGCGAGCACCTCGGCGGCGGGGACCATCGTGGCCGGCGGGTGGGCGAGGCGGTTTTCGGCCCCCGCCGCCCGCGCGACCCGGGCGATGCAGGCCGGACCGCCGGAAGCGGCGAGGGCGGCGAAGACCTGGAGGATCGCGTTCGGCCCGATCAGCGGCCCTGAGGGGTCGGCGCGCGCGGTCAGGGGGGCGGCTCCGCCGCTTCGCGCGCCTTGCGGCGGTGCCGCCCGTTGTCGTGCATGGTGCGCCATTCGACCGGTGCCGCGCCGGCGCGGTCGCGCGCGCCGTCGAAATGGAAATCGACCTTGCGCTTCGATTGCGGCCCCCAGTAGCCGACCCGGCCGAGATCGTAGAATTTCCGCTCGAAGCCGGATTTCATGAACGCCTTGAGGCAGCCGAGCAGGTAGCGCCTTCGCGCGCCGGAGCCGGCCCAGGGGTAGGAGAAGAACGCCTTGCGCATGTAGAAGCGGCGGTAATTGTGCATCACCCGGTCGAGCAGTTCGGCGCGGTCCATCGCCGCGGGCTTGATGATCGGGGTGACGAAATTGTATTTCTCGTAGTCGAACACCTCGACCTTGTCGGCCAGGTCGCGGAACAGGTCGGAGAAGGGCCAGGGCGTGTACATCGACCAGTTGGCGAGATCGGGCGCCCAGTCGCGCGCCATGCGGTAGGTTTCCTCCAGCGTTTCGCGGGTTTCGTTTTCGAGCCCGACGATGAACTGCGCCTCGACCACGATGCCGGCGGCGCGCAGCAGGGCGATCGCCTTGCGGTTCTGCTCGATCGTGGTTTCCTTGTTGAACCGGTCGAGCTTCATCTGGGCGGCGGCCTCGGTGCCGAGGGAGACGTGGATGAGCCCGGCGCGGCGGTAGAGCGGCAGCAGCGCCTCGTCGCGCAGGATGTCGGTGACGCGGGTGTTGATGCCCCAGAGCAGGCCGACATCGCGCGCGATCAGCTCCTCGCAGAAGGCGACGAATTTCCTGCGGTTGATGGTCGGTTCCTCGTCGGCGAGGATGAAGAAGCCGACGCCGTGCTCATCGCGCAGGCGGACGATTTCATCGACCACCTTCGCCGGGTCGCGGTAGCGGTAGTCGCGCCAGAATTTCCATTGCGAGCAGAAGGAGCAGGTGAAGGGGCAGCCGCGCGCCATGTTGGGGATGGCGACACGGGTGCCGAGCGGGATGTAGCGGTAGCGGTCCCACGCGAGGATGCTCCAGTCGGGGGCGAGGGCGTCGAGATCCTTCACTGTGGGGGCGGCTTCGGTGGCGACGACCTTGCCGCCCTCGCGGAAGGCGATGCCGCGAATGGCGTGGCGGGTGGCGGCGAAATCGCCGGCGGCGACGGCGCGGGCGAGATCGACGATGATCCCCTCGCCCTCGCCGCGGACGATCACGTCGATCCAGGGGGCTTCGGCGAGAACCTGGCCATACATGAAGGTGGCGTGCACGCCGCCGAGAACCGTGAGCGCGCCGGGATGTTCCTCGCGCGCGATTTCCAGCAGGCGTTCGGCCTTGTAGATCGAGGGGGTGATCGCGGTGGCGCCGACGATGTCCGGCCGTTCGGCGCGGAGGATGTCGCGCAGCGCGTCGTCCGACAGGTCGTTGGTCATCGCGTCGATGAAGCGGAGATCGGTGAAGCCGGCGGATTTCAGCGCGCCGGCGATATAGGCGGCCCAGGCGGGCGGCCAGTTTCCGGCGATCTCGGCACCGCCTGAATGATAGTTCGGATGCACCAGCAGGATTCGCATCCCGTCCTCCTCTCCGCTTGATGTGTCAAGTTATAGTGACAATTCGACATGTCACTTTGATCTCGATCAAGGGCGGGAGGGCGGATCGGTCAGGCTGCCGGAAATTCGCGCCGGGTTTCGTCTCCGCTCGGCGTTTTCAGGGCAGATCGGGATATCGCGGGGTGGTCATGGTCGCGTCGCCTGACCGGCTGTGCTGCGGTGGCGATGCCGGACGGGGCATCGCTGTCCTCCGGCCGGGTTGATATGACATTTTCGTGATCGGATTGTTCATTCTGCGGTCGTATCGTGCGCTGTGTAGCACGAATGGCGGGAATTCGGCCGGGATGCCGTCGCTTTTTTGCGCGCGACCCGGGTGGAAAGCCTCGACAACGTATAGAGCATGCCCTATACGTAATGATTATTCGGTTACCGTTAAAGATGGAAACGGGTCATTCATGGTATTGTCCGCGACCGCCCTTCATCATTCGACAGGACGACCAATGACCACACGAACTACCACGGGCCCGGCCATGGCCGCGTTGCATGAGCGTCACCAGCGCGAGGACGAGGCCGCCGGCCAGCAGGGGGATGCGCTCTATTCGGTCAGTCAGCTCGCCCGGCAGCTAGGCGTGACGGCGCGCACCATCCGCTTCTATGAGGACAAGGGGCTGGTGAATCCGAGTCGCGCCGGCACCACCCGGGTCTACACGTCGCGCGACCGCGCCAGGCTGATGCTGATCCTGCGCGGCAAGCGGCTTGGTTTTTCGTTACGCGAGATCAAGGATTATCTCGATCTCTACGATGTCGATCCGACACAGCACGCGCAGCTGCGTCAGCTTCTCGCGGCGGTGCGCAAGCGCATCGCCAAGCTGCAGGAACAGCGCGCGGCGCTCGAGCAGAGCCTCGCCGAGCTGGCCGATATCGAGCGGCAGTCGGAAAACGCCCTGAAACTGTCGACCAAGTAAGACTTGCACAGGAGTCCGAGATCCATGTCCAGCGCCGTCATCGCCGCCTATGCCCGTTCGCCGTTCGCCCTTGCCCGGAAAGGCGGGCTTGCGCGGGTCAGGCCCGACGAGATGGCCGCCGCCGTCGTTCGTGAGCTGGTGGCGCGCAGCGGCGTCGCGGCGGAGGACATCGAGGATCTGATCGTCGGCTGCGCGTTTCCCGAGGCGGAGCAGGGGCTGAACGTGGCCCGCCTGATCGGGCTGATGGCCGACCTGCCGATCGGCGTCGCCGGCGCCACGGTCAACCGGTTCTGCGGCTCGTCGATGTATTCGATCCACATGGCGGCGGGCGCGATCGCGATGGGCGCGGGCGAGGCGTTCATCGCCGCGGGGATCGAGAGCATGACCAGGGTGCCGATGGGCGGGTTCAACCCGATGCCCTCGCCGGCGCTGTATGGCAAGATGCCGGCTGCCTACATGGGCATGGGCGAGACGGCCGAGAACGTCGCGAAGCGCTGGCGGATTTCGCGCGAGGCGCAGGAGGAATTCGCCCTCGCCAGCCACGTCAAGGCGGCGGCGGCGCAGAAGGCGGGGAGGCTGGCCGGGGAGATCGTGCCGATCGCGCTGTCCGGCGCCACCGTGTCCGAGGATGGCTGCATCCGCCACGACGCCTCGCGCGAAGGCCTGGCCGGGCTGAAGCCCGCCTTCGATGCCGAGGGCAGCGTCACCGCCGGAACCTCCTCGCCGCTGACCGATGGCGCGTCCGCCGTGCTGGTCTGCTCGGAGGCGTATGCCGCGCGGCACGGCCTCGCGCCGCTCGCGCGGATCCGCTCGGTCGCGGTGGCCGGCTGCGCGCCGGACATCATGGGCATGGGGCCGGTCGCGGCGTCGCGCAAGGCGCTGGCCCGCGCCGGCATCGAGGCCTCGGCGCTCGACGTGGTCGAACTCAACGAGGCCTTCGCCTCGCAGGCGCTCGCGTGCATCGGCGAACTCGGCCTCGATCCGGCGCGGGTCAATCTCGATGGCGGGGCCATCGCGCTCGGCCATCCGCTCGGGGCGACCGGGGCGCGCATCACCGGCAAGGCGGCGCAACTGCTCGGCCGCGAAGGCGGCAAGTTCGCGCTCGCGACCCAGTGCATCGGCGGCGGGCAGGGCATCGCGACGGTTCTGGAGGCGCTCTGATGGGCGCGATCCAGTCCGTCGCCGTCATCGGCGCCGGCGTGATGGGGGCGGCGATCGCGGCCCAGATCGCCAATGCCGGCATCAAGGTGCGCCTGCTCGACATCGTGCCGAAGGAGGGGGATGACCGCAACGCGATCGCGAGGCGGGCGATCGAGCGGTTGAAGACCACGCAACCGGCGCCGCTGATGTCCTCCCGCGCCGCGCGGCTGATCACGCCGGGCAATACCGAGGACGATTTCGCCGCCCTCGCCGAATGCGACTGGATCGTCGAGGCGGTGATCGAGCGGCTCGACATCAAGCAGGCGCTCTATCGCCGCCTGGCCGAGGTGCGCAAGCCGGGTTCGGTGGTGTCATCCAACACCTCCACCATTCCGCTCGGTGAGCTGATGACGGACATGCCGGAAAGTCTCCGGCCCGATTTCGTGATCACCCATTTCTTCAACCCGCCGCGCTACATGCGGCTGCTGGAACTGGTGAGCGGCCCGGCGACGAGCGCGGACGCCATCGCCCGCGTCACCGAATTCTGCGATGTCGCGCTCGGCAAGTCGGTGATTCCCTGCCGCGACACGCCGGGCTTCATCGCCAACCGCATCGGCACCTACTGGATCCAGACGGCGCTCGCGCTCGCGCTCGAGATGGGGATCGAGATCGAGGAGGCGGATGCGATCATGGGCAGGCCGATGGGGTTTCCCTCGACCGGCGTGTTCGGGCTGATGGATCTGGTGGGCATCGATCTCGGGCCGCACGTCAACGCCTCGCTCGCCCGGCTGCTGCCGAAGACCGACGCGTTCCACCGGATGAACCGCGAGGCGCCGTTCCTCGCGACGATGATCGCCGAGGGCTATACCGGCAAGAAGGGGAAGGGCGGCTTCTACCGCTCGACCGGGCGCGGACGGGAGCGGGTGAAGGAGACCCTCTCGCTCGCCGCGGCGGCGCAGGGGCGGCTGGAATGGCGGCCCTCCATCCGCCCCGACATCGCCGAGGTGAAGGACGCGAAGACGGATCTCAAGCGCCTCGTCGGCGCCAAGTCGAATTACGGGCGCTATGCCTGGGGTGTGCTCGGCCGCGTGCTGGCCTATGCGGCCTCGCTGATTCCCGAGATCGGTGACGACATCGCCGCCGTCGATGCCGCGATGCGGCTCGGCTATACGTGGAAATACGGCCCGTTCGAGCTGATCGACCGGCTCGGCGCCGACTGGGTGGCGTCGCGCCTCGCCGACCTTGACGAGCCGGTCCCGCCGCTGCTGGCGAAACTCGGCGCGGGCGCGTTCTATCGCGAGGATGGCGCCACGCTGCTGCGGTTCACGCCCGATGGCGGCTATCGGGCCGTCGCGCGCGCGCCCGGCGTGCTGCTGCTGGAGGATGCGAAGCGCGGCCGCAAGCCGGTGCTGTCGAACAAGTCGGCCTCGGTCTGGGACATCGGCGATGGCGTGCTCTGCGTCGAGTTCCATTCGATCATGAACGCGATCGATGGCGACACTCTCGCCCTGCTCGGCAAGACCATCGCGCTGGTGCAGAAATCCCACAAGGCGATGGTGATCTACAGCGAGAACCTGCGCACCGGGCCGGGCAAGGAGAATTTCTCGGTCGGCGCCAATCTCGGCCTTGCGATGTTCGCCGCCAACCTCCGGATGTGGGGCAAGATCGAGGGCACGGTGAAGGAGGGGCAGAAGATATTGCAGGCGCTGCGCGAGGCGCCGTTCCCGGTGGTCGGCGCGCCTTCCGGCCGGGCGCTGGGCGGCGGCTGCGAGATCCTGCTGCATTGCGACGCCGTTCAGGCCCATGCCGAGACCTATATGGGGCTCGTCGAGGTCGGCGTCGGCCTCGTGCCGGGCTGGGGCGGGTGCGCCGCCATGCTGGCGCGCTGGCAGGGGGCGAAGGATGCGCCGCGCGGCCCGATGCCGGCGGTCGCCAAGGTGTTCGAGATGATTTCCACCGCGAAGGTCGCGACCTCGGCCGCCGAGGCGAGGGAGCTGAAATTCCTCCGCCCCGGCGATGGCATCACCATGAACCGCGAGCGCGTGCTGGCCGATGCCAAGGCCCGGGCGCTCGCCATGGTGGCGGGGTATGCGCCGCCCGAGCCGGACACGCTGCAACTGCCCGGCGCGACCGGCCGCGTCGCGCTCGGCATGGCGGTGGAGGACTTCCGCAAGAAGGGGGTCGCGACACCGCATGACGTGACGGTGTCGACCCATCTTGCCCGCGTGCTCACCGGCGGCGATACCGACATGCTCGATCCGGTGCCGGCCGGCGCGGTGAAGGACCTCGAACGCGAGGCGTTCATGGCGCTGTTCCGCACCAGGGAAAGCCAGGCGCGGATCAAGCACATCCTGGATACCGGCAAACCCCTGCGCAACTGAACCGAGACAAGGGAGATACGACATGCCCGTCTACAAGGCGCCGCTCAACGACATGCGCTTCGTGCTGCACGAGCTGTATGACAGCTCCGCCATCGCCGAACTGCCCGGCAATGCCGATTTCACCCCCGAACTGATCGACAGCGTGCTGGAAGAGGCCGCGAAGATCAGCGAGGAGGTGCTGTTCCCGCTCAACCAGGTGGGCGACCGCGAGGGGTGCTCGTATGAAAACGGCGTCGTCCGCACGCCGAGCGGCTATCGCGAGGCCTATCGCACCTTCTGCGAGGGCGGCTGGACCGCGATTTCCTCCGACCCGGATTATGGCGGGCAGGGCATGCCGCTGACCGCGGCGATGATGGTCGAGGAGATGTTCTGCTCGGCCAATGTCGCTTTCGGCCTGTATCCGGGGCTGAGCCACGGCGCCTATGTCGCGCTGAAGCATTCGGGGTCGGACGAGCAGAAGAAGGCCTGGCTGCCCAACCTCGTCTCCGGCAAGTGGACCGGCACGATGTGCCTGACCGAGCCGCATTGCGGCACCGATCTCGGCATGCTCCGCACCAAGGCGGCGCCGAACGGGGATGGCAGCTACAGCATTACCGGCAACAAGATCTTCATCAGCGCCGGCGAGCACGATCTTGCGGAAAACATCATCCATCTCGTGCTCGCCCGGCTGCCGGACGCGCCGGCCGGGGTGAAGGGCATCTCGATGTTCCTGGTGCCCAAGTTCCTGCCGCGCGAGGATGGCACGCTCGGCCCGCGCAACGGCATGCAGTGCACCGCGATCGAGCACAAGATGGGGCTGAACGGCTCCGCCACCTGTGCGATGAGCTTTGACGGCGCGACCGGCTGGCTGGTCGGCGAGCCGAACAAGGGCCTCGCCGCGATGTTCAAGATGATGAATACCGAGCGCCTGTCGGTCGGTATCCAGGGGCTCGGCATCGCCGAGGTCGCGTATCAGAACGCCGTGGCCTATGCGCGCGAGCGCATTCAGGGCCGCTCGCTGACGGGCGCCAAGGCGCCGGAGAAGCAGGCGGACCCGATTCTCGTCCATCCCGATGTGCGGCGGATGCTGCTGACCAGCCGCGCCTATATCGAGGGGTGCCGGGCGCTGGCCGGATGGGTCGCGCGGGAGCTGGAAATCCTCGAGAAATCGGATGACGACGAGGCGCGGCAGGTGGCCGACGATTTCGCCTCGCTGATGACGCCGGTGGTCAAGGCGATGTTCACCGACCTTGGCTTCGAGATCGCCTCGCTCGCGGTGCAGACCTATGGCGGCCATGGCTATATCCGCGATCACGGCATCGAGCAGTATGTGCGCGACGCGCGGATCGCGATGCTCTACGAGGGCACCAACGGCATCCAGGCGCTCGACCTCGTCGGCCGCAAGCTGCCGCAGGATGGCGGCAGGTTGCTGACCCGCTTCCTCGATCCGGTGCTCGAATTCATCGACGCGCATCAGGACAACGACGCCCTCGCCGAATTCCTGCCCGCGCTGTCGCAGGCGCTGGAGCATGTGCAGGAAGCGACCGGGGTCATCATGGAAGGTGCGATGGCCAATCGCGACGAGGTGGGGGCGGCGTCGGTCGACTATCTCCGCCTGTTCGGCCTCGCCTCGCTCGCCTTCGTCTGGGCCCGCATGGTCGCGGTGGCGGCCCCCAAGGCCGGGGACGATGGCGAGGGCGCGCAATTCTACCGCGCCAAGGTGCGGACCGCGAAATTCTTCATGGACCGTCTGCTGCCGCAGACCGGCGCGCTGCTCGCCGCGATCCGCTCGGGGGCCGCGACGATGATGGAATTCGAAGACGCCGCGTTCTGATCCGCTCGCTGCCGCCCGGTCAGCCGGCCGGGCGGCGGCAGAGCGCGGTCAGCGCATCATTCTCAGCGTTTCGAGCCCCGCCGCAGCAGCCAGAGCGGCAAAGGCAGGGCGGCCAGCAGGAACACCCAGAGCAGCGGGAACGTGGCGGAAAGCCCGCCGTCTTCAAGGTCCACCCAGAGCCGTACCGGCATGCCCTGCGGGAAATAGGCGAAGATCAGCACGATGCCGAGCTCGCCCACGCCGCGCACCCAGGCCAGCGCGAGGGCGGCGCCGAGACCGTCGCGCGCCATCGGCAGGGTGATGTGGCGGAAGATCTGCCGGCGGGAGACGCCGAGGGTGAGCGCGGATTCGGCGAGTTCGGCGGGGATTTCGGCAAACGCGCCGCGCGCCGCGATCACGAAGGTCGGCAGTCCGGCATAGATCCCCGCGATCAGCAGCGCCGGCGGGTTGTTGGAGATGATCCCGCCGACGCGTTCGAGCAGGATGCCGACCGGGCCGATCGGTCCGTAGAATGCCGCGAGCAGGATGCCGAGAGCGAGCGGCGGGGTGAGCAAGGGCAGCAGCAGGAAGAGCTGCGCGGCATCGCGAACCCGGCCCTTGCTGGCGGCGAGCCAGTGGGCCAGCGGCGTGCCGAGCAGGGCGATGACGGCCAGCGCGGCCAGCCCATAGGCCAGCGAGACAACGACGGAGCCGCCATCCGTGGGGGACAGGAAGAAGCGGCGCCAGTCGGTCATGCCGACGAGGCCGGCAAACGGCGCCGCCAGCAGCAGCAGCACGAAGCCGCGCAGCAGGGCGCCGAGGCGCGCTGCTGCGGTCAGACCGGTCCGCCGAGCGGCGGATTGTAGCCGTATCGTGCGAACAGTTCCTGTCCCTTGCGGCTTTGCAGCAGTGAAACGAATGCCTGCCCCGCCGCGGGGTTGCGGGCGGTGCGCGGCACGCAGGCATAGAAGACGAGCGGCTGCGTGTGCAAGGTCTGGCTGTGGCCCTTGACCTTCAGCGTGATCGCGGCGCGGGAATACCAGTCCGCCGCCATCGACGGATCGCTGAGGTTGATCTGCCGGGGCAGCTTCAGGAACGGCAGCTTGAGCGACTTCACGGCGCTTTCGTAGCCGATCGTGGCGTCCACCGCGCCGCTGTCGATCCGCGAGAGCAGCGAGGGTTCGGGGAAGATCTGCGCGGGGTTCACCGGTTTGCCGAGCACGCGCCGGATCAGCTCCGGCTTGTGGTAGTAGCGCTGGGCGAGATCGAAGGTGAACAGCACGTTGCGGCCCTGCGGGTCGGTGCGCGGATCGGTGCGGCCGAAGCGCAGGCCGGGTTTTTCAAGGATGTCGAACCAGCGGGCGTCGGCGCCGGCCGCTTCGAAATCGGCGCGGAAGCGGGAGTGGGGCGACCAGGCCAGCACCATCGCGGTGCTGGCGACCGGCTGGGCGTGATCGACCAGCCCGGCCTTCTGGAGAATCTCGATCGGGCCGCGCGTGATCGAGATGAACGCGTCCGCCTGGAGCGTTTTCGCGGCGATGAGATGGGCGAGGCCGAACGCGCCCCGCCCGATGCCATGAAACCGGTCGCCGGTCTGGGCCGTGAACGCGGGGCCGATGGCGTGGTCCATGAGCAGGCCCATCGAGCCGGCATAGGCGATCGTGGCCGTCTGGCCGGCGGCCGCCGCGGCGATGGGACAGAGCGAGGCGGCGCCCGCAAGCGTGGTGAACATCCTTCGGGACAGTGTCATGCGGGATTTCTCCGTGATCGGGGGCGGCTGAACATGCGACCCTCGATATGTTCAAACGGCGATATCGTCAATTGGCCATATCGGAATCGGCGATGTTTTGTGTTTGAACGGAGGGGATGAAGACAGAGAGCGCGAATCCTCCCCTCAGCCTGCGCATTCGCATCGTGCAGGGCGACGATCTTGTGCTTGGGCCAGGCCGGGCCGATCTGCTCGCGCTCATTCACGAGACGGGCTCGATCGCGGCGGCCGGGCGGCGCATGGGGATGAGCTACAAGCGCGCCTGGCAACTCGCCGAATCGATGAACGCCACGTTCAGCGCGCCGCTGATCCACGCGGCGAAGGGGGGGGTTGCGGGGGGCGGCGCGCAGCTGACCGAGCTGGGCGAGGCGGTGCTCACGGCCTATCGGGAGCTGGAACGGGTGTCCCGGATTGGGGGCGCCGCGGCGTTGCGGGCGCTTGCCGATGCGAGAGGGGCGAGGGCGCACGACGTTTGAGCATGGCGGAGGGTCTGGAAATCCGGAACCCGTCCCTTTTCAGCGGCGTTCGTTTTACCTAAATTCATACGCGAAGGAGTACGTGTCTTCCGGTTGCCAGAACGCCCCGAACAGCACCGCATGTCCAGCGCCCAGATACGGGCTCTGCTGGGGTTTCTCGCGCTGGCGCTTCTGGCGGGCGCGGTCGGCGGATCGGTCACGGTTCCGAACATCCACAGCTGGTATGCCGTATTGCCGCATCCGCCGGGAACGCCGCCGAACTGGCTGTTCGCGCCGGCATGGACGGCGCTTTACCTCGACATGGCGATCGCGGCGTGGATTGTCTGGCGGAGCCCGGATATCCCGACCCGGCAGCGCCGCGCGCTCAGCCTGTGGGGCTGGCAGCTCGCCGCCAACGCCATGTGGTCGCCGATTTTTTTCGGGCTTCACCGGCCCGATATCGCCCTCGTCGTGATTTGCGCGCTCGATGCGCTGATCGTCGCGACGATCGCCGCGTTCCGGCCGATCAGCCGGGTCGCGGCGGCGATGATGGCGCCCTATCTCGCGTGGTGCCTGTTCGCGACCTATCTCAATGCGGGCTTCTGGTTTCTCAATCGCTGATCGGGTATTGCTTGGTCCGGTCACGACGATTGATGTCGGATTTGAATAAAGATCGGCGAACGTCACCAGACAGGATTTCTGCTCGCGTGCGTATTCAAGCCAGGGTGGCGGGCGCGGGCCGTTCGGGCCGATGCGGGTGCGGCCGGATTGCCGGCCGTATCGTCCTCACCCTCCATCAGACAGGCGGATTGTCCGCCAGGGAACCTTGCCTGCCATGACCTATCGATCGAAGCTCTGTTTTCTCGGATTTGCGACCCTGCTTGGCGGCGTTTTCGGCATCGTTCCCGCCAATGCCCAGATGGCGGGCGCCGGTCCCGGCAACGGCCTCGGCCCGATTGGCGGCATTCCCCAGCCGCGGCATGAGGCGCCAGCCGAAGCGCCGCCCGGATTGCCGGGCGCCTCGTCGGCCGGGAATATTTCGGCGGGGCCCGTCGCCGATGCGGGCGGCGATCCGACCACGCTGCTGTTCAAGGCGATCAATCACGGCGATTATGGTCAGGCGCGGGCGGCGGTGAGTCGCGGCGCCAATCTCGCGGCGCGCAACGCGCTGGGTGAGACGCCGATCGAACTTTCGGTCGAGCTGAACCGAAACCGCATCACGTTCATGCTGCTCTCGGCGCGGGCGGAGGAAGTGCCGGCCGCGACGATGGCGGCAGCCCAAGCCCCGGTGCGATCCGCGGTGAAGCGTTCCGCCCGCCCCACGGCGCGCGCAATCGGCAAGTCTTCAATGATGGTCAAGGCGGCGGGCCGCCCGGCGACATCATCGGCGCGGGTCGCGCACGATACCGGCCGGCCCGATGCGAATGCCGGCTTTCTCGGCTTCGGGCGCCAGGACTGATCCGTCCCGGTGCAACGACGGTCGGTGCGGGTGCGGTTCGTTTGCCTGAACGTGAAAAGCTGGTAATTGAAATGCGGGGCGACATCCAAGGGCGGATGTCTCCATCAACCAATGACCTGCTCAAAAATTCTTAGGGAGATGACATGAACACCTTCAACCCGGCACCACTGGGACTGTTCGGTTTCGCGCTCACCACATGGCTGCTGTCGATGATCAATGCCGGGCTGCTTCCCGGGGCTGGTCTTGGCATGGTTCTGGCCATGGCATTCGCTTTCGGCGGCACGGCACAGCTCGTGGCCGGGCTGGGCGAGATGAAAGTGGGCAACACTTTTGGATTTGTGGCGTTCACCTCGTATGGCGCCTTCTGGTGGTCCTTTGGCCTGTTCGTCGAATTCTTCGCCAAGGGCGTGCCGGGTCCCATGGTCGGCTGGTATCTGCTGGTCTGGGGCGCGTTCAGCTTCGTGATGTTCATCGGCACCTTTGCCCTGAACAAGGCGCTGCAGCTGATCTTTGGCTTCCTGGTCGCCACGTTCGTGCTGCTTGGTCTCAATGACCTTCTCGGGGCTCCCGCGCTCGGCCAGTTCGGGGGATATCTCGGCCTCATCACCGCGCTGCTCGCGTTCTATCTGGGCGCCGCCGGCGTGATCAACGGCGCCCACGGCAAGGAAATCCTGCCGATCGGCGCGAAGGCCTGACAGTCATAATGCCCGCATGGGCGACGGAGCCGGCGGAAGCCGGCTCCGTTCCTGTTTTCGCGCGGGCCACGAATCGGTGACCGGCCGGCCATTGGCGCGGCAGGGTGTTTGGAGTATTCATATTCTGGACGGATACCGATAGCTCCGGGCGCGTAAGCTCCACCGATCTGTCATCCGCCAATGGTCGGGCGCGAATCGTCGGGCTCGAATCGTCGGGCTGGCCGGATCGTGCCACCCCCTGGCGGGGATTGCTAAAGTGAGGAAGGATACGGATTATGGGTGGTTTGAGCATCTGGCACTGGCTCATCGTTCTCGCGGTGGTGTTGCTCCTGTTCGGAACGGGCCGGGTCGGTAATCTCATGGGTGAACTCGGCAAGGGCATGAAGGCGTTCAAGAACAATATCGCCGACGACCAGCCGTCGAAGGATGCCTCCATGCTGGAGCAGCAGGCCAAGGCGCCGGACGCGCGCAACGAGACGAAGGCCGAGCAGAGCAAGGTTTGAGGCGGCAGCGATGGGGTTCGATTCTCCGGTCCACTGGCTCATCGTCATCGCCGTGATCGCGCTGCTGTTCGGCGGATCGCGCGTCGGCAACCTGATGGGCGAGCTTGGCAAGGGCATCAAGTCGTTCAAGCAGAACATGAGCGATGCCGGGACGACCGGACCCGCGGCGGCCGACAAGGCCGAAACGGGCAGGCAGGGCCAGATTTCGGGTCAGGCGGACGCGCCCGATGCCACCCGCGTCGACGATACCGCAAACAACGCCCATCGCTGAGCCGGGCCGGGGCGAATGACCGCAATGCCATCCGCCAGCCAAGCGGACGCCGGGTCGGCCTTGGCGTCGCGTGCCGGCGAACTCGTCGCCATCGGCGCCCGCATGGACGGGAAAGGGTGGGTTCCGGCCTCGGCAGGCAATCTTTCCGCGCGCCTCGATGGCGAGCGGATCGCCATCACCCGCAGCGGCGTTCACAAGGGCCGGCTTGCGAGCGGCGATATCATCGAGGTCGGGATGGACGGGGCGGCGCTCCGCGCGGGCGACCGTCCGAGCGCGGAAACCCTCCTTCATTGCCAGATTTACCAGCAGTTTCCGGCCGCTGGCGCGGTGCTGCACGGCCATTCGGTGGCCGCGACCGCGCTGTCGCTGATCGACGGGGCGCCGCTGATCCACCTGGAGGGCTATGAGATCCTGAAGGCGTTTCCGGGGATTGAAACGCATCGGGCGACGGCCGCGCTGCCGGTATTCGAGAACGATCAGGACATGCGGCGGCTGGCGGCGACGATCGCCCCCGCGCTGCGGGCGGCGCCGATCGGGTATGTCCTGCGCGGCCATGGCGTCTATGCCTGGGGCGAGGACGTCGAGCGCAGTTTCTGGCGCCTCGAGGCGCTGGAATTCCTGCTGTCGTGTGAATGCGAACGGAGACGGATCAGATGAGCACGCTGAAAATCTTCAATGAAGCCGATGCCGGGACGCCGCTGGTCGTCACCTCGGACGCGGCCGAGATCGCGTCCGAACTCAAGGCGATCGGCGTGCGGTTCGAGCGCTGGGAAAGCCCGGTCGTGCTGGCGCCGGAGGCCGCGCCCGAGGAGATCCTGCACGCCTATCGCCCTTATCTCGATCGGCTGATGGGAGAGACCGGGGCGGGGTCGGCGGATGTCATCAAGATGACGCCGGACCATCCCCAGGCGGCGGCGCTGCGCGACAAGTTCCTCAGCGAGCATATCCATACCGAGGATGAGGTCCGGTTTTTCGTGCGCGGTTCCGGCCATTTCGTCATGCATCTCGACGGGCGCGTCTACGACGCGCATTGCGCCGAGGGCGATCTGATCTCGGTGCCGGCGAATACGCGGCACTGGTTCGACGCGGGGTCGGCTCCGGATTTCATCGCGTTGCGGATCTTCACGGATACATCGGGCTGGGTGGCGCATTTTACCGGCGACGAGATCAGCGCGCGCTTCCCGGTCGCGGCCTGAGCCGGTCGATCGGTCGTGACCGTCAGACCCGAACTGCTGCTTCTCGATATCGAGGGGACGATCGCGCCGATCAGCTTCGTGCACGACGTGCTGTTTCCCTATGCGCGCGACCGGCTCGCCGGCTTCGTCTCGGCGCATGCCGGCGAGGCGGATATCGCGGCGGCGCTCGCCGAACTCGACACGATCGCCCCTGGCGCGCCGCCGGTGGCGACGCTGCTCGAACTGATGGATCGCGACGCCAAGATCGGGCCGCTCAAGCTCATCCAGGGGCGAATCTGGGCTGAAGGCTTCGCCGCCGGCGAGCTGACGGGCCGGCTCTACCCGGACGTGGCGCCGGCATTGCGGGCGTGGCGGGCGGGCGGCTTGCGGCTCGCCATCTACTCGTCCGGATCGGAGGAGGCCCAGCGCCTTCTGCTTCGCCATACGGCGGACGGGGATCTGACGGGGTTGTTCGACCAGTTTTTCGATACCCGGGTCGGCGGCAAGCGGGACGCCGCGAGCTATGCGGCGATCGCCCGCGCGCTGGGGCTCGCGCCGGCGCAGGTGCTGTTTCTGTCCGACGTCGCGGCCGAACTCGCCGCCGCCGCGGCCGCGGGGCTGAAGACCACGCAGATCGTGCGCGCCGAGGATCAGACGATCGCCTCCCCCGATCATCCGACGGCACCCGATATCGCCGCGGTCATGGCGTCTCTCGGCTGTAGCGATCTCGTCTAGGAACCATCGGACATGACCTCCATCGACCGACTTGCCGCCCGCGTGCCGGCACGGCTGCGCGGCGATGCCTGGCAGTGTTTCGCGCTGGGCCTGCTCGCCGCAATCGCGTTGCCGCCGTTCCATCTGCTGCCGGTGCTGTGGTTCGTGGTGCCAGCACTGCTGGCGCGGCTCGCGCGGGCGGGCGGATGGCGCCGAGCCGCGTGGCTCGGCTGGTGTTTCGGGGTCGGCTTCAACCTGCTGGGACTGTTCTGGGTGACCGAGCCGATGCTCATCATGGCGTCGGATTTCTGGTGGGCGATACCGATCGCGGCGCCGGCAATCGCCGTCGCCACGGCGGTTTACATGATCCTGCCGGCTCTCGCGGTCTTCGCCGTTCGCCCCCGCAATCGGGCGGGGCGATTGTCCGCCGTGCTGCTGTTCGCCGGCGCGCTGGTGCTGTCGAACCTTGCCCAGGAATTCCTCGTCACGGGGTTCCCGTGGAATTACTGGGGGGCCGACTGGGCGTTTTCCGGTCATCTCGGCCTCGCGATGATCCAGCCGGCGGCGATTGGCGGCATTTTCCTTCTGACCCTGCTGACGGCGATCGCCGCGGGGCTGCCATATGTCGGCCGGGCGGGCTGGATCGGCAGCGCCGTGCTGGTCGCGGCATGGGCGGGTTATGGAGTCGCGCGCACGGCCGCGGGCCCCGCCCCGGCGAGCCGCTATACCGTCGCGCTGCTCCAGCCCGATTTCGCCGTGCCGGGCAGTTTCACCCAGCCCGCGCTGCAGGCGCGCTGGCGGCGCGATCTTGCTCTGACCCGCGAGGCCCTGGCCAAGGCGGGCAAGGGGGATGACATCGTTGTCTGGCCCGAGACGGCGAGCCCGGCGCTGCTCCAGACCGATGCCGCCGCCCGCGCCGCGATCGCCGCGATCGCCGGCGACACGCCCGTGCTCGCCGGCTCGTTCCGCCTCGCGGCCGACGGGAGCATGCGCAATTCGCTGGTCGCCGTGAAGGGGAGTGGCCCGGCCGTTGCCTGGTACGACAAATGGAAGCTTGTTCCGTTCGGCGAATACACGCCGGGCTGGTTGCCGCTGAAGGTGACGCCGGGCGGCGGGTTCACGCCCGGCCCCGGCCCGCGAACACTGCATGTGCCGGGCGTTCCGCCGGTGGGGCCGATGATATGTTACGAATCGATCTTCGCGGGGCTGATCGTCGACCCGCGCGATCGCCCGGCGTGGTTGTTGAACGTCAGCGACAATGCGTGGTTCGGCGACACGACGGGCCCCTATCAGGATTTCGCCACGACCCGGCTGCGCGCCGTGGAAGAGGGATTGCCGCTCGTTGTCGATACCAATTCCGGAATTTCCGCGGTCATCGGCCCGCATGGCCGGGTCGACGCAACATTGGGGCTCGATCGCGCGGGGGTTCTGGTTGATAAACTTCCAGTTGCGCTGCCGCCGACGCCGTTCGGTCGTTTCGGCATCACAATGGCGGGAATCCTGGGCTTTTACACGCTTGTTCTGGGGCTGGTTTGTCTGATCGTATCGATCACCGTGACATGAGACGGGGCTGGTCTCATTGTCTTAAAAATAATTCAAGCTTGTGTATTTGAGGCGCGGTCACTATTGTAGATAGTGGTTGATGGTTGGTGGTGCCGACCTCTGGTAGCGAGGTCCAGCCATCTAGATATTTTCTTAATTTTTGTATCTTAACCGGTTTTGAAGCTTGTGCAGGCATGATGTTTTTCTCGCGGTGGGCTATCGGAACGGCCGATGCGAAACAGACAGGCGTCATCCTCATATCCCCGGCGGCGTGGTTCGTGGCCGTTTGCGGGGCCGGTTGGTGTCGCTGAGGAATAGGAAATGAGTTCAAACGGTGGTGATACCAGTGACCGCAGTGAGCGGGATGGCCGGCCCAGCCCGATCGACGTGCATGTCGGCTCCCGGATTCGGCTGCGGCGGACGCTGCTCGGCATGTCGCAGGAAAAGCTGGGTGACGCGCTGGGGCTGACGTTCCAGCAGGTGCAGAAATACGAGCGCGGGGTGAACCGGGTGGGCGCGTCCCGCCTGTTCGACATTTCCCGCGTTCTGGATGTGCCGATCAGCTTCTTCTTCGACGACATGCCGGAGGGGATGAACGAGATGCCGATGTCCGGCCCGCGCGGCCGCAGCAACGGCCTGTCCGAGGCTCAGGAGCCGTTCGGCATCGGGCTCGACGACCAGATGACCAAGCGGGAGACGCTGGAGCTGGTGCGCGCCTATTACCGGATCACCGAGCCCACGGTGCGCAAGCGCATGTTCGACCTGATCAAGTCGCTCGCGCCGGCCGATTCCTTTCCGACGGAATAAACTTGCGGGCGGCGGTGACGCGTGCGCTTGTGGTTGAGCGAGTCTCCTGGCTACATTACCGTCCATGAGCGCAACGTCCCGCCTTTCGCCGATCATCGCCCCGAGTCTGCTCGCCGCCGATTTCGGCCGGCTCCGTGAGGAGGTCGCCGCCGTCGAGCGCGGCGGCGCGCACTGGCTGCATCTTGACGTGATGGACGGCCACTTCGTGCCGAATATCAGTTTCGGCGCGCTGGTGCTGAAGGCGTTGCGGCCGCATACCCAGCTCGCCTTCGACGTTCATCTGATGATCGCGCCGGCCGATCCCTATCTCGCGGATTTCGCGAAGGCCGGCGCCGATCATGTGAGCGTTCATGTCGAGGCGGGGCCCCATCTGCATCGCTCGCTGCAGACGATCCGCGATCTCGGTCTCAAGGCCGGGGTCGCCATCAACCCGGCGACGCCGGCCGAATCGGTGCGGCATGTGCTGGATCTCGTCGACATCATCAATGTCATGACCGTCAATCCAGGATTCGGCGGCCAGTCCTTCCTCGACAGCCAGTTGTCCAAGATCGCCGAACTCCGCCGCATGATCACGGAGACCGGACGCGAGATCCGCATCGAGACCGATGGCGGCATCGACCCGGCATCCGCCCCGCGTGCCCTGAACGCCGGGGCGGACGTGCTGATCGCCGGCAGCGCGATCTTCGGCAAGCCGGACTACGCGGCCGCGATCGCGGCTTTGAGGGCGAGCGGTTGAAGCGGAGGGAATGATGCGCGGCGCGAGACAGTGGGTTGCCCGGCTCGCGACCTTGCGTGGTGGCAACGTGCCCGACGCTCCCTCGGTCGCGCTGCGCGATCCCTGGCCCGGCGAACCGGCTCGCGGCGCGCGCATCATCAAGGGGGAAATCGAATACCAGAATGTGGTGCGGCCGCTCCGCCCCGGACTGTTTCACGAGAATGACGGCTCGCCGGTGTTTGTCGCCCATATCCAGGGGTTCACCTGGCTGCGCGACCTGCGGGCGCTGGGGACCGACGCGGCGCGCACCCGGGCGCGGGCGCTCGTTGCCGACTGGATCCGCTGTGAGGCCCTGCCGCCGCTGGCGGAGGCGCCGGAGGTCGCCGGCGCGCGGATCGCCGCGTGGCTCGGCCATTACGATTTCTTCGCCGCCTCGGCCGACGACGATTTCCGCCAGATATTGATGTCCCGCCTGGTGGCGGAGTCGCGGATGCTGTCGGCGAACCTGCCGGCGGAGGCGCGCGACGCGAGAGCCTTCACCGCGATCAAGGGATTGATCGCCGCGGCGGTGGCGCTGCCGGAGCATGGCGGCTTCATGCAGCGGGCGCTGCGCTTCCTCGTGCCGGAAGTCGAACGCCAGATTCTTCCCGACGGGTCTCATGTCGAGCGGAGCCCGGCGGTTCATTTCGCGGTGCTGCAGGATCTGACCGAAATTCGCGCATTGCTGCAACTCGCCCGGGCCGAGGTGCCGCCGCAATTGCCCGGCGCCATCGAGCGGCTGGCCATCGGGTTGCGCGCCTTGCGGCATGGCGATGGCGGCCTCGCCCTGTTCAACGGCACCAGCGAGGACTGGCCGAACCTGATCGACCTGGTGCTGAGCCAGGCGGGGCGCACCGGGCGAAGCGCGTCGGCCCTGACGGGGGCGGGGTTCCACCGGCTTGCCGCCGGCCGGTCGCTCGTGGTTGTCGATGCCGGGCCGCCGCCGGGCCCGGGAGTCGACCGTTTCGCTCATGCGGGAACCCTGTCGTTCGAATTTTCCGTCGGGCGTGACCGGCTGATCGTGAATTGCGGCGCCGCTCCGGCCGCATCGAGCGGCTGGCGCGATGCGCTGCGCAACACCGCCGCCCATTCCACCCTCGTCGTCGCCGATGTGTCCTCGTCGGAACTGGTCGAGCAGGGGCTCGGGCGGCGTCCCGCCCATGTCGAGGTGCAGCGCCAGGAGGCGAATGGCGCGCACTGGATCGAAGCCAGTCACGATGGCTGGCGGAAGGTGCTGGGCGTCGTGCATCGCCGCCGTCTTTATCTCGCCGAGAGCGGCGACGACCTGCGCGGCGAGGACAGTATCGAGGCGGACCAGCCGCAGCCGTTCACGCTGCGGTTTCATCTGCATCCGAACGTCACCGCGAGCCTCCAGCAGGATGGGGAAGGGGCGCTGCTCCGCCTCGCCTCGGGGCAGGGGTGGCGGTTGCGCGCGGGCGGCGCGACGATGAGCATCGAGGAAAGCATCTATTTCGGCGGGCCGGAGCCGCGCCGCGCGGAACAGATCGTGCTGACCGGAACGCCCGATGGTCCGCAGCAGGTGAAATGGGCATTGACCAGGATGGGTTGACCGGATGTCACGAATCATGCTCACCGGCGGCGCCGGTTTCATCGGCTCGCATACCGCCGTGGTGTTGCTGGAGCGCGGCCACGACGTCGTGCTGCTCGATGATTTTTCCAATGCGGCCAGGGACGTGCCGGACCGGCTGCACCGGATTACCGGCGTCACCGTTCCGGTCATCGAGGCGGATATCCGCGATCCGGAGGCAATGCGCGCCGCGTTCGCCGCCTTTCCGATCGATGCGGTCGTTCATTTCGCGGCGAAGAAGGCGGTCGGCGAGAGCGAAAGCGATCCGCTGCTCTATTTCGACGTCAACATTCTCGGCACGATCCGCCTGCTCGCGGCGATGCGCGATGCCGGGGTCGGCCGGCTGGTGTTTTCCTCCTCGGCCACGGTCTATGGCGAGCCGGATATCTGCCCGATTTCCGAATCGGCCCCGCTGCGCGTCACCAATGTCTATGGCCGGACCAAGATGGTGATGGAGGGGATGATCGAGGATCTCTCGCGCACCGGCGTGCTCGCCGCCTCGGCGATCCTGCGCTATTTCAACCCGGTCGGCGCGCATCCCTCCGGCCTGATCGGCGAGGACCCGCGCGGCGTGCCGGCCAACCTGATGCCCTATCTCTGCCAGGTCGCGGCGGGGCAGCGGCCGCATCTCACCGTGTTCGGCGACGATTACCCGACGCATGACGGCACCGGCGTGCGCGACTTCATTCATGTGATGGACCTCGCCGAGGCCCATGCCGCCGCGGTCGATCGCATCCTCGCGCAGGATGGCGGCTTCACCGTCAATCTCGGCACCGGCACCGGCTATTCGGTGCTCGACCTCGTCCACGCCTTCAAGGCGGCGACGGGGATCGACGTGCCGTATCAGGTCGGCCCCCGCCGGCCCGGCGATGTCGCGGCCTGCTACGCCGATCCGGGGCTCGCGGCCAGCCTGCTCGGCTGGCGCGCCAGCCGCGGCGTGCAGGACATGTGCCGCGATGCCTGGCACTGGCAGAGCGGGCGCTGAGCCGCACTTGGGTCGCCACGTCGTCTTCCTCATCGGGGAGGACTGGTTTTTCCGCTCGCATTTCCGCGCCCGCGCCCTGGCGGCGCGGGCGGCAGGCTGGCGCGTCACCATCCTCACCCGCACCGGCGATGCCGCCGCGGCGTTGCGCGCCGAGGGGTTCGAGGTGATCGACGTCGACTTTCGCCGCGCCCGCCTCAACCCGCTCGCGGAGTTGCGGCTGCTGCGCTCGATCGCGGGCCATTATCGGGCGCTCAAACCCGATCTCGCGCATCATGTCGCGCTGAAGCCCATTCTTCTGGGCAGTCTTGCCGCCGCGCTCGCGCGCGTTCCGGCCGTCATCAACGCGCCGGTGGGGCAGGGATTCGTCTTCACGTCGACGAGCCTGAAGGCGCGCCTGCTCCGCCCGGCGGTCAGTCTCGGCCTTCGGCTGGCGATGGGGGGGCGCGGCGCGCTCGGCGTGTTCGAGAATCGGGAGGATCTGACCGCCATGACCGCCTCGGGCGCGCTCGGGTCCGACCGGGCGTATCTGATCCGGGGCGCCGGCGTCGACCTCGCTGCGTATCGTCCGCATGCGCCGCCCGCCGGGACGGTGCGCATCGTGCTCGGCGCGCGCATGCTGGCGGACAAGGGGGTCAGGGAATTCATCGAGGCCGCGCGGCTTCTGCGTCTGCGCGGCGTCGTTGCCGAATGCGTTCTGGCGGGCGGTCCTGATCCGCAGAACCCGGCAAGTCTCGACGAATCGGAGCTGCGGCGCGCCACGGCGGCGACCTGGCTGGGGCCGATCGCCGACATGGCCGGCTTGCTGGCCACCTGTCACGTTGCCTGTCTGCCGTCCTATCGCGAGGGGTTGCCGAAATTCCTGCTGGAGGCGATGGCGTCGGGCCTGCCTTGCGTGGCGACGGATGTCGTCGGCTGCCGGGAGGCGGTGGCGGATGGGCAAAGCGGCGTGCTGGTGCCGCCGCGCGACCCGGTGGCGTTGGCCGATGCGCTGGAGCGCCTCGTCGCCGACCCTGCGCTGCGGGCCCGCATGGGGGCGGCGGGACGTGCGCGGGCGGAAACCCTGTTCGCCGACGAGGTGGTTTGCGCGGCGACGCTCGCGGTCTATGAACGCGCCATTCGACACGACGTTTGACAGGGGATGGCATGATCAGGCGGCTCGCACTTCTCGGCATCATGGCCGGGGCCTGGGCGCTGGCGGCGGCAACGGCGCGGGCGGAGACGCGGATCGGCGCGGTCTCGACCAATTTCCGGCTGCTCGGCGCGAACGACAAGGTGGTGGTCGAACGGCTCGACGATCCGAAAATCCCCCAGATCGCCTGCTATGCGAGTTTCGCGAAGACCGGCGGGGTGAAGGGCAGCCTGGGTGTGGCGACCGATCCGTCGCGCTTCGCCCTTTCCTGTGTCGCCACCGGGCCAATCACGCTGCCGGCCGACCTGCCGGCGAAGCAGCAGATCGCCGCGATCTCGGCCTCCTTCCTGGTCAAGCATTTCGACCTCTACCGCCTGGTCGATCCCGATCACAAGGCGGTCGTCTATGTGCTGATCAGCACGAAAATAATTCACGGCTCGCCGGCCAACGCCGTCTCCGCCGTTCCCGTTTCCGGACACTGACAGACGAGGTTTGCCATGAGCGACAGAGTGAACATCCGACGGGCCCTCATCTCGGTGTCCGACAAGACGGGGCTGGTCGAGCTCGGCCGCGCGCTGGCGGCGGCGGGCGTGGAAATCCTCTCCACGGGCGGGTCCGCCCGCGCGCTGCGCGAGGCCGGGATCGCGGTTGTCGAGGTGGCGGATTACACGGGCGTTCCCGAAATGCTCGACGGGCGGGTGAAGACGCTGGTGCCGAAGATCCATGGCGGGTTGCTCGGCCGGCGCGACCTGCCCGAGCATCTGGCGCAGATGCAGCGGCACGACATCCCGCCGATCGACCTGCTCGCGGTCAATCTCTACCCGTTCGAGGAAACGGTCGCGAAGGGCGCGGATTTCGAAACCTGCGTCGAGAATATCGATATCGGCGGCCCGGCGCTGATCCGCGCGGCGGCGAAGAACCACGATTCGGTGGCGGTTCTCACCGGCCCCGCGCAGTATGACGACCTCATCGCGGCGCTGGCCGCCGGCGGGACGACGCTCGCGCAGCGCCGCCGCCTCGCCGCCGCCGCCTATGCCCGCACCGCCGCCTATGACGCGGCGATTTCCGCCTGGTTCGCGCGGCAGACCGGCGAGATGTTCCCGCCGCATCTGGCCCTCGCCGGCGCCCGCCAGCAGATGCTGCGCTATGGCGAGAACCCGCATCAGTCCGCCGCGTTCTATCGCAGCGGCAACCGCCCCGGCGTCGCCACCGCGCGGCAGGTGCAGGGCAAGGAACTCTCCTACAACAACATCAACGACACCGATGCCGCCTTCGAGTGCGTCGCCGAGTTCGACCGGCCGGCGGTGGTGATCGTCAAGCACGCCAATCCGTGCGGCGTCGCCCTCGGCGCCGATCTGGCCGCGGCCTGGGACCGCGCGCTGGCGTGCGACCCGGTTTCGGCGTTTGGCGGGATCATCGCGGTCAACCGCCCGCTCGACGCCGCCGCGGCCGAGAAGATGGCCAGCATCTTCTCCGAGGTGATCATCGCGCCGGATGCCGCGCCCGATGCGGTGGAACTGCTCGCCCGGAAGAAGAATCTCCGCCTGCTGCTCACCGGCGGCCTGCCCGATCCGGCCGAGCCGGGCCTTGCCTGGCGCAGCGTCGCCGGCGGCTTCCTCGCCCAGACCCGCGATGCCGGGCGGATTGGCCGCGACGATCTGAAAGTCGTCACCCAGCGCGCCCCGACCAGCGCCGAGTTCGCCGATCTGCTGTTCGCCTTCCGCGTGGCCAAGCATGTGAAGTCGAACGCGATCATCTACGCGAAGGCGGGGGCGACCACCGGCATTGGCGCGGGGCAGATGAGCCGCGTCGATTCCTCGCGGATCGCGGCACAGAAGGGCGGGGAGGGGATTCCGGGTTCGGTCGTCGCGTCCGACGCGTTCTTTCCCTTCGCCGACGGGCTTGTGGCCGCGATCGAGGCGGGGGCGACGGCGGTGATCCAGCCCGGCGGCTCGATCCGCGACAACGAGGTGATCGAGGCGGCCGATGCCGCCGGGATCGCGATGGTTTTCACCGGCATGCGCCATTTCAGGCATTGATCGACATGACCCACACGCCCCGCCTTGGACTGCCCGACCTCTCGCGGATGAGCGAGGCCCAGCGCGCCGCGCACGACGCCATCGCCTCCGGCCCGCGCGGCCGTGTCGAGGGGCCGCTCGCGGTGTGGCTGCACAGCGCCGAGCTTGCCAACAATGCCCAGGCCCTCGGCGCGTTCTGCCGTTTCGGCTCCTCGCTGCCGCCGCGCCTGTCGGAACTCGCGATTCTGGTGATGGGATCTTACTGGCGCGCCGGGTTCGAATGGTACATCCACGCGCCGATCGCGGCCAAGGCCGGCGTGCCGGAGACGGTCATCGCCGCGATCAAGGCGGGCGAAACGCCGGTCTTCGCCGAGCCGGACGCAAGGGCGGTGCATGATTTCGCCCGCGAACTGCTCACCGCGCGGGAGGTGTCGGACGCGACCTATGCTTTCGCGCGCCGCCAGCTCGGCGATCGCGGTCTCGTCGATCTGGTCGGGATTCTGGGGTATTACGGGCTGATTTCCATGACCATCAAGGCCTTCCGGGTGCCGGTGCCGGAGGGCGAGACCGAGCCTTTCGCCTGACGCCACCCGTCATGCTCATCGAGAGCATGACGGCACGGCTCAGATATCCAGCTCCTGCACGCTCGATGCGTGATCCTGGATGAAGCGGAAGCGCAGCTCGGGTTTCCGCCCCATCAGGCTCTCGACGATGTCCGCCGTTTCCGCCCGTGTCTCGGGCGGGGCGAGAACGCGCAGCAGCACCCGGCGCTTCGGGTCCATCGTGGTTTCCTTGAGGATGGCCGGGGGCATCTCGCCAAGCCCCTTGAAGCGGCTGATCTCCACCTTGGCATTTGCCTTGAACGCCGTCTTGATCAGCCGGTCGCGCTCGGCATCGTCCATCGCGTAGACCGACCTGCCGCCCTGGGTGAGGCGGTAGAGCGGCGGCTGGGCGAGATAGACATGGCCGCCGCGGATCAGTTCCGGCAGCTCGCGGTAGAAGAACGTCATCAGCAGCGAGGCGATGTGGGCGCCGTCGACATCGGCGTCGGTCATGATGATGATCCGGCCGTAGCGCAGCGCGTCGATCTGGAACCGGTCGCCGACGCCGCAGCCGAGCGCCTCGATCAAATCCTTGAGTTCCTGGTTCTGCCGCAGCTTCTCGGTGGAGGCGGAGGCGACGTTGAGGATCTTGCCGCGCAGCGGCAGCACGGCCTGGGTTTCGCGGTTGCGCGCCTGCTTGGCCGAGCCGCCGGCCGAATCGCCCTCGACCAGGAACAATTCGGTATCCTCGCGGCTTTCGCGCGAGCAGTCGGTCAGCTTGCCGGGCAGGCGCAGGCGCCGGGTGGCCGATTTGCGGGGCGTGTCCTTCTGCTCGCGGCGGCGGATGCGCTCCTCCGCGCGCTCGATCACGAAGGCGAGGAGGTTGTCGGCATTCGCCGGGTCGCCGGTGAGGACATGCTCGAACCGGTCGCGCAGCGCCGCCTCGGTCAGTTTCTGCGCCTCGGGCGAGGTGAGTTTTTCCTTGGTCTGGCCCTGGAATTGCGGGTCGCGGATGAAGAGGGACAGCTTGGCGGCGAGCGCGCCGGCCACGTCCTCGGCGGTGATCACCGCGGCGCGCTTGTTGCCGCGCTGCTCGCCGAAGCCGCGCAGGCCCTTGAGCAGGGCGGCGCGGAACCCGGCCTCGTGGGTGCCGCCGAGCGTCGTCGGGATCGTGTTGCAATAGGTCGCGAGCGAGGCCTCGCCGGCGTCCAGCCAGGCGCAGGCCCATTCGATTCGCCCGGCATCGTCCGGCAGGTCGGCCTGGCCGGCCCAGACCGGGGCGACGAGCTTCGGCGCCGCCCCCAGCTCCTCCGCCAGCGAATCGGCGAGGCCGCCGGGGAAGTGCAGTTCCGCCTGCGCCGGCACATCGGCGCCGGCGGCGATCAGCGAGGCGTCGCACGCCCAACGGATCCGCACGCCGCGGAACAGATAGGCCTTCGAGCGGCACATCCGGTAGAGCCGGGCCGGGCTGAACTTCTTGTCGCCGAAAATCTCGGGGTCGGGGACGAACCGGATCAGCGTGCCGCGCCGGTTCGGCGCCGCGCCGGCATTGACCAGCTTGGTCAGCGGCTTGCCGCGGGCATAGTCCTGCCTCCAGAGGGTTTTCTCGCGCGCGACCTCGACTTCCAGCCGCTCGGCCAGCGCGTTCACCACCGAGGAGCCGACGCCGTGCAGGCCGCCCGACGTGGCATAGGCCTTGCCGGCGAACTTGCCGCCCGAATGCAGCGTGGTGAGGATCACCTCGAGCGCCGACTTGTCGCGGAATTTCGGATGCGGGTCGACCGGAATGCCGCGGCCGTTGTCGCGCACCGCGAGCAGGTTGCCGGGGGCCAGCGTCATCTCGATGACCGAGGCGTGACCGGCCACGGCCTCGTCCATCGCGTTGTCGAGCAATTCGGCGGCGAGGTGGTGCATCGCCGTGTCGTCGGTGCCGCCGATATACATGCCGGGGCGGCGGCGAACCGGCTCCAGCCCTTCGAGAACCTCGATGTCCTTGGCGGAATAGCTCGCCTGGCCGGCGCCCTGCTCGAACAGATCGGTCACGCTGTCTCCTCTGGTCCGGGCGGGGTCAGCCCCGCGCAAGTACCTTGTTCACCAGATCGGCCGCCGCGGTAAAGGCATGATCGGCGTCCATCTCGCTGGTATCGAGCAGCAGGGCGTCCTCTGCCTGCACCAGCGGGGCGGCGGCGCGGGCGCGGTCGGCCGCGTCGCGGGCGGCAAGCTCGGCGCGCACGGAGTCGTATCCCGGGTCGATCCCGTGGGCGAGGCGCTCCAGATGCCGGCGCTTCGCCCGCACGTCGAGCGAGGCGGTGACGAAGAGTTTCACGTCCGCCGCGGGGAACACGATGGTGCCGATATCCCGCCCGTCGAGCACAGCGCCGGAGGCGTCGGCGAAGCGGCGCTGGAAGTCGAGCAGCGCGGCGCGGACCGGCTTGATCGAGGCGACGGCGCTGGCCGCGCGGTCGACCTCCGGGGTGCGCAGGTCGCCGCGTTCGAGATCGAGCCGGCCGAGCGTGCGGGCCTGTTCCGCGCTGGCCGCGGGATCGGCCGGATCGCCGCCACGGTCGAGCACGCGCCGCGCCACCGCGCGGTAGAGCAGGCCGGTGTCGAGATAGGGCAGGTTGAAGGCGGCGGCGAGTCGGCGCGCCAGCGTGCCCTTGCCGGAGGCGGCCGGCCCGTCGATCGCGATGACGATCGGCCGGGTCATGCCGCCGCCTCGATCGCCGCGCCGAGTCCGCGCATCAGCGGCAGGAAGCCGGGGAAGCTGGTGTCGATGAAGCGCGCATCGTCGATCGTCACCGGCGTCTCGGTGGCGAGGCCGAGCACGAGCGCGCTCATCGCCAGGCGATGATCCATGTGCGTCGCCACCGTGGCGCCGCCGCGGGCGCCGCCGCCGGCGATGACGAGGTCGTCGTCCTCCACATGCGCCTTCACGCCGTTGGCGGCGAGCATGGCGAGTGTCGCGGCCAGGCGGTCGCTCTCCTTGACCCGCAGTTCCGCGAGGCCGCGCAGCCGCGAGGTGCCGCGCGCCATCGCGCAGGCGACGGCGAGGATCGGGTATTCGTCGATCATCGAGGGGGCGCGGTCCGCCGGCACATCGACGGCGCGCAGGTCGGAGGCGGTGACGATGAGGTCGCCCACGGGCTCGCCGCCGGCCTCGCGGGCGTTCACGATCTCGATCGCAGCCCCCATTTCGCGCAGGGTGAGGAACAGGCCCGTGCGCAGCGGGTTCAGCCCGACGCCCTCGATCGTGACGCGCGAGCCCGGCACGATCAGCGCGGCGACGATCGGGAAGGCGGCCGAGGACGGGTCGCCGGGAACCACGACATCCGCGCCGCGCAGCTCCGGCTGCCCGCGCAGGCGGATCAGCTTGCCGGTTCCGTGGGAGACGACATCGACCTCGGCGCCGAAATGCCGGAGCATGTTCTCGGAATGGTCGCGGGTGGGTTCCGGTTCCTCGATTTCGGTGACGCCGCGGGCGTTCAGCCCGGCGAGCAGCAGCGCCGACTTCACCTGCGCGGAGGCGACCGGCAGGCGATAGGAGAGCGGCATCGCCTCGGCCGTGCCGCGCACCGACAGCGGCAGGCGCCCGCCCTCGCGCGCGGTGAAGACGGCGCCGGTCGCGCCCAGCGGGTCGATCACCCGGCGCATCGGCCGGCGGCGCAGCGAGGCGTCGCCGGTCATGACCGCGAAAATGTCGTGGCTCGCGAGAATGCCGCAGAGCAGCCGCGCGGCGGTGCCGGAATTGCCCATGTCCAGCACGTCGTCCGGGCTTTGCAGCCCGCCGATGCCGGGGCCGGAGGCGCGCCACGCGCCCGGGCCGGTGCGCTCCACCGTAGCGCCCAGCGCCCGCATGGCGGCGGCGGTGCGCAGCACGTCCTCGCCTTCCAGCAGACCGGAAATCCGGGTTTCGCCCACGGCGAGGCCGGCGAACATGAGGGCGCGGTGGGAGATCGACTTGTCGCCCGGAACCGTGATCGCGCCGGCGAGCGGCGTGGCGGGGCGGCGGGATGTCTGGGGAAACGCGGCAACAGGTTCCATGGCGCGGCGCTTACCACGAGTGGGCGAATTTGCCAGCCATGATTGTCGACCGCGTTCAGGGTTTGACAAGCGGGGCGATGGGTGGCATGGCGCCCGCCCTGACGGAGTTCCACCGTTCACCCTGCAATGCGAGGCTCTCATGGCGAAGCCTGAACTTGGCGACAAACATACCTGCGTGTCCTGCGGCGCGCGGTTTTTCGACCTCGGCAAGGCCCCGGCCGTCTGCCCGAAATGCGGCACCGAGCAGCCGGTCGAACAGCCGAAGCTCAAACGTAGCGTTCCCGTGCCCGACGACGTCAAGAAGCCCGCCAAGGCGCAGCCCGCCGAGGACGATGTCGATACGGATGACGTCGAGGACGCCGGCGATGACGACATCCTGACGGATGCCGACGATCTTGAGGACGACGACTCGATCGACGCCGATATCGAGGTCGAGCGCGACAACGACGAGAACGAAAGATAATTTTTCCGCTCGGGTCGAATTTGTTTACCGGATTGTAATCGACGGCGGGTCATTTTCGAAGGCGGCCAAAAACGGCTGTTTCCGTTGGACTTCCTCAGAAGGACACTCGCGATGACCCAGTTCGCCCCGGCGAAAACCGCCGACCAGCACGAGCCGATCGTCAGCCCGCTGATACTTGTCGATCGGCTCATTTCGCTTGCCCAGGACGCGGAGCGCGCCGGTCTGCCGGCCGTCGCCAATCGGCTCGTCCGCCTGGCGCTGCGCAGCTGCGTTCCTCCGGCCGGCGGGCCGATCGCCCACTGATCCGCCCGCCTCGGTCCCGGACCTCCCGTTTTGACCTGTTCCGGCAGGCTCGCTATTGCCGGTGGCATTGATGGGAGTCCTTGAATGTCTGAACACGAAGCCGCCGCCACCACGCCCTCGGGTCCGCTCGCGGGTTTGACCGTTTTCGATCTGACCCGCGTGCTGGCCGGCCCCACCTGCGTGCAGATGCTGGCCGATCTCGGCGCCGAGGTGATCAAGATCGAGAAACCGGGCAGCGGCGACGATACCCGCGGCTTCGCGCCCCCCGCCCTGCCGGGCACCGAGCAGAGCGCGTATTTCGCCGGGGCCAACCGCAACAAGCGCTCGGTGACGCTGGATATCGCGAAGCCCGAGGGGCAGCGGCTTGCGCGCGCGCTGATCGCGAAAAGCGATATTCTGGTGGAGAACTTCAAGGTCGGCACGCTGCCGCGCTACGGCCTTGGGTATGAGGATCTCAAGGGGGATCATCCCGGCCTGATCTATTGCTCGATCACCGGATTCGGCCAGACCGGTCCCTACGCGTCCCGCCCCGGCTATGACAGCCTGATCCAGGCGATGGGCGGCATCATGTCGCTCACCGGCGTGCCGGACGGCCAGCCGATGAAGGTGGGCGTGCCGGTCGCCGACCTGTTCGCCGGGCTTTACGGCGCGATCGGCGTGCTCGCCGCGCTGCGCCATCGCGAAACGACCGGGCAGGGCCAGCACATCGACATCGGCATGCTCGATACGCATGTCGCCTGGCTCGCCAACCAGGGGATGAATTATCTCGCCACCGGCAAGAACCCCCCGCGCCTTGGCAACGAGCATCCGAACATCGTGCCCTACCAGGTGTTCGCGACCGAAGACGGCCATATCGTTCTCTCGATCGGCAACGACCCGACCTTCGCGCGGTTCTGCGCTGCGTTCGGGCTGGAGCACCTGCTCGCCGACGAGCGCTTCGCGACGAACGCCGCCCGCGTCGCCAATCGCGCCTTCGTGACCGAGACCCTCGCCGCGGTTCTGGCGCTTCATCCATCCGCCTGGTGGCTGGAGCGGCTGGAGGAGCTGAAGATCGGGTGCGGCCCGATCAACACGCTGGAGCAGGTGTTTGCCGATCCGCACGTGATCGCGCGGGGCAACCTGATCGAGATGACCAGGAACGATGGCGTGCCGGTGAAGCTTGTCGCCAATCCGGTCCGCCTGTCGGAAACGCCGGTGGATTATCGCCTGGCGCCCCCCATGTTGGGGGAGCATACCGACGAGGTGCTGAACGACATGCTGGGACTCGACGAACCGACCCGCGCCGCGCTGCGCCGGGACGGCATCATCTGAAGGACGGCCGGATCGTGGCGCGGCAGGGTTTCGTCCCCTATCTGCTCGGCAACGATTTCCACCGGCTCGCCTTCGTGGAATTCGGCAACCCGGCCGCGCCGGCGGTGATCTGCGTGCATGGCCTGACCCGCAACGGCCGCGATTTCGACATCCTCGCCGAGAGTCTGGCCGATCGGTATCATGTGATCTGCCCCGACCTGCCGGGGCGCGGACGCTCGGAATGGCTGCGCGACGGGGGGCTTTACCAGCCGCCATCCTATGTCGTCGCGCTCGCGCATCTGCTCGCCTGGCTGAACAAGCCGGTCGCCTGGGTGGGCACGTCGCTGGGCGGGATCTGCGGCATGATGGCGGCGGCGGCGGCGCACACGCCGATCACCCGGCTCGTGCTCAACGATATCGGCCCGCATATCCCCGCCGCGGCGCTTGGCCGCATCCGCGATTACATGGGCGAGGCGCCGGCGACCTTTGCCGATCTCGCGGCGCTCGAAGCCCATCTGCGCGCCGTGCATGCGCCGTTCGGCCCGCTGACCGATCCGCAATGGGCGGCCCTCGCGCGTCATTCGGCGCGGCCGGTCGAGGGCGGCGGCGTCGCCTTGCACTACGATCCGGCGATCGCCGAGCCGATCCGCGCCTCGGTGCCGATCGATGCCGATCTTGGCGCCATCTGGAGGGCGATCCGCGTTCCCGTGCTGGCGCTTCGGGGCGCGACGAGCGACCTGCTGACCGAAGCCACCCTCGCGCGCATGGAGGAGGACGGCGCCGCCACGCATGTCGTGCCGGCCTGTGGCCATGCGCCGGCGCTGATGGACGCGCCCACCATCGCGGTGATCCGGCGGTTCCTGGACGGCGCCTGATGTTGTGGCGGCGGCGCCTTGGGCTCTGGGGCCAGGGGCTGCGCGCCGCCGTGATCGCGTTGATGAGCGGCGAGATGTCGCTCGTCGCCGCCGGTTGCGCCTTCTATGCCACGCTCTCGCTGTTTCCCGCCATCACGGCGCTGATTTCGCTTTACGGCCTGGCGTTCAACCCGATCACGGTCGAGCCGCAGCTGCTCTATCTGAAGCACCTGATGCCGCCGGCGGCCTTTGCGCTGATCGGCGGGCGGATTCAGCAACTGGTGTCCGGCGGCAAGACGACGCTGGGAATCGGGCTCGTGATCTCCCTTGGCTTCACGCTCTATTCCTCGTCATCCGGCACGAAATCGCTGCTCTATGCGCTGAACATGATCCACAAGCGGCAGGAGACGCGCGGCTTTTTCAAATTCCAGGCGGTGAGTCTCGGGATGACGCTGATCGCCATGATCGGGGCGATCATCGCCATCGCCGTGCTGGTCGGCATGCCGCTGGTGCTCGCCTATCTGGGCCTTTCCAACGCGCCGGCAACGCTGACGGTGCTGCCGGGATTCGGCCTGCTCATCGGGTTCATGGGGGTCGCGCTCGGTCTGTTCTACCGCTATGGGCCGGCCTTCGGGCGTGGAGCGGAGCATCCGATCGCGCCGGGTGCGCTGGTGGCGATCCTGGCCTGGCTGCTCGTGTCCTATGGGTTTGCCGTCTATGTCGGCCGGTTCGCGGCCTATAGCCGGACCTACGGGCCGCTCGCCACGCTTATCGGCCTGATGATGTGGTTCTATCTGAGCGCCTACGCCGTGCTGTTCGGCGCGCTCTTCAACGCGAAGCTCGACAGGGCCGCTGTTGCATACAGGCCATAGTTGGAAAACTTGCCACATGCCCGGGCCTGAAAGCCTGAACCGCCGTTGTCGCCGCGCTACATTGGGATTATGCGTTTTAGACTTGTCAGAAATAATGATGCGTGGGGCGCTGCCGTGCACCGAGTCCAGATTGTCGTCTGGGGTTCGGTCGGAAGGATCGTCGTGACGCGCCGACGCGGTTTCGCATGAGTCGGAAGCCGCCACGCCGTTCTGCCGAACTGCCGACCGAATCCGTGCTGCGCGAGTTCATCGCCGAAGCGGGAACGCGCTTGCGCAAGGGCGACATCGCCCGCGCGTTCGGCCTCGGCCCCGACCAGAAGCCGGCGCTGCGGGCGATGCTGCGGGCGCTGGAACGCGACGGCGTGCTGGTGCGTGCCGGCGGGCGGCAGGTGCGCGCGGCGGAGGCACTGCCGGAACGCTGCGTCGTCGAAATCACCGGCACCGATCGCGACGGCGACCCGCTGGCCCGGCCGGTCGGCTGGGATCGGCCCGGCAAGCCGCCGATCATTTTCATGATGCCGGAGACGCGCGGCCATGCCGCGCTCGCGCCGGGCGCCCGCGTGCTGGCCCGGCTGCGGCGGATCGACGAAGACCGCTACGAGGGGCGCACGATCCGGCGCCTGGACGAGGAGCCGGCCAGCATCATTGGCGTGTTCCGCGCCGAGGGGGAGGGGGGATGGGTCGAGCCGGTCGACCGCAAGAGCCGCGCCGAATGGAAGGTGCCGCCGGGCGAGACCGCCGGCGCTGAAAGCGGCGATGTGGTGCGCGCCATGCCGCTGCCGGCTTTCGGCCACGGGCCGAAGCCGGCGCGGATCGCCGAGCATCTCGGCCGGATGGGCGATGCGCGCTCGATCAGCCTGATCGCCATCGCGGCGCTGGGCATTCCCGCCGATTTCCCGGAGACCGCGATCGACGAGGCGAAGCGCGCCCGCGGCGTTCGCCCCGGCCGGCGGACCGATCTGCGCGAGGTGCCGCTGGTGACGATCGACGGCGCCGATGCGCGCGACTTCGATGACGCCGTTTTCGCCGAACCCGCCGGGCCGGGGCATCGCATCGTCGTCGCGATCGCCGATGTCGCGCATTACGTGCGGCCCGGATCGGCGCTCGACCGCGAGGCGCTGAAGCGCGGCAACTCGGTCTATTTCCCCGACCGCGTGGTGCCGATGCTGCCCGAAGCGCTCTCCAACGGCTGGTGCAGCCTGCGCCCCGGCGAGGACAGGGGGTGCCTGTTCGTCGAGATGATCGTCGATTCCGAGGGCCGCAAGCTCAGCCACAAATTCGGCCGCGGCCTGATGCGCAGCTTCGCCCGCCTCACCTATGAGGAGGTGCAGGGCGCTTTCGAGGCCGGCTGGCAGGCCGACCTGCCGGAGGGGACGATCGGGCATCTCTATGCCGCCTATCGCACGCTGCTCGCCGCGCGGCAGGCCCGCGGCACGCTCGATCTCGATTTGCCGGAGCGCAAGATCACGCTCGACGAGGCCGGGCGGGTGACGGATGTGGCGCCGCGCCCGCGGCTCGACAGCCACCGGCTGATCGAGGAGTTCATGATCCTCGCGAATGTCGCGGCGGCGGAGGAGCTGGAGCGGCTGCGCCAGCCCTGCATGTATCGCGTGCATGCCCCGCCCTCGCCGGAAAAGCTCGATTCGCTGCGCAACCTGCTGGCGACGTTCGAGATTTCGCTCAAGCCCGGCGACCAGCTCCGCCCGCGCGACCTTGACCATGTGTTGCGGCTGGTTTCCGGCACCGATGCGGCGCCGCTGGTGAACGAGGCGGTGCTGCGCAGCCAGAGCCAGGCGGAATACGCGCCGGAGAATATCGGCCATTTCGGCCTCGCGCTGAACAGCTACGCGCATTTCACCTCGCCGATCCGCCGCTATGCCGATCTTCTGGTCCATCGCGCGCTGATCGCCGGGCTCAAGCTCGGCACCGACGGGCTGCGCCCCGAACACGCCGAGGGGCTCGAGACCATCGCGGCGGCGATCACCTCGACCGAGCGCCGCGCCACCGATGCCGAGCGGCAATCGGCCGATCGTTATCTCGCCGCCTATCTCGCCGACCGGATCGGCGAGGATTTCGGCGCGCGGATCAGCGGCGTGACGCGGTTCGGCCTGTTCGTCACCCTCGATGCGACGGGGGCGTCCGGCTTTGTGCCGATGGCGCTGCTGCCCGACGATTTCTGGCATTTCGACGAGGCCGACGGCACGCTGGCCGGCACTCGCTCGCGCGTGGTGTTCCGCCTCGCCGATCCGGTGGTGGTGCGGCTGCGCGAGGCCAAGCCGGTGACCGGCGGGCTGCTGTTCACCCTGATCGAAGGCGGCAGCGCGCCGGGCGAGGGAGGGGGGACGGGACGCCGCCCGCCGGCCCGCAAGGGCGGCAGGAAGCCCGGCCGCGCCCCGTCCAGGCAGAAACGCGGCCGCCGATGAGACGACGGCCGACGCACGCGCGCGCCCGACATTCCGGGGCGTGCCATGTCCGTCGGTCGAGAGTCGCGCGGCTGATCCGGCTCATCGTCGCGATGGTCTGCGTGGTGACGCCGGCGCCGGGCGCGCGGGCGGATCAGCGCGGGTTCGACACCGCCCGTGTCGCGGCGGTGTGGGGTGCTGCGCTGGCCTTCATGGCGCCGCGAACGCTCGAGCCGCTGGGCATACCGCAGATGGCGGTGTGGGGGCTCTCGGGCATCACCGCGCTCGATCCCGACATCACGGTGCAGGAGCAATCCGGCAAGCTGGTGCTGTTCGGCCCGAATCGCGTGATCTACGCGACCCCGGCGCCACCGGCGGGCGACGCGGCGAAATGGGGCATGGCCTGTGCCGCGGTCGCGGCGCAGGCCTTCAGGGCGTCGTCCGCCATCGAGCGGGCCGGCACGGGCGGCATGATCCGCAGCTTTTTCGACGAGCTGTTCAATCATTTCGATCCGTATTCCCGCTATGTCGCCCCCCGCGACGCGGCCGCCGAACGGGCGCTGAGGCTGGGCCGCGGCGGGGTCGGCATGAGCCTCGCGCGCCAGAACGGGCTTGTCGTGATCACCGGGGTCACACCTTCAAGCCCGGCCGACCGGGCCGGGGTCGCTCCCGGCATGCAGCTGCTCGCGATCGATGGGCGGGAGACGGCCGGTCAGCCCGTCGGCCAGTCGCAAATGGACCTCGCCGGTCCGATCGGCAGTACTGTCGATCTGACGATACGGCCGGGGAACAGCCTGCCGCAGACCATCACGCTGGACCGCGCCCTCGTGCCGACGCAGAGCGTCAGCGGCCAGATCGACGATGGGATCGGCTATATTCGCGTGGCGGGGTTCGATCACGGCACGGCGCAGCAATTCGCGGCCATGCTCGCGCATCTCGTGCAGGCGCAGCCGGCGCCGAAGGGAATCGTCATCGACCTGCGCGGCAATCGCGGCGGCGTGCTGCGTCAGTCGGTGCTCAGCCTGGACACGCTGCTTTCGCGGGGCACCATCATCCGCACGATCGGCCGGGACCCTGTCGCCAACAAGGTCTGGCATGCCGAGGGGGCCGATATCGCGCGGGGGTTGCCGGTCGTCGTGCTGGTCGATGGCAGCACCGCAAGCGCCGCCGAGGTGTTCTCGGCCGCGATCGCGGACAATGATCGCGGCGTCGTTCTGGGCAGCGCGACGCTTGGCAAGGGGCTGGTGCAGAGCGTCGCCGAATTGCCGGGCGGGGGAGAATTGTTCGTGACCTGGAGCCGGATGATCGCGCCGCGCGGCTGGCCGTTGCAGAGCCTCGGCGTGTTTCCGCAGGTGTGCACCAGCCTCGGCACCGACATGCTGGCGAATCAGATCGCGGCGCTGAGGCGCGGCGATGACCTTCTGCGCAAGCCGCTTGCCGAGACCCGCGCCTCGCGGGCGCCGATGCCGCTTGCCGAGGTGCTGGCGCTGCGCGAATCCTGCCCGGCGGCGATCGGGGCGAGTGGCTATGAGCGGGCGGCCAGGGCGCTGATCGACGATCCGGCAGCCTATCGCGCCGCGTTGATCCGGCCGCTGCTCCCTGATATTCGCGCCGGGGGTTGACCGGGCGGGCAAGGTCGATCATATCGGCGCGATCGGAGAATACGCATGGCCAAGACGAACACTGTTCAGATCAAACTGGTTTCCACCGCCGACACCGGCTTCTTCTACGTGACGAAGAAGAACGCCAAGGCGCAGACGGGCAAGCTCGAGTTCCGGAAATATGATCCGGTCGCGCGCAAGCATGTCACGTTCAAGGAAGCGAAGATCAAGTAACTGGCTGCGGCGCTTTCGCGCTGCGGTGACCGGTGACGTGATATCGTGAAAGGCCCGGATCAGATCCGGGCCTTTTCCTGTTTTCGTGACGCGGGCCCGCCCGTCAGAGCAGCTCGAGCACACGCGCCGCCGCGGCTTCGCTGGGGGCGGATGCACCGGGGGCCGCGAGGGTTGCAAGCGCGGTCGCGAATCCGGCGCGCTGTGCCGCGGCCAGCGCCGGATTGCCAAGCAGCGAGCCGATTTCAGCCGCGAGCCGGTCGGGGGTGCATGTTTCCTGCAACAGTTCGGGAACCAGCGCGTCGGCGGCGAGCAGGTTGATCATCGCTGCGTGCTTCACCTTGACCAGTCGCCGGACCAGAAAGGCGCTGATCGGGTTGACCCGGTAGGTTACGGCCATCGGCACGCCGGCGAGGGCGAGTTCCAGCGTCGAGGTGCCGGATTTGGTCAGGGCGGCGGCGGCCGCGGCGAAGGCGTCGTATCGGTCGGCGATATCGGTGACGATGAGCGGCGGGAGCGACCAGCCGGCGGCCTCGGCCTGCAATTCGCCCGCCAGCGCCGGCGCCGCGGCGAGCACCGGCACGAGACCGGGAAACCGCGCGTGCAGACGTTCCACCGTCGCGCCGAAAACCGGCATCAGCCGGGATGTTTCGGTGCGGCGGCTGCCGGGCATGAGGATCAGCGGCCGCGCGGTTTCGGCAAGGTCGAACCGCGCGCGAAACCGCGCCGCATCGCCGGCGCCGGCGCCGGATTCGAGAACCGGATGGCCGACAAAGACCGGGTTCAACCCATGCGGCGCGAAGAAATCCGGCTCGAACGGGAGAAGACAAAGCAGCCTGTCCCACAGGCCGGGGAAATGCCGGACCCGCCCTTGTCGCCAGGCCCAGACCTGGGGGGCGACGTACTGCACGCGGCGCAGACCGAGCGGCGCGATCCGGCGCAGCAGGCGGAGCGTGAAGCCTGGACTGTCGATGGTGACGACGATATCCGGCCGCCTCGCTTCGATATCCGCCACGGCCTGATCGAGACGCCGGCGCAGCCGGACGATCTTGGGCAGCACCTCGGCAAGCCCCATGAGCGCCAGTTCCTGCATCGGGAACAGGGACGCGACGCCCTGCTCCGCCATCCGCGCGCCGCCGATGCCGGCGACCTCGATGTTGCCGGCCTGCGCGCGCATCGCGGCGATCAGCCGCGCGCCCAGCACATCGCCGCTCGCTTCGCCGGCAACGACGTAGATCCGCGTCATGTCAGCCGGACGACCGAGGCGGGCGCCGGATCGTCCGGCCAGTCGGTCCGGTTTCGGACCGCGGGGTCGGCGCGCGTTTCCGCGAGGCGGGCGGGATCGAGCGTCGCGAAGAGCAGGTCCGGCGCATCCAGCGCGCCGCGGGCGAGCAGCCCATCCTCGGGGAACCCGCGATCAACCGGCCCGAAAACGCAGGCGTAACCGCGATTTTCATCGAGAGCGGCCGACCAGGAGGCGGTCCCGGTGGTTGGGGCAACGGCGGTAAAGCACTGATTCTCCAGCGCCCGCGCGCGAGCCGACAGGCGCACCCGGTTGAAGCCGTGCAGCGAGTCGGTGCAGGCCGGCACCAGGATCGTCTCCGCGCCGGCCAGCACTTGCGCGCGCGTCAGTTGCGGGAACTCGGAATCGTAACAGATGGCGATGCCAAGCCGGCCGAAATCGGTCTCGAATACGGAGGGGGAGGCGCCTGGCGCGATCCCCCAGCGTTCGGATTCGAAGCGCGTCATGACCCGCTTGTCCTGGAAGGCCATGCGGCCGTTCCCGTCGATCAGTGGCGCCCTGTTGCGGATCTTGCCGTCGACGCCGCGCATCGGCACCGAGCCGGGCAGGAACAACAGGCCGTGCGCGCGGGCGAGGGCGCGGAACCCGGCCACCAGCGCCTCGGCGCGGCTGACCACGGCATCCAGCTCGGCCGCAACGTCCGGCGCCGCGACAAAGGCGCCGGCGAGCGCCATCGAGGCGTATTCCGGCAGAACGAGCAGATCGGCGCCGCCGGCTTTCGCGTCGTGAACGAGGCGCTCGACCGCCGAGAGAAAATCATCGAGACCCTGCGGGCGGCGGATCGGGAAGGGGGAGAGGGCGAGCCGCATGGTCAGGCGCCGCCCAGTGGCTTCATCCACACTTGCAGCCGGTTTTCCACCTCGCCCGCGCCGCCGCGCTCGCGCCAGCGCATCCTGCAGACGAGATCGGGCACCGGCGCATATCCGCGCTTGCGCCAGAACGCGTCGAGCGTGGTGGCGTCCGCCGGGCGGCGCCGATCGGCCTCGTCGCGGATCACGGCGCAGAAGGCGGCGTAAGCGGCGTCGGAAACCGACCGCGCATGCGCCTCGCGCTCACGGAAGAAGCCGACGCCGATGCCCCGGCCGCGATAGGCCGGCAGCAGCACCGACTCGCCGAAATAGAAGACCGAGGCGGGGTCGATCCCGGCAGCGCGGAAGGGCGCCTGCATCGGCTCGTCCTCGTCGGAGAGCGGCAGGCAGGTGGAGGCGCCGACGATGGTCTCGCCATCGCTCGCGATCACGATCGCGGCGCGCTCGCTCGCGGCGTAGGTCGCGACATAATCGCGTTCATAGGCCTCGTCGCCGTCGTAAAGATAGGGCCAGGCGCGGAAGACCTCGATCCGCAGGCGCGCGAGGGCCGCGAGATGCGGCAGGATTGCCGCACCCCGGAGGGTTCGGGTGGGAAGCGGCGGCCGGATGGCCTCAGCTCCCCTTGTGCGCGGCCGTGTCGATCTTCGCCGCATCGGCGAGGAACCGTTTCAGCGCCGCCTTTTTCTGCGACAGCGACAGCCCGCTCTCCTGCGCGACCACCGGACAATACGCCGTCATCAGGAATTCCGACATGCGCTGCGCGCTGATGCCCGGATAGGCCTTGCGGATCGCGGCGATCAGCAGGCGGGTGCGGTTGCCGAGGGTGGCGGGGGTCGCGCCCTGCATCATGTCCATCACGCCGTGGCCGGGAGACACCAGATCCGGCGTCAGCAGCGGGCAGTTCATCTTGCGCGCGGCGGCGGAGGCGATCGGCGGAAGGTCGAGATAGTCGGCATCCGCCAGAGCGATGTCGTGCGGCGGCGCCGAGTCGCGGATCGCCAGCACCTTGGCGGCGTTGGCGTCGGTAACACCCTTGTTGCCCCAGGCGGTGCGGACGTAATTCGCGATCGCGGCGATCTGGGCGTCATTCAGGATCGATCCGAAGGCGGGCATCGCGGGGCCGTTGACGTGCCAGGGAATCATGCCGCCGAGGACGACGCCGATCACGTTGTCGGACGGTCCGTTGGTGACGGAATCGTTGCCCGCGAGGTTGGGGAAGACATCCTTCACGCCCTTGCCGTCCGCCTGGTGGCAGGCGGCGCAGTTTTGATCGTAGAGCGTCTTGCCCTGGGCGAGCTCGCCGGGGGCGAGCGCCACCTTCGTCACCGGGTTCTCGCGCGGCGGCGTCGCTGTCTGGAGGTAGGCGGCGAGATCGTCGATATCCTGACGCGGTAGCTGGCTCAGGCTGTAATTCACGACCGACTGCATCGGCCCGAATGCCGAGCCACGGTTCATGTTGCCGCCCTCATGCAGGTAATCGACCAGGTCGCTGCGGCTCCAGCCGCCGACGCCGTAGGGTTTCGAGGAGGAGATGTTCGGCGCATACCAGGGTTCGCCGAGGATCTGCGCGCCGGCCAGCGTGTCTCCGGACTTGATGGCGAAGAGCAGGTTGCGCGGCGAATGGCACTCGCTGCAATGGCCGAGCGCTTCGGCGAGATAGGCGCCCTTGCGCACCGCGGGCGACCAGTCCTTCCTGTAGTGGACCGGCGCGGTGCTGAAGAACATGATCCGCCAGCCGAGCAGCATCGCCCGGATGTTGAACGGAAAACCGAGCCTGTTCGGCACATGCGGCGCATCGACCGCCGGGATCGCGTCGAGATAGGCCTTGATGGCCGTCACGTCCGGCTTCGTCAGCTTGGCGTAGGACGTGTAGGGCATCGCCGGGTAGAGATATTTCGGAAACACGCCGAGCGAGCTGCCGGGTGAAATGCCGTAATGCAGGGCATCGTAGAACTGCGCTTGCGTCCACTTGCCGATTCCGGTGGCTTTCGCGGGCGTGATGTTCGGTGAATAGATCGTGCCGAAGGGGGTTACGAAGGACAGCCCGCCCGAAAAGGGCTTCGCGCCGGGGGCCGTGTGACAGGGCATGCAGTCGGCCGCGGCGGTGAGATATTCTCCGCGCTGCACTTCGGCGATCTGCGCCTGGCTCATCCCGCTGGTATTCGGTTTCGGCATGGCAGGAAACGCTCCCGGCGGCGCCGCGGTCGGGGCGGGAACATAGCCGCCGGAACCCTGGCCGAAGGCGGCCTCGACGCCGAACACGCCAGCCAGCACAGCGATCATCGTTGCTGCGGTCCAGAGCGGGGCGCGTCGGAAAGTCATTTTCCTTGAGTGCGGCATCGGATTCTACCTGTTCTGTGCATTGCGGGAGCCTGCATGGCCGATCCTGTTTCTAATTCGCCATATCCGCCGATTGATCAAGTGGTGGGTCGGCCTCTTCACAGACCGGGCCGATCTTGCTAGACGGCCTCTGTCGACGCGGTGCGACGCGGACGATCATGTGTGATGGGCGCATAGCTCAGTTGGTAGAGCAGCTGACTCTTAATCAGCGGGTCCAAGGTTCGAGTCCTTGTGCGCCCACCATCCCACTCGAAATCGTGTTCAGGCTGATCCGCGGCGCGGCGTGCGGTCAGGCCGCGGTGGTGGCTTGTGCTGCGGTGGTCCTGCGCTAGACTGTTTCCATGACCGAGGACAGCGAAACATCGACGAGCGGGCGGTTGCCGGAAAACCGGCCACGGGCGCATCACGATCTGGGCGGTGTTTCGGCGTTCATGTGCTCCGGCGTCGATACCGAGCCTCATGTGCTGACCGATTTCGATCGCGAGGTCGATGCGCTGCGGCAGTTGCTCAGCCTGAAGGGGTTGATGAGCGTCGATGAACTGCGCCGCGGGATCGAGGCGATTCCCGAACCGGAGTATCACGCTCTGGGGTATTATCAGCGCTGGATCCGCTCGATCGCCGATAATCTGCTGCGGCGCGGCGTCGTCACCGAGGCGGAGTTGCGCCGCGCCCTGGCGGCGGCATGAGCCTGTTCTCCGCCGGCGACCCTGTTCGCGTGCGGGATGACTGGCCGGAGACAGGCGGGGCCGTGCACATACGCACGCCGCACTACGTTCGCGGCATGCCGGGTGAGATCCGCGCCTATCTCGGGCGGTTTCCCAATCCGGAGGATCTGGCCTTCGCCCGGCCGGCGCGCGACCTCGCGCTTTACCATGTCGCCTTTCCGCGGCAGGCGATATGGCCCGAGGGGCAGGGAGACGACGAGATCCTCATCGAGATTTACGAAACCTGGCTGGAGAGAGCATGAGCGCGCCGGACGACCTGCTGCGCGTTTCCGCCGAGCGGCTTCTCGTCGCCATCCGCGATATCCTGGCGGAGAAATCCATCGTTTCGCCGGCCGAGATCGCCGACCGGATCGCGATTACCGAGGCGGCGAGCCCGGCCCAGGGGGGGCGCATCGTCGCGCGCGCCTGGGTTGATCCCCTGTTCCGCCAGCGCCTTCTCGGGGACGGAACCCGTGCGGTGGAGGAGCTGGGGGTGGTCATGCGGGGCGCGCCGCCGCTCGGCGTCGTCGAGAACGACGGGTCGGTGCATCATCTCGTCGTCTGCACGCTGTGCAGCTGCTACCCGCGGGCGGTTCTGGGCTATCCGCCGTTCTGGTTCAAGTCGGCGTCCTACCGCGCCCGCGCCGTGCGCGATCCGCGCGGGTTGCTGGCGGAATGGGGGACGATCGTTCCGGCCGGCGTGAAGCTTCGCATTGTCGACTCCACGGCCGATTACCGGTGGATGGTTCTGCCGCGGCGCCCTGAAGGAACCGATGGCTGGGACGAGGAGAGGCTGGCGTCGATCGTCACGGCGGGTGACATGATCGGCGTCACGATCCCGAAGATCGCATGAGGTCCGGCACCCGGTCGGGCACATGATGGCGGGAGGTGGCGAAATTCGTGTCGGCCTGATCGGCTATGGCTATGCCGGCCGCACATTCCACGCGCCGCTGATATCGGCAACCGGGGGCTATCGGCTGACCGCGATCGCCTCGCGCGATGCGGCGAGGGTTCACGCCGATCTGCCAGGCCTGGCGGTGGAGGCCGACCCGCTCGCGCTGATCAATCGCGACGACATCGATCTGGTCGTTCTGGCCTCGCCCAACGAGACGCATCGTCCTCTCGCCGAAGCGGCGCTGGCGAGCGGGAAACACGTTGTTGTCGACAAGCCCTTCACGCTGGACCTCGCGGACGCGCGCGCCGTCGTCGCGGCCGCGCGGCGTGCCGGCCGGATTGTTTCCGTTTTCCAGAACCGGCGCTGGGACAGCGATTTTCTGGCGGTTCGCAAGGCCATCGCGGATGGGCTGATCGGCGAAGTCCGCCATTTCGAATCCCATATCGACCGGTTCCGTCCGCAGGTGCGGCCGCGCTGGCGGGAGCAGGCCGTTCCGGGGGCCGGATTATGGCTCGATCTCGGCCCTCATCTCGTCGATCAGGCGCTTTGCCTTTTCGGGATGCCGCACCGCGTGCAGGCCAATTTCGCCGCCCAGCGGAAGGGCGCCGTGGTTGAGGACTGGGTGCATGTGATTCTCGATTATGGCCCGCGGCGGGTGATTCTGCATGCCGGAATGCTGGCGTGCGGCGGCGGGCACCGCTTCGTCGCGCATGGCGACAAGGGAACGCTGGTCAAACGTTTCGCCGATATCCAGGAAGACCAGCTGCGGGCAGGCATGCGGCCGGGGGCGACAGGATGGGGCGAAGATCCCGATGCCATGCTGCATTTCGACCCATCCGGCACGATTCGGGACATTCCCGTTCCGGCCGGAGATCATCGCAGGTACTACGCCGAACTGCGTGACGCTTTGCCCGGCGGCGGCGATGGCCCGGTGCCGCCGGGCGCTGCGCTGGCGGTGATGGCCGTGATCGAGGCCGCGTCACGCTCGTCGCGCAGTGGAAGCGCGGTTGTTCCTCATATCGCCGGGCCGGACAAGGCGGACTGAGCGGGCGAGGTTCGCACTGCGGTGACCGCCCCGGCGCGCGGCCGGGCATCGCAGCGGGATATCCGGCGCGTCGAGCTTCCGGCGCTGGATGGATGATGCTCTAAAGCCTCGCCCGCGCGCTGCGCCGGGTGGCGAGGAGCAGGTTGGTTTCGCTGCCGGTTATGCCGGGGATCAGCCTGATCCGCCGCAGAGTCGCGTCGAGATCGGCGAGGCTTGGGGCGGCGAGTTCGACGATGAGATCCCATTTGCCGTTCGTGGTGTGGATCTCGATGATTTCGGGAAAGCCGCCGAGGGCGCGGACGACCTGGTCCGCGGCGCGCCCCTCGACCTCGATCAGCATGATCCCCCGCACGGGGGCCGCGACCGTATCGGCACGCAGCACGACCGTGTAGCCGATGATCACCCCGCCACGCTCCAGCCGTTCGATCCGGGCGCGAACCGTGGCGCGCGAGACGCCCAGCGCGAGGGCGAGGTCGGAAATGCTTCGCCTGCCATTGTGGCGCAACAGGGTGATGAGTCTGTCATCGAGAGAGACGGGCTGTTCCATGGAGGGGTTCCGCATTCTGATCAAAAATATCAGGCAAACTGGCAAAACAGGTAGTCATTTTTATCAATAATTCGGCTCACCTCCGCCATCGTTCCGTAGTTCCCTTGGAGGATGGATGCAGATTGATCGCGGGGGTGTGATGGCGCAGCAAAAGCGATGCCGGCTGATTGGCGCCCCGGTTCAGGACGGGGCGGGACGACCTGGCTGCGATATGGGGCCAAGCGCCTTCCGGGCGGCCGGGATCGCCAGGGCGATCGCCGAACTCGGCCATGCCGTGGAGGATCTGGGCAATGTCGCCCCCGCGCCGGCCCGGCCGGCGCCTCATGGCAATCGCGCGATCCGGGAGTTGCCGGCGGTTGTGGGCTGGACGTCGGCCCTGGCCGATGCGGCCTATGCCGCGTTCGATTCGCCCGATGTGTTTCCGGTTTGCCTCGGCGGCGATCACAGCCTTGCCGCGGGATCGCTGACCGGGCTTTGCCGCAGGGTGACGGAGTGGCGGAAGACGTTTTTCGTGCTGTGGCTGGATGCCCACCCGGACCTGCATACTCTGGAGACGACCAGAAGCGGCAACTTGCACGGCGTGCCGATGGCCTATGCGACCGGGCAGCCGGGGTTCGAGGGGTTCTTCCCGCCGCAGCCGGCCATCGTCGACCCCGCGAATGTCTGCATGCTCGGCATCCGCAGCGTCGATCCGGCGGAGCGGCGGGTGATCGAATCTGCCGGCATGACCGTTCACGATATGCGGGCGATCGACGAGCACGGCATTGCGCCATTGCTCCGCGCGTTTCTGGGGCGGGTGGCGGCGGCGGGCGGGCACCTGCATGTAAGTCTCGATGTCGATTTTCTCGACCCCGGGATTGCGCCGGGCGTGGGGACGACGGTGCCTGGCGGGGCGACGGTCCGCGAGGCGCATCTCGTCATGGAAATGCTGCATGACTGCGGCCTCGTCGGCAGTGTCGATCTCGTCGAACTCAACCCGTTCCTCGATGAACGCGGACGCACCGCCGTTCTGATGGTTGACCTGCTCGCCAGCCTTCTCGGCCGGCGGGTGCTGGATACCCCGACAAGGAGTTACGCCGGATGAATCCGAGATTGAACATCGTGCCGTTCGTGAATGTCGACAACATGATGAAGCTGGTGCTGCGCCACGGCGTTGAACAGTTCATCACCGGGCTGGCCGCTCAGATCGAGGATGATTTCCGACGCTGGCCGAGCTTCGACAAGACCCCCCGCGTCGCATCGCACAGTCCCGAGGGGGTGATTGAACTGATGCCCACCAGCGATGGCCGGACCTACGGGTTCAAATACGTCAACGGCCATCCGAAGAACATGCGCGAGGGGCGGCAGACGGTCACCGCTTTCGGGGTTCTCGCCGATGTCGGGACCGGTTATCCCGTTCTGCTTTCGGAAATGACACTCCTCACGGCGCTGCGGACCGCGGCGACCTCCGCGGTCGCGGCAAGGCGGCTCGCCCCGCGGGACGCCCGATGCATGGCCATTATCGGCAATGGCGCGCAGTCGGAATTTCAGGCGATCGCGTTCCGCAGCCTGCTTGGACTCCGCCAGTTCCGGCTGTTCGACATCGATGCGGCCGCGACGCGCAAATGCATGCGCAACCTGTCTGGATTCGATATCGACGTAACGCCCTGCCGGTCGGCGGAAGAGGCGGTGTCCGGCGCGGATATCATCACAACGGTCACGGCGGACAAGCAATACGCCACGATTCTGAGCGACAACATGGTTGGCTCGGGAGTTCATATCAATGCGGTCGGCGGTGACTGTCCTGGAAAAACCGAACTGCATCGGGATATTTTGCTGCGTTCGGATATATTTGTCGAATACATGCCACAGACCCGTATCGAGGGGGAAATTCAGCAACTTCCCGTGGATCATCCGGTCACGGAACTTTGGGAGGTGATTTGCGGGACGGCCGAGGGGCGGCGGGATGCGAGACAGATCACGGTGTTCGACTCGGTCGGCTTTGCGACGGAGGATTTTTCGGCGCTGCGCTATGTCCGCTCATTGCTGGCGGGAACGGGGCTTTACGACGAACTCGACATGCTGGCCGATCCCGACGAACCGCGAGACTTGTTTGGCATGCTGCTCAGGGCCTCCAAGGGGCCGGCCAGCGATGACGACCGCGCGGGATAAAGATGCTCCAGGCCGAATTTCGTCGCCTGTTGATCCAGATCATGTCGGGGAACCGTGAAAGCATTGTATTGACGAGACAGACGTTTCTCCCAGACGTTTTTTTCCCTGTTCCAAACTAATGCCCCGGCCTTGGTCGGGGCTTCTTTTGTTTCGATTTACGGTATCGATTTTTATTTATGAATTTCATCAAATTGTTTGATAAAATTATTAATTATATATTCATGATTAGACGATAAGCGACTCGGCGGTGAACTGAAAACCTACGAAAAGCAGGCTGGGTCATGGAGTTTTTCAAACGGTCGGAGTGGTTGTTGCTCGGGCTCCTGTCGGGCTGTTTTTCAGCGGCAATCATTGTCCTTGCCGCCAAATATACTTATGATAATCATATATATTTATTTTCGAATAAAAATTACTACAATCAGAGAAGTATGTATTATTTCAAGCAGATAAAAGATTATAGAAATCTTGAGCCAGGTCAGTTGATTCATATGATCAATAGCGAAAATCAAAAAAAGAAAAACTTTTCAATTTCATTCGATCAAAGCAATACAAATAAATACAGAATAAATATAAAAAATATTTCTGA
>JAJZSY010000064.1 GCA_021849425.1 Pseudomonadota bacterium
CAGCCAAATAACGCTCAAAACCTCAGTCAGGTGGCCGGAATGAAATCGGAATGCCGGCCGGCTTCAAATCGGAACGGTGGCCGGCTTCACCTCGGAATACCTGGCCGGCTTCAATCGGAATCCGCACTCCGAGGCGATCGCGGGTCCGCTGCTCACGCTTCATCCGCTCCTGGCCGGCCTTGCTGACCTCCTCCTCGAAGGTGCGAATGAATTCCTCGACCAGGTCCGGCGTGACCATCTTCTCCTTGAGCGCGCCAAGCACCCGCGCCTCGATCCTCTGTCGGGAAATCGTTGCGCCGTTCGCGCATGTTCCCTTCCGCCGGTGTGTCGCGCAGCCATAGCGATCCTTCGCCATGATCGTCATGGCGCCGCCGCAGACCCCGCAACGCAGCAGACCGGAGAGCAGGAATTGTCGGCGATGGGCGCGGTTCAATGCGTTGCCGCCCTCGTCGCGGCCCATCTGGAATTGGGTCTCGGTCTGGCGGGCGCGGGCTGCCTCCCAAACGTCGTCTCCGATGATCCGCAGGTCTGGAACCTCGACGGTCTCCCACTGATCGGGCGGGTTCGGCCGGGCGAGGCGCTTGCCTGTGGCCGGGTCCTTCACATAGGAGCACCGGTTCCAGCTCAGCCGGCCTATATATAGAGTGTTGTTCTGGATCCCGGTGCCGCGTTCGACCTGGCCGCGGATCGTGGTGTCGCCCCACTCCCGTCCGCCGGGTCCCTGGATTTTTGCTCCGTTCAGTTCCCTTGCGATGGTGCGGGCGGATTTGCCCGCCGCGTAGTCGCGGAAAATCCGGCGAACGATCTCGGCTTCGTCGGGGATGATCCTGCGGGTTCCGGCCCCATCCTCGCCGGGAGCAGGGGGCACAACCTCATAACCATAAGCCAGACCGCCGGGGATCTTGCCGGCCCGGGCCCGGCCGAGCTGGCCGCGCCTGGTCTTGTCCCGCAGGTCCGAGATATAGGCCTGCGCCATCATGCCCATGACGCCGACATGGATCGGCGTGATCTCGCCGATATTGGTCGCGTGCAGACGCACACCGTAAAAACTCAACCTGTCATGGAAATCCGCCGTGTCGGCGAGCTTGCGGCTGAGGCGGTCGAGCGCCTCGCAGACCACGACATCGAACCGCCTTGCCTCGGCATCGGCCAACAGCCGCTGGAAGCCGGGGCGGAACCTGCTGCTCCCGCTCATCGCCGCGTCGTCATAGGTGGCGGTCACCTGCCAGCCCTTGCGCGCGACATAGCGCCGGCAGATCTCGAGCTGGTCCTCGATCGAGGCCGCCCGCTGGTTCTCCGAGGAATACCGCGCGTAGATCACCGCCCGCATGATTCTGCTCCGCCGACTCGCTGGTGCGAACATCCTATCATGTCTGTCGTCGTCATGGCTCAGGATTCCGCGTCGTCGTCATCGTCGAAGAGCTGCCCGAACCGTTTGCGCTTGATCGCATTCCACGCCCGGCTCGCGGCGATCCCGCCGCTGCGGTCGTAGACCTGGTTCACCGAGCTGACGCCGTTATGGCCCAGGGCTGCCGCTGCGAGGCCGAGATTGCCGGGATCGCGCAGCATGAACGCCGTCGCCTTGGCATGGCGGAACGGATGAGTGCTCAAGGGTTCGCCGTCCGGCGTGCGGCAATGATGGTCGAACACGGCATGAACTCCGCGCGGCTTCATTGGTTGGCCGTCGTCGCAGACCCAGAGGTGGCGGTGATCGGGCAGGGGCCCGAGCAGAATTGGCCGAAATCGCTCGAGATACGTGGCGAGATACGCCGCGAGCCAGCCCGGCACCTCGTAGTCCAGATCAGCCTTGTTCTTTACCGTCTCCTGAAACTGCAGGAACGACCGGGTGCCCCGGCGGACGAGGTGTTCGCCGATGACGATCTCGGTAAGGTTGCCAAGGCGGAGCGTGAATAGCGCCTGGAAGACAAGCATCAGACCGTTCCGGAAATCCATCGCCGCGCGAAGTTCATCGCCGCGTCGACCGGCCTCCTCCATCATTCGGCGTCCCTCGCCGAGGATGGCCGCACCGTTCACCTCCTTGATTGGCTTGCGCGAGGCCCGGACCTCCCGGGCCGTTGGTGCGAGTGGATGGCGCGTGATCCATGACCAGTCGCCCGACGGCGCAAGCGCGCGCATCGCCATCTTGAGTTTGGTCAGGTGGTCGCTGATCGTTGAGGCTCGGCAGCGTTCCCGCAGGTTGAGGATGAACCGTCCGAGGCGCTCCGGCGTCAGGCGCTGGTCGAGCGGCTGATCGGCGTCGAGTTCGCCAACACTGTCCAGCCAGCCGAGAAAGAGACCATAGGCGTCGCCGTACGATTTGACGGTGCGGGGGGCCGAATCAGCGAGAAAGCCATCCTCGTCCAAAGGGTTGTCCCGCCGCTGCGCCCGTTCCCAACGCGCCCGATCCATTGCGGGCCAGGCGCACGGCCGCAATTGCTGACGGTCGCGCGGCAGGAGGTGCTGCCGCTTCGGGCCGCCCTGCCGGCTGCGCGGGAGCTGCCGGGTCATGATGCCCTCCCGCGCAACGTGCGCGCGAGAAACTGCTCGTATTGTCGCTGCGCCGCGCGGCCGCGCTGCATGCCATAATGGCGGATCGTGGTCTCGAGATGCTGGTGCCCCAGCATCCGCTGGGCGATGGGGCCGCCGTTCGGATCGGCATCGAGGATGATGGTCGCAACAAGAGCGCGAGCAAGGTGCGAGTTGAATTTGATGCCGAGGTGGCGCCAAATCTCGCGTGAAAGCCCTTGCGCGAAGTTATTGCCTGTCACATGGCCTACTTTTCCACCGCCGCGTACAAGGCGCTCCCCGAACCGGAACTTCAGCAGATGGAGCATCGTGTGATCCGCCCAGCGCCGGGCCTGCTGGAAGGTCTCCAGCGTGTTCGTCAGGGATGGTTCCGCACGCCGCCCGTGCCGATAGTCGCCGCATCGCAGCGCGACGTCGGCCAGTCTTGTGGAAAGATCCTCGCGCCCGAACCAGGTCTGGACCAGAGCGTTCAGGTGCGCCTCGGATTCCTTCATCACGATTATTGCGTCGAGCCGACAACGGCAGAGCCTAACTCCTATAATCATCGGCGTCACAAATTTCGTATGAATATCGAAATTCTCAGATTGAATTGGCGGTTAGATGGTTGGCGCAACCCGCCGAGATAGCGGTGAGTTCAATCATGGGTTGATGTTTGTGAGGCACGCCGCCGTGTCACAACATCGTGAAGTTTGTTGCGGCGAATAATCCGGTGCGGCTGAACTTTGCCTGTTGCGCTGACGGGGAAGGTCCTGATTATATCCTAACAATATCTTAATTTTTTTATCACTAAATTCATTTTTTAGAGATTTCCGATGAACCATGCATTCAAGCTGATCTGGAGCCGCGCGCTGGGGATGCTGATCCCTGTGGCGGAGGTGATGCGGACGGTGGGGCATGGGGGTCGGCGGCTGACGCCGCGGGCGCTGCG
>JAJZSY010000014.1 GCA_021849425.1 Pseudomonadota bacterium
CAGACCGTGCAGGTCAGCCAGCAGACCCTGCCCCAGGGCACGGTGTGAGGTAGCAGATGCCATATAACACGTTTACCGTTGGCAATGATTGCCAGCTCGTCGTCATGGGGCCGTTCGGCCGGGTCGACCTTGCGCATGTGACCGGATTCGAGGTGAGCCAGGTGACGCAGAGCGTGCGCGTCGACCGGCTCGACGGGGTGCAGCTCGGCGCCGAACTGCCGCGGGGCTGGCAGGGAAGTTTCCTGCTCGACCGCGGCACCTCGGCGGCCGACGATTTCATGGCGCAGATCGAGCAGGCCTATCTGTCGGGGCAGGCGATTCCGCCGGGAACGCTCTATCAATATGTGAATGAAACTGACGGATCGACCTCGACCTACCAGTTCGAGGGCGTCGTGTTCAAGCTCAGCTCGGCGGGCGTGTATCGCGGTGACATGCCGGTGGCGCAGAAGCTCGACTTCTTCGCCTCGACCCGCAGGCGCGTATGAGCGGCGGCACGGTGGAGGACGCGCGCGGGCGGGTGCTCGCGCTGCGGCCGCTGACGATGCTCGACCGGCTGCGCCTGTTCAAGGCGCTCGGGCCGGAACTGTCGATGAACGACGCGTATCTCGGCGTCGCCTCGCTGGCGGCGTCGGTCAGCGCGATCGATGGCGTGCCGCTGCCGTTTCCGGCGAGCGAGGCGGCGGTGGAAAACGCCGTCGAGCGGCTGGGCGAGGCGGGCATCGAGGCGGCGGCGGCGGCATTGCAGCCGGAAGATGCCGACACGGTGAAGGTGCTCGCGGGAAACTGAGCCGGCACTCCGCGCTGATCGACTGTCTCTACCTGGTCGGGCGCGGGGTGCCGTTCGAGGTGGCCTTCACGCTCGGCGAGGCGGAGCGGATCGCCTTCGTCGTCGCGTGCGGGGAGCTGGACGGGCTGACATTCGACTGGAAGGCGATGGCGTGGGTGCAGGAGTGACATGGCGCGATGGCGCCGGGGCGCGGTTCGCCGGGCTTGTGCGTGGCGGGTTCGGGCGGATCGCGCCGCGGCGGCCGCGGACAGTGGCGCGGAGACTGCGGCGAGCGGTGACCTCCGCCCTGCATGAGGCGCGGGTGGTGTTGCCGAAAATCGGCCCTCGTGGCGGTGCGGCGTCGGCACGGCCCGGTGGATGGCAACATGCCGCGCGCCGTTCGACGGGCCGGATGCGGCTCGCGTGGCGTGTGTGGCGCGACGTGCCGTCGCGCGCCGTGGTGCGGGTGGTGCCCGTGACGGGGCGGCGGGTGGCGGATGGCTTCGCGCCGGAGATCCGGCGGGCGGGCGGGCATCTGCCCGCGCATCGGGCGCCGGCGGCGGGAGCCAGGTATGCGCCGGTGCGGGAGGCGCGGCCGAGCCGCACCGCTCTGCGGGCCGGTGATCCGGCGCTCGGGGCTTCGCGCCGGCGGATGGCTCCGTACGTGTCCTCACGTCGCTTCGGGCCAGGCGCCGGGAACGGCGGGCGTGCTTCGGCGGCATCGTGGGCGCGGCCGGTGGCGCCGATCGTGCCGGAGCGGGCGGTTCATGGGGGATCAGCTGCGGCTGCGGCGTCGGTGCGGCCGGAGGCGCGGTTCGCGGCGCCGGAGCGTATCGATCTTGGCCGCTGGCTCGGCGGATTGTTCGGCGACGAGGCGCGGCGGCCGCCTTCGGGCGTGACCGGATACGACACGCGCATGTCGCCTGTGTTCCCGGGCCGCAAGCCGGGATTCTGACAACGGGAGGCGGAAGATGGCGGCTATCATGGTGATGCTGGGCGGCGTCGCCTTCCGGGATTTCGAGGTGCCGCAGGCGATCGAGTTCGGTGGCAGCCAGAGGCTGGCGGTGCATGAGCTGGTCGGCGGCGGCCGCGTGATCGACACGCTTGGCGCGGCGGCGGGGAGCATCCGCTTCGGCGGCACGTTCTCCGGCCCTGATGCCGAGGCGCGGGCGCAATTGCTGGATGCGGCGCGGATGGCGGGGGCGATACTGCCGCTGGCCTGGAGCGGCTTCGCCTTCGAGGTGGTGATCGCGGATTTCGTCGCTGTTTACGAGAAACCCTGGTGGATTCCGTTCTCGATCGAACTGGTCGAGGCACAGAATCTGGTGACGGCGGTGCCGGACGCGCTGGCGCAGGCGGGGCTCGACCTTGTCAGCGCCGGCGGGCTGGCCGGGCTGGCGGGGCTTTCGCTCGGCTCGATGGCGGCGACGGCGCCCGCGAGCATCGCCGCGGCGCAGGGTGTTGTGGGTGGCGCGCTGAGGGCAGCAGAAAACGGGCTGGCGGCGGCGCAGGGCGCGTTCGGCGCGAGCGCTGGCGCGTCCACGGCGACGTGGGCGCTGCAGGCGATGGGCACGGCGAGCCTGTCGCTCGCGGCGCTCGGCGGGGCCGCGGCCTATCTCGGCCGCGCCGCCGGCAATGCTTCATTGGGGGCGGCATGAGCGGGACGACGACGATCACGGTCGCGGGGGGGAATCTCTACGAGATCGCCGCGCGGCATCTGGGCGATGCGACGCAGTGGATCCGCATCGCGCAGCTCAACGATCTGTCCGATCCGGTGCTGGTCGGGCTGGTGACGCTGCTGCTGCCGCCGGTGGACCCGAATGCGGGCGGCGGGGTGCCGCGTGTCTGAGGCGGTGACGGTGCGGGCGATCGCGCCGTTCGCGACGCTCGACGGAACCCTGCTGCCGGGGCTGGAGCGGCTGGAAATCCGCCAGCCGGGCTCGTTCGAGGCGGCGTGTTTCGCCCTCGAATTCGCGATCGGCGCGGTGCCGGGTGGTGCTGCCTGGTTCGCGGGATTGCAGGGCGGGGTGGTGACCGCCGGCACCGGCAGCGGGACGGTGCTGGTCACCGGGCAGATCGACAATGTCGCGATCCGGTTCGATCTCGGCGTCGCGACTTTGAGCGGGCGGGATCTGGCCGCGCGGCTGATCGACGCCGAGGTGGAGCAGACCTTTTCCAACCTGACCGCGAGCCAGGTGGCGACGGCGTTTGCAGGCCAGGCTGGGCTTGCCGCGAATGTGGACGCGACGACGACGCGGATCGGCCAGTATTACGAGCTGGCGCATGCGCAGACCGGGCTTGGCCTGCATTCGCGGCACGCGACGCGGTGGGACCTGCTGGCCGCACTCGCGATGCGCGAGCAGTTCAGCCTTTCGGTGACCGGGACGACGCTGAATTTCACGGCGCCGCCGGCGGGCGCGCCGATGCTGCTGACCTATGGGCGGGACCTGATGACGCTGGGCTGCGACCGCGCGCTGGCGCTGGCGGCGCCGAAAGTGACGGTGCGGAGCTGGAACCCGAAGAGCAAGGCGGCGTTCAGTTCGAGCGCTGGCGGTTCCGGCGGGACGACGCTGATCCGCCCGAACCTGACCCAGGGCGAGGCGGAGCGGGTTGCGGCGGCGGCGCAGGCGGCGCTGGCCGCGCAGGCGGTGCGGTTGCAGGCGAGCATGCCGGGCGAGACGTCGATGGCGCCGGGGACCGCGATCCTGCTCCAGGGCACGCAGACGGCCCTCGACGGCGCGTATGTGGTGCGCGGCGTGGAGCGGATCATCGACGGGCGGATCGGGTTTCTGCAGCATTTCGAGGCGATGCGGACGGCATGATGGAGCATTTCTGGAACGCGGTGAAAGGCCGGGCGGCGGCGCTCGACGGGCTTTCGGCGCAGGCGCGGTTCGCCGTGGTCGCGAGTTTCGATTCGGCCGCCTACGCGGCGCGGGTGACGTTGCAGCCGGAGGGCGTGCTCTCGGGCTGGCTGCCGGTGCTGGCGGGATGGGTCGGCGCCGGCTGGGGCATGGCGGCGCCGCTGTCGCCGGGCGATCAGGTTCTGGTGCTCGGCCAGGAGGGCGACGCCGAACAGGCGGTGGTGCTCGGTCGGTTGTGGTCCGACCGCGATCCGGCGCCGCAGGCGGCGGTGGGCGAGCTGTGGCTCGTGCATCAGAGCGGCTCGTTCCTGCGGCTGCGCAATGACGGGACGATCGCGATGAAGGCGACGACGGTTTCGATCGAGGGGGATCTGATGGTGAGCGGCGAGGTTTCGGACCGGAGCGGGACGCATGGCAGTCTCGATACGCTGCGGCAGGCCTATGACGGGCACACCCATCCCGATCCGCAGGGCGGCTCGACCGGCACGCCCTCGGCGGTGGTGTGATGGCGGATCTGGCGTTGACCTTTGGCGGCGATCTCGCATTCGGCAATTCCGGCGATCTCGCTCTGGCCGGGGCGGCGGCGCTGACCGAGCAGCGTGTGCTGCGGCGGCTGCTGACCAATCCGGGCGGGTATGTCTGGCAGCTTTCCTATGGCGCGGGGCTCGGCCAGTTCGTGGGCGCGGCGGGGGCGGCGGGTGCGGCCGGCGCGCTGGCGCGCGCGCAGATGCGCGGCGAGGCGCGGGTGGCGAGTGCGCCGCCGCCGCAGATTACGCTCAGCCAGGGCAATCCGGGCGGGCTGGCGATGACCATTGCCTATCAGGACGCCGCGACGGGACGGGCGCGCGTACTCGCGCTGCCGGGTTCCGTCTGATCATCACAGGGAATTCCGATGCAATTATCGCTGCAAAGCTTCACCGCCATGGTGGAGCAGATGGCGGCCGCCCTGCAGGGGGCGGCGAGCCAGGCGCTGGACCTGACCGTGGGGTCGGTCCTGCGGGCGCTGCTGGAGGCGAATGCCTCGCTCGGCCTCTGGCTGCAATGGATGATCGTGCAGGTGCTGCTGACCACGCGGCTTTCCACCAGCACCGGGGCCGACTGCGACAGTTTCGGCGCGGATTTCGGCTTTGCCCGGCTGCCGGCGGTGGCGGCGGCCGGCAGCGTGACCTTCGCGCGGTTCGCCCCTGTGCTGTCGGCCTTCGTGCCGGTCGGCGCGACGGCGATGACGGCCGATGGCAGCCAGAGTTTCGCGGTGACGGGCGACCCGGCGAACCCGGATTTTTCGGCGACGCAAGGCGGATACACGCTGGCGGCGGGTGTCGCCGCGATCGATCTGCCGGTGAGTGCCGTGGCGCCGGGGGCTGCGGGCAATGTGATGGCGGGGGCCATCTCGCTGCTGACCACGGCGATCGCCGGGATCGATACGGTGAGCAACGCGGCGCCGATGGGCGGCGGTGTGGATGCGGAGAGCGACGCCGCGTTCAAGGCGCGGTTCGGCAACTATCTCGCCAGCCTCTCGCGCGCGACGACCGGCGCGATCGAGGAGGCGGTGGCCGGGGTGCAGCAGGGGCTTTCGGTGACGGTCAGCGAGAATGTCGATCAGACCGGCGCGGTCAGCATGGGCAATTTCATCGTCACGGTGGATGACGGAACCGGCCATCCGCCGGCCGCGCTGCTGGCGACGCTGGGCCGGGCGGTGGATGCGGTGCGGCCGGTGGGCACGCGGTTCGCGGTGCAGGGGCCGAGCGTGGTGGCGGCGAACGTGTCGATGACGCTGGTGCTCGCGCCCGGCACGGTGCCGCAGACCGCGACCGCTGCGGTGACGGACGCGATCGCGGCTTATATCGGCGGGCTGTCGGTGGGTGCCGCGCTGCCTTATTCGAAACTGCTGCAGCTTGCCTATGACGCGTCCGACGCGGTGGTGAACGTGACCGACGCCGTGCTGAACGGCGGCACGGCCGATCTGGCGCCGCCCGCCTTCGGGGTGGTGCGGGCCGGCACGATCGGCGTGAGCTGAGCCATGAGCGGAGCGACCAATCCCCCCGGCGGCGCGGCCGACATGGCGGCGCGGCTGAAAATGGCGCTGCCGGCCGGCTGGTTCGCCGATGCGACACCGGTGCTCGACCTGGTTCTCGGTGGCCTCGGCGCGCTGTGGGCGGCGCTTTACGCGCTGATCGGGACCGTGCGGCGGCAGACCCGGATCGCGACCGCGACGGGGGCGATGCTGGACATCGCCGCGCGGGATTATCTGGGCGGGCGCCTCACGCGGCGGGCGGGCGAGACGGATGCCGCGTTTAGCGCGCGGCTCCGCGCCAATCTGCTGACGCCGAAGGCAACGCGGGCGGCGCTGGTGGCGGCCATTGCCGCCGAGACCGGGCGGGAGCCGATGATTTTCGAGCCGGCCAATACCGGCGATACCGGCGGCTATGGCGCCAGCACGCTCGGGTATGGCGTGCGTGGCGGCTATGGCAGCCTTGCTCTGCCCTATCAGTGCTTCGTGACGGCCTATCGTCCGCGCGTGGCCGGCAGCGGCGCCTCCGGCGGGTTCGGCTACGGGCCGGGCGGCTATTCGACCGCGCCGCTGGCCTGGAGCGATCTGGCGCAGGATGTGGGGCTGGCTACCGATGCCGACATCTACGCCACGATCGCCGATGTGTTGCCGGTGAACGCCATCGCCTGGACGCGGTTGCTGAACTGACCGGCCATCCCGCGCCTTTTCCTTCCTGCCGGACGGACGCCGCCCTGATGCGGCGGGCGCCGTCGCGCGGCCTCATGACAAGGACATCTTCATGGACAGGACCATCGTCTATCCCGGGGCGATCCCGCTGGATACGGACATTCTGAACCTCAACCGCAACGTGATGGTCGCGATCGGCGCGCTCAATGCCGCGATGCTCGGCGGCGGCATGGTCGCGGACGGGCTGGCCTGCACGCCAACCGTGCCGGCCTCGCTGACGGTGACGGTGGCGCCGGGATCGATCACCCAGCTCGGGCCGGTCGATGCCAACAGCTATGGCAGCCTGCCGCAGGATACCGGCCAGCAGACGGTGCGGATGGGCATCAATCTCGATCCGGTCACGTTCACCCTGGCGGCACCGCCTAGTTCCGGCCAGTCGGTGAATTATCTGATCGAGGCCACGTTTTCGGAGGCGGATGCTGACCCGGTGGTGCTGCCCTATGTGAACGCCGCCGATCCCTCGGTGCCGTATTCCGGGCCGGGCAATTCGGGCGGGGCGCAGAACACCCAGCGGCAGCAGCGGGTTCAGCTTCAGGTCAAGCCGGGTGCCGCGGCGGCGGCGGGAACCCAGGTGACGCCGCCGGTGGATGCGGGATGGGTGGGGCTTTATGTCGTCACCGTCAATTACGGGCAGACCGCGATTGCCGCGGGCGATATCGTCACGCTGCCGCAGGCGCCGTTCCTGCCGTTCAAGCTGCCGCAGCTGCGGCCGGGCTTCTCGCAGATGCAGGTGTTCGACAGCTCGGGCAATTTCGTCGTGCCGCCGGGCGTGACGCAGGCGAAGGTGACGGTGGTCGGCGGCGGCGGGGGGGCGGGATATCACGCCTCGATGCCGGGTGGTGGCGGTGGCGCCGGGGGGACGGCGATCGACATCGTCACCGGTCTCGCGCCGGGGCAAGTGATTCCGGTGACGGTGGGCGCGGGAGGTATCGCGCCGGGCGCGCCGGCCAATGGTGGCAGCGGCGGCACGTCGAGCTTTGGCGGTTACCTTTCGGCGACCGGCGGTGGCGGTGGCGAGGGTGGCACCGCGACACTCTTCGCCACCGCCGGCGGTGCGGGCGGCATCGGCTCGGGGGCGCGGATCGTGCAGGGCGGGGCGATGGGCGGCGATGGCATCGTCGTTGCCGGGCGTGGCGGCGATGGCGGCGGGCCGGGCCGCGGGCGGGGCGCGAGCGGCCCTCTGCCGGGGCTGCCGGCGACTGGCTTTGGCGGCGGCGGCGGCGGCGGCGGCGCCTCGATCGGTGCTGCGCCCACCAGCAGCCCGGGCGGCGCGGGCGCGCCTGGCATTGTCATCGTCGAATACTGAGCGGAGCCCTCCAGATGAGCGCAACCATGACACCGGCCAGCCGGATCTGGCAGGCGGCCTCGGCACGGCTGATCGAGATCGAGGGGTTCATTCCGACACCGCGCGGGATCGCGCTGCTGCCGCCGCGACCGCTGGCCTGGCCGGAAAAGGATCCCGGCGACACGCTGGATTACACGTTCGACGTGGCGCCCGCGCTGGCGGGCAGCCCGGGGGACGCGATCGCCACCGTCTCGGCCAGCCTGAGCCCGGACAATCCGGGCGATCTCACCCTGGCCTCGACCGCGATCGACGGCACCAGGGCGGTGCTGTGGCTCGCCGGGGGGCAGCCGGGCACGACCTATACGGTGACGGTTTCCATCACCACGCTGGCCGGGCGGAACCTCGCCCGAAGCATCGCGCTGCCGGTGGTTGCGCTGGCATCGGTGCCAGCGCCGGCAAGCGCGCTCACCACGCCGGACGGCGCGCCGATCACCAGCCCGTTCGGCCAGCCCATCACCGCAACCTGAGGAGGCGGCATGCCCACCATCGGACAGCTACCGGCGGCGAATTCGGTTTCGGACAGCGACGAACTGCCGCTTTATCAGGCCGGACAGACCGTGGCGGCGACGCGCGCGCAGTTTCTCGCCGGCATGCAGCAGCTTATCACCCTGCCGCAGGGCACGCTGCTCGGCGGCGTCGGCCCCGGCGTGGCGGCGCCGGTGCCGGTCACGATCGGCGCCAACCTGTCGCTCAGCGGCACCACACTCACCGCCACCGCCGCGCCGTTCGAGATCGCGGCGCTGCCGGCGGGGAATGCTCCTGCCAGTGGCGATTCCGTGCCGCTCGGCCAGGGAGGCGCGAATGTCGCGCTGAGCTATGGCGCCTTCATGGGCGGGATATCATCCGTGCAGGGCGTGCGGGCGGACGGGTTCGAGGCGGTCGCGGCGGGCGCGAGCGCGGTGCGATCGGTCGCCGCACTGGCGGCCAACGCCGTCGCGATCGAGGATTTCGGCGCCAAGGGCGACGGGGTGACCGACGACGCGCCGGCGTTGCGCGCGGCACTCGCCGCGGGCAGCGCGGTCAGGTTCGGGCCGAAAACCTATCGGATCGACGGCGAGTGCGACATTGCCGGCGCCGCCGCGACGCTGATCGGCGTGCCGGGGCAGACGGTGCTGACGCGCGGCGCGCAGAGTGTTGCCGGCACATCGAGCCAGGCGGCGTGGATCAGCGTGAATGCTGCGACCTTCACCGCCGATGGCATCATCTTCGACGCCAATGCCGCGATCACGGCGCAGACCTGGGGCGTGGTGATCCAGGCAGGTTGCACGGCGTCGATCGTCACGCGCTCGCAGTTCCGCAATGCCAAGGGATCGATCTTTGGCTGGGGCCTCGCGATCGCGCCCAGCGATCCGGCGGTGACGCAGCATCACGTGCATGACTGCGAATTCACCGCCAACGCGGTGGACGGGCTCTGGATCGCGGCGACCGACGCGGTGGCGGTGACAAGCTGCCGGGCGCACGACAACGCCCGCAACGGCATCTATGTCGATAACCAGGACCCGACGCTGACGCTGAAGATTCGCGATGTGCAGGTGGTCGGCAACACGTGCTGGAACAACCAGACCGGCATCGTGGTCGGCAATTTCAACCAGACGAACCTTCAGCCGGGCACCTACGGCAATGCCAATCCCGACGTGCTCGGTGCGCTGGTCGCGCAGAACTGCGCCTTTGCCAACACCAGCTACGGCATCTCGATTTCGGGCCGGAACATCCTGGCGACCGGGAACCTGCTGGTCGATAACGGGCCGGCCGGCGGCGGGATGCTGGTAAATTCCGGCTATTGCCGCGTGGCCGACAACATGATCACCAATTCGGGCGGGTTCGGGATCGATGCGGGCGGGTCGGTCTATGTCGAGCTGTCCGGCAATTACTGCGATGGCCAGACCATCGGCATCGGTATCGGCGGCAGCCAGAACTGCACGGTGCGGGGCAATTTCATCCAGGACTGCACGACCGGAATCGAGGCGCTGAACGTCGAATCCGACGGGCGGGGAACCAATTTCGGCATCGCCTGCAACAATCTGGAGATTGCCGGAAACCGGATCAATTACGGCCCCGGCGGTTATGGCATCGTTCTGAAGGACGCGCCGCAGCTGGTCGTGGTGCGGGACAATATCGTCTCCTCCGGCACCGGGGGCGATCCGTTCAACGCCCTGCTGGCCTATACCGATTCGGTCGTGCTGCGGAACAACATCCTGAATTTCGCGGACGGTTTCGCGGTCAATCCCGTGGTATCGAACGGGTTGAACGCGCTGGTCTATCCCGATCTGGTGGACCGGCTGACGGTATCCCAAGGCACCGGCGAGGTGCAGTCGATCGTCAGCGCCACCGCGCAGCGGAGCGCGGGCACGATCAGCTATATTAAGGTGACCAGCGGCGGAGCGAACTACACCACCGCCACCGTCTCGATCAGTGGGACGGGCAGCGGGGCGGCGGCGGGCGCCTGGATCGCCAACGGCGCCGTCATCGGGGTGTATATCACCGCGGCCGGCAGCGGCTATGGCGCGGGCACGCAGGTGAACATCAGCGGCGACGGCACCGGGGCGACGGCGAGCGTGCAGGTCGGGCTGCCGGTGCTCGAGAGCCGGCGGCTGGAGATCGAATGTCTTGCGCCGGTGCGTTTCGCTTCCGCCGGCAGCGTGCCGGCGCAGGAAAACTGGACCGGTGCGCCGCTGACCGTGCCGGCCGGCGCGACAATCGAGTGGCGGGGGCATGCCGGGGCCTGGCAGGCGGCGCGGTTCATCCAGTCGGACTATCTGGCGCCGTCCGCCGATGGCAGCGTCACGCTCGGCAGCCAGGCTGGGGATGTGCGGCTCGGGCCGGCGACGGGTGGCGCGGTCCGGCTGATCTCGCCGACCGAGCCGACCGGGTGCGTGGCGCTGATCGGGCGGGGCTCGCCGCTCGGTGCGGTGACCGCGCCGCCCGGATCGAGCTATCGCAACCTCGACGGCGGCGCCGGGGCAACCTTCTGGATCAAGCAGACCGCGACCGACGCGACCGGCTGGACCGCGATCGCCTGAGGCAGCGCGAGAGGACATTCCCGAACCATGACGACGATACCGCAACTGCCCACCGCCGCGAGCGTGGGGCCGACCGACCTGTTGGCGCTGTCGCAGAACGGCATGCTCTATGCCGCGAGCGTCGCCCAGGTGACCGCCGGGCTACAGCGGGAGATCAGCCTGCCGACCGGCGATCTGCTCGGGCGCAACAGCGCCGGGGCGGGAACGCCGGAGGCGGTGACGCCGGGGACCGGGCTTGCGCTCGGCGCCGGCACGCTTGCGGCCACGGGGGCCGATCATCTCGGCTTTCCGCTGCTCGGCGCGCTTTCGACGACCGACGAGGTGGTGGTCAATGCCCAGGGCGCGCCGGGCCGGCTTCCGGTTGCGGCCCTGCGCGGCCTGTTTTCAGCGGGGACCGGCCTTGCGATCGATGCCAACGGCACGCTGAGCGTCACGGCCAGCGCGATCGCGGGGGCGACCGGGCCTGCGGGTCCTGCCGGCCCTGCCGGTCCTGCGGGGCCGGCGGGGCCTGCCGGTTCCGGGCTGAGCGCGCCGGGGGCTGCGAATTCGGCCAGCACGATCGGCGGCGCCGACTTCGTCGCGATCTGGCAGAATGGCGCCAATGCCTGGATATCCTACGAAAAGCTGGTGGGCGGGCAGACGATCGACCAGCTGCCCGCGGCGGGGCCGGCGGCGGATTCCGACCTGTTGCTGGTCGCGCAGGGCGGCAACGCGCTGGCGAGCCAGAGCTTCGCGGCGATCTGGACCTATGTGGCGCAGAAAATTCCGACCATGCGGCGGCAGGTCGTCGAGCTGAACAGCAACACGGTGCTTGACGCGACGACGCATAACCAGCGGATTCTGGTGGTCAGCCAGCCGATCACCCTGACGGCGAATTTCACCAATATGGGCAGCGGGTTTACCTGCCGGGTGATCAACCTCGCCGCCGGGCCGGTGACGATGGGCACCGGCATCAGCTCCGGCACCGGGGTGACCGCGCTGCCGCCCGGCACCGGGGCGGAGCTGACGGCGCTGACCTATTCCGGCGGATCGCTGGTCTGGTGGGATGGGGTCGCGTTGCCGGCGCCGACCATCACGGTGAACGCGCCCGGCAGCCTGACGGCCAACACCGTGTTCACGCTGAGTGGCGCCCTGTTCGATGAGGCCCCGACCGCGCTGGACTATTCGACGGACGGGGTGACGTGGACCGCGGCGGCATCGCCGATGATCGGGGCCGGGTCGTATTCCTTTCAGGTCCCGGGATTGCCAGCGGGCAGCTACACGATCTCGGTGCGCGATCATAACGCGACCGGCGTGGTTGGCCGGAGCGCGCCGTTCAGCGTGGCGACGGCGGCGGTCGCGCTCGCGGCGATGCCGGCCAGCGCGGTGGCGGGTGGCACGATCGCGGTCAGTGGCACCGTGGCCCCGGCCGGCGCCGCGGTGCAGGTCGGGCTTTCGGCGAGCGCGGCCACGCCGCCGGCAAGCTTTATCGCCGCGACGGTGAGCGGCGGCACCTGGTCGGCCACGCTGCCGGCGGGCAGCGCGGCGGGAACGGTCTATCTATGGGCCGAGCAGACGGCGGACGCAGCCGTGAAGGCGGTGTCCGGCGCGATCGCGGTGATGGCCGCGGCGCCTGTCGTGACGTACACGATTAACCAGCCCGCGGCCGTTTCGGTCGCCGCCGGATCGGGCACGCTGGCGCTGAATGGCGGCGTCAGCCCGGCGCAGGCGATCGCGACCCAGGTGGCGTTCTCGACCTCGAACGCCGCGCCGCCTGCGAGCGGCTGGCAGGCGGCCTCGATCATCGACAACAACGCACTCTGGGCGGTCTATGCGACGGTCCCGGCGACGCCGGGGGCCTATTACGTGTGGGTCGAGACCGCGACGGGGCAGGCGGCTTCGGTGTCCGGCTTCACGATCACGGTGACCTGAGCATGAACCTGATTTCGGTACGCCCGGCGGCGCCGCTGCGCGACGGGACGGGACGGCTGTTCGCCCGCGCCCAGACAGCGGGTTCGGTGCCGGTGGGGAGCGCCTTCGCCGGGCCGACGCCGGCCGCGATTGCCGGTTTGGCGGGCTGGTGGGATGCCGGCGCGCTCGGCGCCGTTCTCGATGCCAATGGCAATCCGCTTGGCGCCTGGAACGCCCCGGCGGCGGCGCTGGCCGACAAGTCCGGCAATGGACGGACCCTGCTGCCCTTTCACATCGCGGCGGATACCGCGCCGGCGGCGATGATGGCGGTGCCGCGGGTCAACGGGTTTCTCGGTGCGGCGGGCAGTCCGGACCCGGCCATCGCGCAGTACGGACCGACGCTCGATCCGGATTGGGGGCTGACGCTCGCGGGGTTCGACCTCGGCAGCGACACGGCCTGGACGCTCTATCTCGTCTGGACCCGGCCGAACTGGCGGCAGGGCACGATCCAGGTCGACAATGCGCCGATCCCGCTGATCCATGCGATGGCGACGGGAACGACGATCATCGAGGCCGGCGGGCCGGGCGGCGGCGGGCTGACGCTGTTTCCCGGCACCGCCGCGAGTCGCGGCATCACCACGACGATCGAACGGCGGCATACCCATGCGCTGATCCTGCGCAACACGCCGGGGGCCGGTGTGGATGTGTGGCTCGACGGCACACAGGTGGCCAGCGCTGCCGCGAATCCATTGCCGGCGGCGGCGGCGGGCAACGTGCTGCTGTTCCACGACAATACGGTGCAGGGCTCGGCGCAGTGCTGGTTTCACGAGGCGGCGTGCTGGACCCGGGCGCTGGATGCGGCGGAGATCGCGACGCTGCTGGCCGCGCAGGGGCGGTGGGTGCTGGGCGCGCGGCGGGGCGTCAACCTGCTGGTCATGGGCCAGTCGAACGCCGAGTGGTTCGTGCAGGCTGGCGGCGCGCTGGCGCTGGCGCAGGGCGTGGCCTGGTATCTGGGAGCGGCCGCCTGGGCGGCGACGTCGCTGCCGGCGGGGAATGTCGTCAGCCCGGCGCGGTATTCGATGATTGCGGGGCATCCCGTGTCGAACTCCTCGCCGCCGCTGTTCCCGCCGGGTGCGGGCAACGGCACGTTCCTGACCAATCCCGGCGACGGGTCCTCACCCGCGACCTGGGCGCCGGGGCCGGACGGGCAGGCGCTCGCGGCCTATCTGACCGGCGCGCAGGCGCTGGTCTCGGCGGTGGACGAGGCGGATATCGCCTTCCTGCTCTGGCCGTGGAGCGAGCAGGACAGCACGATGCCTTACGCGAACAAGACGCTCTACAAGGAGAGCGTCAGCCGGCTCGCAGCGCTGACGCGGCAGATTCTGGGGCGGAGTGTTGCCTCGCTGCCGCTGCTGCTCTGGAGCGCCATTCCCTACGAGACCGATCAGGGGGTGCAGATGGTGCGCGAGAGCGTGCTCGATCTGTCGCTCGACCCGACCGGGAACGCCGTGATCTTCGCCGCGCAGACGGCGGATTCCAACCCGCTGAACGCGGCCTGGAACCCGGCGACCGGCCTGTTTTCCGGTGGCGATCCGCAGCATCGGGACCAGCCGGACCTGCTGCGCTATGGCCGGATCGGCGCGCATGCGGCGGCGCGGGCGGCGCTGGCGATGGGGCTTTCGGACACCATTCCGGCATCTGCCGTGCCGGCGAGCGGGTTGCCGGTGGCGGGCGGGCCGGCGATCGCACATGCGTATCAGGCGGCGCCGGATCAGATCGTCCTGACCATCCGGCACGATGCCGGCACCGATCTGAAGATCAATCTGCAGGCGGCGAACGGCGCAGGGTTCGCGGTGATGGATGGCGGCACAGTGGCAAATCCGGGTCCGATGATCCCGGCCATCGCCGCCACGCGCGTGGATGCGACGCATGTCGCGGTGACGTTGCAGCGCGCGCCGGTGAACCCGGCAGCGTCGTGCCTGCTCTATTATCCCTATGGCAGTACGCAGATCGGCCGGGGCGATGCGGTGACCGACAATCTCGCCAGCCTCGCGCCGCCGGCCGGATGGTCGATGGCGGCGGATCTGGGGGAGGCTTTCGCCATCGACATGCCGCTGCAGGCGACCGCCTACGGCGTTCCGCTTTCGACCGCGCCCGGGTGAGCGCCATGGCGGAAGACACGATTGCCTTCTTGCGGGACGCGCTCGGGGATCTGCGTTCGGATGTCGGCATGCTCCAGGCCGAGATCGCCTCCGCCCGGCGTGAAATCGCCGCGATCGAGGCGCGGCATCTGGCGCTCGAGGCCTGGCGCAACCGCTTCGAGCTGCAGGTGGCCGGCACGCAGGAGCGCTTCATCGACAAATCGGACGAGCTGGTGGAGGCCTTCGCGCAGTTCCGCTCGGAACTGGCGCAGTTCCGCGGCGAACAATCGGGCAGCCATCGGGTGATCATGGTGGTGATCGGCGTGATTTCGGCGGTGATCGGCAGCGTCGCCGATCACTGGCTGCGTTTCATCGGCTGAAAGGACATTCGGATGCGACGTTTTCTGCTGGAGATCGTCTCTGATGCGGCGGGGCGGTCTGACGGGATGGCCCTGCTCTCGGTGCTGGGCGTGCTCAGCTACATTTTTCTCGGTGTGTTCGCCGTGGTGGTGCGCGGCCAGCGCTTTGAGCCCGATGCCTATGGCATGGGCCTCGGGTCGGCGATCGCTGCCGGTGCCTTCGGGATGGGACTGAAGGCCAGGCTCGCCGGAGGTGCGCGATGCCAGCCGTGATGCTGTCGGTGCTCGGGCGGTTCGCGCCGTGGATTCTGGGCGGCCTGCTCGTGGCGGGGCTGCTGCTCTATGGCTGGCATCTGGAGGTCGCGCTGCGCGCCGCGCGGATCGCGGTGCGGGACGGGCAGGGCACGATCGCACGGCTGATGGCGACGAATGCGGAAAACCGCGCCGAACTCGCCCGCTTGCGCGCCGACGAGGCGGCCTGGCAGACCGCGCTGACGACGGCGGCAGCGGCGGATGCGCGGGGCGTCGCGCTTTCGCAGCGGATTCTGACGAGCGTGGCCGCCGCGCCGCCGAAACAGGATGGTCCCGTGGCCCCGGTGCTGGATGGCGCGCTCTCGCAACTCGGGGCGGCGCAGGGCGCGGGGGCGAAGCCATGACGCGGGGTGGGTTCATCCTCGTGGCGTCCATGCTGCTGGCCGGATGCGCGGCCCCGCCGCCGCGGGTCGTTACCCGCATCAGGGTCGTGACGCCGCTGGTGCCGCCCTCCCTGCTCTCATGCCCGCCGGCGCCTTCTGTGCCGGTGGCGCGGCGCCAGTCGACGGTTGCAACCTATGTCGCGGAATTATGGGAAGCGGGCGAGATCTGCCGCAATCATCTGGCGGCGGTGGCCGGCGTTCTGCGCCGGCCGGGTGCCTTGTCGGCGCCAGCGCCGCGCCATCAGTCGTTGGTCAGGAAGGTCTTGCGATAGCGGATCTGGTCGCGCTGCTGCTGGGTGAGCGGGCCGCGCAGCGCCGAGCCCCGGCCGGACAGCGAGGGGTTGGTCATGAAATAGTCGTGCGCGGAGACCGGCGCCTCGCCCGGCGTCACCCGCGACCAGGCACCATCGGGGCCGAGCGCCCAGGAATCGACGTCGTCGCGCAGATCGACGGCCATGATCTGGTCGAGCACCTGGGCGTGGACCGTGGGATTGTGGATCGGCACGAAGGTTTCCACCCGCCAGTCCATGTTGCGGGCCATCCAGTCGGCGCTGGAGATGAAGACCTTGTTCTCGCGGTCGGGCATTCGCGCGCCGTTGGCGAAGACGGCGATGCGGGCGTGTTCGAGGAAGCGGCCGATGATCGACTTGACGCGGATGTTCTCCGACAGTCCGGGCACGCCGGGGCGGAGGCAGCAGATGCCGCGCACCACGCAGGAGACCGGCACGCCGGCGGCGGACGCGCGGTAGAGATGGTCGATCAGCCGTTCGTCGACCAGCGAGTTCAGCTTGAGCCAGATGCCCGACGGGCGGCCGGCGCGCGCCGCCTCGATCTCGGCGTCGATCAGCGCGCCGATGGCGCGGCGGGTGGTGATCGGGCTGTAGACCAGCTGGTCCATCTGTTCGGGCCGGGCATAGCCGGTCATGTAGTTGAACAGGCGGGCGGCGTCGCGCGTCAGTTGCTGGTCGCAGGTGAAGAAGGACAGGTCTGTGTAGATGCGCGCGGTGATCGGGTGGTAGTTGCCGGTGCCGAAATGCGCGTAGGACCGCATGGCGCTGCCCTCGCGCCGGACCACGAGCGAGAGCTTGGCGTGCGTCTTCAGCCCGAGGAAGCCATAGACGACCTGAACGCCGGCGGCTTCCAGCGTGCGGGCGAGGCGGATATTGGCCTCCTCGTCGAAACGGGCGCGCAGTTCCACCATCGCGGTGACGCTCTTGCCCGATTCGGCGGCTTCGATCAGCGCGCCGACGATCGGGGAATCGCGGCTGGTGCGGTACAGCGTCTGCTTGATGGCGACCACGTTCGGGTCGGAGGCGGCCTGGCGGAGGAACTGCACCACCACGTCGAAACTCTCGAACGGGTGGTGGACGATGATGTCCTTGTTGCGGATCGCGGCGAAACAGTCGCCGCCGAAATCGCGGATGCGCTCGGGGAAGCGCGGCGTGTAGGCGGGAAACAGCAGCTCGGGCCGGTCGTCGACGATCATTTCCTTGAGATCGACGAGGCCGAGCATGCCGGATTCGATAAAGAAATGGTTTTCCGGCGCTTCCACCTCGTCGATGACGAGGCTGCGCAGATCGTCCGGCATGTTGGCGGCCAGGGTCAGTTCGATCGCGGCACCGCGGCGGCGGCGCTTCAGCGCGGTTTCGTAGGACTGGACCAGATCCTCCGCCTCTTCCTCGAACTCGACATCGGTATCGCGGCAGACGCGGAACAGGCCGGAGCCGGCGAGGCGGAAGCCGTGAAACAGGCGGTCGAGAAAGAGGATCACCAGATCCTCGAGCTTGATGAAGCGGATCGTGGCCGGCGAGGGGTCGGGCAGGCGGATGAAGCGCCGGATCTGCGCGGGCAGCGGGATGAGTGCGCGCATCACGCCTGAATCGTCCTGGCGGATCAGCTTGAGCGCAAGCACGAGTCCCATGTTCTGCACGAAGGGGAACGGGTGCGCGGGGTCGATCGCGAGCGGGGTGAGGACGGGGAAGACCCGCTCCATGAAATGCTGGTCGAGAAAGGCGCGGTCGGCCTCGTTCAGCTCGTGCGGGGCGATCACGGTCAGGCCGGCGCCGGCAAGCTCGGCGAGAACGCTGCCAAGAACGCGCTGCTGGGTTTCCATCAGGGTCCTGGCGCAGCGGTTGATTTCGGCGAGCTGTTGGGTGGGCGTCAGCCCGTCCGATGACCGCAGGGCGACTCCGGCGCGGGCCTGGCCGATCAGCCCGGCGACGCGGACGGAGTAGAATTCGTCGAGATTGGAGGCGCTGATCGAGACGAAGCGCAAGCGTTCGAGCAACGGGTAGCGCGGGTTGTCGGCGGCGGCGACGACCCGGGCGTTGAAGGCCAGCCATGACAGTTCGCGGTTGATGAAGCGCGACGTTCCATCGGCCAGGGTCGGCTCAACGGCGATCTCGGGCAGGGTTTCCTCGTCCATGCCGGCACATTGCCATGAAAGCCCTGACAGCTAAAGCAAAGATGTGATGGCGGCGGCCGGCGGGTCGGGCATGCGGGCGGCGGGGTCGGTCTGCGCCGCGCCTTCGTCCGGGTCGGCGAGTTCGTCGACCAGCCGTTCGGCGAGCCGGCGCGACGGGGCCGTGCCGAGAGCAAGAGCATAGCGGTCGAGCCGGGCGATGGCCTCGCGCAGCACGGCGGGACGCCGCGGCAGGTGGTTCAGCAGGAACTGGTGCAGCGCGGGCGACAGGTTCATCTGCCGTGCCGCGGCGAGGCGGTGCAACAGCGCATCGAGCAGGGCCGGTTCGGCCGGCTCGATGCGGATGGTCAGGCTGGCGCGCAAACGGCTTGCAAGATCCGGCGGCTCGATCGGCAGGCGCGCGGGCGGCGTGCGGCAGGTCATCAGCACCGGCACGGCGGCCTGGGTGGCGCGTTCGAGTGTCGCGAACAGGGCGAGCGGCGCCGCCGCGGCGTCGATATCCTCGATCACCAGCGGCGCTTCCCCTGGGCTGGCGGGCGCGCGCAGGCGCGCGGCGTCGAGCCGGATCGCGCCGGTGCGGGCGGCCCAGAGCCAGACGAGGTGGGATTTGCCGCCGCCCGCCTCGCCCCAGATGACAAGACGGCGGTTCACCCAGTTCTCCGGCGCGGCGAGGGCGGCGCGCGCCCGCGCGTTCGATGGCGCGTCAACGAAATCGGCCGCGGCGAAGCGCTCCGGTTCGTCGAACGGCAGCGCCATCTGCCGCGGCTCGTACCCCTCGTTACGCACCGTGCCGGGGCGGATCGAGATAGAGCGGGCTCTGCAGGTAGTGGCGCAGCCAGAACCGCGCGAGCACGCCAAGGGTTGCGGTGACGGGGACGGCGAGCAGAACGCCCAGGAAGCCGAAGGTTTCGGCGCCGGCGAACAGGGCGAAGATCACCCACACCGAGGACAGGCCGAGCCGGTCGCCGAGGAAGCGCGGGGCCACCACATAGTCGTTGAGCAACTGGCCGACGACGAAGATGCCGCCGACGATCAGCACGTGGTCGAGCCCGCTGAACTGGCCGAGCGCGAGCACGATGGAGGAGACCGCGCCGACGATCGTGCCGACATAGGGAATGAAGGAGAGCAGTCCGGCGGTCAGGCCGACCACGAGGCCGAGATTGAGGCCGGCGATCGTCAGGGTGAGCGCGTAGAACACGCCGAGAAACAGGCAGCATATCGCCTGGCCGCGCAGCCAGGCATTCAGGATCCGGCTGATCTCGCGCGCGAGGTTGCGGATGACGCTTTCATACGAGCGGGGCAGCCAGGAATCGAGCCGCCCCATCACCAGCGGCCAGTCGCGCAGGAAATAGAAGGCGACGATCGGCGTGATCACCAGGAGCGTGAGAATGTTGAACAGCGCGAAGCCGGTGCCGAGCACCTGCCGCGCCGCCGAGCCCGCGAAATTCACGATCGCGCCGGCCTCGTTGCTGACCAGCGATTGCAGCTTGTTCGAGACGAAGCCGGAGCCGAAGCGAGCCTGGATCAGGCTGATCTGGTGGGTGGTGAATTGCTGGAGCCCCGCGATCATGCCGGGCAGCTGCTGGGCGAGCAGGCTGATCTGGGCGGAAATCAGCGGATAGAGCAGCAGCGCGCAGAGGCCGACGCCGGCAATCATCGCCAGCAGCATGATGATCGCGCCGAGCGAGCGCGGCAGGCCGAGCCGGTTCAGGGCGGAGACCGCCGGATCGAGGAAATAGGCAATGCCGGCGGCGGCCACGAAGGGCAGCAGGATCGCCGAGAACAGCCGCAGGAACAGGACGACGAGGACGATCCCCGCCACGATCCAGCCGAAGCGCTGCCAGCGGAAGCCGGCCTGGGGTTCGCCGGTCATGAGCGATGGCGGCCGGCTGTGTTGCCTTGAGGCGCGCGCTGTGGTGATAACCGCGCCAACGCGATGGCCGGGAATGTCCCGGCGGGCGGGCGGGTGCCGCTGAGCAGTGTGGCCGAAGCTTTCATGAACCGAGATTAGCGCATCGGAGGCGGGCATGACCAGCAAGGACGGGTCGAACGGCGAAACCTATCGCGCCGCCGGGGTGGACATCGAGGCCGGCGATGCCCTGGTCGAGGCGATCAAGCCGCTGGCGAAGGCCACCGCGCGGGCGGGCGTGCTCGGCGGCATCGGCGGGTTCGGCGCCTTGTTCGATCCGCGCGCGGCGGGGTTCGCCGACCCGATCCTGGTCGCGACGACCGACGGGGTGGGGACCAAGCTCCGGCTGGCGATCGATACCGGCATTCACGACACCGTCGGCATCGACCTCGTGGCGATGTGCGTCAACGACCTTGTGGTGCAGGGGGCGGAGCCGCTGTTCTTTCTCGATTATTTCGCGACCGGGCGGCTCGACCCCGCGATTGCGGCGCGCGTCATCGCCGGCATCGCCGAGGGCTGCCGGCAGGTCGGCTGCGCGCTGACCGGGGGCGAGACGGCGGAAATGCCCGGCATGTATGGCGCGGGGGATTATGACCTGGCCGGCTTCGCGGTCGGCGCGGCGGAGCGCGGGCGCCTGCTGCCCGAGGGGGTGTCGCCCGGCGACATCCTGCTCGGCCTGCCCAGCACCGGCGTGCACTCGAACGGGTTTTCGCTGGTCCGCCGGATCATCGACGCTGGCGGGATCGGGCTCGACATGCCCGCCCCCTTCGCGCCGGAACAGACGCTCGGCGCGGCGCTGATGGCGCCGACGGCGCTTTATGTCCGGCCGGTGCTGTCGCTGGCGCGGGCGGGGCTGTTGCGCGCCGCCGCCCACATCACCGGCGGCGGTCTGCCGGGCAATCTGCCGCGGGTGCTGCCCGAGGGCACCGCGGCCATGATCGACAGGGCGTGGCCGGTGCCGCCGGTGTTCGCCTGGCTGGCGCGGACCGGCAATGTGGCGCCGGAGGAAATGCTGCGGGTGTTCAATTGCGGCATCGGCATGGTGCTGGTGGTCCGCCCGGCGGATGAGGCGGCGGCGCTCGACCTGCTCGCCGGCGCGGGGGTCGTCGCGCACCATCTTGGCCGGATCACGGCCGGTGACGGCGCGCCGGCGGTCACGATCGGGCCGGCGGACACGCTGTTCGCATGAAGCGCCGCGTCGGCATCCTGATCTCGGGCCGTGGCTCGAACATGGAGGCGCTGATCGGTGCGGCGGCCGCGGCGGATTATCCCGCCGAAATCGCCATCGTGCTGTCGAACCGGGCGGCGGCGCCCGGGCTCGCGGCCGCACGGCGCGCCGGCATTCCGGCCACCGCGATTCCCGGGCGGGAGTTCGGTGCCGATCGTGCGGCGCACGAGGCGGCGATCGATGCCGCGCTCCGCGAGGCCGGATGCGAGCTGGTCTGCCTTGCCGGCTACATGCGGCTGTTGACGCCGTTTCTCGTCGGGCGCTGGGCGGGGCGGATGCTGAACATCCATCCCTCGCTGCTGCCCGCCTTTCCCGGGCTCGATACCCATGCCCGGGCGCTGGAAGCCGGTGTGCGGCTGCATGGCTGCACGGTGCATCTGGTGACCGAGACGATGGACGAGGGGCCGATCCTCGCGCAGGCGGCCGTGCCCGTGCTGCCCGGTGACACCGAGGCCGCGCTGGCCGCCCGGGTGCTTGCCCAGGAACATGTTCTCTATCCGATGGCGCTGCGCGATCTCATCCGCGGTACGGCGGTTCCGGCCGACCCGGCGGCCAGGCTTTTCAACCCTTGCGTTTGATGTCGGGACGTTATAGCAACTTCCAAGGTCACAAGGATGTGTAGCGTCGTCAAGGGCGCGTCACGTTCCGTGTGACCGGACAGGACTTCGAATGGTCACGCAAGGTGGCGACGGCAAGAAAGGTTCAAGGCAGGAATGATGGCTGACACGGAACACCCGAACAAGCTGCGAATCAGTCTGGAGCAGCTTGAAGAGTCCAGCCAGACGGGCTGGAACAGTTTCTCGCGGTTCATCACCGTCACCACGATCTGCGTGGTCGTCACGGTTCTGCTGATCGCCGCGTTCACCGTCTGGAGCTGACGACCCGCCGAGGCGGCCGGTTTCCCCTGGCGCGTCCGCCCGTGCCGTCATCTGTCTGACAGGTTCGGTCGTGAGTGAATCGCCAGTTCTGAGTCCGCGCCATGCGCTGCTGGCCCTCGCCGTCGTTGCGGTGTGGGGAACGAATTTCGTCGTGATCCGCCTTGCGCTGGATCAGTTCCCGCCCTTTCTTCTCGCCGGGCTTCGCTTCGCCCTGGCGGCCGTGCCGGGCGTGTTCTTTCTGCCCCGGCCGCGGGTGAAGTGGTCCAACCTCGCGGCCTACGGGCTGCTGATCGGCGCCGGACAATTCGGCCTGCTGTTCTTTGCGATGGATGGGCGGATTTCCCCCGGCCTGGCCTCGCTGATGATCCAGACCCAGGTCTTTTTCACGATTTTCCTCTCGATGGCGCGGGTCGGCGAACGGCTGCGGGGATTCCAGGTTGTTGCCTGCCTCCTCGCCGTGGCGGGCATCGGCGTCATCATGCTGCACCTGCATGGCGGTACCACGACCCTGTTCGGCCTGCTGCTCGTCCTGCTCGCCGCCTCCTCATGGGCCGTGGGCAATATCGTCGCCCGCGAGAGCGGCGCTCGCAACGCCCTGGCCTATGTGGTCTGGTCGAGCCTGTTCGCCGCGCCGCCGCTGCTTCTGGTCGCGCTGCTGCGCCAGGGGCCGGCCGTGCTGCTGCACGCGATAACCCACGCCACGCCCGCCGGATGGGTCGCGGTGATCTGGCAGTCGGTCGGCAATAGCTGGTTCGGCTATGGCAGCTGGGCGTTTCTGCTGGCGCGCTATCCCTCCGCCACGGTCAGCCCGATGGCGCTGCTGGTGCCGGTCTTCGGCATGGCGGCGTCCGTCGTCTGGCTTGGCGAGCCGATGCCGGGATGGAAACTGGCCGCCGCCGGGCTGGTCATCGCCGGGCTCGCGATCAGTGTGTTCTACCCGCGCTGGCGGGCGGCGCGGCTGCCCCGCCCGGCTTGAGCTTACCCGGCTTGAGTTTACCCGGCCTGAGCTTTGGTCAGGCCGCGCCGAACGCCCAGGCGAGAATCCCCTGCTGGGCGAAGAGCCGGTTCTCCGCCTCGTCGAACACCACCGATTGCGGGCCGTCGATCACCCCGGCGCTGACCTCTTCGCCGCGGTGGGCGGGAAGGCAATGCATGAAGATCGCATCTGCCGCGGCGCGGGCCATCAGCGCCTCGTCCACGCGATAGGGGGCGAGGATGGCGTGCCGGCTCTCCGCATCCTCGTCGCTCATGCTCACCCAGGTATCGGTGGTTACGCAGCGCGCGCCCTCGGCCGCTTCGGCCGGGCTGGCGGTGAGCAGGATGTCGGCGCCCTGCGCGCGCGCCCAGGCCAGGGCTTCCGCGTCCGGCGGCAGTTCCTCCGGGCAGGCGAGGCGGAGCTGGAAGCCGAATCGCGCCGAAGCCTCGATCCAGCTCTTGGCCATGTTGTTGCCATCGCCGATCCACGCGATGCGCTGGCCGGCGATCGCGCCGCGCTTTTCCTCGAAGGTCATCACGTCCGCCATCACCTGACAGGGGTGCGAGCGCTCGGTCAGCCCGTTGATCACCGGCACGCTGGCGTGTGCTGCGAGTTCGCGCAGCTTTTCCTCGCGGTCGGTCCGCAGCATGATGCCGTCGACATAGCGCGAGAGCACGCGGGCGGTATCCGCCACCGTCTCGCCCCGGCCGATCTGCATTTCCCGCGATGACAGCATTATGACCTCGCCGCCGAGCCGGCGCATGCCGATCTCGAAGCTGACGCGGGTGCGGGTGGAGGGCTTCTCGAAGATCAGCGCCAGCGCCCGCCCGGCGAGCGGCTGGCCGAGGGCGCGGCCGGCGCGCTTGAACCGCGCGGCGGTGTCGAGCATGTGGCGCAGCGTCGGCGCGTCGATGAGCGACAGGTCGAGGAAATGGCGCGGCGCCGGCGCGGACCGTCCGGCCTCGATCGCGGCGCTCATTGCGCGGCGTCCTGCGCGCCGGAGGGCGCGCAGCGCCGGGAGGCTGCGTCGAGCCGGGTGAGGGCCTCGTCGATCTCGGCATCCCGCACGATCAGCGGCGGCACCAGGCGCACCACGTTGTCGCCGGCGGCGACCACCAGCAGACCCTCGGCGAGGCAGGCGTTCTGCACCTCGCCATTCGGCACGGCGCACACCAGACCCTGCATCAGCCCCTGGCCGCGCACGCCGGAAAATACCCGCGGATGACGCGCCGCGAGTGCATCGAGCCCGGCGCGCAGCCGTGCTCCGGCCCGCGCCACCGCGTCGAGGAAGCCGGGCGCCAGAATTTCGTCGAGCACGGCATTGCCGGCGGCGCAGGCGAGCGGGCTGCCGCCATAGGTCGTGCCATGGCTGCCCGGCACCAGGCTCGCGGCGACGCGTTCGCCCGCGAGCAGCGCGCCCAGCGGAAACCCGCCGGCGATGCCCTTCGCGGTGCTGACCGCATCGGGCGCGATTCCGGCCCATTCATGGGCGAAGAGCTTTCCGGTGCGGCCCATGCCGCACTGCACCTCGTCGAAGCCGAGCAGCAGGCCGAACTCGTCGGCCGCCTCCCGCAGGCCGCGCAGATAGTCCGCCGTGGCCGGGCGGATGCCGCCTTCGCCCTGGATCGGTTCGACCAGGATGCCGGCGGTCTCGGGCGTTATGGCGTCGCGCAGCGCGTTGAGATTGTTGAACGGCACATGGTCGAACCCGTTGACCGCGGGGCCGAACCCTTCGAGATACTTGGCGTTGCCGGTCGCGCTGATCATCGCCAGCGTGCGGCCGTGGAACGCGCCCTGCGCACAGATGACGCGATAGCGCTCGGGTTTGCCCTCGCGCGCCATGGTCTTGCGGAAGGCTTTCACCAGCGCCTCGTTGGCCTCGGCGCCGGAATTGCAGAAGAACACGCTGTCGGCGAAGCTCGCCGCGACGAGGCGGGCGGCGAGCCGCTCCGCCTGCGGCACCCGATAGAGATTCGAGACGTGGATCACCTTCGCCGCCTGTTCGGCGATCGCCCTGGTCAGGCCGGGATGGCCGTGGCCGAGCGACGACGTCGCGATGCCGGCGCCGAAATCGAGGAATCGTCGGCCGTCATCGGCAATCAGCCAGGCGCCGTCGCCATGGCTGAACGACACGTCGATCCGGTTGTAATTCGGCATGAGGGCAGGGATCATGTCGTGGTCACTTTCTCTCGCAACCACGCTATTGTGCGAAGGCGGGCCGCCAAGTCAAACGCCGGGGGGCGATATCGGCGCATGAAACCCCCTCGGGCGCGGCAGGGTTGCACTTTGCGGCGGGCTGCGCGGCGGGCCGATCCCCCTCTACCGCCCGCGCCCGTGCTGCGCTACGCAGGCCTCATGACGCGCATGTCTCACGAGACGGCACCGGACAGTTCGCGCCGCCGCGCCGTGGTCGATCTCGGGTCGAATTCGGTCCGCCTCGTCGTTTTTCAGGGCGAATCCCGCAACCCGATGCAGATTTTCAACGAGAAGGCGGTGCCGCGCCTGGCCCGCGGCCTGATCCGCACCGGCCGGCTCGACGACGCGGCGATGGACGAGACGGTGACGGTGATGCGCCGCTACGGCGCCATTGCCCGCGCCATGGGTGCGGCGCCGTTCGAGGCGCTGGCCACCTCCGCCGTGCGCGATGCGGCCAATGGCGCGGCGTTCGTTGCCCGTCTCGAGGCTGAAATTCCGGGCCTCAGGGTCATCGTGCTGAGCGGCGAGGAGGAGGCGCGGCTCTCCGCCGAGGGGGTTCTGTGCGGCATTCCGGGCGCGGATGGCATTCTGGCCGATCTGGGCGGCGGCTCGCTCGAACTCGTCCGTCTGTCCGAGGGGCGGATCGGCCCGGCCGCGACGGTGCCGGTCGGGGTGATCCGCCTTGCCGAGCGCGCGCTCGAGGACCGGACCCGGGCGCGGGCGATCGTCGCGGATGAACTGGCCAGCGTTCCGTTTCTCGGCGAGGGCGAAGGGGGCGATCTGTATGTGTCAGGCGGCGCGTTTCGGGCGCTGGCGCGCATCCATATCGCCCAGACCGGTTATCCACTGGCGATGGTCCATCATTACACGGTCGGGCGGGACGAGGCGCGTGACCTCTCCGCCGTGATCGGCGATGCGAGCCGCAAGCTCATCGAGCGGATGCCGGGAGTGGCGCGCAAGCGGATCGAGGATCTGCCCTATGCCGCGCTCATCCTGCGCCGCCTGCTGCGGGCGACCGGGGCTGGCCGCGTCGTGTTCAGCGCCAATGGCCTGCGCGAGGGCTGGTTTCTGCGGCAATTGCCGGAGTCGATGCGCCAGCAGGATCCGCTGATCGCCGCCGGCCGCGACCTGACGGTGGGGTTGCTGCGCGACCCGGCGCTGCCGGGGGCGCTGATCGCCTGGACCGCCGCGCTGTTCCCTGATGAGCCCGCCTCGCACCGCCGGCTGCGCGAGGCGGCGTGCTGGTTCTCCGATATCGGCAATCACGAGCATCCCGAATACCGCGCCGAGCAGGCCTTCCTGCGCGTCCTGCGGCAGACCGGCGTCGGGCTCGATCATCATGCCCGCGCCTTTCTCGCCCTCACCCTTGCCCTGCGCTACGAGGCGCCGGTGGAAAGCGCGTTCCTCGCGCCCTCGCGCGCCCTGCTCGACATGGCAACGGCCCGCCGCGCCGAAACCCTGGGGGCGGCGCTGCGCCTCGCCTATACGCTGTCGGCCGGCACTCCGGCCCTGCTCGCCGCCACCCGCCTGGTGCGCGACCGCGACCGGCTGGTGCTGTTTCTCGACGCCAAGAGCGGGGTGTTTGCCGGCGATCCGATCGAGCGGCGGCTCGCCCGGCTAGGCTCGCTCGTCGGGCTGGAGACGGAAACCCGCATCGCTCCGCCGTGACCGATCAATCTCATGGAGCGCCACATCCGATCAGGATGGATCGGAAAGTGCCCTATTGCGCCCCGGCGTGCCCTTTGCGCCCGACCGAGGCGATCGCCGCCTGGTCGAGCCGGCAGGATGCCGGCACTGCGCCGTGGAAGGGCAGCCAGTGCCGCGTTTCGCCAAAGATCGGCAGGCCGACATAGCCGCGCAGCGCCAGCGATCCGGTGCGGTCGACATGGAATTCCGCATGATAGCGCGCGCCGTTGTGCGGGTTGATGATGCGCCCGTGCCAGACCTTGCCGCCGGGGCGCGGCGCCGAGGGGCGGATCAGTTCGAAGCCGCATTGGCTGCGGCCCTGCCAGTCGGTCGGCATCGGGCTGCCGCGATCGAGCAGAATGCCGACGATATGCCCGCACAGCGCGTGGTTGCCATGATTCACGCCGGGGCAGCGGGCGATCCTGACAACGGCGCCGCCTTCGCCCGTCAGCCAGTCACCGATGGGTGAGACGGCCTGCGTTGCGGGTGCTGCGGCGGCAATGCCGGCAAGGCACGCGAGTGCTGCGGCCGACAGGCAGCACAGCCTCGCCCAGCTTCGTAAATCGCGTCGTATAATATTTGAGAATGATGAAAGCATTATTCGCTTACATGGTTGCCGCGGGATGCTTTTGCTCTGAAACCGTCGTCATATGTCCCATGCAGTCTCCGCTGGCATTGCCCGGCCGGCTGTATCCCATTTCCTGCACTTGACTTGCAATCGCCCCGCCTGAGACGATTTGAGCTCAGGCCTTCAACGCCGGACCGCTTCCGCGGCCCGCATTCCACGCAGGATCAAGCTGATGAACCGAACCCTGGCCGTTCTTGCCATGTCCGCCTCGCTGTCCGTCCTGATCCCGGCAACATCCCGTGCGGACGGTTCGTTTCCGGGCGGCATCTGGACGATTCAGGACGAAAACGCCTCGATCAGCACGCAGGCCCTGACCGATCGCTATTATGTGAACGGCGTGCATCTCGGCTGGACCTCGAATGCGGGGGAGGTTCCCGGCGCGGTCGCCGCGTTCGGCCATGCGGTGCTCGGCCAGGGCCGGCAGCGGATCAGCATCAGCCTGACCCAGAAAATCTTCACCCCGGCGGCGACAACGCTCATCAACCCGCCGGCAAACGACGAGCCTTATGCGGGTTCGTTGCTGGCGAGCTTCAGCCTGATTCAGGACACCGCCGGCAGCCGGACGATCATGGGTTTCGACACCGGCGTGTTCGGCCGCGATGCCGGGGCCGAGATCGTGCAGAATACCACCCATGCGATCATCGGCCAGGGACGGACCCATGGCTGGGCCTACCAGTTGCCGAGCGAGCCCGCCTTCGACGTGTTCGCCAGCCGCATCTGGCGGTTGAAGCTGGCCGGATCGGGCGCCGGGCTGCAGGCGGACGCCCTGCCGCAGCTGTCCGCCATGGCCGGCACGACCGAAATCTATGCGGAGCCGGGGGTGGTCTTCCGCATTGGCGAGGGGCTGGACGTCGATTTCGGGGCGCCCCTGCTCAGCCCGGGGCCGTCCGGCGGCGACGCCTACAGCGCCCGGCATTTCGCATGGTATGTCTTTGCCGGTGCCGGGGCCAAGCTGGTCGCGCATGACGAATACCTCCAAGGCGCGCTCTATCAGCCCAGCCGTTCGGTGCGACCGAACCGTGTCGTCGGCTCCTTCGAGGCTGGGGCGGCGGTGATCTGGCGCGGTGTTCGCCTGACCTATACACAGGTGTTCCAGACCGAGCGCTTTCATGGTCAGACCGGCGGCATTCATGAATATGGTTCGCTGGCCGCATCCGTCCGGTTCTGAGGGCGGGCCGGCAGAATCGGCGTCGGGCCGAAAATTTTCTCTTTCCCAGCGCCGGGACGTGTGGATAGGATAAGCGTGTGAGGTTCGAGAATACGTTCATGTCAGGCGCGGATCGCAGAGGCACTGGAAACGGGCTGGGCACCGGGGTGGCGACCAGGACGCGCGCGAAAACGCGCAAGCCGTCGCTCTACAAGGTGTTGATGCTCAATGACGATTACACGCCGATGGAATTCGTGGTGCACGTTCTGGAGCGGTTCTTCGGCAAGAGCCGCCAGGAGGCCGAACGGATCATGCTGCATGTGCATCGGCGCGGCGTCGGGGTCTGCGGCGTGTTCACCTACGAGGTGGCTGAAACCAAGGTGACGCAGGTGATGGATCTCGCCCGCCAGAGCCAGCATCCCCTCCAATGCACCATCGAGAAGGAATAGCGCGCTTGATGCCGCCATTCCGGGTCGCGGCTGTGGCATGGGCGTGTTGTCCGCAGTCACCATTGCGAAAGTTTTTCGGTCTATCATGTCAGTAGTGCGACAGGCCGGGCGGAGGGCCAGAACCTCTGGTCCGGCGATGTAAACGCGGTTTCGGCCGCATCGGGCTTGACCAGGGCGGCAAGGGCGGCCCGACGGAAGTCCGACTTGGAGAGTTTCGGATATGCTGTCTCGCAACCTTGAACAGACGCTGCATCGGGCCCTTGGCTTCGCCGCGGAACGCCGGCACGAATACGCCACGCTGGAGCATCTTCTGCTCGGCCTGATCGACGATGCCGATGCACTCACCGTGCTGCGCGCCTGCGGTGTCGATATCGAGAGGCTGCGCCGCGAGACGACCGAGTTCCTCGACAAGGAGCTGGCCGGCCTCGCCACCGACCGGGGGGGCGATCCGAAGCCGACCGCCGGGTTCCAGCGCGTGGTCCAGCGTGCCGCGATCCATGTGCAGTCTTCCGGGCGGGACGAGGTCACGGGCGCAAATGTCCTGGTCGCGCTGTTCTCGGAGCGCGAGAGCCATGCGGTGTATTTCCTGCAGGCGCAGGACATGACGCGGCTGGACGCGGTCAATTTCATCAGCCACGGCATCGCGAAGTCGCCGGGGCGCTCCGTCCCGCGGACGCCCTCGGGCAGTGCGGAGTCCAGCGAGGCCGAGCCTGAGCAGAAACCCAAGCGCGGGCAGGATGCGCTGTCGAATTACTGCGTCAACCTCAATAAAAAGGCGCAGGCTGGCAAGATCGACCCGCTGATCGGCCGCGATACCGAGATTGAGCGGACCATCCAGATCCTTTGCCGCCGCTCGAAGAACAATCCGCTCTTCGTGGGCGACCCCGGCGTCGGCAAGACCGCCATTGCCGAGGGGCTGGCCAAGCGCATCGTCGATGGCGAGGTCCCCGAAGTATTGGCCAAGGCGACGATCTTCGCGCTCGACATGGGAGCGCTGCTGGCCGGCACACGCTATCGCGGCGATTTCGAGGAGCGGCTCAAGGCTGTCGTTACCGAGCTTGAAAACACGCCCGGCGCGGTGCTGTTCATCGACGAGATCCATACCGTGATCGGCGCGGGCGCAACTTCCGGCGGCGCGATGGACGCCTCCAACCTGCTCAAACCGGCCCTGTCCTCGGGGGCGCTGCGCTGCATCGGTTCGACCACCTACAAGGAATTCCGCTCCTATTTCGAGAAGGATCGGGCGTTGGTCCGCCGGTTCCAGAAGATCGACGTCAACGAGCCGACGATCGACGATGCGGTGAAGATCCTGCGCGGCCTGAAATCGACCTACGAAAAGCACCACAAGGTTCGCTACACCGAAGAGGCGATCCGCGCGTCCGTGGAGCTGTCGGCGAAATACATCCATGACCGCAAGCTGCCGGACAAGGCGATCGACGTGATCGACGAGGTCGGGGCGTCCCGCATGCTGCTGCCCGAGAACAAGCGGCGCAAGACGGTGACGCTGCGGGATATCGAGGAAATCGTCGCGAAGATCGCGCGGATTCCGCCCAAATCGGTTTCCGCCGATGACAAGGAAACGCTGCGCACGCTGGAACGCGACCTGAAATCGATGGTGTTCGGGCAGGATTCGGCGATCGAGGCGCTTTCGGCCGCGATCAAGCTGGCGCGCGCTGGCCTGCGCGACGCCGAGAAGCCGATCGGTTGCTACCTCTTCTCCGGCCCCACCGGCGTCGGCAAGACGGAAGTCGCCCGGCAGCTCGCCTCCACGCTCGGCATCGACCTGACCAGGTTCGACATGTCCGAATACATGGAGCGCCACTCGATTTCCCGCCTGATCGGCGCGCCGCCGGGCTATGTCGGGTTCGATCAGGGCGGCCTGCTGACCGACGCGATCGACCAGCACCCGCACTGCGTCCTGCTGCTCGACGAGATCGAGAAGGCGCATCCGGACCTGTTCAACATCCTGTTGCAGGTCATGGACCACGGCAAACTGACCGATCACAATGGCAAGACGGTGGATTTCCGCAACGTCATCCTGATCATGACAACCAATGCGGGTGCGGCCGACATGGCGAAGACCGCGATCGGCTTCGGCCGGGAGGTTCGCATCGGCGAGGATGAGGAGGCGATCAAGCGGCTCTTCACCCCCGAATTCCGCAACCGCCTCGATGCCATCATCCCGTTCTCGGGGCTGACGCCGGAAATCGTCGCCCGTGTCGTCGAGAAGTTCGTGATGCAGCTGGAGGCCCAGCTCGCCGATCGCAACGTCACCATCGAGCTTTCCTCGGCGGCGAAGGAGTTCCTTGCCGAACGCGGCTATGACCCGCTGTATGGCGCGCGGCCTCTGGCCCGCGTGATCCAGGAGGAAATCAAGAAGCCGCTGGCCGAAGAGCTGCTGTTTGGCCGTCTCGCCACCGGCGGCGCGGTGAAGGTGACGGTCCGCGACGGCGAACTCGCCTTTGACATTGCGGAGGCGCCGAAGCCGGCCCTGCCGAAGCCGGATGGCGATCAGGAAGAATCCGCACCACCTCAGGAAGTCGATTAGAGCACGTTCCGATCCATCCGGATCGGACGGCGCCAAAGCATCCGCCTCTGAAAGTCATTCGTGACTTTCAGAGGCGATGAACCAGTTTTCCAGCCATCATGGGGCGGCGCGTCGTCTAACCCGGTAAAGCTGGTAACCACCTGCCTGCCCCATCCGTATGAGCCATGGCGGAGGGGCGTTTGCGGCCAGGCCGCGCCACAGCGCACCGCGCGGAGCGCCCTGCACAAGGGCTGAATCATCGCCTTTCGCGGCGCAGAAGAGAACGAATTCCGCCCGGGTCGCCCGCACCGCTGGCGGTTCGGTGGACCCTGCCGGCGTCCGCCATGCGGCGCGATCGCGCATGAAGGCGCGGAGCCCATGATGATAGAGCGATCCTACGCCGATGGCGCTGGTGCGGTATAGCAGTTCAGGCACAAGACCCGGATCGGTCAGCACGACCCGGCCGGCCGTTGGCGCCAGCAGGTTTGTGGCCGACCGGAGCGAGCAGCGGGCGGCGGGCTTCGGCGTTCCCGGCACGAGCGCCGCAGCGGCCATGCCCGGCACATAGACCAGGACAACCGGGGCCCAGACCAGCCCCACCCGCAGCAGGGCTGCGCGGCTGGGACGGGCGGCGAAACGCCGCGAAATCTCCTCCAGCGCGAGGGGCGCCAGCGCCGCGGCAAAGGCGGCAGGATATTGCTGGAAAATCATCATGCGCGCAGTGAGGCCGAGTGCCAGGGCGAGGCCGGCCATGAAGATCAGCCAGAGCCCCGCAATGTCCGGCGCGCGGCGGCAGCGCCAGGCGCGGTGCAGGGCATAGGCGAATGCGAGCAATCCCGGCCCGAGGCGGCTTGCCGCCAGCGACAGCGTCGTGGCCGGCTGGTCTTCGATGATGCCGCCGAAGAAGGCGTGCATTTCCCGCATGGGGATCAGCGCATAGGGGCCGAGGGCCACGGTCGGGTAGGTTGCGAGCCACGCTGCGAAAGCGGCGCCCGCGGCGAGAACGCCAAGGCCCAGCCGCCATTTGCCGCGCGCCTCGCGGTCGAGCCCGGCAAGGCAGGCGCCCGTGACCATGACGGCAAGCCCGAGCATGGCATAGACGATCGACAGCCGGTCGATTTCCGGCGACAGCCATCCGCCATGTGGCGGGTCGATCCAGAGCGCGAACCACAAGGTCGCCGCGAAACCGGCGCCGAGACGGGCGAAAGTGGCGCCGAGCGGGCGGAACAGCCACGCATAGCCCAGCGCGCCATAGCCCAGCATGACGAAGGGCATCGTCTCCGGCATCAGCCAGATGGCAAGACCGCCGCTCAACCCTGCGGCCCAGGCCATCCGGCGGGCGCCAAGGCCGGCCCGCAGCGTGCAGCCGAGGGCAAGCGCGGCGAGAGCCACCTGCGCGATATGGTAATGCACCACGCCGAAGCCGTTGAAACTGCGAATGCCGGGCAAAAGCGGCGCGATGATCGCCGGCGCCCAGAGCCAGCGCCCCCCGCTCAGCGGCGCGGCGGCGAATCCGAGGGCGGCGGCCAGCAGGCCCGCCGAGAGCGGGCCGGTGGCGACGCCTGCCGCGAACAGCGCGCGGTGCCAGCCGATCAGCGGGGCCAGTGGCGCGGCGAGTGCCACGATCCAGGCGTCGAACAGGCGCGACCATTCGACCAGCAGCAATTGCCCTGAATCGTCGCGCCGGACGACATTGAGCAGATGACCGGCCTGCAGCCCCTGGCGGAGCCGCACCAGCCGCATGTAGCTGTCAGGGTCGATCAGCGTTCCGTGCAGGACGGCGGGGATGGTCGCGGCGGAGGCGAGAACGGTGAGCGCGGCCGCCGCCAGCGCCATGCCGGCATAGGCGGACGCCGCCGGCACTCTCCTCTCCTCCGAAGACTCAGCCGAAGCGCGCATGTCCGGCATATGCCATGCTGGACCCTAATACATGATGAACGCGGCGAGCCCGGGCTGGTGTCAGCCGCCGGCGCCTTGCGGCAGCCGCGCCGGGCGAGGCCCGCCGGCCATCCAGTCGAGAAGTTCCACGGTGTGGATCGTCGGCAGTCCATCGCCGGCAAGCTGGGTAAGGCAGCCGATATTGCCGGCGGCGATCAGGTCCGGCTTCAGCGCGTGCAGCGTGCCGAGCTTGCGGGCGCGCAACTGCCCGGCCATTTCCGGCTGAAGGATGTTGTAGGTGCCGGCGGAACCGCAGCACAGATGCGGGTCCTTTGGCTCGGCAACGCTGAATCCGGCGCGCCGCAGCAGGGTCTTCGGCGCGTCGGTCACGCGCTGGCCGTGCTGCAGCGAGCAGGCCGCGTGATAGGCCACGGTGAGCGGTGTTTTCGGTGTCCGGCTCGGCTGGTAATCGAGCCGGAGCAGCAGTTCCGTGATATCGACCGTGAGTTCGGAAATCCGCGCGGCGTCCTTCGCTTCCGGGGTGTCGCGGAGCAGGAAGCCGTAATCCTTCAGCACGGTGCCGCAGCCGGAAGTGTCGGTCACCACCGCATCCAGCCCGCCGGCGCCGATTTCCCGCGTCCAGGCGGCGACATTGGCGCGGGCAAATCCCAGCGCCTCGTCATGCCGGCCGAGATGGTGGGTGAGAGCGCCGCAGCATCCCGCCCCGGCAGCAACGACGACCTCGACGCCCATGCGGTTGAGCAGGCGGATCGTCGCGTCGTGAATGCCGGGATCGAGCACCTGCTGCGCGCAGCCCGCCAGCAGGGCGACGCGGGCGCGCCGCTCGCCGGTCGCGGGGAACACGCCGGGCCGCTCGGTCGAACTCGGCGGCGGCAGTTGCGCGGGGGCGAGATCGAGCATCGCGCGCAGCCGGCGCATCAGCATCCCCTCGCCACGGACGAGGCCGCGGCCGAGCCGCCCGAGCGAGGCGGCGCGCAGGGCCATGCGGAGGCGGGCGGGATAGGGCATGATCGCGGCGAGCAGGCTGCGCAGCGCCCGGTCGTGGGCCGGGCGTTCATAGGTTTCCTCGACGCGCGTGCGGGCATGGTCGATCAGGTGCATGTAGTCGACACCGGAGGGGCAGGTCGTCATGCAGGACAGGCAGGACAGGCAGCGGTCGAGATGGAAGGCGACCGGCTCGCTCGCCGGCGCGCCGGTCTCCAGCATGTCCTTGATCATGTAGATCCGGCCGCGCGGGCTGTCATCCTCGTCGCCGACGGTCACGAAGGTGGGGCAGGTCGCGGTGCAGAAGCCGCAATGCACGCAGGAGCGCAGGATCCGGTCGGCCACCGCGATGTCGGGATCGGCCAGCTGATCGGGCGTGAAATTGGTTTGCATGTGTCCTCGTCCTCGGGCGCGGGCGCCCGCTGCTCCTGCTCAGGCGGCGTGAAGCCGCCCGGGGTTGAGAATCCCGGCCGGGTCGAATGCGGCGGCGACGCGGCGGCGGATCGCGGCCATCGCCTCGGGTTCGGGCGGCAAGGCGTCGGGGCGATGGCGCAGCGCGTCCGGGGCGCGCAGCAGCCACCATTCGCCGCCGGCCCGCCGCGTCGCGGCGGCAATCGCGGCGTGCGCCGTCTCGCCTCCCGGCCCGCTCAGGAACACCAGGCCGCCGCCCCAGTCGAGATATCCGTCGAGCCCGGCGCCGCGAGCCATGTCGAGAATCGCGGGTCCGGCGGAGGGTTGCACGGACACGCGCCAGACCGCATCGCCGTCGCGCAGGGCAAGCGGCGCGGCATCGCGCACCGCGCGCCACAGGGCGAGGCTCGCCGTGGTATCGAGCTGCTCGACCGCGCCGAACCCGCTCCAGATCCCGGCGAGGCGGCCGATGCGGTAGTGAACGGAGTCGGTGAAATCCTCGATCCGTGCGATGGTGATCGAGCGTGCATGGCCCAGCGCCGCCGCCGCGGCCTGTGGCAGGTGTGCTGCCCCAGTCACCGAGAAGGGCGAGCCGAGCGCCGCCGACAGCGCCTTGACGGCGGTTGCCGCATCAAGCCCGGCCAGCAGCACGGTGCCGGTCGCTTCCGGTGCGGGGAGCACTTTCAGCGTGACCTCGCTCATCACGCCGAGCGTGCCGTAGGAGCCGGTGAACAGCTTGCAGAGATCGAGTCCGGTGACGTTTTTCAGCACGCGCCCGCCCGAGCGGATTACCTCCGCCCGGCCGGTGACGGCGCGGATGCCCATCACGTGGTCGCGCATCGCGCCCCAGGCGATCCGCCGCGGGCCGGACAGGTTGGTGGCGATTATGCCGCCGACCGTCTGCGCTTCGGCGCCGAGAAAGGCGTAATGCGGCGGCTCGGCGATCAGGTGCTGGCCGGCTTCGGCCAGCTTCGCCTCGAGTGCTGCCAGGGTGGTGCCGGCACGGGCGGAGACGATGAGTTCCTGCGGCGCGTGCAGCGGAATCCCGGTGAGGTTGCGGGTGGACAGGGTTTCGGCCGTTTGCACCGGGCGGGCGAAACCGGCCTTCGAGCCGAGCCCTTCGATGGTCAGCGGTGTGCGGGCCGCCGCCGCCGCCTCGATCGCCGCGACCAGCCCGGCTTCGTCGGAGGGGGCGATCATGCCGCGTGCGGTATCGGCGCCGGCGTCGTGTCCGTGCCGGGCTTGAGCGGAAACACCTTCGCCGTGTTCAGCAGCCAGCCGGCGTCGAACGCGGTCTTGACCCGGCGCTGCTGGTCCAGCTCGGTTTCGGTGAACTGCACGCTCATCAGATCGCGCTTCTCGACGCCCACGCCATGCTCGCCGGTCAGGCAGCCGCCGACCTCGACGCAGAGCTTGAGAATATCGGCGCCGAAGGCCTCGGCCTTGTGCATGCTCTCGGGGTTGTTGGCGTCGAACATGATCAGAGGGTGCAGGTTTCCATCGCCGGCGTGGAAGATGTTGGCGACGCCCAGCCCGTATTGCTCGCTCATCTCGCCGATGCGGCGCAGCACCTCGGGCAGCGTGCTGGTCGGGATCGTGCCGTCCATGCAGAGATAGTCAGGGCTGATCCGTCCGATCGCGCCGAACGCGCCCTTGCGCCCCTTCCAGATCGCCGCCGATTCCTCGGCCGATTGCGAAACCTTGAGGCTGATCGGGTCGAACCGGCCGCAGATCTCCTTGATCCGCCCGAGCAGCGAATCCTGTTCCTCGACCGAGCCTTCGACCTCGATGATCAGCATCGCCTCGGCATCGAGCGGATAGCCGGCCTTGGCGAAGGCCTCGCAGGCGTGGATCGCCGGGCGGTCCATGAATTCCAGCGCCACCGGAATGATGCCCGAGCCGATGATCGCATCGACGCAGCGCCCGGCAATCTCGTTCGATTTGAAGGCCGCGAGCATCGCCCTTGTGCCTTCCGGGGCGCGCAGCAGGCGCACGGTGATTTCGGTGGCGATGCCGAGCTGGCCCTCGCTGCCGATCACGATGCCCATCCAGTCATAGCCCGCGGTATCCAGATGCGCGCCGCCGAGTTCCAGGATTTCGCCTTCGATGGTGACCAGCTTGATGCCGAGCACGTTGTTCGCGGTCACGCCATATTTCAGGCAGTGCGCGCCGCCCGAATTCATGCCGATATTGCCGCCGATCATGCAGGCGAGCTGGCTGGAGGGGTCGGGGGCATAGAAGAAGCCATCCGCCTCGACGGCCTTGGTGATGCCAAGATTGGTCACCCCGGCCTGCACGACCGCGTAACGATCGGCGTAGTTCACATCGAGAATGCGGTTCATCCGCATCATCCCGACCACCACGGCGTCGGCCAGCGGCAGCGCGCCGCCCGCGAGCGACGTTCCGGCCCCGCGCGGGACGACCCGCACCCCGTTCTGGTGGCAGAAGCGCAGCACCGCGGCCACCTGCTCGGTCGATTCCGGCAGGACGACGGCCAGCGGCATCTGCCGGTAGGCGGACAGGCCATCGGTTTCATAGGGTTTGAGCCGGGATGGATCGGTGATCACCGCCCGGGCGGGCAGCAGGGCGCGCAGCCCCTCATGCACGGCATCGCGCCGGTCGAGCACATCGGTCTTCGGCTGCGGCAAGGCTATCACGGCTTTTCACTCCCCATCACCCGCGCGTGAAATAATACCGCGAGGCCGAAACGGAAAGAGGGTATCCTCAGGCATACGCCGGGGATACGGAACGAAATCACCCGGAGCCTTGCGGTCCGGGCGTCGTTCCTCGAGCGGTGTGGCGCCGGCGGACCGGCGCGGCGGCTCAGCCCTGGCGGGCCTTCATCCGCGGGTTCTTCTTGTTGATCACGTAGACCCGGCCATGCCGACGCACCACGCGGCAGTTCTTGTCGCGGGTCTTGGCAGAGCGAAGTGAATTGCGGACTTTCATGACACGGTTCTCGAGCTGTTCAGGATGTTGCAGCGGCTTATGGAAAGAGCCGCGCCCCCTGTCAACCGCCGCGGCGCAGATCCGCCCCGATTGACGCGGCGGCGGCCGGGCCGCATGGAACGGAAACCGGCACGGGCCGGCAAGGAGTGTGACGATGGCGGAGCGGATGCGGATTTCGGCCCAGCGGATCGGCTTGATGCTGACCGCCTTCCTGATGATCACGCTGATCGGCGTGTTCGCCACCTTCGCGGCGCCGATTCCGGCCATGCGTGGCGTTCTCGCCGAGCAGGCGATCGCCCGCGCCGCCGCCTCCGGCGACCCCGCGTCGATGGCCTCGGCCCTCGCCGCCGCGCGCCCGCTGCTGGGCGTGAGCGCGCGCAAGACGCTGGCAACCCTCGCCCCCGACCGCGCCGGGCTCAGCCGCGCCGCCGCGCTTGTGGCGAAGGATGCGGGTCTGGCGAGCAATCTCGTCTCCTATCGGCTACGGCTGCTGGTGATCATCATCGGCGTGCTGATGGCGCTGTTCGGCATTGCCCTGCTCGGGATTGGCGAGAGCCGGCCCACCCCCACCATCATGAAGGCACCTGAACCATGAGTCGCATTGCCTATGTCAATGGCCGCTACGTTCCCCAGCGCGACGCCGCGGTGAATGTCGAGGACCGTGGCTACCAGTTCGGCGACGGCGTCTATGAAGTGATCCACGTTCATGACGGCCGCTTCGTCGATACCGATTTGCATCTCGCCCGTCTCGCCCGCTCGCTGCGCGAACTCGCCATCGCGAGACCGATGGAGGATGCCGCCCTGCTCGCCGTGCTGCGCGAGGTGGTGCGCCGCAACCGCATCCGCGAGGGGATCGTCTACATGCAGGTGAGCCGCGGCGTCGCCCGGCGCGACCACGCTTTCCCGCGCGACGCAGCGCCGGCGCTGGTCATCACGGCGCGGCACGGCGCCGCCTTCCCGCGCGATATCGACGCCTGGACCGGCACCGCCGTCACCGTGCCGGACATCCGCTGGGGCCGGGTCGACATCAAGACCGTGAACCTGCTGCCCAACTGCCTGGCCAAGCAGAAGGCGCGCGAGGCCGGCGCCTACGAGGCGATCCTGATCGACCGCGACGGCAATGTCACCGAAGGCTCGTCCACCACCGTCTGGGCTGTCGATGCCGAGGGAGTGCTGCGCACCCGCCATCTCGACCATCACATCCTGCCCGGTTGCACCCGCGCCGCGGTGATTGCGCTGATGGAGGCCGCCGGCATCCGCTTCGAGGAACGCGGCCTGACCGAGGCGGAACTGCGCGCGGCGCGCGAGATCTTTCTGACCAGCGCCACCTCCTACGTGAAGCCGATGGTCCGGCTCGATGGCGCGGCGGTTGGCGATGGCACGCCCGGCCCGGTGGCCCGCCGCCTGTTCGAGCTGTTCTCCCGCCATGCCGACGGCGCCGCGCACAACGTCTCCCGCCTTGCGTCTTTCAGCGGAATCGGATGAAACGCCCTCATGACCCCGCAAGACCCGACTGACCACACGCGCTACCGGCGCGTTTTGCTCAAGGTTTCCGGCGAAGCCCTGATGGGACGGCGCGATTACGGCCTCGATACCGATACCGTGGCCGCCATCGCCCAGGACATCGCCGATGTCGTCGCCATGCGCGTCGAGGTCTGCCTCGTCATCGGCGGCGGCAACATCTTCCGCGGCATTTCCGGCGCCGCCGGCGGGATGGACCGCGCCCAGGCGGACTACATGGGCATGCTCGCGACCGTGATGAACGCGCTCGCCATGCAGTCCGCCCTCGAAAAGCGCGGCGTGGCGACGCGCGTGCAGTCGGCCATCCCGATGTCCGCCGTCTGCGAGCCCTATATCCGCCGGCGCGCCGAGCGGCACATGGAAAAGGGCCGCGTGGTGATCTTCGCCGCCGGCACCGGCAACCCTTTCTTCACCACCGACACCGCCGCGGCGCTGCGCGCCGTCGAGATGAAGTGCGACGCGCTGCTCAAGGGCACCCAGGTCGATGGCGTCTATTCCGCCGACCCGCGCAAGGTGGCCGGCGCCGAACGCTATGCCGAACTCACCTATCACGACGTTCTCGCCCGCGATCTTTCGGTGATGGATGCGGCCGCGATCAGCATCGCCCGCGAGAACGACCTGCCGATCATCGTCTTCAACATCCACGCGCCCGGCGCCTTCGCCAGCGTCATGCGGGGCGAAGGCAAGTTCACCCGCATCGTGGAACAGCGCTAGGAGCCTCCCATGGACGCCGATCTCGATACCCTGCTCGCCGACCTGCAACGCCGGATGGACGGCGCGATGGAAACGCTGAAGCGCGAATTCTCCGGCCTGCGCACCGGCCGCGCCAACCCCGCTTTGCTCGATCCGGTCAAGGTCGAGGCCTATGGCACGCTGATGCCGCTCAACCAGGTGGCGACCGTGGCGGTGCCGGAAAGCCGCATGCTCACCGTCCAGGTCTGGGATCGCGGCATGGTGAACGCGACCGTCGCCGCCATCCGCGATTGCGGACTCGGGCTCAACCCGCAGCCGGACGGGCAGATCATCCGCGTGCCGCTGCCGCTGCTGACCGAGGAGCGCCGCAACGAACTCGCCCGCGCCGCCGGCAAATATGCCGAGGGCGCGCGCGTCGCGGTGCGCGGCGTGCGCCGCGACGGCATGGAGACGATCAAGGGTTTCGAGAAGAAGCACCAGATCGGCGAGGACCAGGGCCGCGACTGGGCGGACCGCGTGCAGAAGCTGACGGACGCGACGATCAAGAAAATCGACGAGCTGCTGGTCGAGAAGGAAAAGGACATCCGGCAGGTCTGAGCCGCCCCTATGTCCTCCCCCTTCCAGGGCGCGCGGCCAGCCCCGGCGCCGCGGCACATCGCCATCATCATGGATGGCAACGGGCGCTGGGCGGCGCGGCGCGGGCTGCCGCGCGCGGCAGGGCATCGCGAGGGTGTGCTGGCGGTCCGCCGCACCATCGAGGCGGCGATCGGCCATGGCGTCGAATGGCTGACCCTCTTCGCCTTTTCCTCGGAAAACTGGCGGCGCCCGATCGAGGAGGTCACGGATCTCACCTTCCTGCTCCGGCACTATCTGCGCGCGGAGCTGCGCGAACTCGCCGAGGCCGGCGTTCGCCTTCACGTGATCGGCGAGCGCGACCGCTTCGGCCCCTCCTTGCAGGCCGAACTCGCCGAGGCCGAGGCGCGCACCGCCGCCAACCGCAAGCTCAACCTCGTCATCGCCCTGTCCTATGGTGCCCGCGCGGAAATCGCGACCGCCGCGCGCCGCATCGCCGCGGCGGTCGCGGCCGGCGCGCTCGACCCGGCGGCGATCGACGAAACCCTTTTCGCCACCCACCTCGCCACCGCCGGCATGCCCGATCCCGATCTCGTGATCCGCACCAGCGGCGAGCAGCGCCTCTCCAATTTCCTGCTCTGGCAGGCGGCCTATGCCGAGCTGGTGTTCGACGAGGCGTTGTGGCCCGATTTCGGCGCGGCCAATCTTGGCCAGGCGATCGCCGAATATGCCCGGCGCGAACGCCGTTTCGGCGCCCGCCCCGAACCGGTCCCCCCGCCGGCGGCCGGCGCGGGCGGATGAGCGCGATATCGCCGATGCCCTCGCCCGGCGGCACGCCCGGACGCTTCCACGATCTCGGCCTGCGCGCCGCCTCGGCCGCGGTGCTGGTGCCGGTAGCGTTGGGCGCGCTCGCCTGGGGCGGGCTGATCTGGGTGGCGCTGCTGGCGCTGCTGTTTGCCGGCCTGATGCGGGAGTGGATCGGGCTTGGCCGTCGCGTCGCGCCGGCGGCGCGGCGGCGCTTCCTGCTTGCCGGCGTCGTCTATGCCGCGGTGCCTGGCCTCGCGCTGGTCTGGCTGCGGGCCGGGCCGCGCGGCCTTGCCGGCGTCCTGTTCCTGCTCGTGGTGGTCTGGATGACCGATATCGGTGCCTATGCGGCCGGTCGCCTCATCGGCGGGCCCAGGCTCGCCCCGGCGATTTCGCCGGGCAAGACCATCAGCGGCGCGCTGGGCGGGCTTGCCGTTGGCGTGCTGGCCGGGTTGCTGGTTGCCCGCACGCCGGCGGCCATCCTGCCGGCGGCGGTGCTCAGCGCCGTCGCCCAGGCCGGGGACCTCGCGGAAAGCGCGCTCAAGCGCCGGCTTGGCGTCAAGGATTCCGGCCGGACGATTCCCGGCCATGGTGGCCTGTTCGACCGGCTCGACGGCGTTCTCGCCGCAGCGCCGGTGGCCGCCGCTCTCGCATTGCTCGCCCACGGAGGGGGACTGCCATGGCAGTGAAGACCGTCACCATTCTCGGCTCGACCGGCAGCGTCGGCACCCAGACCATCGACCTGCTGCAGGCCGATCCCGCGACGTATCGGGTCCGCGCCCTGATCGCCGGGCGAAATGCCGCCCTGCTCGCGGCGCAGGCCCGCGCGCTGCGCGCCGAGATCGCCGTGATCGCCGATGAGAGCGCCTTTCCCGCCCTGCGCGACGCGCTGGCCGGAAGCGGCATCCGCGCCGAGGCCGGACGCGCCGCCGTGATCGCCGCCGCCGCCGAGCCGGCGGACTGGACGATGGCCGCGATCACCGGCACCGCCGGTCTCGAACCCACCCTTGCCGCCACCCGCAATGGCGGCGCCATCGCCCTGGCCAACAAGGAGGCGCTGGTCTCCGCCGGCGACGTGTTCCTCGCCGCGATCGCCGCCGCCGGGGCAACGCTGCTGCCGGTCGATTCCGAGCACAACGCCATCTTCCAGTCGCTGGCCGATGGCAACCGCGACGCCCTGGAGAAGATCATCCTCACCGCGTCCGGCGGGCCGTTCCGCGAGGCGAGTCTCGCGGAGATGGCCGAGGCCACGCCGGAGAGCGCGCTGAAGCATCCGGTCTGGTCGATGGGGGCGAAAATCTCGATCGATTCCGCCACCCTGTTCAACAAGGGGCTGGAGGTGATCGAGGCGGCGCGCATTTTCGCCCTCGCGCCGCACGAGATCGAGGTTCTGGTGCATCCGCAGTCGATCGTGCATGGCATGGTCTGCTACCGCGACGGTTCGGTGCTCGCCCAGATGGGCGCGCCGGACATGCGGATCCCGATCGCCCATGCGCTGGCCTGGCCGGCGCGTCTCGCGACCTCCTCGCCCCGGCTTGACCTTGCCGCGGCCGCCCGGCTCGATTTCCTGGCCCCCGATCCCGTGCGGTTTCCCGCCCTCCGCCTCGCGCGCGAGGCGCTGGAGGCCGGTCAGGGCGCCTCGACCGTGCTCAACGCCGCCAATGAAATCGCCGTCGAGGCGTTTCTGCGCCGGCGCATCGGCTTTCTCGACATCGCCGCCGTCGTCGAGCGGACCATGCAGCGCCTCGGCGCGCCGCCGATCGGCGATCTCGCCGCGGTGCTCGCCCTCGATGCCGAGGCCCGCGCCGTGGCCGAGGCCGAGTTGCGGACAAAGTCGGGAACCCGGGCGGCGTGACCCCCCTATCGCGGAACCGGGGAAATCCCATATCGTGACGCGGGTTCCGCGGCAGCAGACACGAAGGCGACATGACCGATCTTCTCCGTTCCGTTCTCGGCTTCATCGTCGTTCTAGGCGTTCTGGTGACCGTGCATGAGCTCGGCCATTATCTCGTGGCCCGCTGGCGGGGCGTGACCGTCGAGGTATTCTCGCTCGGCTTCGGCCCGACCCTGGTCTCCCGCACCGATCGCCACGGCACCGTCTGGAAGGTTTCCGCCATTCCCCTCGGCGGCTATGTGCGGATGCGCGGCTGGGCGGAGTTCGGCGCCGAGCCCGATGGCGCCGCCGATCCCGGCAGTTTCGGCGCCAAGCCGCTGGCGGCCCGGGCGGCGGTGGTCGCCGCCGGGCCTGCGGCGAATTTCCTGCTCGCGATCGTCCTGTTCAGCGCGATCTTCGCCACCGCCGGTGTGCCGACGGTGCTGCCCGTGGTCAGCAAGGTGCTGGCCGGCTCGCCCGCGCAGGCGGCGGGGCTGGCGAAGGGCGACCGGATTGTCAGCATGAACGGCGCGCCGATCTCGACGTTCGATCAGCTGAGCGCCGTGGTTGCCGCCCATCCCGGCGGCCGGATCGCGCTGAGCTACGAGCGCGGCGGCCAGACCCGGAGCCTTGATCTGTCGCTCGGCAGCGTGACGGAAGGCGGGCGGCAGATCGGCCGGCTCGGCATCGAGGGCGCCGATGTGCGGATGCGCCGCCTTTCGCCGCCGCGGGCGCTGCTCCGCGGGGTGGCGGTGACCTGGCAGGCGAGTGTGACGACGCTGCACGGGCTCTGGCAGCTGGTCGACCATCACAAGGGGCTCAGCCAGCTCGGCGGCCCGGTCAGGATCGCGCAGATCTCCGGCCAGGCGGTGGCGCATGGCCTGACCGACCTGCTGAGTTTCATGGCGCTGCTCTCGGTCAATCTCGGCCTTATCAACCTCGTGCCGATCCCGGTGCTGGATGGCGGCCACCTGCTGTTCTACGCGGCCGAGGCCGCCGCCGGCCGGGCCCTGCCGCGGCGGGTGCAGGAAATCGCGCTGCAATTCGGCGCCGCGCTGCTGGTCTGCCTGATCGTTTTCGTCACCTGGCACGACATCGCCCATCTCGTCGGCTGAGGCGGCGGGCACGCGGATAAATGCGGGCCGGGCGGGCGCGGCAGGCCGAAAATTGCGTCGCCAGCCGGCGTCACGCCAGCCATGTTGCGCCGGGGTGGTTGCCAAGCGGCGTGTTTTCCCCCATTCGATCCGCCGGACCGGTTACCCAGCGCCCGAGGGAGGCTTGAGATGCGCGTTTATTACGACAGTGATGCCGATGTGAACCTGATCAAGGCGAAGAAGGTCGCCGTGGTCGGCTACGGCAGCCAGGGCCACGCCCATGCCCTGAACCTCAAGGAATCCGGGGTGAAGGAGCTTGTCGTAGCACTCCGCAAGGGCTCCGCCGCGGTGGCCAAGGCCGAAGCCGCCGGGCTTCGGGTGATGACGCCGGAAGAGGCCGCGGCCTGGGCCGACGTTGTGATGATCCTGACGCCGGATGAAGGCCAGGGCGATCTCTACCGCGACAGCCTCGCCGCGAATCTGCGCCCGGGTGCGGCGATCGCCTTCGCCCACGGCCTCAACATCCATTTCAACCTGATCGAGCCGCGCGCCGATATCGACGTGTTCATGATCGCGCCGAAGGGCCCCGGCCACACGGTGCGCAGCGAATACCAGCGCGGCGGCGGCGTGCCATGCCTTGTCGCGGTGGCGCAGAACCCCTCCGGCAATGCGCTCGACATCGCGCTGTCCTACGCCTCGGCGGTCGGCGGCGGCCGTGCCGGCATCATCGAGACCACCTTCAAGGAAGAGTGCGAGACCGACCTGTTCGGCGAGCAGGCGGTGCTGTGCGGCGGCCTGGTGGAGCTGATCAAGGCCGGGTTCGAAACGCTGGTCGAGGCCGGCTACGCGCCGGAAATGGCCTATTTCGAGTGCCTGCACGAGGTGAAGCTGATCGTCGACCTCATCTATGAGGGCGGCATCGCCAACATGAACTACTCGATCTCGAACACCGCCGAATACGGCGAATACGTCACCGGCCCGCGGATGATCACGCCGGAGACCAAGGCCGAGATGAAGCGCGTGCTCGACGATATCCAGAAGGGCCGCTTCACCCGCGACTGGATGCTCGAGAACAAGGTGAACCAGACCAACTTCAAGGCGATGCGCCGCGCCAACGCCGCGCACCCGATCGAGGAGGTCGGCGAGAAGCTGCGCGCCATGATGCCCTGGATCAAGAAGGGCGCGCTGGTCGACAAGACCCGCAACTGATCGAGGGCGCGGCCGGCTTTCGCGCCGCGCGCTTCTTCACTACAAAGATCCCCGGCCCGCTGCTGCGGCCGGGGATCTTTCGTTTCGAGGGAGGCAAAGCATGAGAATCGCCAAGGACGCCACCGAACTGGTCGGCAATACCCCGCTGGTCCGGATCAACCGCCTCGCCGCAGGCCTGCCCGGCACGGTTCTCGCCAAGCTCGAATTCTTCAATCCCGCCAATTCGGTGAAGGATCGCATCGGCGTCGCCATGATCGAGGCGGCGGAGCGCGACGGGTTGCTGAACGCGGACAGCGTGATCGTCGAGCCGACTTCGGGCAATACCGGCATCGCCCTCGCCATGGTCTGCGCGGCGAAGGGCTATCGCTGCATCCTCACCATGCCGGAGACGATGAGCAAGGAGCGCCGCGCGGTGCTGCGCGGCTACGGTGCCGAAGTTGTGCTGACGCCGGGCGCCGAGGGGATGGGCGGGGCGATCGCGAAGGCGCGCGAAATCGCCGCTTCAGGGCCCCATCACTTCATTCCCCAGCAGTTCGAGAACCCGGCCAACCCCGACATCCACCGCCGCACCACCGCCGAGGAAATCTGGCGCGACACCGATGGCGCGGCGGATATCCTGGTCGCCGGCGTCGGCACCGGCGGCACCATCACCGGCACCGGGCAAGTGCTGAAGGAGCGCAAGCCGTCGTTCCGCTGCGTTGCGGTCGAGCCGGATACCTCGCCGGTGCTCTCCGGCGGCGAGAAGGGACCGCACATGATCCAGGGGATCGGTGCCGGCTTCGTGCCCGACATTCTGGACACCGGGGTTTACGACGAGGTCGTGCGCGTGACCAACGACCAGGCGCTGGACATGGCCCGCCGGGCGGCGCGCGAGGAGGGCCTGCTGGTCGGCATTTCCTCGGGCGCGGCGCTGCATGCGGCGGTCGAGGTGGCGCGGCGGCCCGAAAGCGCCGGCAAGATGATCGTCGCCATCATTCCCTCCTATGGCGAGCGCTATCTCTCCACCGCCCTGTTCGCTGGCCTCGCCGATTGATCGCCGCGCTCGCACATTTCATCACTAGCGTCATCTCCGCCCTCGGCTATGCCGGGGTCGCGGGGTTGATGGCCTTGGAATCGGCCTGCATTCCTCTGCCTTCCGAGATCATCCTGCCGTTTTCCGGCTACCTGGTCTCGACCGGGCGGTTCGATCTCTGGCCGGTGGCGCTGGCGGGTGCGATCGGCTGCAATCTCGGGTCCACGGTCGCCTGGGCGGTCGGCTATGTGGGCGGGCGGCCGCTGGTCGAGCGCTGGGGGCGGTACATCCTGCTCGATCAGAGTGAACTCGTGCTGGTCGAGCGGTTTTTCACGCGATTCGGCGCGGTCACGGTGCTTGTCAGCCGCATGCTGCCGATCGTGCGCACGTATATCGCCCTGCCGGCCGGGATCGCGCGGATGAATTTCTGGACGTTCCAGCTCTACACCTTCGTCGGCTCGCTGCCCTGGTGCCTGGGCCTCGCCTATGCCGGACTCAGACTCGGCCGCGCCTGGGACAGCTCACCGCGACTGCAATCGTTCATGCATGGCTTCACCGCGTTCACCGCTTTGGCAATCGTCGTCTTCATTGCCTGGTATGCGCGCAAGCTCTGGCGCGATCATCACCCGGCCGGGCGGGCCGGCTGATGCGCGTGCCGGGCGACAGCGAGCAGGAAAGCCGCCGCGCCCTGATCGCCGCCTGCCGGCAGATGAACGCGCTCGGCATCAACCAGGGCAATGCGGGCAATATCAGCGTCCGCCATGGCGGCAAGATGCTGATCTCGCCCTCGGCCACGCCCTATCACCTGATCGAGCCGGACATGGTCGCCGCCATGCCCATCGCGGGCGAATACGGCGCCTGGCAGGGCACGCGGAAACCCTCGACCGAATGGCGCTTCCATCTCGACATCATGCGCGCCCGGCCCGAGGTCAACGCGATCGTTCACAGCCATCCCACCTTCGCCACCACGCTGGCCATCGCCCGGCGCAACATCGAGGCCTGTCATTACATGATCGCGGCCTTCGGCGGGGCCGATGTGCGGTGCGCGCCCTATGCCACCTTCGGCACGAAGGAGCTTTCGGATCATGCGCTGACGGCGCTGGAGGGACGAATGGGCTGCCTGCTCGCCAATCACGGCATGATCGTGTTGGGCGAAACCCTCGACAAGGCGATGTGGCGGGCGGTCGAGCTCGAAACCATCGCCAGGCAATATTATCACGCGCTGCTGCTCGGCAATCCGCATATTCTCAGCGCCGCCGAGATCGACGCGGCCATAGCCCAGTTCGTCGGCTATGGCCTGCATGACGACGCCGGATGAAATAATCATCCCCGCCATGGCGGATGAGCGTCGTCACCGCCCGGCGCGAAGGATCACCGCGCCGAGGGCAGACGCCAGCCGCGATAGATCGCCATCATCCGCAGGAACACGCAGAGCGCGAGCCCGCTCCAGGCGGCGAGCGGCTGGGAGATGCCGAGAGCAGCGCCGGACACCACCGCCAGCGCGCCCGCCAGGGCGGCAACGGCGTAGATATCGGCGTGCAGCACGGTCGGCACCCGCATGGTCAGCACGTCGCGCACCATGCCGCCGCCGATCGCGCTGACCATGCCGAGAATCGCCGCCATCGGCCAGTTGATCCCATAGTCCAGCGCCTTCCTGGTTCCCGCCACCGCGAACATGCCAAGCCCGATCGCGTCGAAAAACATCACAGGATGAGACAGCCGCGCGAAGACCCGGAAAAAGCTGAAGACGAACAGGCCGCCTGCCAGCGCGATGGCCAGGTTGTGCCAGCTCGCGACCGATTCCGGCGGCACCGCGCCGATCATCACGTCGCGCAGGATGCCGCCAGACACCGCGGTGACATAGGCGAGCACCAGCACGCCGAACAGGTCCATCCGCTCCTGCACGCCGCGCGCGGCCCCGCTCATCGCGAAGACCAGCGTGCCGGTCATGTCGAGCCCGGCAACCAGCGGATGCACGATTCCGGCGGGATTCATGCGCGAAATCCCGTCATTGGGGCAGGCATGGGGAACGGGGGAGAGATCACGGGCGACACCGGCAAGGAAGAGGCGCCGCCGATCTAGCCGGTTTCGCCGGTGGATGCCACAGGCACGCCGGCGGCCGGAAACAGCACCGCCCCGACACTGGCCGCGAGTTGGCCCAGATCGTCGCCGAGCCGTTCCAGAGCCGCGCCATCCTGCTGGCCCGCGAGCCCGATGCCGCTCAGCGCAAGACGCGGACGCCCCGCGCGATCGACGATGGCGGCACCGACCGCGTGCAGGCAGGAATAGGCGTTGCCGGCATCGATCGCCCAGCCGCGCGCACGGGCCAGGGCGACCTCGCGGCAATATTGCGCGAAGTCGGGCGGCGATTGCCAGCGCAGCAGGGCGAAGCGCTGTTCCAGTTCGGTCAGGGGCAGGTCGAGCGCCGCGGCCACGCAGCGCCCCGCGGCACCGAGCAGTGCCGGAAGCCGCAGCCCGGGGGCGATATCCACCCGCACCGTGACGCCGCCATGCGCACGGTCCGCCGCCACGAGATGTCCATCCTCGGTCACCCGCCAGAGCACGAGTGGAACGCCGTGGTCCCGTGCGAGGCGTTCGAGATCCGGCCGGATCGCCTCGGCGAGCCCGAGCCCGACGAAACCGGCGGCGATTTCCGCGATCCCGAGGCCGGGCGCATAGGTCTTGGTAACCGCATCGAACGCGACAAACCGCAATCGTGCGAGGGTCCGCAGGATCGCGAAGCAACTGCTCGGGCTGATCCCGGTGTCCCGCGCAATCGCCGCGACGCCGCGCGGCGTCGCTGTGGCCGACAGGTAGCGCAGGATGCGGACCGCATGAACCACGGCGCCCACGTCCCGCGCCTCACGCTCAGCGATCGACATTCGCCATAGTGATTGTCATTCCGGACTCCGAATGCTATTTCGCTTTGCTAACGCAAAGTAATTGATAACAGATGAATGCCGGGGGCAGACTCGCGTCGTTGCCATATATGGTGCCCGCGAGGCGCGCGGCGGGAGATTAGCCCGGATCTGGCGGCCTGCTGCAGACTTCAGGAGGATTTGTGACGATCGATCCCGAAATTCTGCTGAATTTCCCGATCCCTGAAATTCGCCAGCGCATCACCGGCCGCGAGGCGGCGTTCTATGCGCTCTCGGTCGGGATGGGGCAGGACCCGACCGATCCGCGCCAGCTCGCCTATGCCGATCCGCATCGCGGGCCGCATGTTCTGCCATGGATGGCGCTGGTGCTCGGGCATCCGGGCTTCTGGCTGGCCGATCCACGCACGGGTGTCGATGCCGTTCGCCTCGTCCATGGCGAACAGGCGCTCGAACAGCACCAACCTCTACCCGCTGAGGGCGAGATCATCGGGCGCACCCGGGTCACCCGACTGGTGGACAAGGGCAAGGGCCGCGGCGCGCTGCTGTTTTCCGAAAAACAGCTCCGCGATGCCGGCACCGGCGCCCTCTATGCCACCACGCGCAGCACCACGTTCCTGCGCGCTGACGGCGGTTTCGGTGGCGACCCCGGGCCGGTGCCGCCGCCACCGCCGCCGCCCTCAGGTGCGCCGGATGCGGTGGTCGACCTGCCGACTCGGCCGGAACAGGCGCTGTTCTACCGCCTCAACGGCGATGACAACCCGCTGCATGCCGACCCCGAGATGGCCGCCGCCGCCGGCTTCGAACGGCCGATCCTGCACGGGCTCTGCACGCTCGGCGTGGTCGCGCACGCCCTGCTCCGCGTTCTGGGCGATTACGACGAAACAAGATTTCGCGGGCTGTCGCTCCGTTTCACCGCCCCGGTCCTGCCGGGCGAGACGATCCGCACCGAAATCTGGCGCGACGGCGCCTTCCGCGCCCGGGTGGCGGAGCGCGATCTGGTCGTGGTCGATCATGGCCGAGCCCGCTTCGCGGCGCCGGGGGCGGCGGCATGATCCGGCTTGCCTGCCCGCGACGCGCTGGCGGCGGCCGATGAGCCAGGGCCCGCCGATGCTCGATGGCAAGGTGGCCATCGTGACCGGGGCGGGCAGCGGCATCGGCCGCGCCGTCGCCGCCGGCATGGCCGCCGCCGGCGCTGCGGTGGTGATCGTGGATATCGGCGTTTCGGTCGGCGGCGAGGGTGGCTCGCCGATTCCCGCCGAGCAGACGCGGATGATCATCGAGGCTGGCGGCGGCCGCGCCGTGGTTTGCGGCGAAACCGTCAGCCGCTGGGATTCCGCCTGCCGCATCGTCGAGACCGCTCTGGACGCCTTCGGGCGGATCGACATCGTCGTGAACAATGCCGGCATCCTGCGCAACGCCGCCTTTCACGAAATGATGCCGGAAGACTGGCTATCGGTCATCGGCGTGCATCTCAACGGCAGTTTCTTCGTCAGCCGCGCCGCCGCCGCGCAGTTCCGCCGCCAGCAATCCGGTGTTTTCGTGCACATGACCGGCGCATCCGCCCTGATCGGCGGCGAGGCACAGGCGAACTACGCCGCGGCCAAGCTCGGCATCGTCGGCCTGTCGCGCTCGATCGCGATCGACATGCGGCGCTACAATGTCCGCTCGAACTGCGTCGCCCCCTGCGCCTGGACGCGGATGACCGGCACGCCCCGGCCCGGCGCGGACGAGGGAGCGGAACAGATCCGGGTCTCCCGGCTGCAGCAGATCGACCCCAACCATAACGTGCCCCTCGTGGTCTTTCTGGCCTCGGCGGCTTCAGGTGACGTCACGGGTCAGATTTTCGCGATCCGTCGTAACGAGATTTTCGTGATGGACCAGAGCCGCCCCGCCCGTTCGGTGCAGCGCAACGGCGGCTGGACGCCGGAGCTGATCCGAGATCATGCCTTCCCCGCCTTGCGCGGGGCGCTGACGCCGCTCGATCTCAGCGGCGACGTGTTCTGCTGGGACCCGGTCTGAGCTACCCTACCGGCTGTTGACAGTCACCGTCACCAGGCCGGACGGCAGTCCCGCATCGCCGGGCCGCGCCACGAGTTCGTCCCATAGCGTGACCCGCCCGCGATCCGGCAACCGGATCGCGATCGCCGGCGCTGCGAACCCCTCGCCGGTGGCCCGGGCAAGCGCCGCATCCGGCAGGGCGATGAGGCGCAATCCGGCCAGCTTTCCGTCCGGCGCCGCGGGCGCGGCGGCGCGTGCGGCGCCGGGCTGCCACAGCGTTGCCGCGAGGCCGGCCAGCAGCGCCGCGGTGCGGATCAGGCTAACGCATCCGGCGGTTCGCATCGGTCATCGCCTGTGAAATCATCATCGCGTGCGCCTGGGTGGACAGCAGCGCCGGCATGCCGGTGGTGCCGACATCCACCGCGATCTGGTTCTGGATCAGCGTATTGCTCGCGGTATTGGCGATCACCGTCGCCAGCCCGCCGGAGGTCAGGCTCGTCGCCACGCTTGCCCCGCCGTAGTGGGCGACCCCGGCGAGCAGTGCCGGCCCGGCCGGCGATGGCGTTGTCACCGTCACCGGCCGAGGCTGCGCCGTCAACGACGATGTCGCGGGTGCGGCGCTGGCGATGACGCTGGCCGGCTGCGGCCCGCCCGCGCCGCCGAAGGTGAGCTGGATCTGCGGCACGGCGATGGCCGCGATCACCGTGCCGTTCACGCTGGTCACCTGCTGATAGGCAAAGTCCACCGTCAGCTGAGGCGTGACATCGAACCCGCCACGGATTCCGCCGAGCCGCGCATCGCTCAGTTGCGCATCGCTCAGCAGGGCGCCGAAATTGCCGGCCAGGGCCGGCGCCGCCGCGCTCGCGATGGCGGGGTTGCCTGCCAGCAGGGTGCAAAGCAGCCCGCCGCCGAGCAGCGCGCGAGGACTCGAGCAAAGTCGTCTCATCATCTGGCTCCTTTCAAGATCCGTCCTGCGCGCCGGGCTTTCCGGGCAGGACGCCAGAGCAGTTTCCGATCCACCTGATCGGATGATGCTCTAGTGTCTTGTCCCTGAAATTCGTGGGGGAATTTCAGGAACAGGACACTGATTGATTGATTTTCCTAGTGTCCACTTTGAATCTGAAATCCGGAGGATTTCAGGTTCGGGACACTAGAACCGGTTCGCGATCGGGATTGTCACCTCCTGCAGCCGGGCGAGGCCGAGCGCGTAGCGCGCGATGTCGGTCGGGGCCGGCGGGCTGCCGCGCCACAGGTGCGGGTTCTCGAAGCTCCGCTGCGCCCGTGCCGCCTCGCTCATGATGAGGAAAAACACGCCGCTCCACTGCCGCCGGAACCGCGCCACGCTCTCCGAGCGCAACCCGACCGCCGGGTCCGACAGCAGCACCCGCCCCGCCCCGATGCTGCGCAGCACGACGAAATGGCGATAGCCATGGTCGTTGATCAGCACGATCGCCGGAACGTGCAGCCCGGCCAGCCGGGAGAGCGGCGCGTCGAACCCGCCGGAGGGAATGCCCTGCCGCGCCAGATAGGTCTTCATGTCGAGCAGGGAGAAGCCGTATCGCTCGATCGCCTGGCGGTTGCCGTGCCGGATCATGCTGAGAAAGACCTGCTTCTCCGTTACGTTGCGGTGATAGCTGTAGGTCAGCAGGGTGGCGAGCGCCGCCGAGCCGCAGGAGAAATCGTAGGCCTGGTGGATCGTCTGCGCGAACCGCATCGCCTGGAAACTCTCGACCGGCACGCGGACGCTGCCGGCCCCGAGGCTCAGCCCGTTGACCGGGATGCCGCCGCCGAGCGCCGGCCTGCCCGCGAGGCAGGCGATGCCGAACAACGCCAGCAGCGCGCGCCGCCACGGGATTCCGCCCGGATGCCGCCTCTCGTGCCTTTGTGTCCCGCTCATCGTCGTCCTTTCCGCCGGTCGCGCCGTCCCGGTTGCCTGCGGCGGCGCGGCTGTCTTCAGTGCAGTGTCACGTTGATGGTCATCGAGTTCTGGATCAGCGCGTTGTTGCCGCTGTTCTGGAAGACCGTGGTGATTCCGGCATTGCCGTTGATCGCGTTGCTGGCGCTGACCGGGCCGGTCACGCTGCCGTGCCCCACGCTCGCGCCGCTGATGGTGCCGTTGGTATTGGCGTCCTGGATCACGATTCCGCTGCCGCGTAGCCGGCCGAGTGCTGCGCCGTGCAGTTCGCTGCCCTGCAATGCGCGGCTCAGCGCCTGGTCCGGCGCGCCTGGGCCCGCCGTGCCGGCCCGTGCGGGCCCTGCCGCGCCGGCGATCAGGGCAATTGCCGCCATGGCCAGCGCATGCCCGATCCGGGAGCTGCGCCGGCGCGCCGTTCCGGCCGCCTGCTCATCAAGCCTGTCCATCGCCCTCTCTCCCGAAAGCCATGGCCCGGACGGGCCGGACCATGGCGGTTCCGTTCCGGACCGCGAGCGGTCCGATCTGCGTGATCGCCGGGCGATCAGTGGAACACGGAGGTGCTGCTGCTGCCCGACACCACCGAGGACAGCGAGACGGTATTCTGCTGCAGCGCGTTCACGCCCGCATTCACCTGCGCCGTCACGATGCCGGTGCCGTTCGCCACGTTGTTGAGCGAGGCGCCCATGGAGACCATCGGTCCCGATGCGCTCTTGGCCCCGCGACCCTTCTTCCAGTTCATGTTGTTCGGCCCGCTCGCGCTGAGGCCGGCGCCGCCATAGACCGTGCCGTTCGTCGTCGCGGTGGCGAGATGATAGTCGGAGATCGTCTTGTAGTCGTTGGCGAAGTTCGACAGCGACGCGCTGATCGCGAGGCTGTGGTTGTTCGCCGCGACACCGCCGGCCGCCGCCGCCGCCATGTTGGTCGTGTTGTTCGAGTTGGTGGTCGGCGTCGATGTCCAGGACTGCGACGTGCTGGTGCTCGACGAGGAGGCCGAGGAGCGGCCGGCGGCGCTGGCATTGGTGCCAGGGCCCTGCGAGCTTGCACTCGGGTGGCTGTTGGTCGTGGGCGGCGCGGGCGGCGTCGCATGGGCCACGGCAAGGCCAAGAACCAGGGCCGAGGCGCTCGAGAGAACAAGGGAAATCCGCATGGGTCACTCCTGAGGTTCGGGTTGCGCGGGCCGGGTCGCATTGCGCCGCGGCTCTTGCAGGTCCGGGTCCGGCGGGCCGGTCCGCACCTGCATGGTCAATGTTATGCAACCGCCGTGCCAGTCCGGTTTTTGCGATCAAGATATTGATAGATATGGAATTTTCGACTTTCGCCGGAGGAGACTCGGCTGTTCCATGAAACGCTCCAGGAAACGCCGGACACCGATACATCTCCGCCGCCTCAGAAGCGGATCGGGATATCGACCAGCACCTTGGCGACCGGTGCATTCGGCCCCGCGCCGATGCCCACCCCGAGATTGATCGTCGTCGATTTCGAGATCTGGTAGCCGATGCCGAAATTGAAGGTGCCGAAATCATAGGCCGATCCCTTCACCGCCACATGGTTGAACGTCGCGCCGAACACATGCTCCTGCTGGTAGCTGAGCGTGAAGGTCGTCTCGTCGTTGAGGGCGAAGCCGATGCCGAACGTCGCCGCCACCGCATCGCCGGGCTTGGCGTCGGCGGCCACCGCCGGGCCGCCGCCGGGGTCCTGCACGTCGACCGTCCGGCCGAAATTGTGGATGTAGAGAAGATTGGCGAACAGGATTCCCGGTGCGGTCGGGTAGAGCAGTGTTATGCTCGGCTCCAGCGCGGCGAACCCGGTGCCGGTCGGCACTTTTTTCTGAATGCCGGATATGATGCCGCCATTCGGATCGGCGGTGGTGTAGACCGGGACCGAGAACGGGCTGGTGCCGGTTGCGGTCTTGTAGATCAGGTTGCCCACCACGATCGGCACGCCACCGCCGCCGGCATTGAACTGGTAGCTGGCGCCGAACTGGATGTCGCCGATACTGGCCCCATGGGCGCTCGGCGCCAGAACCCCGACAGTGGTGCCGCCGCCGCTCTGTTGCAGGATCGATTGGGTAACGGTCTCCTGATACGCGTAGACGAACGGCACTCTTGCACTCAGTTCCAGCCGGTCGGTCAGGCCGTAGCGCAGCGTCAGTGCCGGTGTCACCATGCTTTGCCGCACCCGTGCGAGCAGGAGCTGGCCGAAGGTGATCCCGGGCAGGATGGTGAACCCGTTCAGGCTCAGCTGGTCGTCGGCCGAATAATCGTATTCGAGCGAGGGATCGATCACCAGCGTGCCGCGGGGCGTGAGCACGCCGCCGACCGATTGCAGCGGCGAGGTCTGCAGCACGCGCGCCTCCCGCCGTTCCGGCGGTTTCGTTTCCGTGATCGGCGCCGCGGTCTGCTCGGGGGATGGTGGCGCGCCGTCCGTGGCTGGTGCGTCGGCGGCGGGCGCCGCCGCCTGGTTCTGCGCCGCGCTGGTCGGCCCCGGCCCGGCCGCGCGGAGCCGGCGCATGGCCTCGTCGAGCAGGGCGCCCTGGCGGCCGAGTTCGGCACGCGCGCGGTCGAGCTCGTGCCGCGTGTGCCGCAACCTGGCCTCGGCACGGGCGACGCTGGCGCGCAGCCGCTCGAGCGCCGCGCCATTGCTCTCCGCCGGCGTGTTGTCTGCCGTGGCGCCCGCGTTCGTGCCCGCGTTCGTGCCCGCGTTCGTCCCGGCGCCGGGTTGTGCTGCGGCGGCGGGCAAAGCCAGTCCGGCGGCAAACAGCGCCGCCGCCACGCGGCGCGGCCGTGTCGGGTCAAGGTTCATCGCTGGTCTCCTCCGTGTGGCCGGTCGCCGCCATGCGTTGCAGCGCGCGGTAGAGTGTTATGCGGGCGATGCCGAGTTCGCGGGCGGCGCGGGCGCGGTTCTGGCCGCAGCGGGCGAGGGCGGCGCGCACCGCCTCGGGATCGACCATCCCGTGCGAGCCGGTCGTGGCCCGCCGGTGCCGGGCTTCGCGCGCGGCGGGCAATGCGAGGTCCGCTTCCCCGATCGTCCGCCCGCTCGCCATCACCGCGGCCCGCCGCACCGTCGAGACGAGTTCGCGCACATTGCCCGGCCAGTCATGGCGGCAGAGCGCGGCCATCGCCCCGGCCGAGAACCCGTCCACCGCCAGCCCCAGATCGCGCGCGGCCGCCCGCAGCACGACCATGGCGAGCAGTTCGATATCGCCGTCCCGCTCGCGCAGCGGCGGCATCTCGAGCTGCAGCACATTGAGCCGATAGAACAGGTCTTCGCGAAACCGGCCCTCGCCGATGGCTCGCCGCAGATCGACATGAGTGGCGGCGATGACGCGGGTGCGCACGCTTACCGGCTCGCGCCCGCCGAGGCGGAAAATCTGCCCCTCCTGCAGGAATCGCAGCAGATGCCCTTGCAGGTCCATCGGCAGGTCGCCGATCTCGTCGAGAAAGAGCGATCCGCCCGCCGCCATCTCGACCAGACCGATCCGCCGCGCCGTGGCGCCGGTGAAGGCGCCTTTCTCGTAGCCGAAAAGTTCCGAGGCGATCAGCCCGGCGGGCAGCGCGGCGCAGTTGATGGCGACGAACCGGCCATCGCGGGCGTTCGAGCGGTCGTGCAGGGCGCGGGCGGCGAGTTCCTTTCCGGTGCCGGTTTCCCCGGTGATCAGCACCGGGGCGTCGACCGGGGCGAACCGGCGGATCAGCTCGAACAACCGGCACATCGCCGGCGATTGCCCGACCATGATCCGCTCGGCGCCGGCGCAGGCGCCGGGGGGGACGCTGGCCGCAGCGCGAGGCTGGCGTGCAGGCGCAGGTTCAATCGGCCGGATCGCATTTCCGTACAGAGCGGTGTGTCGCATGGCCTCCCCACCGGGTGGATCGCGGGGATGCTATCAACGATGATGCCGGATAATATTGCAGAATGTATTAAGACTATTTCTATTAAGTTGTATTGAGGCTTATATAAAGTATTTGTTTACTATATTTGGATAATGTCCTGACGATTTCATCGGTCTAAAGGAGTCGTCCTCCTGAACATTATCCGGATGGGTGATATCCCGTATGCCGGCCATCGCACCGCGCGGGACATCCGCTCCGATTCAACATCAAAACACTTTTTTTTAACTAAACTCTGTCATGCAGTCCGGGAAGGTTGAACCGGAGACATGTCGTGCTGAACAAGCTTTCAATTCGTCACCAGTTTGCCGCGCTCGGTGCGTTCGGCGTCGTGATGACACTGGTCGCCATCGCTCTCGGGCTGCTGGCGTCCTATCAGATCGAGGTGCAGTCGCGTAAATCCGAACTTCGCGCCCTGGTAAGTGACGCCGTGCACATTACCGGCGGGTTCGTGGGCATGGCGGAGAAGGGAACGATGCCGCAGCCGCAGGCCAAGTCCCTCGCGCTCAAGGCCCTCGGCGCCGCCCGCTTCGATCACGGCAACTATTATTTCGTCGACAGTGCGAAAGGGATCGGGCTGCAGCACGTCAACAAGGCGCTGATCGGCACCAACCGCTACGACGCCAAGGACATGTTCGGCAACTACACCGATCGGGTGATGATCAATTCGATCCGCGCCGGCCATCCGGCCTTTGCCCATTACTTCATGCCGAAAGCCGGCTCGTCCAAGCCGCAGCCGAAAATCTCCTTCATGGGACAGGTGCCCGGCTGGGGCTGGTATATCGGCACCGGCGCCTATGTCGACGATATCGATGCCCAGCTCTGGAAGGGTGTGTCGCGCTTCTCCCTGGTCTTCGTGCCGCTCTTCGCGCTCTTCCTCATCGCGATGTATCTGATGCAGCGCAACGTCAACAACACGCTGCGCGCGATCACCTCCGCCATGACCCAGCTTTCCCGCGGCGAGTTCGAGACATCCATCCCCTTCACCGACCGCAAGGACGAGATCGGCGGCATGGCGCGGGCGGTCGAGGTGTTCAAGTCCGCGGGCATCGAGAAGGCCCAACTGGAGGCCGAAGCCGCCCATCTCGCCCGCACGCGCGAGGCCGAGCGGCTGGAGGCCGAGGCCCGGCGCGAGGCGGCCGCAAGCCAGCTCGCCCATGTGCTCGATGCCGTTGCCGGTGGCCTTGAGGAACTTGCGGCCGGGCATCTCACCTACCGGCTGACCGAGGCATTCGGCGACGATTACGACCGTCTGCGCAATGATTTCAACGCGGCTCTCGATCGGCTGCAGGAGGCAATGGGGGTTGTCGCTGCGAACGCCACGGCGATCAGGTCGGGCGCTTCGGAAATCTCCGCGGCGGCGGACGATCTGTCCCGCCGCACCGAGCAGCAGGCCGCAACACTCGAGGAAACCGCCGCCGCGCTTGAGGAAATCACAGCAACCGTTCGGCGGACCGCCGATGCGGCGGTGCATGCCCGCAACGTGGTCGGCGCTGCGCAGGGCGATGCCGAACGCGGCGGCGCCGTCGTGTCCCAGGCCGTGGCGGCGATGGGTGAGATCGAGGCGTCATCCAAGCAGATCGGCAGCATCATCGGGGTCATCGATGAGATCGCGTTCCAGACCAACCTCCTCGCGCTCAATGCCGGGGTCGAGGCCGCCCGGGCTGGTGACGCCGGACGTGGCTTTGCCGTTGTTGCCTCCGAGGTTCGCGCGCTCGCGCAGCGTTCAGCGGACGCGGCGAAGGAAATCAAGACGCTGATTTCCGCCTCGAACCAGCAGGTTGTGGCGGGTGTCGATCTTGTCGGCCAGACCGGTCGCGCTCTTGAGCGCATTGTCGGGCAGATCGGCGAGATCAACGGCGTGGTGGCGGAAATCGCCGCATCCGCCCAGGAGCAGTCGACCGGGCTGGTGCAGGTGAACACGGCCGTTGGTCAGATGGATCAGACGACGCAGCAGAACGCGGCGATGGTCGAGGAGTCGACGGCGGCGAGCCATAGCCTGGCACGGGAAGCGGAGCAGCTTTCCGGCCTGATGGCGCGGTTCGATCTCGGGGCGGTCGCGCACGAGCCGGCAATGCCCCGCCCGGCGACAAGCGCCCGGCCGGCCGCGTCCCGAGCGGCCCCCATCCGCCCGGCGCAGACTGCCACCCGCCCCGTGAAGCCGGCGCCGCTCCGCGAAGCACAGATGGAAACCGCCGGCGAGGATAATTGGGAAGACTTCTGAACGAACCGCCTCAATTCGCCCCCGGCGGGAGACAGTCTCCCGCCGGGTCTCTGTTCAGAACAATGGCTCGCAGCCAGGAAAGCGGCAGATCACCCTCCGCGCACACCCTGGGTGTTAACGTAAAGTGCATAGAGACTCCGGCTCGCCGCCATGAACAACCGGTTGCGGTGACGGCCGCCGAAGCAGACATTGGCGCAGCGCTCGGGCAGGGCGATGCGGCCGATCGGCGTTCCACCGGGGTCGAACACCATCACCCCGTCCAGCTCCGCCGCGCCCATGCCCCAGCCGCACCACATATTCCCATCGATATCGACGCGGAAACCGTCCGGCGTGCCGCCAGGTCCGGCATCGATCAGCCGCCGGTTGTTGGTCAGGCGGCTTCCATCCACCACATCGAACACATGGATCGCCCGGTGCGGTTCGGCCCGCGAGGCGACCACGTAGAGCCGGCTCTCATCCGGCGAGAAGGCCAGCCCGTTCGGCCCCGCGATATCGTCCGCCACCATGGCGACTGCGCCGCTCGCCGGATCGATCCGGTAGATCGCCGGCGGCAGTTCGGCGTCAGCCCGATGCCCCTCATACCACCCGGAAATGCCGAAGGGCGGGTCGGTGAACCAGATGCTGCCGTCGGACTTCACCACAACGTCGTTCGGCGAATTCAGCCTTCGCCCGCCGAACCCGTCAGCCAGCACCGTGATGCCGCCATCGGTTTCCGTACGGACAACCCGCCGACCGCCATGCTCGCAGGTGATGAGCCGCCCCTGGCGGTCCCTGGTGTTGCCGTTGGCATGGCCGGCCGGCTGGCGGAACACGCTGACGCGCCCATCGGTTTCGTCCCAGCGCAGCATCCGGTCGTTCGGAATGTCGCTCCACAGCAGGAAGCGCCCGTCGCCGAACCAGACCGGCCCTTCCGCCCAGCGGCAGCCATCGGCCAGCCGCTCCACCGCAGCGTTGAACAGGCGGTAGCGCGCGAAGGACGGGCTGAGCACATGGATCGCCGGATCGGGGTAGCGCTCGGCCGGCTGCCACGTGGTCATCGTTCGTTCTCCCGCCCATAGGCGAGCAGCAGCGCCAGGATGACGACGCCATAGGCGATGCTGCGCACGTAGTCGGGCATCGATAGCGCGAGCAGCACCGAGACCAGCACGGTCAGGCTCACGGCCCCGGCGGCGACGCCGAGATAGTTGCCGCGCCCGCCAAGGATGTTCACCCCGCCGATCACCACCGCGGCGATCGAGGTGAACAGATAGGGATCGCCGAGCCCGAGCGAAGCCTGCCCGCCGAAGCCGACCAGCATGATCCCGCCGAGAGCGGCGAAGCCGCCGCAAAGGGCGTAGAGCAGGATCGTCATCCGCCGGGCGTCGATCCCGGCCAGCGTGGCGGCGAGCGGATTGGTGCCGAGCGCGTAGGTCGCCCGCCCGAACCGCGTCACCGCGAGTGCGCCGCTGACCAGCGCGGTCACGAACGCCCAGAGCCAGAGCGCATCGGGAATGCCGAGCAGGCTGCCATGCGCCAGCGTCTGGATCAGCGGCGGCGCGTAGGATGAGCAGGAGGAGCAGGTGAAACCGCCGCTCAGCCCGAGTGTCAGCCCCTCGACGATGCCGTTCGCCGCCAGCGTCATCACCACCGCGGGAATGCCGAACAGCGCGATGCCGATGCCATTGGCCACCCCCACCGCCACCCCCATGCCAAGGGCTGCGGCGATCGCTTCCGGCGCGCCCGTGTTCTTGCCGAGCGAGGTGGTGGTGAGCAGGATCGCCGCGGCGTTCATCACCCAGGGCACCGAAAGGTCGATCCCGCCGATCAGGATGACGAAGCACTGCCCCGCCGCCACGAGGCCGACGAACGAGGCGATCACCAGGATCGAGGCCACGCTGGGGCCGGACAGAAAGCCCGGATGCGCCATCTCGCCAACCACGAAAAGCCCGATCGCGGCGGCAATCGCGTAAAGGATTCGCCGTGTATCGACCGTGAGCGTTCTCATCGCCGCCTCCTGATCGCGCCACCGATGGCGCCGCCGAGCACAACCGCCACGATCAGGAACACCCCTTCGTAGAACGACTGATAGAGTGGGTTGACGTGGCTGAAGAACAGGATGTTGACGATCAGCGTGGTGATGAAGGCCCCCGCAATCGCGCCGGCCGCCGAGCCACGGCCGCCGAAGAGCGAGACCCCGCCGAGCACGACCGCGACGATGGAAGTCAGCGTGTAGCTGTTGCCCGTGGTCGCGTCGCCCGCCGTGGCCGATGCGGCGAGAAACAGCCCTGCCGCGGCCGCCAGCGCCCCATCCAGCATGTAGGCGATGATCTTGGTGCGCAGCACGTTGACCCCGAGCGCGCGGGCCGAGGCCTCGTCATTGCCGATCGCGTAGAGATCGACACCCGTGCGCGAGCGCCGGAACCCCGCCCAGGCCAGCACGAGAAGGCCGATATAGACGAGTGCCCAGGGCGCGTTCGGGTTGACCAGCAGATTGGTGTAGGCCGGCGGAATGGCGCCGCCCGGCGCCGGCAGCACGCGGATCGCGAGACCCTGGTAGATCGACAGCGTCGCCAGTGTCACCACGATCGGCTGCAACCGGCCGAACGCCACCAGCAACCCGTTCACGAGGCCGCAGGCCGCCCCCACCGCGAGAATGACGGCCGACCACAGCAGCGCGCCGCCGAGCGACTTGCCCATGGTCACCGCCGCGAGCGCGTTGGCGAGATCGACCACCCCGCCGACCGAGAGGTCGATGCCGCGGGTGAGCACGACGAAGCTCTGGCCCACGGCGGCGAAGACCAGCGGAATGGCGTTGTTCACCGTCGAGGTCAGCTCGAAATTGCCCGGCAGCCGGTGCTGCTCGATGCTGTAGACCAGCAGGAACCCGGCGACCGCCAGGGCAAGGATCGCGCCGGCGAGGATCAGGCCGATATTCTGCCCGATCGCGTGGCCAAGCCGGCTGCCGCGTGGCAGTGCTGCGGCGTCAGGCTGCATGGGGAGTCTCCGTCTGGCCGCTCTCGCGCATCGCGGCGGCGACGATCGCCTCGGCGGACAGCGCATCGGCCGGCAGTTCGGCGACGAAGGCGCCCCGCCGCATCACCTTCACCCGGTGGCACAGATGGGCGAGTTCCTCCGCGTCCGACGAATAGAACAGGATCGCGTAGCCCTCGCGGGCGAGGCCGGCGATCAGCTCGTAGATCTCGTGCTTGGTCGCGACGTCGACGCCGCGGGTCACATCGTAGAGCAGCAGGATGCGCGAGCGCGTCAGCAGCCAGCGGCCGAGCAGCACCTTCTGCTGGTTGCCGCCGGAGAGCGCGCCGACCGGCTGCTGCGCCGAGGGCGTGCGCACGGCCAGCCGCCGGATGCTTTCCGCCACCGTCGCGTGCTCGGCGCCGAGCCGCAAGATGCCGAAGCGCGAGAGCTGGCGCAGAATCGGCAGGGTGAAATTGTCCCGCACGGAAAGCGGCAGGAACAGCCCCTCGCTCTTGCGGTCTTCCGGCACCAGGGCGATGCCGGCTCGGATCGCGTCCCAGGGCGCCGTGATGCGGACCGGCCGTCCTTCGCGCTCGATCCGCCCCTCGCGAAAACCCGGAGCGCCGAACAGGCCGAAGAACAGGGCGCGGTGGCCGTGCCCGGCGAGCCCGCCAATGCCGAGAATCTCGCCCGCGCGCAGGTCGAGGTCGAGCGGCGCGGTTCCCTCCGCGCGCGCGCCGCGCAGCGAGAGCAGCACGGGGCCGGATGAGGGCGCGAAGCGGGCGGGAAAGATCGTCTCCAGCGCCTGCCCCGTCATCAGCGTGATCGCCTCGTCCTCGCCGATCGTGGTGAAGGTGCCGACATCGCTGCCGTTGCGGAAAATGGTGATCTCGTCGGCGATGCTGGTGATCTCGCCCCAGCGGTGCGAGGTGAACACGATCGCCACGCCCGCATCCCGCAGCGCGCGGATCTGGCCGAACAGCCAGGCCACCTCGCGCTCGACCAGCGCGGATGTCGCCTCGTCGAGCAGCAATACCTGCGGGCGCGCCATGATCACCCGCGCGATCTCGATGATCTGCCGTTCGGCGAGCGATATGTCCGCCGCCAGCGCGCGCGGATCGATATGGGTGATGCCGAGACCGGCGAGTTCGGCCTCGGCGAGGCGCGGCATCGCGGCGCGGTCGATCAGGCCGAGCCGGCCGCGCGGCTCGCGGCCGAGCAGCAGGTTTTCGGCCACCGTCATGTAGGGCAGCAGTGTGAGTTCCTGGAACACGGTGCCGATGCGCAGGCTCGGCCCGGCGGTTTCCACGCTCCCCTCATCGGCGGCGATGCGGCCGCCGAGGATCTTGATCAGGGTCGATTTGCCGGCGCCGTTCTCGCCCACCAGCGCGTGAACGCTGCCGCGCGCGACGGCGATCGAGGCCCCCGTGAGGGCCTTGACGCCGCCGAACGACTTGCTGACCCCGCGCGCCGCGATGGCGGGTGCGGTCATGGCCGGGTCAGGCCTTGGGCAGATGCACGGTCAGGGAACCGCCGCAGGGTGTGCCGTGCAGTGCTGCATCGACACAGATCTTGAGCGTCGCGTGCGGCCCGCTATCGGTGAAGTCGGTGAAGAAACTGTCAGGCAGGTTCGGGAACACCGTCTCGCCCACCTTCACCGTGGCGTTGGTGACGAAGGGGAAGGGGATGGTGATGTCCTTGCGCGGATACGACTTGTTGAGGATGCGCCGCGCGAGTTCCAGCGCGATCAGCACGAGATAGGGCGGCTGGCCGACCGAAAGCCCCTCCACCTTGTGGCCCATATAGCCGGTCATGAACTTGCGGAAACCGTTTTCCGCCTCCCCGGCGGTGGGCGGCAGCGGCCGGTTCGCGGCGATGAAGGCCTTGAGCACGCCATCCGTGCCGCCCTGGCACCAGATGCCGTCGATCTTGGGCAGCGAGGGCAGCACCGATGCAGTGTTCTTCTCCGCGGTGGAGGACGCCCAGTCGCCGGCGAAACGGCTGACGATCTTGATGCCGGGATATTTCTTCCAGACCTCTTCGGCGCCGCGGTTGCGGTCCTCGTTCACCCCGGTGCCGGCCACGCCGGTCACCATGATGACATTGCCCTTGCCGCCGATCTTCTTCGCCAGCCATTCGGCGAGGGTGGCGCCGAATTTCACCTGGTCGGTGTTCACCTTGATCGCGCTCGGCGTGGTGACGATGTTGTCGAACGAGACAACAAGAATCCCCCGCGCATGCGCCTGCTGGAGAATGCCGTTGAGCCCGGTCGGCGAGGCGGCGTCGACCAGGATCGCATCGACGCGCTCGGCGATCATGCCGGAAATCTGCTGGCTTTCCTGCGAGATGTTGTTGCCCGAGCTGAAATACGATCCGTCGATCTCGCTCTTGTACGGCTCCATTTGCAGCGCCGCCTTGAAGAGGTTGACCATCTCGATGCGCCACTCGTTGCCGATATACGAGTTCGACAGGGCGATCTTGAGCTTGCGGTTGTTGGCCAGCCCGAAGCGGGGCAGGGCGGCCAGCCCGAGCCCGCCGGCAAGCCCGGTGAGCAGCGTGCGGCGGGTCGCACCCGTCAGGTCAATCGCGCCGGCAGCGCCGGAATCCGTTTGATCGAAGTCCATCTTGTCCTCCCAGGATTTTATTACAGTCAGTTTATTATCGGTTTTATACAATCAATAACGGGCGCTGACAATCAGAATCGCGCCCCTTACACCGTCTTGTTGCCCCGCACCGCGACATAGAGCGAATAGACCGAGCTGGTCGCGGTCATGAACAGCCGGTTGCGGTTCGGCCCGCCGAAGACGAGGTTGCTGGTCGCTTCCGGCAGGTCGATCTTGCCCAGCGGGGTTCCGTCCGGCGCGAAGACGGCGACGCCGTTGGCGGTGCCGCAGCTCGACCAGACATTGCCGTGCTCGTCGAGGCGGAACCCGTCGGCGAAGCCGTTCGCGATTTCCGCGAAAACCTTCCCCGGCCCGAGTCGCGCGCCGTCGATCACGTCGTGCACCCGGATATGATGCGGGCCATCCGCCCGGTGGGTGATGCCGGTATCGGCGATGTAGAGCTTCTGTTCGTCGGGGCTGAAGGCCAGCCCGTTGGGCCGCTCGTAATCGCTGGCGACCACGCCGAGCGCGCCGCTCGCCGGGTCGAACCGGTAGACGTTGCAGGCGCCGATCTCGCTTTCCGCGCGATGCCCCTCGTAATCGCTCCAGATTCCGTAATCGGGGTCGGTGAACCAGATCGTACCGTCGGATTTCACCACCACGTCGTTCGGGGAGTTCAGCCGCTTGCCCTCGAAGCGATCCACCAGGATCGTGACCGTGCCGTCATATTCGGTGCGGCTGACGCAGCGCCCGCCATGCTCGCAGCTGACCAGCCGCCCTTGCCGGTCGCGGGTATGGCCGTTGGTGTGTCGTGCCGGCGTGCGATAGACATCGACCGTCCCGTTCGTCGTCCAGCGCATCATCCGGTCGTTCGGAATATCGCTCCAAAGCAGGCAATTCTGCTCGCCGAACCAGACCGGCCCTTCCGCCCAGCGGCAGCCGGTGGCGATGGTCTCGATCGCCGCGTTGAACAGCAGCATCGAGCGAAACCGTTCATCATAGACGTGAAAAGCCTCGGACATGGCAGCGCCTCTTCCCCTCATCGTTGTGGCCGGTCGATCCGGTCCTTGCCGTCAAACGATAAAAGGCAATTCGCGCAAAGGCCAGAGGTTTTGCAGCCGGATCAGAGTCCGAGCGCGGCGATGAAGCCCGCCGCCTTCGCGCGCACGGAAGCGGCGTCATCGCCCGGCCGGTAGAGCGCCGAGCCGATGCCGAATCCCGCGGCCCCGGCCGCGCGCCAGGGGGCGAGCGTGGCCGGCGTGATGCCGCCGACCGGCAGCACCGGCAGCGCCGGCGGCAGCACCGCGCGCAACGCCCTGAGCACGGCGGGACCCGCCGCTTCGGCGGGGAAGAGCTTCAGCCCGTCCGCCCCGGCGCCGATCAGCGCGAACGCCTCTGCCGGGGTGAAGAAGCCGGGCAGGGCGATCAGCCCGCGCCGCTTCGCCTCGGCCACGAGCGCGGGATCTGCGTGCGGCGTCACCATCAACTGCCCGCCCGCCCCGGCGAGGCGGCCGACATCCTCCACGGTCATGACCGTTCCGGCGCCGATCAGCGCCCGCGCGCCGAGTCCGCGGACGAGCCGGCCGATGCTCTCGAACGGGTCTGGCGAGTTCAGCGGCACCTCGATGATCTTCACGCCGGCGCCGACGAGCGCCTCGCCCACCGCCATCACCTCGTCCGGCGCGACCCCGCGCAGGATCGCGACCAGCGGGCAGGCGTCGAGATGCTCCTTCAGTGTTGCCATGGAATTTGCGCTCCGAGCCGGGCGAGGCCGAGACATGCGGCGTCCCCGGCTACATCGTCATGCACGCGCGCCGCCCCGCCGCTTAGCGTGATCGCGTCGCGGTAGAGCCCGCACAGCGCGGGATCGCCGATCAGCGTCACCTCTGTCGCATCCGCCGTCCGCCCGCGGCCGATCGCGCGGCCGATCTCGTGGCCAACCTCGTGGCCGATCAGCAGGCCTGAGAGATAGGCGCGCGAGGCGGATTTCGACACGCCATCGCGCAAGACCCTGGTCCGCACGCCGAAGAGATGATGCAGCAACCCGCCGGGCTGGCGGGCCCGCGCCACGCCATCGGCGAAGGCGTCGGGCTCCGGCCCGCCCGCCTCGATCGTCTGCGCCAGAATCGTCGCCCCGCCCAGCGCGGCGAACGCCTCGCCGGTCATGTAGGAACGGAACCCCTCGATCCGCCCGGCCTCGACAACCGCCCATTTCGAGTGGCTGCCCGGCAGGCAGACGAGGCGGCGCGCGGCGTCATCCACCGCGCCGACGATCTGCGTCTCCTCGCCGCGCATGATTTCCGGCACGCCAGCCTCGTCCCGCGTCGCGAGCCCCGGCAGGATGCGCGCATCCGCACCCTCGAACGCCACTGGCTGCGCGGCGGCGGCGATGGCGCCGAATTCCGCCGGGCAGTCGAGATACGGCACGTCCAGCCAACCCTGGCGGCTGCCGGCCATCCCGGCGATCAGCACCCGCCGCTCGCCGGCCTCCAGCCAGTCGCCGGCGATCTCGCGCAGCACATCGGCAAAGCCGCCCGGCGCCACGCTCAGCACGCCGCGATCGGCACGGCGCGCATCGCGCAATCCGCCGTCTTCCGCGATGCGGAAGGCGCGCAGCCGCGTCGTTCCCCAATCGAGGCCGATCATCGGCGGAGGGTGATCCGCCCGCGCCGCTCAGATCCAGCCGGCATCGACGAAGAAATTGTGGCTGGTCACCATCCGGCTGTCGTCGGCGGCGAGCCAGAGCACCATCCGCGCGACATCGGCCGGCACCAGCTTCTGCTTGAGGCATTGCTGCTTCATCAGCGTTTCCTCGCCTTCCGGCGTGAGCCATTTCTCGATCTGCCGCTCGGTCATGATCCAGCCCGGCACCACGCAGTTCACGCGGATGTTGTCCGGCCCGAAATCCCGCGCGAGGCTGCGCGTCAGCGCCTCGATGCCGGCCTTGGCGGTGACATAGGCGGGCATGCCGCCCTGGCCCTTGTGCCAGCTGCTGGAGCCGAAATTGACGATGGCGCCGCCGCCGGCGGCCTTCATCATCGGGATGATCGCCTGGGCGGTGAAGAACTGGTGGCGCAGGTTCACCTGCAACCGGTCTTCCCAGTAGTCCACCGTGACCTCCATCGTCGGGTGGCGCTCGTCATGGGCGGCGTTGTTCACCAGCACGGTGAACGGGCCGACCGCCTTGGCGCCCTGTGCGATCGCGGCTTTCAGCGCGTCGATGTCGCGCAGGTCGCACTTGATGAAATGCGGCGCGGCGTGGCCCTTCGCGGCCACCTGCTCGACCACGCGCTGGCCGCCCGCCGCGTCGATGTCGACAAAGACGACGCGGCTGCCCTGCTCGGCGAAATGCTGCACGACGGAGGCGCCGATGCCGCCGCCGCCGCCGGTGATGAACACCGCCCGGTCCTTGAGGCTCGGATAGATTGCGTTGGCATGTGCGGTCATGATGTTCCCTTTTCCGTGCTGATGTTGTGCCGCCGGCGCCATGCGTCAGCGCGCCCGTGCCGCGCGGTATTCGCGCCGCACGATCTCGAGCAGTTCCTCGACCGAGGTGTCGCGCGCAGCGCCAGAGAACGTCACCTCGCCATGCTGCATCAGCATGACCCGGTCGGCAATCTCGAGCGTCTGGGCATAGTTGTGCATGATCATGATGATCGAGATATCGCCGCGGGCGCGCTGGCGCTGGATCAGGTCGATGATCAGCCCGGCCTCGCGCGCGCCCATCGCGGCGAGCGGTTCGTCGAGCAGCAGAATCTTCGCCTCGGAATACACCGCGCGGGCGATGGCGATCGCCTGCCGCTGCCCGCCCGAGAGCATCTCCACCTCCTCGTCCACCGAGGGGACGTTGACGCCGATATCCTCGAGCGCCTCCGCCGCGCGCCGGCGCATCGTCCTGTGGTCGAGCATGCCGAACGGGGTCCTGAGCTCGCGGTTCAGGAACATGTTGTGATAGATCGGCAGCGTGTTCACCAGCGCGAGATCCTGATAGACGCACTCGATGCCGAGTGCGCGCGCATGGTCGACCGAGGCGAGATCAACCGCCTCGCCCCGCACGTAGAGCTGGCCCGCGGTCGGCTTGTGATAGCCGGTGATGATCTTCATCAGGGTGGACTTGCCGGCGCCGTTATCGCCGAGAATGCCCAGCACCTCGCCGCGCTTCACATGCAGCGACACGCCAGACAGGGCGGTGACCGCGCCGAACGACTTGACGATGGTCTCGGCCCGTAGCGCGTCCGCGGCCGTTTCGTTGACGGTGGCGCTCATCGCCTGCCTCCCTTGCGCATGCCCTGGACGCGGATATTGGCGATCATCGCGATCAGAATGGCGCCGCCGATGATCATGTCGAAGGTGAAGGCGTTGATTCCGGCGAGGGTGAAGCCGTCCTGCAACACGCCGAGCACGGTGGCGCCGAGCAGCCCGCCGATGATCGTGCCCGACCCGCCGGCGAGGCTGGTCCCCCCGATCACGCCGGAGGCGACGGCGAGAAACATGATGTTGGTGCCGCCGGCGAGCGGATCGGTCGAGCCGATGCGGAACGCCTCCAGAATGCCGGTCACGCCGCCGAGCACGCTGGTCAGCACGAAATTCCCCACCTTGATCCGTGCCGCGTTGATGCCGGCCTCGGTCGCCCCGGTGAGATTGCCGCCCACCGCGATGGTGTGCAGCCCCCAGCGGCGGTGGCGCAGCACCGCGTGCATGATCAGCACGATCAGCAGCGCCCAGAGAAACTCGCTGTAGCCTTCCGCGCCGAAGATATTCGCGATCGTTGCTCCACCCGGCGTGTTGACCGGATAGCCGCGCGAGATCGTGAGGGTGAAACCGTTGATCAGGAACAGCGTGCCGAGCGTGGTGACGAAGGAGGGCACCCGCAGCAGCACGGTGATGCCGCCATTGATCAGCCCGACCACGGCGCAGACCAGCAGCGCGAGCACGATGCCGATGAACAGGCCGAGCCCCGCCTTTACGCTGAACGCCATGATGAACGGGGCGAGCGCGAAGACCTGGCCCACCGAGAGGTCGATTTCGCCGCAGATCAGCAGCATGATCTCGCCGCAGGCGATGATGGCGGCCGGGGCGATGAACTGCGACAATGTCTGCAGGTTCGCGCCGGAGAGGAAATTGTCGTTGCTGATGGCGAAATAGCCGAACAGCAGGATGGCGACGACGAGAATGCTCGCCTCGCGCAGCGCGAACAGGCGCGAGCCGTGTCGGCGCAGACTGATGGGCTGGCTCATGCCGTTCCCCTGATCTCAGGCACCGCCCCGCGCGGAGCGGCCTCGTTTATGGAGGGCGGACGTCCGGCGCGTGGCCTGCCTTGCCCCATCGGGGTTCGACCGGCCGCCGCGCCGGCGCGGCATCAGCCGGCGATCGGCCCGTTCCGGGGCACGATCTGCGGCTTGGCCGAGCTGCCCTCGTAGCGGGTGTGCGTGTCGAGATAGGGTTGCACCCCTCCCTTGGTCACGAATTTCAGGCCAGTATTGATGTCCGCCGGGCCCGACAGGCCGCCCGAGGCCAGGAACGTGAACATCTCCATCACCGTGTAGAAGCCTTGCAGATAGGGCTGCTGGTCGATGGTGAAGGTGAGATCGCCGCTCTTGATCAGGTCGAGCGTCTTGGGAAGCATGTCGAACCCGCCGCCATGCACGCCTTTCCGGGCGAGGCCGAACTGCTTCATCACCTCGCCCACACCCTGGGTCGAGCCGGCATCGACCGCGAACATGCCCTTCACGTGCTGGTGGCCGAGATAATAGGCGCGGATTTTGGAGAGTTCCTCGTTCACCGTCGGGCCGGTGGCGATTTCATGATAGGTGATGTTCTTGCCGAGCTTCTTGATCGCCGCGGCGGCACCGTCGATACGCGGCTGGATGTTGAGCTGGCCGGGGGTGGCGATGAACAGCGCCACCTCGCCGGAGCCGACGAGCTGGACGATCTTCTCGCCCATCTGGTAGCCGGCGAGGAACAGGTCCTGGCCGATATAGGCGAGGCGCTTGTTGCCCGCGCCGGCCGGCGCGTCCGCATTGTAGGAAAACACCGGGATGCCGGCGGCAAGCGCGCGGTCGGTCGGCTTGTTGAACGCGGTCGGATCGACCAGCGGCACCGCGATCGCATCGGCCTTGCCGGCGATCGCCGCGTCCATCGCGTTGACCATGTGCGCGACGTTCGAGGTCTGCGAGCCCGTCCACTGCCATTCGCAGCCAAGCAGGCGGCAGGCGTCGTGAATGCCGTATTGCGTCGGCACGAAGAACGGGTTGGTGGTGACGTGGTTGACGAACACGAACTTCCAGCGCTTGTGCGGCGGGAACGGGTCCTTGCCGGCGGCTTCGGCGGTGCGGGCGCCGGCGGCGAGCATCGCGGCGGCGGCGCCGAGCGTCACTCCCTGCGCCACGGCGCGGCGCGGCAGACGCGACGCGACGATGTCTTCAACCTGATCTTCTATCTTTTTTGTCATCGAGTTCCTCCCTGCGATGATTGTCATTTATATTTAGTTGACCCTCAATGAAAATGCAATCGAGGAAATCGCGCGGCCTTCCCGGATCGGGTCTCTTATGCTGCCATCTTCGATGTTGCGAATATAGATCGTTTCTTCCGGTCGCGCCGCGGGGCTGGCGGCGGCGGCGGCATGCCGCTAACCTGCCGTTGCATGATCCTGTGAGGAGACCGGCATGACCACGCCGCAAGTCCAGCCACATCGTGCCCGCTTCGCCGGAAGGCACGCGCTCGTCACCGGTGGGGCGTCGGGGATCGGCCAGGCCATCGCCCGGCGTCTCGCGCAGGAGGGCGCCGCGGTCACCTTCACCCATCTGCCGGGCGATGCCGAGGCTGCCGCAACCCTGGAGGAACTCCGCGCCGCCGGCCCGGGCGTCCTTCATCACGCCGAGGCCGCCGATGTCACCGACCGCGCGGCGATGGCGACTGTTGTCGCGCGCGCCATCGGGCGCGCCGGTCACCTCTCGATCCTGGTCAACAATGCCGGCATCCAGACCGAGCAGCCGAGCGACGCGCTCGACATGGACCGGTTCGACCGCGTCGTCGCCGTCGATCTGCTTGCCGTCGCCCACCTGTCCGGGCTGGTGATCGGCCATATGGCGCAGCATTTGGGTGGTGCGATCCTCAACGTCTCCTCGGTTCACGAAATCGTGCCAAAGCCGGGCTTCCTGTCCTATTCGGTGGCCAAGGGCGGGCTTGGGAATCTGACCCGCACCCTTGCGCTTGAGTTCGCGGCGCGCGGTGTGCGGGTCAATGCGGTGGGGCCCGGTGCGACGGTCACGCCGATGAATGCCGGCTGGACCGGCGATCCCGAGCGCCGCCGCATCGTCGAGGCGCATATCCCGATGGGTCGCCCTGCCGAAGCCGATGAAATCGCCGCCGTTGCCGCATTCCTGCTCTCCGATGAGGCGAGCTACGTTACCGGCCAGACCGTTTTCGCTTGCGGCGGCCTGTCGCTGTTCGCCGATTTCGCGCGGAACTGGTCCACCTGATCCCGCCGGGCGGCCGCGGGGGCTCCATGATATCGATGCCTCTGCCGAGCGATAGAAATTTGAAAACGTTTTCTTATTCGTGACGAGGGTTCGTTCGTCTACTGACGGGTTTGGCACCGTGTCTGCCCCAGAGCGGCACCGGATTTGGTGCGTCAGATAAAATTTTCGTTCCAGCGCAAGAAATTTCTTGCCCCTGCCAGACGTGCAAATTAAGAAAGCCATGAAAACGTTTTCTGGTATCCTGACGCTCCCGCGCCGGGCCGGTGAACGAATAACAAGACCGAGGAGGAACGATGACGGCGCACGGCGCCCAGCCGACCCCTATTCACGACCAGACGCAAGCGGCGGCCCCGATGCCGCGCGCTTCGGCAATGCGGCCGGATTCCGGCCGATGACCATACAGCGTCCGTGCCGTCCCGCCCCGCGGAACGCGCCCGGAGGCGCCAAGTCCAGACACCGTGTCGAGACCAAGGAGAACAACATGACCAACAGGAACAGCTTCACCCGCTCAGCGACGATCGCACTGGCCGCGCTCGGCGCGCTCGCCGGCTTCGCCGCCACCGCCCAGGCCGCGCCGATCCGCGCCTGCCTCATCACCAAGACCGACTCGAACCCCTATTTCGTCACCATGCGCAAGGGCGCGCTGGCCGAGGCGAAGAAGCTCGGCGTCGATCTCAAGACCTATGCCGGCAAATATGACGGCGACAACCAGTCGCAGGTCGCCGCCATCGAGAGCTGCATCGCCGATGGCGCCAAGGGCATCCTGATAACCCCGTCCGATACCAAGGCGATCGTCCCCACCGTCGAGAAGGCGCGCAAGGCCGGGCTGCTGGTGATCGCGCTGGATACCGCGCTGAGCCCGACCAACGCCGCCGACATGACCTTCGCCACCGACAATTTCGAGGCCGGCGAGCTGATCGGCCGCTGGGCCCGCAAGCATCTCGGCGCCAAGGCGAAGGACGCGAAGATCGCGATGCTCGACCTGTCGATCTCGCACCCCACCGTCGACGTCGCGCGCGACCACGGGTTCCTCGCCGGCTTCGGTGACAAGATCAAGACGCCGAACACGTTCAACGTCCCCGATCCGCGCATCGTCGGCCATGTCGAGACCGGTGGCTCGGAAGAGGGCGGCCAGAAGGGCATGGAAACGCTGCTCGCCCGCAACCCGAACATCAACCTGGTCTACGCCATCAACGAGCCGGCGGCCTTCGGCGCCTACCAGGCGCTGAAATCGGTCGGCAAGGCCGGCAAGGTCACCATCGTCGCGATCGATGGCAGCTGCACCGGCGTCGCCGGCGTGAAGAAAGGCATCATCGCCGCCGACTCGCAGCAATATCCGCTCAAGATGGCGGCCCTCGGCGTCAAGGCGATCGTCACCTTCGCCAAGACCGGCAAGAAGCCGCAGGCCAGCGCCGGCAAGGATTTCTACAATACCGGCACCAACCTGATCACCGCCCACCCCGTTTCCGGTGTTCCCTCGATCACGCCGGCGAAGGGCGCCAAGATCTGCTGGGGCAGCTGATCCCCGACACGACCGCGGGCGGTGCGTAACGCCGCCCCGTTTCCTTCGACTGCCGCGCCGGCGCACCCGGCGCGGTCATGGAGCATATGCGATGTCGAGCAACGAGCGCACCGAGATCACCTTCGAGGCCTCCATCGTCACGTCCGGCGCCGAGACTGTCGCCGAATTCAGCCACCGCAAGACGCTGCTGGAGCGGCTGCAGCACCTGCTGCATGAAACGCCGTGGCTCGCGCCGCTCATCGTGCTGCTCGCCTCGCTGCTCGGCTTCGGCATCCTGGTCGGCCACCGCTTCTTCACCGCCTATGCGCTGACGCTGATCCTCCAGCAGGTGACCATCACCGGCATCGTCGGCGTCGCCCAGGCGCTCGTCGTGCTCACGGCGGGGATCGATCTGTCGGTCGGCGCCATCATGGTGCTGTCCTCGGTGCTGATGGGCCAGTGCGCCTTCGCCTATGGGCTACCCGCCGGTGCCGCCATCCTCGCCGGTTTCGGCCTCGGCGCCGCGGCGGGCTGGATCAATGGCGTGCTCGTCGCCCGCATGAAGCTGCCGCCCTTCATCGTCACCCTCGGCACCTGGCAGATCGTGCTGGCGGCGAACTATCTCTATTCCGGCAACCAGACGATCGGCGCGGCGCAGATCTCGATGCAGGCGCCGCTGCTGCAATATCTCGGCAATACCTTCGTGATCGGCGGCGCCAACGGCGCCACCTTCACCTATGGCGTCGTGCTGATGATCGGCCTTGTGCTGCTCTTTGCCTATGTGCTGCGGCACACCGCCTGGGGGCGGCACGTCTACGCCGTGGGCGACGATCCCGATGCCGCCGCACTGGCGGGGGTGAACGTGCGGCGGATGCTGATCGGCGTCTACACGCTCTCGGGCCTGGTTTGCGCCATCGCCGGCTGGGCGCTGATCGGCCGCATCGGCGCGATCTCGCCCAATTCCGGCCAGTTCGAGAACATCAACAGCATCACCGCGGTGGTGATCGGCGGCATCTCGCTGTTCGGCGGCCGCGGCTCGATCCTCGGCATGATCTTCGGCGCCATGATCGTCGGCGTCTTCACCCTCGGGCTCAACATGTATGGCACCGACCCGCAATGGACCTACCTGATGATCGGCGCGCTGATCATCGTCGCGGTCGCGGTGGACCAGTGGATCAGAAAGGCGGCGGTGTGATGGAACCCGTTCTCAAGGCGCGTGGCCTCGTCAAGCGGTATGGCCGGGTCACGGCGCTCGACCATTGCGATTTCGA
>JAJZSY010000015.1 GCA_021849425.1 Pseudomonadota bacterium
GAATACATCCCCCGTCGCCTCTCCCTCCATTCCGAAAGAGGCAACTCTACAAGTGGCCGGTTTTTGCCCCGCCACGCAGCAGCATTATGCCGCCGCTACATGGCCTACTTTTCCACCGCCGCGTACAGGGTGCCGAGTTGCATTGCCTCCAGCACCGGCAGGCCGAACCCTTCATAAAGCGAGGGGAACAGCGCCGCCCGCGCGCCGGCAATCAACGTCATCAGCAGCGCGAACGGCACGTAGTTCAGGCGGATGATGTTGTTGCGCCGCCCCGTCCCGGTCTGCAGGTCTTCCAGGAGCTTGAGTTCATGCTCGGATTTCCACGCCTGCGCGCCGACAATCACCAGCGGCGTGGGCACGCCGCTTGAGAGATAGGCCTCGATCATCCGGCCGATATTCTTCTTGGGCTCGATCGAGCCCCAGAACAGATAGTATTTGCGATATTCAAGGCCGAATATGCCCTCCAGCTCCCGCGCAACCGCCTCAGCCGGGCGGTTGAGATAGGCCTCGGGCACGTAGACGGACTGGTAGGTGTTCGTCACCCGCGAGGGCGAAACCCCGAACAGCTGGATGATATCGGCCTTCGACGATTCCGAAACGGTGACGATATGGTCCGCCCGCTCACAGATCGCGGACACCAGGCGGAAATAGCGCCGCTTGTTGTCCAGCGTCGTGTGCGGAAGGCGCAGCGGCACGAGATCGTGCAGGGTATAGACATTGGGAATCCCCCGCGCATGCAGCGGCAAGGGGTAGGTCCAGTGCATCAAGTCCGGCGGCGCCTCGAACTGCACCCGGCGCAGCGGCGCGGAACGGCTGAAATTCGCGTGCGAAACGCGGAACAGATCCGGGCTGTTATGAATGGCGTCGAAATAGGGCAGACGGGAGGCGAAGGAATCCGCGATCACGAGGCCGCTCATCGGCACCTGGGTGGCGGAGAAGCCAATCCTCGCACGCCCCCAGTTCAACACGTCTTTCCAGGCCTGGGTGAGCGGGGATATTCGCGGCTGGTAAGTGTCGAAGAACGCAATCTCCTTCATGGCCGGGCTCATTTTGGCGGACGGCTTGTTCCCGTAAAGCACACCCATCCGATAGCCGAGATCGCGGATGCAGTAGCTCAGATTGCGCGCATAGGTCGCAACACCGGTGCCGCGTTCGAGGTCGAGATTGCGGCCGTCGATCATGATTGTCTTGGCAGGGGGCGCCGCGCTGGCATCCGGGGGTGTCGCACTCACGCTCGTCAAGGTCCTCGTGATGTCCGGTCAGATGTGGTAACGGATAGGTTTAACACCGATACCCCGATCGGCCGGATGGCGCCATGCCCGGCATGCGACCCGCGTGAAGCAATGCGCGGCGGGAAACGCTTCAGCCGCCCGCCAGAGTTTCGCGGCCCGGCGTTGCGCATTCGCGCGCGGCGCGTGCCCCGTCGAGAAACAGTGCCACCGCGCGGGCGATGCGGGCGTCGATTTCCGTGCGGGTGCGCGTCTTGCCGATGCCGAGCAGCATTTCGATGTGGATGTTTCCGATCGCCATGCCGTAGAGCATGTGCGCGGTCTCCTCTGGATCGTCGATGGCGAGATCGCCGCGTGCATTGCAGGCCACGAAATAGTCGCGCAGGGCATCGCGGCAGGGTTTGGCGCCCTCGCGGTCGAGCAGGCGCGACAGGGTTCGGCCATGCATGTATTCCGCCATGATCAGGCGCGCGAGGGCGATGATCGACGGGCTCATGACATGATGGGCCCAGAGCCGGATCATTTCGTTCAGCACGTCCTCCACCGCGCGGCCCTCGGTTTCGATGCCGGACACATCGAGCGGGCGGCGGCGGCGTTCGAGAAGGGCGGTGAACAGATCCTCCTTCGATTCGACAAGCTGATAGAGCGTTCGCTTCGACATCCCGGCCTCGGCGGCAATGTCGTCCATCGTCGTGGCGTGATAGCCTTTTCGCAGGAATATTCGCTCAGCCGTTTCGATCAGCGCGTCCCGCCGCTGTCGCGCCCAATCGGCGGTATCGCGCCGGCGGCAGACTTTCGTGACAATGTTCATCGGTCGGTTCCTCGCTGAACTCTCAATTTGCAAGAAAGACCGCCGATTTCAACACGAAAAACTTCCGCTCCGCGCATCTTGACGTATCGGCAGGAAACTCGATAGTTTCCAGACATCCATCAAGGAGGCTCTTGCGCGCTTGCTCGCGGCCAAACCGGACCAGACAGGCAGCGCGCGACAGGTGTCATATATCATGAAGTCCACTGTTACTCCGATGCGTCGCCGTGCCGGGCTGGCAACGGCCCTGTTTGGCACCACGCTGCTCGCCGGCTGCGCGGTCGGGCCCGATTATCATCAGCCCGCGCCCCCGGCGCTGCGCGGCTACACCTCCACCCCCCTGCCCCACCGGACAGCCGCGACCAGCGGCAAGGGCGGCGCGGCGCAGGATCTGGCGGTCGGGCGGAAAGTCACCGGGGCGTGGTGGGAGCTGTTTCATTCACCGCGTCTGGACGCGCTGATCCGCGGCGCGCTCGCCAACAACCCGAGCCTCAAAGCCGCGCAGGATACCCTCCTCGCCGCACGCGAGAGCACGCGGGCGACCGAAGGCGGATTTTTCCCCTCGGTGTCCGGCAGTTTCCAGGCGGAACGGCTGCGCAGCGCGCTGGGAACGACCGGGGTCGGCTCCGGCGGCGCCAACGCGACCTACGCGCTGCGCAACGCCTCGGTAGCGGTTTCCTATGCGCCCGATGTGTTCGGCGCCACGCGCCGGCAGGTAGAGAGCCTGCGCGCCCAGGCCGAGCAGCAGCGCTTCGCGCTCGAGGCCGCCTATCTTTCGCTGACCGCGAACATCGTGACCGCCTCGGTGACCGAAGCGTCGCTGACGGCGCAGATCGCCGCGACGAAAAAGATCATCCAGGCGGAGAAGCGGCTGCTGGACATTCTCGACCGCCAGGTGGCACTCGGCGGCATTCCCGAGACGAACGCCCTCACACAACGGACGCAACTGGCCCAGACCGAGGCGACGCTGCCGCCCCTGCGCAAGCAGCTCGCCCAGAGCCGCGACCAGCTCGCCGCCTATGACGGCGTGGCCCCAAGCCAGTTTCACATGGCCGATTTCACCCTCGCCGACCTGACGCTGCCAGGTCGGCTACCGGTGAGCCTGCCCTCCGCGCTGGTGCGGCAGCGGCCGGATATTCGCGAGGCCGCTGCGGTGCTGCACCAGGACACGGCGCTTGTTGGCGTCGCCACCGCGAACATGCTGCCGCAAATCACCCTGTCGGCCGGCATCGGCCACGAAGCGCTGAACGGCCAGGCCCTGTTCGCGCCGCAGACGCTGATCTGGAACCTCGCCGCCGGACTCACCCAGCCGCTCTTCGAGGGCGGAACGCTGCTCAGCAAACGCCGCGCCGCGGTCGCGACCATGAAGGCCGCAGCCGAGACCTATGAGAACACCGTGGTGCTCGCCTTCCAGAACGTGGCCGACACGCTGGAGGCGCTGCATTACGACGCGATCGCCCTCGCCGCGGACACCGCTGCCGAACAGGACGCGAGGCGCAGCCTCGACCTTGTCGAGCGCCAGTTCCGCCTCGGCGGCGTCCCCTATACCTCGGTGCTGACCGCGGAGCAGACCTACGAGACCGCGGCGATCAACCGCATCAAGGCCACCGCCCAGCGCTATGCCGACACGGCGGCGCTGTTCCAGTCGCTCGGCGGCGGCTGGTGGCACCGGCAAGACGTGAAGAAGCAAGTCGAAACCTGCTGTGGAGTATTGCCATGACGGCGCCCACCCCCGGAACCACCGGCGAAACACCCGCGCGCAAGGCGAAGAAACCTTCGGTCGTGCTGCGCATGATCGTGATGCTCGTGCTCGTGGCCCTGGTGCTCGGCGCCATTTTCGGCTTCGGCGCGTTCCGCGACGTGATGATCGCGAAGTTCATCGCCAAGCTGAAGAACCCGCCGCAGACCGTCGCGACGATGGTCGCGAAGCAGACGCCGTTCCAGGACACCGAAAACGCCACCGGCAGCCTCGTGGCGCTGCAGGGCGCGGCACTTTCGGCACAGGTCGCCGGCATCGTCGACACGATCGATTTCCGCTCCGGCCAGGATGTGAAGAAGGGGCAGCTGATGCTGACACTGCGCCCCAACAATGACGACGAGGTGCTCGCCCAACTCGAGGCGACAGCGAAGCTCGACGGCATCACCTATCGCCGCGATCTCGCGCAATATCAGGCGCGCGCGGTCAGCGCGCAGACGGTCGATACCGACCGGGCGAACCTCGCCAGCGCGGAAGCGCAGGTGCGAAGCCAGAAAGTGCTGATGCGGGAGAAGAAGATCTACGCCCCCTTCTCCGGGCGGATCGGCATTCGCGCCGTGAATGTCGGCGAATTCCTCGCCGCCGGCACCGCGATCGGAACGCTGGAGCAGCTCGATCCGATCGCGGTGGATTTCTACCTGCCGCAGACCGCTCTGAGGACGATCCATCCCGGCATGAAGGTCGAGGTGACGGTGGATGGATTCCCCGGCATCGTTTTCAGCGGCAAGGTCACGGCGCTCGACTCGGCGGTTGGCACCGCGACGCGGATGATCCAGATTCGCGCGGTGCTGACCAATCCGCATGACGAATTGCGGCCCGGAATGTTCGCGCGGGTCAGCATCGATATCGGCGCGCCCAGAACCGAGATCACCCTGCCCAAGACCGCGATCGCCTATAATCCCTACGGCGACACGGTGTTTCTCGTGAAACATGACAAGCAGAGCAAGACCGGCAAGTCCGCCGAGCAGGTCTTTGTCACACTCGGGCAGACAAGGGGCGATCAGGTCGCGGTGCTCAAGGGCGTCAAGCCGGGCGAGGAGGTCGTCGTCGCGGGGCAGGTGAAGCTGAAGAACGGCACGCCGGTGGCGATCAACAACAAGATCCTGCCGCAGAACCTGCCGAACCCCTCGGTGCCGAACGAATAAGCGCGCCATGAAAAATCTCACGACACTCTTCATCCGCCGCCCGGTGCTGTCGATCGTGGTCAGCGCCGCGATCCTCGTGCTCGGGCTGCGCGCGCTCGGCGGGCTTCCGGTGCTCGAATATCCGAAGACCGAGAACGCCACCATCACCATCACCACCAGCTATCCGGGGGCCGATCCGAACACGATCGCCGGTTTCGTGACCACGCCGATCGAGCACGCGATCGCCCAGGTCAACGGCATCGACTACATGACATCGCAGAGCCAGACCTCGACCAGCACGATCAAGGTCTATCTCATCCTGAACTACAATCCCGACAAGGCGCTGACCGAAATCCAGGCGCAGATCCAGTCGGTGCTCAACCAGCTCCCCTCGGGCACGCAGCAGCCGCAGCTCAAGCTGCAGGTCGGCCAGCAGCTCGACGCGATGTATATCGGCTTCAAGAGCAAGGTGCTTTCGCCGAACCAGGTGACCGACTATCTCACCCGCGTCGTCCAGCCGCAGCTGCAATCGGTGCCGGGCGTGCAGACCGCGGAAATTCTCGGCGCGCAGAACTTCGCGATGCGGATCTGGCTCGAGCCCGCGAAGCTCGCCGCCTACGGGCTGACCGCCACCACCGTCTACAACGCCCTTGCCGGCAACGACTTCATCAGCGCGCTCGGCAGCACCAAGGGCGCGATGACGCAGGACACGCTGACGGCATCGACCTCGTTGCACAGCGCCGCGGCGTTTCGTCGCCTGATCGTCAAGCAGTCGGGGAGCGCGATCGTGCGCCTCGGCGATGTCGCGCGGGTGCAGCTCGGCTCGGACAGCTATGAATCCGAAGTTGCGTTCGACGGCAAGCCGGGTGTCTATATCGGCATCCAGGTCGCCCCCTCCGCCAACCTGCTGTCGGTGATCCGCGGCGTCGAGACGCGCTTTCCGGAAATCAGGAAACAGTTGCCGGCGGGGCTGGACGGCGCGATCGTCTATAACTCCGCCGCCTTCGTGAACGCGTCGATCCACGAGGTGGTCGCCGCACTCATCGAGGCCCTGCTGATCGTGGTGCTGGTGGTGTTCGCCTTTCTCGGCACGCCGCGATCGGTGTTCATCCCCGTGATCGCGATTCCGCTGTCGCTGATCGGCACCTTCGCGGCGATGCTGATGCTCGGCTTCTCGATCAACCTGCTCACCCTGCTTGCCCTCGTCCTTGCGATCGGGCTGGTGGTGGACGACGCGATCATCGTCGTCGAGAACGTCAACCGCCATCTCGACAATGGCGAGACCAAACTGCACGCGGCGATCAACGCCGCCGCCGAACTGGCCAGCCCGATCGTCGCGATGACGGTCGTTCTCGCCGCGGTCTATGTGCCGATCGGCTTTCAGTCCGGCCTGACCGGCGCGCTGTTCACCGAGTTCGCCTTCACCCTGGTCTCGGCGGTGACGGTTTCGGCGATCATCGCCCTCACCCTGTCGCCCATGCTCTCCTCGCGCCTGCTGCACCACATCCCGCGCGATGGCACCGACTGGGAGGCAAGACTGGTTCACTTCATCGACCGCCTCTTCAACGCGGTGCATCGGCGCTACATGCGGATGCTGCGGGGCAGCCTGCGGACCCTGCCGGTCACGCTCACCTTCGGCGCCATCGTTCTCGGCAGCATCTACTTCCTGGCGACGGGGGCGAAAAGCGAACTCGCCCCGCAGGAAGACCAGGGGGTGGTGATCCTGTCCTCGACCTCGGCGCCGAACGCCACGCTGCAGCAGAAGCTGCTCTGGGACCGCGAGCTGAACCGGCTGATGATGTCGCACAAATCCGTCGGGCATACGTTCCAGTTCGAAACGCCGACCTTCGCGATTTCCGGCATGGTGCTGAAGCCATGGACGGACCGGACGACGAATTCGACCCTGCTGCAGAACGAAATCCAGAAACAGGCGGCCGAAGGGATTGCCGGCCAGCAGATCGTCGCGTTCCAGCCGCCGCCGCTGCCCGGCTCACAGGGCCTGCCGGTGCAGTTCGTCATCAAGACCACCGATCCGTTCAGCACGCTCAACGGCGTGGCGCAGAAAGTGCTCGGCGCCGCTCTCAAGACCGGCAAGTTCATCTTCCTGCAAAGCGACCTGAAGATCGATCAGCCGCAGGCCACGGTCGTCATCAACCGCGCCAAGGCGGCAACGCTCGGTCTGGACATGAGCCAGGTGGGCGCGGCGATGGCCCAGGCCCTCGGGGGGCTCTACGTCAATTATTTCAGCCTCGACAACCGCTCCTACAAGGTCATTCCGCAGGTGGGCCAGAAGAGCCGGCTGAACGTGTCGCAGCTGCTCGACTATCCGGTGGCCAACATCAACGGCGTGCCGATTCCGCTCGGCGCGATCGCGACGATCCGCAACGAGGTGATCCCGGAATCGGTCAATCACTTCCAGCAACTCAACGCCGCCACCATCCAGGGCGTCGCGGCTCCCGGCGTCTCCACCGGCGAAGCGGTGAAAGTCTTGCAGCAGATCGCCGCGAAAGACCTGCCGAGCGGCTATGATGTCGATTACGGCGGGCCGATGCGCCAGTTCATCCAGCAGCAGGGCGGCTTCCTGGCCACGTTCGGCTTCGCGGTGATCGTGATTTTCCTCGCCCTCGCCGCGCTGTTCAATTCGTTCACCGATCCGCTGATCATTCTCGTGTCGGTGCCGATGGCGGTCGTCGGCGCGCTGATCTTCATCTATCTCGGCTTCGGGCTCAGCCTGAACATCTATACCGAGGTCGGCCTCGTCACGCTGATGGGCCTGATCAGCAAGCACGGCATCCTCATCGTCGAGGTGGCGAACGAGGCGCAGCTCGCCGGCATGACCAAGCGCGAGGCGATCGAGCACGCGGTCGGCATCCGGCTGCGGCCGATCCTGATGACGACGGCCGCAATGGTGCTCGGCGTTCTGCCGCTGATCATCGCGAGCGGCGCCGGTGCCGCGGCGCGGTTCAACATGGGCATGGTGATCGCCGCCGGCCTGTCGATCGGCACGCTGTTCACGCTGTTCGTGCTGCCGGCGGTCTACATGGTGGTTGGGCAGAAGCATCGCACGGAAGAAGAGGTCAGCCCCGGCTGACCTCCTCCTGCCAGGGATTGGCGACATGACCGGAACCGGGATCACCATCGGCGAAGCCGCGGCGCTGAGCGGCGTTTCGGCCAAGATGATCCGCCATTACGAGCGGATCGGCCTGATCGCGCCGCCCCTGCGCGGCGAGACCAACAACTACCGGTTTTATGACGCGGCGCTGGTGCATGAGCTGGGCTTCATCCACCGGTCGCGCGATCTCGGCTTCAGCATCGCCGACATACGGGCGCTGCTCTCGCTCTGGCGGGATCGCAACCGCCCCTCGCGCGAGGTGCGCGCCATCGCCGTCGCCCATATCGCCGCGCTCGACGCCAAGGTGACGGCCTTGCAGGCGATGAGCGCACAGTTGCGCCACCTGGTCCATAGCTGCGAGGGGAGCGACCGGCCGGATTGCCCGATCCTCGACGAACTGGCGAGCCCCGGAGACTGACGCCCATTCCCGCGCGGCGCCTTTGCCTCCCCTCCTGACCTCGGCTTATGATCGTGCGTGCGAAGCCGGCACGACACGGCCACCGGGAGAACGACGTTTGATCCGACACGGCGCAGCGGGATTACACGGGCGATGAACCGGATCGCCGGATGGATCGGCGGGCGGCTCGCGCGGTTTCTCTCCGCCCCCGCCCATCAGCACGCCATCGCCCCGGCCACCGATGTCGCGCTGCTCGCCTCATGCCTCGAGCCCGGAGATGTCGTGCTGGTCGAAGGGCACAGCCGGTTCAGCATCGCTATCAAATATCTCACACAGTCCACCTGGTCGCATGTGGCGCTCTATGTCGGGCTGCGCCGCCGCAACCCGGCCGAGCCGCCAGAACCCTGCTTCGTCGAAGCCGACGTGGTGGAAGGCGTGCGGCTGGTCGGGCTCGAAGCCTTCCGGGATTACCATCTGCGGATCTGCCGGCCCGTCGGCCTGTCGGAAAACGAACGGCAGAGGGTGATCGATTACACCCTCTCGCGCCTCGGCGCGCAGTATGATCTGAGAAACGTGTTCGACCTGCTGCGCTACATGATCCCGATTCCGCCGGTTCCGGTGCATCTGCGCCGCAGGCTCATCGCCTTCGGCGCCGGCGACCCGACACGGGCGATCTGTTCGACGCTGGTAGCGCAGGCGTTCCACACGGTCCTTTATCCGATCCTGCCGATGACCGGCCCGCACGGCTCGCACGCCCATGATTGCGACGTCTGCGTCGCCGAAATCCTGCGCGTGCGCGACCATCAGCTTTTCGTGCCCCGGGATTTCGATGTTTCGCCCTATTTCGAGGTTGTGAAACCCTCTCTGGCCGGCGGGCCTGCCGCGCTCGAAGCCGCGCGGCAGGCGCTGCGGGGGCCGGATGGCGCGGGGCGCCACCTCTGGCGATAGAGCGCGTTCCGATCCTTCCGGGTCGAATGTCGCGCTCCACGGTCCTGAAGCCGCCGGGAACCGGCCCCGAGCGGCTTCAGCGGTGTGTTCAGTGATTGTCGCGCGGGACACCGAAACGTTCGGCGACGCGCTGATATTGCGGCGCGTTCTCCAGCACCGCGCCGGTTTCGAGCTGGCCGGTGAACCGGCGATGGATTTCCTGCCACGGCGTCTGGTTCACCAGATCGGGCAGTGACAACGCCGCCCGCCGCGCCGCGAGTTCCGCCTCTTCGATCAGGATGTTGGCGCTGCGATCCTTGAGATCGACGCGAATGACATCGCCGGTTCGCAGCAGCGCGAGCCCGCCGCCGACCGCCGATTCCGGCGAGGCGTTCAGGATCGACGGGCTGCCCGACGTGCCGGACTGCCGACCATCGCCAATGCAGGGGAGCTGGTTCACGCCCTGGCGGACCAGCGCATCGGGCGGCAGCATGTTCACCACTTCGGCCGAGCCGGGATAGCCGATCGGCCCGCAATTGCGGATCACCAGGATGCAGTTTTCATCGATATTCAGGGCGGGATCGTTGATCCGGTGGTGATAGTCCTCCGGCCCCTCGAAGACGATCGCACGGCCCTCGAACGCGTCCTCGTCGCCGGGGCGGCGCATGTAGCGGGCGCGGAATTCCTCGGAAATCACCGAGGTCTTCATGATCGCGCTGGAAAACAGATTGCCGCTCAGCACGGCGAAGCCGGCGTGCTCGGCCAGCGGGTCGTCGAAGCCGCGGATCACGTCGGCATCGGCGCTGCGCTTGCCCGCATTCTCCTCGCCCATGCTGCGGCCGCTGACGGTCAGCGCGTCGGCGTGGAACTTGCCCTGGCGGATCAGTTCGCCGATCACCGCCGGCAGCCCGCCCGCGCGATAATAGGATTCGCCGAGATACTTGCCCGCCGGCATCATGTTGACCAGAAGCGGGATCTCGTAGCCGATCCGGTCCCAGTCCCCGATGTCGAGTTCGACGCCGATATGCCGCGCGATCGCGATGACATGCGGCGGGCAGTTGGTCGAGGCGCCGATCGCCGAAGCGCAGACAATGGCATTCTCGAACGCCTCGCGGGTCAGGATCTTGGATGGCCGCAGATCCTCGTGCACCATCGCGACGATGCGCTTGCCGGTTTCATAGGCGATCTGCGCGCGCTCCCGATAGGGGCCGGGAATGGCGGCGCAGCCGGGCAGCGACATGCCGAGCGCCTCGGCCATCGCATTCATCGAGGATGCGGTGCCCATCGTGTTGCAATGGCCGACGCTCGGCGCCGAGCCGGCCACCATGTCGATGAACTTGTCGTAGTCGAGCTCGCCGGCGGCGAGCCGCCGGCGCGCCTCCCACACGACGGTGCCGGAGCCGACCAGCTCGCCCTCGAAATGCCCGTCCAGCATCGGCCCGCCAGACAGCACGATGGCGGGCAGATCAACCGTCGCGGCCCCCATCAGCATCGCCGGCGTGGTCTTGTCGCAGCCCGTGGTCAGCACCACGCCGTCCAGCGGGTAGCCGTAAAGCACCTCGACAAGGCCGAGATAGGCCAGATTGCGGTCGAGCGCGGCGGTCGGCCGCTTGCCGGTTTCCTGGATCGGATGCACCGGAAACTCGATCGGCACGCCCCCGGCGGCACGGATGCCATCGGCAACGCGCCTGGCGAGTTCGAGATGATGGCGGTTGCAGGGCGAAAGGTCGCTGCCGGTCTGCGCGATGCCGATGATCGGCTTGCCCGATTGCAGCTCCTCGCGCGTCAGCCCGTAATTGAGGTAGCGTTCGAGATAGAGCGCCGTCATCCCCGGATTGCCGGGATTGTCGAACCACTCTGTGGAACGGAGACGTTTCGGGGTGCTGCTCATGGCATGTTCCTTCAGTTCGACCAGCCGCCGTCGATCACATGGGCGACGCCTGTGGTGAAGCGGGATTCATCGGACGCTAGATAAAGGGCGAGCGAGGCGATCTCCTCCGGCGTGCCGAGCCGGCCCATCGGCTGCCGGGCGACGAATTCGGCCTCGATGACCGTCTCACCGACACCGCGGGACGCGGCAAGCGCGGCGATGCGCCCGCGCAGCGACGGGCTTTCCACGGTTCCGGGGCAGATCGCATTGCAGCGCACACCCCGCGTCACGTAGTCCGCCGCGACCGATTTGGTCAGCCCGACCACGGCGGCCTTCGACGCGCCATAGGCGAAGCGGTTGGGCACACCCTTGATCGATCCGGCGGCGGAGGCGATGTTGACGATCGAACCGCCGCCGCCCTCCAGCATGCCCGGCAGGAACGCGCGGATCATGTGGAACATCGCCGTCACGTTCAGATCGAATGAAAACGTCCAGTCGCTGTCCGAGCAGTCGAGCACTGACCCGTGCGCCACATGGCCGGCCGCGTTCACCAGGATGTCGACCCGGCCGAGCGAAGCCGAAAGCGCGCGGATCGCGGCATCGTCCAGCACATCGAGCCGCGTCGTCTCGGCGCCGGCAAGGCCCGCGAGAGCCTCCGGATCGCGATCGGTCGCGATCACCCGCGCCCCCTCGCGCACCAGCACCTCGGAAATGGCACGGCCAATGCCCTGCCCCGCGGCGGTCACCAGCGCAGTCTTTCCCGCAACCCGCCCGAAATGTGCCATTTTATCGTTGCCTCCCCGCAGTGTTGCCCGCCTTCCGCCAGCAATTTGATTATTACCGATAACGGACATCCTCGGCAACCGTCACGCCCTCTATCTCGGCAGCCCCATGCCGGCTATTCTCCGCCGATGGATTCCCGCACGGCCCTTGTCGTCATCGATGTTCAGGCGGATTTCTGCGCCGGCGGCGCGCTGGCCGTGCCCGATGGCGATGCGGTGGTGCCAGTGATCAACGCGCTCGCGCGGCATTACCAGACCGTGGTGATCACGCAGGACTGGCATCCCGCCAATCACGTCTCCTTCGCCAGCCAGCACCCGGGACAGGACCCGTTCGGGACGATCCCCCTCGCCTACGGGCCGCAGGTGCTCTGGCCGGATCACTGCGTGATGGACACTGCCGGCGCCGCGCTGCATCGCGATCTTCACGTTCCCCATGCCGCGATGATCCAGCGCAAGGGATCGAACCGGCTGATCGACTCCTATTCCGCCTTCCTCGAAGCCGATCGCACAACCCGCACGGGCCTCGACGGGTGGCTCGCCGCGCGCGGCATCGAACGGGTCGATCTCTGCGGCCTCGCGACCGATTACTGCGTCGCCTGGTCAGCGCTGGATGCGCGGCGGTTCGGGCTGGAGGCGCGGGTGATCGAGCCGGCCTGCCGGGGAATCGACCTTGAGGGATCTCTGGCGGCGTCATGGCAGGCGATGATGGCGGCCGGCGTGGCGCGGGTCGCTTCGGTCTGATACCAGCGGAGACATGGACGAAGACGGCGATTTCCGGCGCAAGAGGCAGAGGGCCGCGCGCCGGCGGGGCGTTCTGGCCGCCGCCGCGATCGGGCTGATCGCGCTGCTCGGGCTCGCCGCGGTTTTCGGCCCGCTTCTGGTCTCGGGGAATTACCATCGTGGCGCGATCGAACGTCTGGCCAGCCACGTCGTCGGCCGGCCGGTGTTCATCGAGGGGCGGATCACCCTCTCGCTGCTGCCCGATCCGCAACTGGTGGCGGAGGACGTGATCATCGGCGGCCCGCACGGCGCGCAGGCGACCGCCTCGGTTCTCAAGCTCGAACTCTCTCCAGGCCCGCTGCTGTTCGGCCGGCTTCGCGCCCACCGGCTGACCCTGCGCCGGCCGGACATCAACCTGCCATGGCCGCTGCCCGGCGGCGCTGGCGCGATCGCGCCGCCGCCCTGGCTCGGCTCGCTGCACGCCACCATCGATGACGGCACGTTCCATGTCGGCCCGCTGCGGCTCGACCACGCCAATCTGTCGATCTTCACCGGCGGCCCGCGCGCGGTGATCGCCGCCGGCGGTACGATGCGGATCGGCGGCGTCGAGGCGGCGATGACGCTCGATATCGACGATACCGGCAGCACCGGGCCGGCGCCGGTGACCGCCACGCTCAAGCTCCGCGGCGACGGCCATGCCGAGCTGATGTTCCACGGCACGCTCGGCCATGACAGTTTCCTGGCCGGCGCCTTGGAGGCGAAAGCCGACAAGACCGCCGTGGCCGGCCTGCTGCCGGCACTGAAGGCATCCGCCGCGCCGTTCGACATCACGGCAAGACTCGCCGCGACCGGACAGCAGGTCCGGCTCGATGACGTCACCCTGCGAGCGGGAGCGATGCGGGCGGTCGGAGATACCGTGCTCGCCCTCGCGCCCGCGCCGCTGCTGCGGGTGACCGCCCGGGCGACGGGAGTCGACCTCGATCTGGCCGCCGGCCTGGTCTCCCGCTTGCGGCGTCAGCTGCCGGTCGCCGCCGCGCTCGACGTCTCAGGCACGCTCTCCGGGCTGCCGGTCAACGCCGCCCGCGGCTCGTTGCTCGCCGATGATGCCTCGCTGCGGGCGCAGCTTCTGTCCGCTCCGCTGCCAGGGCAGGCGAGACTCGGATTTTCCGGCGAAATGTCGCCAGCCCTGAACGGACATTTCACACTGCAGGCGCAAGACCCCGCGGCAACGCTCGCCATCTTGCGGCATCAACTGCCCTATCTGCCCGCATGGCCCGGAAACGCGGGCCGGCTCGACGCCACTGGCATGGCGAGCGTTACGCCCGGAGGCACGCTGGCGCTCGACGATGTCGCCGGCCATGTGGCGATGGGGCCGGCCCTGACCGGCTTCACCGCCGCCTTGCGCCTGACCCCGTCGCCCGGCCAGGCAACGCGCATCGCCGCCCGGATCGACCTCGACCGGCTCACCCTTGACCAGACGATGGTCCAGGATCTGCTGGCGACGCTCTCCGATCCGGCACCACGCTATGCCGGGCCGGTGCGGATCGCCGTGGGAACGCTGGAAACGCCAGCCCGTCGACCGAACGAATCTTCGCGGGTGGTTGGACGCGATCTCAGGATCGACGCCAGCCTGCGCGACAAGGCGGCGGGGGGCGGTCTTCATATCCGTCTCGCGACCCTGCGCATGGGAGGCGCGCTGCTGATCGGGCGGGGACTGCGCAAGGCGGATGGCGAGATCGTCAGAACCCGCCTGTTTCTGGCCGGGCCGGACGCAAGCCGGGAGGCGACGACCCTGGCGAAGGCGTTCGGACTGCCGGCCGCATGGGACAATCACCCGGCATTCCGGCACGATTTCTCGCTCACGGCCCTGGCGGACGGCAGGCCCGACGCCTTGGCGACGCATATCCGGTTGCGCATCGGCATGGTGCGCGCGGCGGCGCGCCCCAGGATCGATCTTGCCGCCGGCACCGCCGCCGGATCGCTCGCGGTCCGCGCGCCAAACGCAGCACGGCTGATCCTCAGCCTCGGCGGCGCCAGCCTGCTTGGCGAGCGCCAGGGGCTGGGCTGGCCGGGCCCGGGTTCGGCCAGTCTCAGCGCGGCCGGATACGTGACGCCCGGCGACTTCGGCCTCTCGGATTTTGTCGCCTCGCTCGGCGCGCTCACCCTCTCCGGCCGGGTGGATGTCGACACGGCGCATGGCCCCAGGCGGATCTTCGGCCGGATGACGGCCGACACGCTGCCGCTTCCCGCCCCCGCCATGCTGATCGAGCTGGCGCACGCCGCCCTTGGCAGTGATATGCGGATCGACATGCCGCGTCTGACCGCCGCGCGGATCGAGCGTTACGGCGAGACGCTCGCCCGGCGGGCGGATTTCGGGATCAGGCTCGACCAGGGAAAGCTGGCGCCGCATCTGTCGATCGATATCGGCAGCGCCGGATTCGCCGGCGGCAAGCTCTCCGGCCGGGCCGTTCTCACCGGCGCCTCGGGCAGCACGCCGCCGACGCTCAGCCTGCGTGCCCGGCTTGCCGGCGGGGACTCGCAAGCGATCGCCGCCCTCGCGGCATCTCACGGGCTCGACCTGCCGCTTGCCGGCGGAACCCTCGATATCGGAGCCGATCTGATGGCGCAGGGGGATGAACGCCCCGCCTGGCTGCACACGCTGAGCGGCAGCGTGACGGCAACCAGCCATGATATTTCGCTGCGCGGGCTGAACCTCGCGGCTGCGGGCCAGGCCCTCGCCGCGGCGACCCGCGCGCCGCACCCGATCGGCATGATCGCGGCGTCTCACATGCTGCGGTCCGCCCTCAGTGCGGGGCACTCGGCTTTCAGCCTGCTCAACCTGACCGCGACGCTTGGCGACCGCACGATCCGGCTCGACCATGCCGCCCTCAGCGGGCCGGCCGGAAGCATGAGCGCAAATGGTCACCTCGATCTCGTCGGGGATCGGGTCGAGCTCGAACTCGCCGTCCATCCGACGAGTCCCGATGCGAAGCCCGGCCCCGAACTGTCGATCGATATCAGCGGCCCGACCTCACATCCGAAGCGGCGCGTCGACATCGCCAAGGGCATCTTCTGGATTCGCCACGCCCTCGCCGCGGCCAAACCCGGCCCAGCCGCCCCGCCGCCGCGATAGCGCACGCATGCGCCGGGCCGGCCAGCAAGCATCGCCGCTCGCCGAACCGAACCCACAATAATCGAATTTCCAGAGAGTGGTGGAGAGGGTTGGATTCGAACCAACGTAGGCGTGCGCCAGCGGATTTACAGTCCGCCCCCTTTAGCCACTCGGGCACCTCTCCGCCGCCCGTAATCTTCGATCAGGCCAGCGTTGTCAACAGCGCCCCGCGCACGCTAGAGAGCCGCCATGGACAGACGCGACCCTCAGTCACACCCGCGCGGCGGGCGGACGCACAAGCAAAATCGCACAACCCCGCCACATGGGCGCGGCCATGGCGACAACGCGCGCGAGCGGCGCCCGCAGGCGCCCGGCGGCGGCTTCTGGCTCTACGGGCTTCATCCCGTCGAGGCGGCGCTGGCGAACCCGGCGCGCCGGCTGCGGCGGCTGCTGGTGACGGAAGAGGGGGAAGCGACGCTTGCCGCCCGGTTGCCGCAACCCTGGGCCATCCAGCCCGAACGGGTTGAGCGCGACCGGCTGGAACACATGCTGGGCCGCGGAATCGTGCATCAGGGAATCGCCTTGCAGACCGACCCGCTGGTCGCCCCCACCCTGGCGGACGCCCTGAAGCGCCCCGGGCCGGTGCTCGTGCTCGATCAGATCACCGATCCGCGCAATGTCGGCGCCATCCTGCGCTCGGCGCAGGCCTTCGGGGCGGCGATGGTCATCGCGCAGGAGCGCAACGCGCCCGAGGAAGGCGGCGCGCTCGCCAAGGCGGCATCCGGCGCGCTGGAGCGCATGCCCCTGCTGCGGACGGTCAACATCGCGCGGGCGCTGATCGCGCTGAAGGCCGCGGGGCTCTGGGTGATGGGGCTCGACGCCGCCGGCGCGTCGTTCCTCTCGCGCGACGCGCTGGGCGGCAGGCGGGCGGCCCTCGTTCTCGGCGCCGAGGGCGAAGGTCTGCGGCGTCTCACCCGCGAAACCTGCGACGAGCTGGTCTCGCTGCCGATGCCGGGCGGGATGGAAAGCCTGAACGTGTCGGCGGCGGCGGCCGTCGCGCTCTACGAAATCATCCGGTAGACGAAGGTTTCGCTGCCGGCGGCACTTTCCTCGACCGCGAGGTTCAGCATCATGTCATGATGGGGGGACAGGCCGCAGGCCGGGTCGGTCGCGCCCGCATCGCCGGTGATGGCCAGCGCCTGGCAGCGGCAGCCTCCCCAGTCGATCTCGGCGCGATCGCACCCCTTGCAGGGCGCCGGCATCCAGTCAGTGCCACGATAGGCGTTGAAGGCTTCCGAATGCAGCCAGATTTCGGCGAGCGGCTTTTCCTGCACCGTGTCGAACCGCAGATGGCCGATCGTCTCGGCGGCGTGGCAGGGCAGCACCTTGCCCGATGGCGTGACGTTGAAGAACCGCCTCGCCCAGCCGCTCATGCATGATTTGGGGCGCGAGGCGTAATAGTCGGGAACGACGTAATCGATGTTCAGAACGCCTTCGAGCCGCTTGCGGGCGTCGTCCACGATGCGGGTCGCCTCGTCGAGCTGGGCGCGCGTCGGGATCAGTGCGGCGCGGTTCTTGAGCGCCCAGCCGTAATATTGCACATGCGCCACCTCGATGCGCTGGGCGCCGGCCTCGACCGCGAGATCCAGCATGGCGGGCAACTGGTGCAGGTTCTGGCGGTGCATCACCGCATTGACCGTGAGCGCGAGGCCGGCATCGCGCACGAGCCTGGCCGCGGCGAGCTTCTTGACATGGGCGTTGCGTAGCCCAGCGACGTGATCGGCGATGCCGCTCTCGGCCCCCTGAAAACTGATCTGGACATGATCCAGCCCGGCCTCGGCCAGCGCGTGCATCTTCTGCTGGTCGAGCAAGACGGCGGAGGTGATCAGATTGGTGTAGAGCCCTTCGCGATGCGCGTGCTGGACAAGCTGCGCCAGATCGTCACGCACCATCGGCTCGCCGCCGGAAAAATGCCCCTGCAACGCGCCGAGCGCCGCGGCCTCGCTGATCACGCGCATCCACGTCGCCGTGTCCATCTCCTCGCGGGCGCGGTCCATGGCGAGCGGGTTGGAGCAGTACGGGCATTTCAGCGGGCAGCGATGGGTCAGCTCCATCATGATCGCCATCGGCGGCGCGACGGCCGCGCGCTTCACCGCCGCGGGTGCAAGATCGTTCATGCCGCGATCATCCCCTTTTTCGCCAGATCGTTGAGCATCTCGATGCAGTCGGCAAGCACCGCGTCGCGCGGCGCCTCGTAGCGAGCCGCCAGAATGTCGGCGATGCCGCCGACACTCGCCGCGCCATCGACGGCCTCGAGAATGGCGACGGCGATCGCATCCGGCATGATGACCAGCTCGGGGGCGAGCAGAACATGGCAGTTGCGCGCCGCATCGAACCGGAACCGGACATGCCGCGGCAGCCGGGGCACGCTGGCCTCGGTCAGGATCACGACCAGACGCCTTCGTGACCGAACGCGCCGGGCGGGATCAGGCCGGGGCTGACATAGGCATGGTGCAGGGCGTCGAGCTGCGCCCAGAGCACGTCGCACTTGAAGGTGAGCGCCGCGATCGCCTGCTGCTGCTGTTCGGGCGTGCGGGCATGGCGCTTGACATAGTCGAGCGCGAAATCGGCGTCGCGCGGCGCCTGATCCAGGCGCGCGTTGAAATAGGCCAGGGTTTCCCTGGTGATGAAATCGTAATTCGCGAGCATGCCCGAGACGCGTTCGGAAATGATCGTCGGCGAGAACATTTCCGTCAGCGAAGAGGCCACCGCCTCCAGCAGCGAACGGTCGCGCACGAAATCGACATAGGCGCGCACGGCAAAGCGGGTCGCCGGCAGGGCGCGGCGCTCGCTCACCACCGTGTCGCGATCGAGCCCGAGCCCCTCGGCCAGGGCCAGCCAGCGGACGATGCCGCCCTCGCCCGGCGCAGTGCCGTCATGATCGACAAGCCGCTGCCGCCAGACCCGGCGCAGCTCGGCATCGTCGGTGCGGGCCATCAGCGCGGCGTCCTTGATCGGGATCGCCGCCTGGTAACAATAGCGGTTGAGCGCCCAGGCCTGCACCTGGCGCTTGTCCAGCTTGCCACCGTGCAGAAGCTGATGAAACGGATGGCGGTTGTGGTATCGCGCGGCGCCCACGGCGCGCAGCGCCGCTTCCAGCTCATCGGGGCTCAGCAGCACGGTCATAGCTCGATCTCCATCCCGTCATGCGCCACGGTCCAGCCGGCGCGCTCGGCCTCGGCCCGTTCGGGCGTATCGTCGAGGATCATCGGGTTGCTGTTATTGACATGAACGAACACTTTCCGCCCAACTTCGAGCCCGGCGAAGGCGGCGATCGAACCTTCCGGCCCGCTGACGCTGATATGCCCCATCCGCGCGCCGGTCTTGGGCAGCAGTCCCGCCTCGATCATCTCGTTGTCGCGCCAGAGCGTGCCGTCGAACAGCACGAGCCCGGCGCCGCGCACCCGGGCGGCCACATCCGCCGAAACCCGGGCGCAGCCGGGAATGTAGAAGAACGCCTTGCCCGCATCATCGGCGATGCGCAGGCCGATCGTATCGCCCTCGGAGGAGCCGAAATCCGTCCGGCTGGCATCCTCGGCGTAAAGTGCCACCTTGCCTGGCACCACGAAGGCTTCGACCGTCATGCCCAGATCCCGCCCCATGCCATCCGCGAGCCGGGTCGGCATGTCGACCGGCAGTTCGCGGCGCGGCACCAGCCCGCCATCGAGCACACGAAATATCCTGCTGTCCTCGATCAGATCGAGAATCCGGCGCCCGGCATACAGGGCGAACCGATGGCCTTCGCGCAGATTGAGCAGGCCGGCGGTGAAATCCACATCCCCGCCCGTCAGCACGGCCGCGGCGATCGGGCTGTCGCGCAGGCCTGAACGGGGCTGCAGCGCTGGCGTCGCCAGGATCTGTTCGCGCAGATCGGGCGAGGCGTTGAAGATCACGTAATCGGAATTGTTGACGCTGACGGCGAGAGCCGCCTGGGTACGGGGCCGTGCCGCAGGATCACCGCGCCGGGCGCGCGCGCAATTGGCGCAGGCGCAGTTCCACTGCGGAAATCCGCCTCCGGCAGCGGCACCGAGAATGATCAGTTTCATCGATTCGGGAGTTCACCGGAACCGGCGCAACGCATCGGTTCCGGTGCCTTGGTTCAGATCAGCCGAGATCAGCGCAGGCGTAGCAGTTGATTTCGGTGCCAACGGCGATTTCGACGAGCTTCGGCTTGGTCCACATGGATTTGTCTCCTGGATCGTTGTGATAGGGATGCGTTTTCCGCTTTTGTCTCCGCGAGATGCGGAGTGACGTGACAATACGACATGTCGAATAGGACGCAAGTGGGGAAAGGCCGGTCACGCCCGGTTGTGACAAAACGGGACAGCACCTGGCCGGCAATGACCGCACAAAAAAGGGCGGCCGAAGGCCGCCCTTTTCCGATCACGTCCCGAAGACGCTCAGCCGCAGGCCGCGACCGCGCGGCGGGCCATCACCCCCACGAGATGCGCGCGATAGGCCGCACTCGCATGGATGTCGCTGTTCATGTCGCCTTCAGGCGTCTTCACGTCGCGAATCGCGTCCGGTGAGAAACTGGCCGAGAGCGCCTGCTCCATCGCGGTATGACGGAACACGCCGTTGTTGCCGGCACCGGTCACGGCGAGGCGGACGCCACCGGCGGTCTTCGCCACGAACACGCCAACCATCGCATAGCGCGACGCCGGGTTGGGGAATTTTTCATACGCGGCCTTTTCCGGAATCGGGAAGGAGACCTCGACGATCAGTTCATCCGGTTCGAGCGCCGTCGTGAACATGCCCTGGAAATAGTCATCCGCGGCGATTTCGCGCCGGGTCGTGCGGATCGTGGCGCCGAGGGCGAGCACGGCCGAAGGATAGCACGCGGAAGGGTCGTTATTGGCCAAGGAGCCGCCCATTGTGCCGCGATAGCGAACCTGCCGGTCGCCGATATGGCTGGCCAGATGCGCCAGCGCCGGGATCGCGTCGGCCACGTCCTTCGAATTGGCCACCTCGCGATGCGTGGTCATCGCCTTGATGACCAGCGCATTGCCCTCGCGGCGGATGCCGGAGAGCCCGAGCCCGGCGAGATCGACCACCGTGCTCGGCTTGGCCAGCCGCTGCTTGAGCACGGGGATGAAGGTCATGCCGCCGGCAAGCGCCTTGGCCTCGGGATCGCTCCCCAGCGCCTTGACCGCGTCGTCGATCGCGGCCGGTTTCTGATAATTGAAATCGTACATTGCGTCTCTCCGTTACTCGGCAGCCATCCGCGGCGTCGCCGCGTTGATGATCGACCAGATCTTCTGCGGTGTCGCCGGCATGTCGATATGGGTGACCCCATAATCGCGCAGCGCATCGACGACGGCGTTGATCACCGCCGGCGGGCTGCCGATCGCGCCGACCTCGCCAACCCCCTTGGCGCCAAGCGGATTGTGGGTGCACATCGTCGACTCGGTCCCGACATGGATATTCACCAGATTATCCGCGCGCGGCATGGTATAATCCATCAGCGATCCGGACAGGAGCTGGCCGGTCTCGTCATAGACCGCGTGTTCGAGCAGCGCCTGGCCGATCCCCTGGGCCACGCCGCCATGCACCTGGCCGTGCACGATCATCGGGTTGATGACCCGGCCGATATCGTCGACCGCGGTGAAGTTGAGCAGGTTGACGACACCCGTGTCCGGGTCGACCTCGACCTCGCAGATATGGCATCCGCCGGGGAAGGTGAAGTTCTTCGGATCGTAGAACGCCGTCTCGTCGAGGCCCGGCTCGAGTTCTTCATGCGGGTAGTTGTGCGGCACATAGGCCGTCAGCGCGATCTCGCCGAACGCCTTCGACTTGTCGGTGCCGGCGACGGTGAACTTGCCGTCCTTGAACTCGATGTCGTCGACCGAGGCTTCCATCAGGTGAGCGGCGATCTTCTTGCTCTTGGCGATGATCTTGTCGACCGCCTTGACGATCGCCGAGCCGCCGACCGCGAGCGAACGGCTGCCGTAGGTCCCCATGCCGAACGGAATCTTGCTGGTGTCGCCATGTACGATCTCGACCTGCTCGAACGGCACGCCGAGCTGGTCGGCGACGAGCTGGGCGAAGGTCGTCTCATGCCCCTGGCCGTGGCTGTGCGTGCCGGTATAGAGCGTCACCGATCCGGTCGGATGGACCTTCACGTTGGCGACCTCGTAGAGACCGGCCCTTGCGCCGAGCGCGCCAGCCACCGCCGACGGCGCGATGCCGCAGGCTTCGAGATAGGTCGACATGCCGATGCCGCGCAGCTTGCCGCGCTTCGCAGATTCGGCACGCCGAGCCTCGAAACCGCTCCAGTCGGCCAGCTCCATGCAGCGCGCCAGCGTCGCCTCGTGGTTGCCGCTGTCATATTGCAGCGCCACCGGCGTCTGATACGGATAGGCGTCGGCCGGAATGAAGTTGCGCCGGCGGATGGCGACACGGTCCATCCCCATCGTCTTCGCCGCAACGTCGACAAGCCGCTCCAGCAGGAACGTCGTCTCCGGACGGCCGGCCCCGCGATAGGCATCGACCGGCACGGTATTGGTGAAGATCGCCTTCACTTCCGAATAGATCGCGGGCGTCGTGTAGACGCCGGCGAGCAGCGTCGCCGAGAGATAGGTCGGCACCGACGGCGCGAAGGTCGAGAGATAGGCGCCGAGATTGGCCATCGTCTTCACCCGCAGCCCGAGAAACGCGCCATCCTCGGCCAGCGCCAGCTCGGCATGGGTGATGTGGTCGCGGCCATGGGCGTCGGTGATGAAGGATTCGCTGCGCTCGCAGGTCCATTTCACCGGCCGGTTCACCTGCGCGGCCGCCCAGGTCACCGCCGCTTCCTCGATGTAGTGGAAAATCTTGGCGCCGAACCCGCCGCCGACATCGGGTGCGACGACGCGCAGCTTGTGCTCGGGAATCTGCAGCACGAACGCGCCCATCAGCAGCCGGATCACATGCGGGTTCTGGCTGGTGGTGTAGAGCGTGTGTTCGCCGGTCGACTGGTCGAAATCGCCGATCGCCGCACGCGGCTCGATCGGGTTGGGCACCAGCCGGTTGTTGACCAGGTCGATCGTCGCGACCTTGTGGGCCTTGGCGAAGGCGGCATCCACCGCGTCCTTGTCGCCGATATGCCAGTCGAAGCAGACATTGCCCTTGGCGTCGTCATGCACGAGCGCGGCGCCCTCGGCCGTCGCCGCGATCATGTTGGAGACGGCCGGCAGCGGATCGATGTCGATCACGAGGGCCTCGGCGGCGTCCTTCGCCTGGTCGACGGTCTCGGCAATCACCATCGCCACCGCATCGCCGACATACCGGACCTTGCCCTGCGCAAGCACCGGATGCGGCGGCTCGACCATCGGCGAGCCATCCTTGCTGTGAATCTGCCAGCCGCACGGCACGCCGCCGATGCCCGCCTTGGCGATGTCGTCACCGGTGAAAATCGCGACAACCCCCGGCATCGCCCGCGCGGCGGAGGTGTCGATCGACCGGATCACGCCGTGGGCGACATCGGAGCGCTTGAAGACGGCATAGGTCTGGCCGGGGCGGTTGATGTCGTCAGTGTAGTGACCGCGGCCTGAAAGGAACCGGCGGTCTTCCACGCGCTTCGGCGAGGCGCCAATGCCGCCCTTCACGATGTGCGGCAAGGTCGTGTCGTTCATGGATGATCTCCCGAAATTTTTCTTGCGCCCGGAAATACGGGCGCCTTACCTCTTGCGGCCCAAGCCTTATTCGGCGGCCTGCGGCAGCTCGCGCCCGTGCATGAGCGGCCAAGCGGCGGCAATCGCCTTGACGATATTATGATAGCCCGTGCAGCGGCAGATATTGCCTTCGAGTTCCTCGCGAATCTGCTGCTCGGTCAGCCCTTCCGGATGGCTCTCGACCAGATCGATCGCGCTCATCACCATGCCCGGAGTGCAGAAGCCGCATTGCAGACCATGATGTTCGCGGAACATTTCCTGCATCGGGTGCAGCGTGCCATCGGCCGCAGCCAGCCCCTCGATCGTGGTGACCTCGCTGCCATTCGCCTGCACCGCGAGCATCGTGCACGACTTCACCGACTTGCCATCGATCTTGACCACGCAGGCGCCGCACTGGCTGGTGTCGCACCCGACATGCGTGCCGGTCAGGTGAAGGTTTTCGCGCAGCATCTCGACGAGCAGCGTGCGCGCTTCCACCTCGGCGGTCGCCGGCTTGCCGTTCACCGTGAGTTTAACCTGGGGCATTGATTCCTCCGTTCATGATGGCGCGCGACCCTCCGCCCGGACGATCCGCTTCCTTCACCCATGATGATGGGGCTATTCGGCGTTGGTCAAGAGAACCGGATAGCTTTCTTGGCGCAAGGTGCGAATTTGACAGAATTTGTCACAGGCCAGTTTGCGCCCTGCCGCAGGCCTGCTAACTGTCCAGCCGCATGCCGGCCCTGCCCTCGCCCATCGCGCTGATCACCAGCCGCCTTCCAGCGCGCCATCGCGAAGCGGCGGGCGAGTTGCTGCGCTTCGGCACGGTTGGCGTCTTCGGCCTGCTCATGGATATCGCCGCGGTCTATGCGCTTATCCCCAGCCTCGGTCTGTACGGGGCGGGGATGGCGGCCTATCTCGTCGCGGCAAGCTGCAACTGGATGTTGCACCGGCTCTGGACCTTTCGGGCCCGCGCCCGGCAACCCGCCCACACGCAGTGGTTGCGCTTCCTGTTCGTGAACATGATCGGCTTCTCGATCAACCGCGGCGCCTATTCCCTGCTCATCGCCAGCTTCGCCTTACCCCGTCACTACCCGGTTCTGGCCGTGTGCGCGGGGGCCGTTTCGGGTTTCCTGATTAACTTTCTGCTTTCCCGACGCCTCGTTTTCGTTTAATTAAACACAATCTTCAGTTGTGTTTTTGAAAACCGAGGTCGTTCCGGACCGATGTCGCAAACCGTTTTCCAGTCTCCTGCCAAATCTGCCCGCACCGGGGCGCTGGGCCGAGAGTCGCGTGCGCGCAACCATCGCCCCTGGATTGGCGCGCATGCCGGAATCGGCCTGCTGCTGCTGGCCGATCTCGCCGCCACCTGGCTCGGTCCGCAACTCGGCTCGCAGTTTCTGCTGCCCGCCCCCACCATGGCGCGCGGGCCACTCGACCAGCTCGTTTACGCCGCACTGACCGTCATCACACTGGCCGGCTCGGGACTGTACGAGGTGGGGCCGGTGCGCGCGCCGCTCGATCACGCCGCGGCGATCGCGCGCGCCCTCGTCGCGGCGGAGGTGCTCTCGCTCCTGCGGATCGCGATGCTGCGGCCGTCGCCGGCCACGCCGCCGCTCGGCACGTCGTTCGGCTGGGCGATTGCCGCCTTTGCCCTGACCGCGGCCCTGCTGTTCGGCGGCCGGGTTGCCGTGGCCCGGATCTGGCGGCGTCATGAGATCGGCGTTGCCCGGGGCGCCGCGGCCCTGGTCACCACCGCGCCGTGCGACCGCTCGGTCTGCGCCCGGCTCGATCGCCTCGCGGATCATCGCCTTGGGTATGTCTTCTGCTGGGGGCTCGCGGGCTCGTCAGGCCTGCGCGCGATTGCCGATGCCGCGACGCTGGAGGCCATGATCCGGTCCGGCCAGATCGGCGATCTCATCGTTTTCATCCGCCGCGGCGACGGGGCGGAGACACGCGCCCGGCTCGACGCGCTGCTCGCCCGCCTCGCCGACCAGCCGGTCAGGATACGTCTCGCCTTCGACGCCGCCGCGGAAATCGGCGCCGGCGACCTCGCGGCGAGTCTCGGGCTTCGCCTCGTCACGGCGCTCGACCGGCCGATCCGGCCGCTGGCCGCATCGGCGAAACGGGGGATGGACATTGTCGGCGCTGGCCTTCTGATCGTTCTGCTGAGCCCGCTCCTCGCCGCCATCGCCCTCGCGCTGCGCCTGTCCGGCCCGGTTCTGTTCCGGCAGCGCCGGATCGGGCTGGACGGCGTGCCCTTCACGGTTTTCAAGTTCCGCACGATGCGCCCGCTTCACGCCACGCAGGGCAACGCCCGCATCGTCCAGGCGCGGGCGGGCGACCGGCGGATCACCCGGCTGGGCCGCCTTCTCCGCCGCCTCTCGCTCGATGAGCTGCCGCAGCTCGTCAACGTGCTGCGCGGCGACATGTCGCTGGTCGGTCCCCGGCCCCACGCGCCGAATACCGGCAGCGGCGACTTCACCTTCGAACAGGCGATCACGTTTTACGGGGTTCGCCACCGGGTAAAGCCGGGGCTGACGGGCCTTGCCCAGGTGCGGGGCCTGCGCGGACCGGTGGACCGGCGCGACCTCGTCGCCGCGCGCGTCGCCGCCGACCTCGATTACATCGAACGATGGTCGGTCTGGCTCGATATCGCGATCCTGCTGCGCACGGTTCCCGCCGTTCTGATCGGGCGCAATGCGGTCTGAACCGCACCTGCTGGCGGGAACGCCGCCCCCCCGCCGCCGCTATGATGCGGATATCGTCATTCTCAGCCATCAGCGGCCGCGCGAAACCCTCGCCGCCCTCCGCTCCGCCGCTGCCCAGACCGGCATGGACAGCCATGTCATCGTGCTCGACCAGGCCTCAAATCCCGCCATGCGCGCGGCCCTGGCGACCGCCGCCAGCCAGTTCGGGCATGTGGCGCTTTATGGCGTCGCGCGAAATTTCGGCGTGCCGGGTGGCCGCAATCTCGCGGCGGCGCTCGGGCGCGGCAGCGCGATCATCAGCCTCGACAACGATGCCGTCTTCGCCGGCCACGACACGGCCGCGCGCGCCGCGCGGCGCCTCGCCGAAGCCGACCGCCTCGGCGCGATCGGCTTTAGTATCCTCGCCGCCGATGGCGCACGCCTCGACCGGACGAGCTGGGGATATCCCGCGCGCCTCGCGCGGCACGCGGCGAGGCATTTTACCGCGACCACCTTCGTCGGCTGCGGCCATGCCCTGTCGCGCGCCTGTTTCGAGCAGCTCGGCGGATACGACGCGACGCTGTTCTTCGCCTGGGAGGAATATGAATTCGCGCGCCGTGCCATCGCGGCCGGCTGGCGGATCGAGCATCACGGCGATCTGGCCGTCATCCACGCGGTGTCGCCCGAAGCGCGCATGGGCTGGAGCGCGGGACGATGGCGCCACTTCGTCCGCAACCGCCTGATCATCGCTCATGACTGGGATGGACCGGCGGGATTCGCGCTGCGTGCCGGCGTCTACCTCGCGCGCGGCGCCATGACCTCCCGCCTCGGCGAGACGGTCGCGGCGATTGCCGAGGCGCGCGCCCTGGCGCGCACCCGCCCCCGGCAGGACAACACCGCCGCCACGCGCCGCTATGTCTTCCGCCACGAAACCCGCCACCGGCTGCCGGGCGCGGCGCGCCTTATCGGCGCCGGCGCCAGCGCGGCGGCCAGTCCGGCACCCATGGCCGCGCACCCTGCATGCCCCGATCCGTCATCCGCCGCACACGCCCCCCCCTGAACCGCAGGGCAATCGCACCATCCCGCCAGACGCTGAAACGGTCGATCACCACACGCCCCCGGCCGCGGTAGGCGCCGCGCAGGGGCTCCGGCGACACCACCACGCGCGCGCCGCCACACCCGCCTTGCGCCGCGGCAGGACCGGCGAGATACAGCACACGCCCACGATCGAACCGGCACCGGCCGCCGGCGCAGACATCGGCCGCCCTGGCCACAAGCACGCGGTCATGGGCGAAGACCGGGCGCCACTGCGCCAGCGTGTAGTTGTCCGGCCGCCGGGATATGAGAACCCGCACCGCCGCGCCATCCCGCACCGCAATGAGTGACGCGGTCGGCGCGACGAGCACATCCGGCGCGCGGCCCATCATCATGCCCGCAATGCCGATCAGAACCAGCGGCGCGCCGGAGAGCCGTGCCCGGCCCCGCAGCAGGCCCAGCAGCGCCATGCCGAAGCCGAGCAGCGCGACCGGCCAGCCCGGGCTTGGCCCGATGACGATGAGGGCGTGCGGCAATGTGCCGACGAACCGGGCGACGGCCAGAATCGCGGCGATTCCCCACCCCATCGGCGCCAGCGCCAGCGCCTCGAGATGCAGCGGCATCAGCAGCAGCGCCACGATCCCCGCGGGCAGCACGATCAGCGCCGTCAGCGGCACCGCGACCAGGTTGGCGAGAATGTAGTATGGCTGCACCTGCTGGAACTGGTAGGCCGCGAAGGGCATCGACGCACCGCCGGCGAGCAGCGAGGTGAAGGCCAGCGCCGCCACATGCCGCCCGAGGCGCTGGCGCCATCCATCCCCCCCTATCGCAAACCGGCGGCCCAGCGCCTCGTAGCCGGCAATCAGCGCCAGGACGGCCGAGAAACTCATCTGGAAGCTCGGGCCCGGAACCGATTGCGGCTCGATAAGGATCAGCACGAAGGCCGCCAGCGCCAGCCCGCGCAACGACAGCGCCCGGCGCCCCGCGACGATGCCAAGCAGCACCAGGCCCGCCATCGCGAGACTACGCACGATCGGAACATGAAAGCCGGTGAGCGCCGCATAGACCAGGCCGCCGGCGAAGGCGACCAGCGAGGCGATGATCTTCGCCGGAACCCGCAGGAGCAGCGCCTCGGACAGTCCGGCCGCGAGGCGCGCCACCGTGAACAACGCGCCCATCACGATGCCGACATGCAACCCGGCGACGGCGAGGATATGGGCAAGACCGGCGGTGATGAAATCCTGCCGCTCACGGGCGGGAATCGCCGACTCGAACCAGGTCAGCAGGGTCGCCGCCACCGGCCCGGTCTCCGGCGGCATGGCGTTCAGCACCCGGGCGGCGATCGCCTCGCGCAGCCGCCTCAGGGCGCCGGCCCATCCCGGCCGGCCGGCGCGGGTGATGACGACCTTGCTGACCGCGAAGCCGACCGCGCCAATCCCGGAGAAAAACTGGTCCCGCCCGAACGACCACCCGCCGGGATAGGCCGGGCGCGAGGGGGCGAACAGAAAGGCGCGCACATGGATAACGTCTCCGGCCGCAAGACCAAGATCGTCGCCCTTGCGAAGCTTGACCCGCACCGCGCGGGCCAGCGCAGGCCCGCCATTCAGCCGTGGCGATGCGAGTCTGACCCGGCGGCCGGTCGCGAGGAGATCGATCGAGCTGACGCGCCCGGCAACGGTGACCACGCCATGCGGCACCAGGATCGGCGGCGGCATCGCCATCGTCTGCCACTGCGCCCGACCGAAGCCGAGCGCCGCGAAAAGGGCCAGGGCGGCGATGCGCCGGAAAACCGGCCCATGCCAGCCAAAGGCAAGGCCGCCGCCCGCCACGACGATCGCCACGGGCGCGATCCACACGGGCGGTTCCCGGTCCAGATCGAAATAGAGCAGCACGCCGGCCAGCATTGCAACCGGCAGGAACAGGACGATGCGCCCGGCATAGGACGCGGTGCTATAGCCGGAAACCGGCGATTCGATCGCCGCAGGCCTCGTCGTTCTGTCGAAGGTCAGTCCGGCGCCCAAAGGATGACTCAACTAAAAGTTGAGTTATCCTATTTCATCCCGGATCGTTGCGAAAGCGCAAAATCAGGCGAGCGCCGCGATGGCGAGGACGAGGGAGATGCCTGCGATGGCGAGCGTGGCGTGAATCGCCAGCAGCAGGCCCGGAATGCGCCGCCCGCGCGAGGCGATGACGATCACGGAAAGGCCAAGGCAGAGGGCAAGCCCGAGCAGGAGTTCCGCGCCGGCGCCAAACCCGCCAAGCCCCATGCGCGGCGCCACCGGATGGCGATCCAGCGAAACGACAAGAGCCGCAAGACCAAGACTGCCGACGACGCCGTGCAGCATGGCCTTCGCGCCCGCATCGCAGGTCGGGCGCTCACCCCTGTCCCGCGTGGCGTCGAACGCCAGCCACGCACCGATCGCGGCGGCTAGCAGCAGCAATCCGAGAGCATCCGTCATGCGCGGGAAGATGGCGCCGTGATGGCGCACGCGGCAAGTGCACAACGCGGTGAGCGGGCGGATTTGGGCATCCGCCTGCGCAACCCAGCGGGTGATGCTCTGATCATCAATATCACAGAGCACGACATCAGAGCGCCGGCGGGCGGGGTCACCCGATCGGATGACGCGCCCGGTGCCGCCGGCCGGATCGCCGCGTCGTCAGGATTGCTGACGACGGAGGAATGCCGGGATATCGATGCCGATTTCCTCGTTGTGGCTGAGCCGCACGGCCGCACGCGGCTCATGCTGCTGCTGCTGCGGAAGATGGTGGGACGCGCCATCCGGCGCCCCGACATGCGGCAGGTCGCGCGGGGCCTGTTGCGGCGGATAGGACGCCTCATCCCGCGCCGGCCAGGCCGGCATCGCCGCCCGCGGCGGCTCTGCCGCCGGCTGGACGGGCTGGGGCGCGGCCGCGCTGCGGAACCCATTGGTCATCCGGCTGAACAGGCTCTGCTTGCGGGGCGGCTCGGCGGCCCGGGGCGCCTCACGATAGGCCGCCGGCGCCGAAATCGGCGCCCTTGCCGGCGCTTCCGGCTGGGCATACTGGTGGCGCGGGGCCACAGGAGCGGCCGCAGGCTGGGGATGCAGCACCTGCGGCTGCGGCTGAGGCTGGGGCTGATGCAGGCCGACCGTCGGCGCGGCCGGACCGGCCGGCGCCTGAACCTGTGCCGCGACGGTGGCATTCGCCTCCACCATCACGCTGTCGCCCGACACCGCGGCAAGGCGCGGCCGCTCGGCCTGCGCGGGCACTGGCGTGTCGATCCCGGTCGCCACCACCGAAATCCGGACCCGGCTGCCGAGACTCTCGTCGAGCGCCATGCCAACCATGATGTTGGCATCCTCGTCGACTTCCTCGGCAATGCGGTTCGCCGCCTGGTCAAGCTCGTGCAGCGAGAAGTCGGAACTGCCGGTGATGTTGATCAGCAGCCCGCGCGCGCCCTTCATGTTGGTGTCTTCGAGCAGCGGATTGGAAATCGCCGCCTCCGCCGCGCGGATCGCGCGATCCTCGCCCTCGGCCTCGCCGGTGCCCATCATCGCCTTGCCCATCACCGACATCACCGAACGGATATCGGCATAGTCGAGATTCACCAGGCCCGGGACCACCATGAGGTCGGTAACGCCGCGCACGCCCATGTACAGCACATGGTCGGCCATCTCGAAGGCTTCCTTCCAGCCCGTCCGCTCGTTGGCCACCTTGAAAAGGTTCTGGTTCGGAATCACGATCAGCGTGTCGACGAACTGCTGCAGCTCGTTGATCCCGTCCTCGGCCGAACGCAGGCGGCGCCGCCCCTCGAAGGCGAAGGGCTTGGTCACCACACCGACCGTCAGGATGCCGCGCTCGCGCGCCATCCGCGCGATCACCGGCGCCGCACCCGTGCCCGTGCCGCCGCCCATGCCCGCGGTGATGAACACCATATGCGCGCCGTCGAGATGCCGTGCCAGATCTTCCGACGCCTCCTCGGCCGAGGCCTTGCCGATTTCCGGCCGCCCGCCCGCGCCATTGCCCTGGGTGATATGCGGCCCGAGCTGGATACGGCGCTCGGCGCGCGAGAGCATCAGCTGCTGCGCGTCGGTATTGGCGACGACGAATTCCACGCCCGGCAGGTTCAGCGCGATCATGTTGTTGACCGCGTTCGTGCCGCCGCCGCCAACGCCGATCACCGTGATGCGCGGCGTGAAATCTGTCTGTGTCGTGGTCTGTCGGATCAGGTTCAGGGTCATGTCTGCGTCTCCTGGCAGGCGGGCGTGAAACGGGGGGCGGCGGGGATGCGATCGCGATCTGTCATCACATCCGCCGCACGAGAAAATTCATGAATCGGGCCAGCCGGCCCTGCGGCGCGGCGAGGCTGAAGTCGATGTCATGCATCGTCTGGCCATCGCCGGTGGCGAAGGCGAGCAGCCCGATCATCGTGGCGAAATTCGGCCCGGTGGCCGCGTCGGGCAGGCCGATCACACCGAGCGGCTTGCCGATCCGCACCTGGCGGTCGAGGATCTGCGCCGCGAGTTCGCGGGCGCCGACCAGTTGCGATGCGCCGCCGGTCAGCACCACGCGCGCCCCAGCGGCGCGGCCAAGCCCGGATGTCTCGATCCGGTCGCGCACCAGCTCGAAAATCTCCTCGAGCCGCGGGCGGATGATCGAGACCAGGGCGCTGCGCGGCACCTTGGCGATCTGGTGCTCCGCCTCGCCCACGAGCGGCACGGGCAGCAATTCGCGGGCGTCGTCAGGGCTTTCCTGGCAAGTGCCATACAGCGTCTTCAGCCGCTCCGCATGCGCCACCTGGGTGGAGAGCAGCCGGGCCACGTCGTTGGTGACGTGATTGCCGCCGACCGGCAGTTGCGCCGTGTGCAGCATCTGCCCCTCGGCGAAGATCGCGATCGTCGTCGTCCCGCCGCCCATGTCGATCACGGTCGCGCCGAGTTCGCGCTCATCCTCCACCAGCGTGGCAAGGCCCGAGGCGAACGGCGCCGACACCATCGAGGCAATCTCGAGTTCGCAGCGCTCAAGACAGGCGGTGACGCTCTTGATCGCCGTGGTGGCGGCGTCGACCACGTGAAGCTGCGCAGTCAGCGTGTCGCAATAGAGGCCGCGCGGATCGGCGACGCCGCCGGTCTCGTCGGTGGAGAAATTGAGCGGCAGGGCATGGATCGTGCCGCGCCCCTCGGATGCCGCGCGGGCCCGCGCCTCGCGCACCACGCGGCGGATGTCATCCTCGGTCACGGCGCGGCCGTCGATCGGCCATTGCACGTTGAACAGCCGGCTCTCCGGCTGCCCGCAGGAGAGGTTCACCGTGACCGATTTCAGCCGCATGTCGGCCTGGTCCTCGGCCGCGCCGACAGCGGCGCGGATGGCCTTCTCCGCCTCTTCCAGATCGACGATGCCGCCCGACTTCACGCCCCGCCCGCGCTGCCAGCCGAAGCCGAGCGCGCGCAGCCGTCCGTCGCTCTCGGCGCGGCCGATCAGGCAGGAAATCTTGGTCGAGCCGATATCCAGCACGCCGAACGGGCCGGAGCGCGCGGGCTGGCGGCGCGCGTCCTGCTGGCGAGGATCGGCCCGTGTCGCGGTGAGTGTCGCGCGGCGGGAGAGATCGTTCATGCCCGTGCCTCCCTCATGAATTGTGCTTCCCTGCGGCGGTCGATGGCGTTGCGGCTTCGGTCACGAAACCTTTCGGATAGGGGCGCACCACCAGCCGGTCGGCCAGCCGCAGATCGATCCGGCGCACCGGCCGCTCCAGCAGGCGGATCTTCCGCTCCGCCTGCATCAGCACGGCGAGCGCGCGCGCCGGATGGGAATCCGGCAGTTCCACAACCGTCCTGTCCCGCAGGATCAGGTTCCAGCGCAGCCGGTCGATCCGCTCGGCCGCGACGACCTTCGAAGCGATCGCGGGGAACCGCGCGAGCAGGTCGAGCAGGTCCTGCGCATGTTTCGGCGCGCCGGCGCCGACCAGCAACCGCAGGCTCGGGTCATGCACGCGTGCCGCGCCAGCGTCGCGATCCTCCAGCACGGCGCCGCCGGGGCCGACCAGCGCGAAACGTCCGTCCGGCCGCTGCCAGATCGCGAGGGCGCGGCGCTCGGTTACCTCGATCCGCAACGTGTTCGGCAGCACGCGCTCGACCACGGCGGTGCGGACAAGGCCCAGCGCGCCGACCCGCGCCGCCACCGCCGCCGGCGAGACCGCAAAGATCGGCTGGCCCCGCTCGACGTCGATGACCCGCTCGACCACGGCGCGCGAGCCCGGCGCCACGCCCTGCAACTCGATATGGGCAACACGGAATCCGGCGTCCGCCGCCAGGCTCGCCGCCGCCGCGCGCACGGGCCGGACCACGGCGACCACGCCGCGCAAGCCGAGCGGCACCGCGATCAGCAGAAGAGCGACGACGCCCAGCACCGCCGTCGGCCGCCCCGCCCGCCGCAACCGGCGCAGCAGCAGGGTGCGCGGGCTCGGCCGGTCCTGCACCTTGGTCTTGCGCGACCTCACACGCGGCATGCGGCGTTCTCCACCATCCAGGCGCACAGCGCGGGGAAATCGATGCCGCAATGGGCCGCCTGCTCGGGCAGCAGCGAGGTCGGCGTCATGCCCGGCTGGGTGTTCACCTCCAGCAGCACCAGCCGGTTCGTTTCGTCATCATATCTGAAATCCGCGCGCGTCGCCCCACGGCAGCCAAGCGCCCGATGCGCCGCGACCGCGACATCCCGCGCCCGCGCGCCGACCGCGGGCGTCACCTGCGCGGGAATCTCGTGTCGCGAGGCGCCGGCCGCGTATTTCGCCGTATAGTCGTAAAACCCCTCGGCGCGGATTTCAGTGACGGCCAGCGCCCGGTCCTCGAGCACGGATACGGTGAGTTCCCGCCCGGGGACATATTCCTCGGCCATCGCCACCGCTCCGTGGCGCCAGGCATGCGCGATGTCGGCACGGCGATTATCGCCGTCGCGCAGGATGAACACGCCGACCGACGAGCCCTCGTTCACCGGCTTGATGACATAGGGCCGCGGCAGCGGATCGGCCGCCGCGAGTTCGTCGAGCGGGACGATGCGGTGCCGCGCCAGCGGCAGGCCGGCGGCGGCGAAAACCGCCTTGGCCGCGCCCTTGTCCATCGCCATCGACGATGCCCGCACGCCGGAATGGGTATAGGGGATACCCATGTAGTCGAGCACGCCCTGGATCGTCCCGTCCTCGCCGAAACGGCCATGCAACGCGTTGAACACAGCGTCCGGCGCCGGCGTCAGCGCCGCGATCACCGCGCCGAGATCGGCGCCGACCTCGATCTCGAACACGTCATATCCGGCCTGGCGCAGCGCCGCCGCGACCTGCCGTCCGGAAGCGAGGCTGACCTCGCGCTCCTCCGAAATGCCCCCAAGCAGGATCGCGACGCGCTTCATGCCGCCCCCCGGCCCGGCAGGCCGACCCGGCGGATTTCCCAGATCAGCTCGATGCCGGTCAGCTCGCGCACGCGCCGGCGCACCGTCTCGCCCAGCCCTTCAATATCCGCAGCCGTCGCCTCGCCGAGATTGATCAGGAAATTGCAGTGCTTTTCCGAAACCTGGGCGCCGCCGTGAACGAGCCCGCGGCAGCCCGCCTCGTCGATCAGCCGCCAGGCCTTGTCGCCCTCGGGGTTGCGGAAGGTCGAGCCGCCCGTTCGCGCCCGCACCGGCTGCGTCGCCTCGCGGCTCGCGCGGATCTCCGCCATCCGCGCCGCGATCGCCGCCGCGTCGCCCGGCCGCGCGTGCAGCCGCGCCCGCACCACGATCCCGCCCTCCGGCAGCCGCGCGTGCCGGTAGGTCAGCGCGAGATCGCCGGCGGCATAGCGCGCCACCGTCCCGTCCCGCCCAACAATCTCGGCCCAGTCCAGAACATCGCGGATCTCCGCGCCATAGGCGCCGGCATTCATCGCCACGGCGCCACCGAGCGAGCCCGGAATGCCAGAGAGGAATTCGAGTCCCGCGAGCCCCGCCGCCGCCGCATGCTCGGCGATCGTCGCGTCGAGCGCCGCCGCCCCCGCCACGATTCCATCCGGCTGAACCTCGATTTCGGCGAATCCGCGGACCAGCCGCACGATCACACCCCCGATCCCGCCATCCCGCACGATGAGGTTGGACGCGGCGCCGATCGGCAGCACCGGCACTTCCGGCGCGAGGGCGGCGAGAAAACGGCTCAGATCATCGGTATCGGCGGGGCGGAACATCACCTCCGCCGGCCCGCCGACGCGGAACCACGTCACCGGGCCGAGCGGCACATCGAAGCCGATGCGTCCGCGCACCGCCGGCAGCGCGGCGCGCCAGTCGGCCATGACCGGTGCCGCCATCATCGCATGCCCCCGGCGCCGCGGCGGGTGGTCTCGATCAGCGCCTGCAACTGGTTGGGCAGCGCCTGCGCCCAGTTGGTGATCGACCCGGCGCCGAGGCACACCACGTAATCGCCGGCACGCGCCATCGCGTTGATCATCTCGGCCAGATGATCGGGGCTGCCGAGCGAGACGACCGATTTGTGGCCACGCGCCCGCAGCCCCTCCACCAGCGCGTCCCGGTCGATGCCCGGAATCGGCTCCTCGCCCGCCGGGTAGACATCGGCGACGATCACCTTGCCCGCATCGTTCATGCAGGTGCAGAAATCCTCGAACAGCGTGGCCAGCCGCGAATAGCGATGCGGCTGCACCACCGCGATCACGTCCCTCGCCCCGGCCTGCCGCGCCGCCCGCAGCACCGCCGCGATCTCGACCGGGTGATGGCCGTAATCGTCGATCACGGTAATGCCGGCCACCTCGCCGGTCTTGGTGAACCGCCGCTTCACGCCACGGAAACTCGCCAGCGCCGCGCGCAGATCGACCTCCGGCACCTCCATCTCGATGCCGATCGCGATCGCCGCCAGCGCGTTCTGGACGTTATGGTTGCCAAGCATCGGCAGGCGAATCGGCGCGAGCACCCGCTCGCGCCCGGCCACGCGTTCGGACAGTCGCACCTCGAATGTCGCGCCATTGCGGTCGGACATGATCCGCTCCGCCCGCACATCCGCCTGCGGCGACAGGCCGTAGGTGATCAGCCGGTGATCCGACAGGTCCGGAATCATCCGCTGTACGCCGGGATGATCGATGCACAGGACCGCAAACCCGTAGAACGGGATGTTCGAGACGAACTGGCGATATCCCGCCTCCATCGCCTCGGCGGAGCCCCAATGGTCGAGGTGCTCGGGGTCCATGTTGGTGACGACCGCGATCACCGCCGGCAGGCGGAGAAAGCTGCCATCGCTCTCATCGGCCTCGACCACCATCCAGTCGCCGCCGCCGAGCCGCGCATTGGTGCCATAGGCGTTGATGATCCCGCCATTGATCACGGTCGGGTCGAGCCCCGCGCCTTCCAGCACGGCGGCGACCAGGCTCGTCGTCGTCGTCTTGCCATGGGTGCCGCCGATCGCGACCGACCAGCGCAGCCGCATCAGCTCGCCCAGCATCTCGGCGCGCCGCACCACCGGGATCATCCGCTTGCGCGCCGCCTGCACCTCGGGATTGTCGCGCGGCACCGCGGTCGACACCACAACGACCTGCGCGCTGCCGAGATTCCCCGCGTCATGCCCGATCGCGACCGGAATCCCGGCCGCGCGCAGGCGCGCGACATTGGCGTTTTCCGAAAGGTCCGACCCCTGCACCGAATAGCCGAGATTGTGCAGCACCTCGGCGATGCCGGACATGCCGATCCCGGCAATGCCGACGAAATGGATCGTCCCGATCGATAGCGGCATGGCCCTCATCGCACGCGCTCCGCGATTGCCGAAAGAACAAGATCGGCCAGCCGCGCCGCCGCCCCCTCGATCCGCGCGCCGGCCGACGCCTCGGCCATCGCCGCGAGGCGGGCCGGGTCCTCAAGCAGGGTGCCGAGCGCGCGGGCCAGAAGTTCGGGCGTCGTTGTCGCCTGGTCGAGCCGGAGCGCGCCGCCGCACCGCGCGAGAACATCGGCATTGTGCCGCTGGTCGGTGTTGATCGCGAGCGGAATGAAGATCGCCGGCCGCCCGATCGTCGCCACCTCGGCGACGGTCGATCCGCCGGAGCGCGCAATCAGCAGTTGCGCCGCCGCCATGCGCGGCGCCACATCGCTGAAGAAGGGCGCCAGCTCATGCCCGATCCCCGCGGCATCGAGCGCGCCGCGCGCTTCGCCGATCGCCTCAGCCGGACACTGCATGGTCAGCACGATCCGCCGGCGCAACGCCTCGGGCAGCAGCGCAAGCGCCGCCGGCACAAGGGCGGCGAACACGCGTGCGCCGAGCGAGCCGCCCAGCACGAGCAGCCGGATAGTCCCCCCGTTCGTGGTCCCCCCGGGCGTCGTCTCCCCGGGCGGCGCATAGGGCGATGCGGCAAGCGCCGAGATGGCGGCGCGCACCGGATTGCCGGTAACGGTCGCGCGCGCCCTTGCGGGCAGCCCCGCGGTGGCTTCGAAACTCAGCGCGATATGGTCGGCGAACCGCGCGAGGAAGCGGTTGGCGCCGCCAAGCACCGCGTTCTGGTCGTGCAGCACGATGGCGGGGCGCCGCCGCAGCGTCGCCGCCGCGAGAACCGGCGGCACCGAGGGATAGCCGCCGAACCCGACAACGGCGGCGGCATCGAGTTTCGCGAGAATGCGCCGCGCCGCGCCCGTGCCGCGCGCGAGTTGCGCCATACCGGACAGGCGGCGCCCAAGGCTTCGCCCCGCCAGCCCGGCGCCGGCCAGAACATGCCTCTCGCAGCCCTCGAACACCGGCGACTTGAGCGCGGCGGACCGTGCATCGGTCATCAGCACGATCCGCTGGCCGCGCCGCATGAGTTCATCGGCCACCGACTCCGCCGGAACCATGTGGCCACCGGTGCCGCCCGCCGCGATGACGATCGGATGCAGCATCGCGCCCCTCATGCCACCCGGTCCTGCGCGCCAAAGCTGAACAGCCCGTCCGCCGCACTCTCGGCATGCGACCGGCGCCGCGTCAGGGCCAGCAGGAAGCCCATTTGCAAGCCCGTCGCCAGCACCGCGGAGCCGCCATAGGACAGGAAGGGCAGCGTCATTCCCTTGGTCGGAATCATCGACAGCGACGACGCCATGTTGATGAAGGCCTGCAAGCCGAAACTGGTCAGCAGACCCGTCGCGGCAAGGGCGGCGAACGGATCGGTCTCGCGCAGCACCCGCGCGAGGCCGCGAAGCACGATCACGGCGTAAAGCGCGATGATGCCGAGGCAGAGAAACATGCCGAACTCTTCTCCCGCCACCGCGAACACGAAATCGGCGCGCGCATCCGGCAGGTAATGTTTCACCTGCCCCTCGCCCGGCCCGCGCCCCCAGAGGCCGCCATTGGCGAAGGCCGACAGCGCGGTGATCGCCTGGTAGGCCTTGTCCTTCGTCGGGTGCAGGAACAGCATCACCCGCTTGTGGACATGCGCGATCAGCTCGAAGGCGGCGATCCCGCCGATCCCGAACCCGGCAAGACCGAGACCGACAAAGGCGGGATTCAGTCCATCGAGGAAAAGCTGGACAAAGAACGTCGCCAGCACGAGCGCGGTGGTCCCGACATCCGGCTGGCGCAACAGGATCAGCACGACGATGGCGTTCAGCCCCACCGCCGCGAACATGCCCGGAAACCCCGGCGTGCGGCGCCGTTCGGCCAGCAGCCACGCCGAGGCGATCACGAGCGCCGGCTTGAGGAACTCCGAGGGCTGGATGGTAAAGCCCGGCAGCGCGATCCAGCGCCGTCCGCCATCCACAACGACGCCATGGACCAGGGTGAAGCCGGTCAGCACCAGAAACACCACCCCGATCGCGAGCGCCGCGAGCTTCACATGGTGCAGGTCGAGCATCGAGACGCCGACCATCAGCAGGCCCGAGGCGAACAGATAGACGATCTGGCGGACCATCACGATCGTGTTCGGATCGTCGAGCGACAGGCTGTTCGCCGGCGTCGCCGCGAAGGCGAGCACATAGCCCACGCCCACCAGCAACAGCAGGGCGGTGAGCATGACGCGGTCAACGCTCCACCACCACCGTCCGACGACCGAATCATCCGCGCGGGAAAGGACGGGCATTACATCGCCTCCATCTGGCCGAGGCGCATGGCCAGTTCGGCGAAGCGCCGCCCCCGCGCGGCATAATCGGTGAACTGGTCGAAGCTCGCCGCTGCCGGCGAGAGCAGCACCGTGCCGGCGCCCATACGCAACGCCGCCGCGAAGGCGGCGGGAACCGCGCGTTCGAGCGTCTGCGCGTGTTCGAACGATACACCCGCGTCACCGAGCGTCGCCGCGAAGATGGCCGCATCGCGACCGATCAGCACCGCATGGGCAATGCGGGAGAACCACGGCGCCAGCGATTCGATGCCGCCGTCCTTGCCGATTCCGCCGGCGATCCAGACCAGGCGGTCATGGCAGTCGAGCGCCCGTGCCGCCGACTCGGCGTTGGTCGCCTTGCTGTCATCGATGAAGGCGACGCCCGCAACCGTGGTGACGAGGCGCTGGCGATGCGGCAGGCCGGGAAAGGACCGCATCGCCCCGCCGATGGCCTCGCGCGGCACGCCGAGCGCGAGCGCGATCGCCGCCGCGGCGGCCGCGTTCTGCGCGTTGTGCGTGCCGGGGAGCGCGCCGGCCGCGTCGAGATCGGCGATGACACCGGCATGATCGACCAGCATCCGGCCGCGCGCGAAAATATCCGCGGCCCGGCTGCCGGAAATCCGCACGACTCGTCCCGCGTTTCCCTCGAATCGGTCGGCCATCGCCGCCGTCAGGACGTCGTCGATTCCGAACACGGCAACATCCCCCGCCGCCTGCCCGGCAAAAAGCCGAGACTTTGCAGCTTCATATCCCGCCATATTGCCATGGCGGTCGAGGTGATCGGGGGTCAGATTCAGCATTGCTCCAGCACAGAAGCGCATGTTTTCGATTCGCTCCAACATGTAGCTGGACATTTCGAGCACATAGACGCCGTCATCGCCGAGCGGTGGCAGGGCGAGCGCGGCCGGCCCCAGATTGCCCCCCGCCGCAACCTCGACCCCCGCCTCGGCGAGGATATGCGCAAGCAGCGCCGTGGTGGTGGACTTGCCGTTGGTGCCGGTGATGCCGACGAACCGCGCAGCGCTTCCCGAGCAGCGAACGGCCCGGAACAGCAATTCGGCATCGGTCAGAATCGGCACGCCGGCCGCGATGGCCGCCGCCGCCTCGGGGTGCGGCGCCGGCAGCGCGTGCGGAATGCCCGGCGAAAGCACCAGCCCGTCGACACGCGATGCCGCGCTCGGCCGGCCGAGCGCGAAGCCCTCGGCGGCGGCGGCGCCGCGCCGCGCCGCGTTATCGTCCCACGCGATGACCTCGGCCCCCATATCCCGGAGCGCCCGCGCCGCCGGCAAACCATTCACCCCGAGCCCCATCACCGCGTAATGCCGCCCCGCGAACACCGGTTTCCACGTTTTCACTGGCGCGCTCATCGGATTTTCAGGGTCGCGAGGCCCATCAGCGCGAGGATCATCGCGACGATCCAGAACCGGATCACCACGGTCGGCTCGGCCCAGCCCTTCTTTTCGAAATGGTGATGCAGCGGCGCCATCAGGAACACGCGCCGCCCCGTCCTTTTATACCAGAACACCTGCACGATGACCGAAACGGTCTCGACGACGAAGAGTCCGCCGGTGATCGCCAGCACGATCTCGTTCTTGGTCGCCACCGCCACCGAGCCCAGCGCGCCGCCGAGCGCGAGCGAGCCGGTATCGCCCATGAACACGGCGGCGGGCGGCGCGTTGAACCAGAGAAAACCCATGCCCGCGCCGATCAGCGCCGAGCAGAACACGGCCAGTTCTCCCGTTCCGGGCACGAAATTGATTTCGAGGTAATGCGCGAAGATCCGGTTGCCGACCAGATAGGCGATCAGCGCGAACACGCCGGCGGCGATGATCGTCGGCACGATGGCGAGTCCATCGAGTCCGTCCGTCAGGTTCACCGCGTTGGACGCGCCCATCATCACGAACATCGCAACCAGCGGAAACAGCGGTCCGAACGGGATCATCAGATTCTTGAACATCGGCACGGCGAGCGAATCGGCGATCGAGCCCGGCATCAGCCGGGTGATCCACACCGCAGCACCCAGCCCGAGCGCGGCCTGCACGACGAGCTTGATCCGCCCTGGCACGCCCTTGGTGTTGCGCTTGGTGAGCTTGAGAAAATCATCGGCGAAGCCGAGCGCGCCATAGCCGATGGTGATCATCAGCACCGCCCAGACATAGCCGTTGCGCGGATCGGCCCAGAGCAGCGTGGAGACGGTCAGCGCGATCAGGATCAGGAAGCCGCCCATCGTGGGCGTGCCCTTCTTCTCGATCAGATGACGTTCCGGCCCATCGGCACGGATCGGCTGCCCCTGCTTCTGGAGCGATTTGAGCCAGCGGATCAGCCCTGGCCCCAGCAGGAAACTCACGATCAGCGCCGTCAGGCACGCGCCGCCCGCGCGGAACGTGATGTAACGGAACAGGTTCAGGACATGGAAGGCCGAGACATGCGGCAGAAGCAACGCGTAAAGCATCAGAATTCATCCTCGAGCGCCGCGACCACATCACGCATCCGCGACCCGTAGCTCCCCTTCACCAGAACCGCGTCGCCCTCGGCAAGAGCCGCGCGCACCGCCGGCGCGAGGGCGGCGGCATCGGCCGCCCAGGCGCCCCGCTGGCGCTGCGGCAGGGCATCGAACATCACGCGCATATGTGGCCCGCAGGCAAAAACGAGATCGGCGACTCCGGCCACCGGTGCTGCGAGATCACGATGCTCGGCATCGGCGAAGTCGCCGAGTTCGAGCATGTCGCCGAGCACGGCGATGCGCCGGCCGGGCAGCAGGGCGAGAACCTCGAGCGCCGCGCGGACGGAATTGCCCGAGGCGTTGTAGCTTTCGTCGAGCAGCGTGACGCTCGCGCCATTGACGATCGCCCGACGCCGCGCCCCGCGGCCGGCCATGGGCGCAAATCCGTCGAGCGCCGCGGCCGCCCGCGCCGGGTCGAGCCCGAGCGCCGCCGCCGCCGCCAACGCCGCCACCGCATTCATCGCCATGTGTGTCCCCGGCGCGGCGAGGTGGCACCGGAGCGGGATGCGCAGGATATTCGCCGCCACCGCAACCCCGTCGGCATCGTTCACCGCCTCGATCAACATGGCTTCAGCGTGTTCGTCCGCACCGAAGCTGATCACGCTCACGCCATCACCCGCCCGGCGCGCAAGCCGCGGCAGGAACGGCCCGCGCGGCAGCACGGCGGCGCCGCCCGGCACCAGGCCGCGCAGCAAATCCGCCTTCTCGTCGGCGATCGCCTCGATGGAGCCCATCAGCCCCAGATGCGCCGATCCGATCGCGGTGATGATACCGACATGCGGCCGCGCGAGGGCTGCAAGCGGCGCGATCTCGCCCGGATGGTTCATGCCGATTTCCACCACTGCGAAATCCGCATCGGCCGGCAGCCGCGCGAGGGTCAGCGGCACGCCGATATGGTTGTTGAACGACGCCTCGGCCGCATGGGTGGCGCCGAACGCGGCGAGGATGCGCCGCAGCATCTCCTTGGTGGTGGACTTGCCGACCGACCCGGTCACCGCGACCACCCGCGCCCGGCTGCGCGCCCGGCCGAATGCGCCGAGCGCGGTCAGCGCGGCCTGCACATCCTCGACGAGCAATGCCGGCCCGGCGCCGACATCGCGCGACACGAGCACGCATGAAGCGCCCCGCGCCTCGGCATCGGGCACGAAATCATGCCCGTCGCGGGCATCCGACAAGGCGACGAACAACTCGCCCGGCGCGATCGTCCGGCTGTCGATCGAGACACCGGCAGCCGCCGCCTCGCCGCGCAGCCAGGTACCGCTGGTGGCGGCGGCAAGGTCGCGCGCGGTCCACAAGGCGTTCATGCCGCGAGGTCCCTGATCACCGCCGCATCGTCGAAGGGCAGCACCACATCGCCGACGATCTGCCCGCTCTCGTGCCCCTTGCCGGCCACGGCCAACACATCGCCCGCCCGCAATTCGTCAAGCCCTGCCGCAATCGCGGCGCGCCGGTCGCCGATCTCGCGTGCGTCCGGGCAGGCCGCCAGAATTTCCGCGCGGATCGCGGCGGGACCCTCGCTGCGCGGATTGTCGTCGGTGACGATGGCGACATCGGCGAGCCGGGCGGCCACTTCGCCCATCAGCCTCCGCTTGCCGCGATCGCGATCGCCGCCGGCGCCGAACACGAGCACCAGTCGCCCCGCCGCGTGCGGACGCAGCGCGATCAGCAGCCGCTCCAGCGCATCCGGCGTATGGGCGTAATCGACATAGGCGGCCGCCCCGTTCGGCAGCACCGCCGCGCGTTCCAGCCGCCCGCGCACCGGCGCGAGGCCCGGCAGCAGGCCGAGCGGGTCGGATACGCCGGCGGCGCGCGCGAGTCCGGCGGCGAGCAACGCGTTATCCGCCTGGAACCGCCCCGGAAGCGGCAGGTCGATCTCGCGTGTCACGCCGCCTTGCGCCACCGACAGCACCTGACCCGACGGCGTCGCGGCGATGCCGCGCAGATCGAACAGATTGCCGCCCGCGCCCACCGTCGCGAAATCCAGCCGCCGCGCCTGCGCGATCTCGCGCAGCGCCGCCAGCGTTGCAGTGTCCAGATCCGCCATCGCCACCGCGGGCGCGCCGGGCTGGCACAGCTCGTCGAACAGGCGCAGCTTGGCCTTGCGATACGACGCCATGTCGCCGTGGTAGTCGAGATGATCGCGCGTCAGGTTGCTGAACCCGGCGGCGGCGAAACGCACCCCGTGCAGGCGGAACTGGTCGAGCCCGTGCGAGGAGGCCTCGAGCGCGACGGTGTCGATGCCGGCAGCCCGCAACATGGCAAGGGTTCCGGCCAGCGTCACCGGGTCCGGCGTGGTCAGGCTCGTCCCCGGCGCGAAGCCGGGCGCGATCAGCCCGAGCGTGCCGAGCGAGGCGGCTTTCCTGCCGCTGGCGGCGCTCATCTGGCGGATGAAATCCACCGTCGAGGTCTTGCCGTTGGTTCCCGTCACGCCGAGGATCGTCTCCGGCGGCGGCCCGGCCAGCGTCGCCGCGATCTCGGCGAGGCGCCGCCGCGGTTCGGCATCCTCGATCAGCGGGCGTGGCGGCACGCCCGGCGGCCAGCGCGTGCCCGCGGGCGCCAGCACCGCGGCAGCACCGCGCGAAACCGCCTCGGCAATGAAATCGCGCCCATCGGCGCGCGCGCCCGGCAGGGCCGCGAAGATCATGCCCTCGCGCACGGCGCGGCTGTCGGCGGTGATCCCCGAAAACGCGGCCTCCCGCGGCAGGGTCCAGCCCGGCGCGGCGCCGTAACGTGCAAGACCGTCCATCAGTTCACCCCCCCGCACGCGTCACCGGCAGGGCGATATTCATGATCCGGTTCCCGGGCGTGCGGGTGCCGGAAGCGGTCGCCGGGGGCAGGCTCACCGTCTGCGCCGCCGGTGCCGCCAAGGGCTGCCACATCTCGGTCCGTGCGAGCGCCCGGTCATGCGCCGCGACATCCATGTTCGCCGGCGGCGTCTGGTGCGCGAGAAGATAGGCGTATTTGCTCGCCCCCGGCGGGAACAGGTGCCCCGGCCCCAGCGCGAGCCGCCCCGGCGGCGCCCTGGGATCGAGCGGGATCGACAGTGCCGCCTGTGCCGCGGCAAGCGCCTGGCCCGACAGCGGCATGATGCCGAGCATCGGCCCGATCCGCGAAATGATCTGGGCGACGGCCGGCGCGGCGACATAGCCGCCGGTGGTAAACCCGTGGCAGAACGGCATCATCCGCTTCGTCGCATGCGGCTGCAGCACGACGACATAGACCACATAGCGCGGATCGTTCATCGGAAACGCCGCCATGAACGAGGCGTTGTTGAGATGCCGCAGATACCGCCCGTTCGGCCCGACGACCTGCGCCGTGCCGGTCTTGCCGCCCACCAGATAACCCGGCACCCGGGCATAGACGCCGGTGCCATCCGGTGCTGTGACGACGTTGCGCATCATCTTGCGCATGATCAGCGAGGTCCGCTCGCTCATCACCCGCACCCCCGCCGGCGGCGTACCCCGGTCGAGCAGCGTCGGCGGATACCAGATCCCGCCATTGACGACCGGCACAACCGCCGAAATCAGTTGCAGCGGCGACATCGCGATGCCGTTGCCGAAGCTGACCGTCATCGTCGTCAGCAGTTTCCAGCTCGACTTCGGATGATACATCGGCGGCGTTGCTTCCGGCAGCTGGATCGGCGGGCGGCGGAAGAAGCCGAGCTTGCGCAGCCAGGCGCGCTGGATTTGCGGCCCCAGAATGGTCGCGATTCGCGAGGCGCCGATATTGGATGACACGGCAAGGATATGCGGCACCGCCATCCAGATATGCGCAGGCTCGAAATCGGTCACGGTAAACCGGCCAACATGCAGCGGATGGGTGGTGTTGAACCGGTCCCAGGGCTCGATCATCCCGGAATTGATCGCCATCGCCAGCGTCTGCAGCTTGAACACGCTGCCCGGCTCGTAATCGCCGGAAACGCAGCGGTTGAAGCGCGCATCGACGGGTGCCGTGCCGAGATCGTCGGCCTTGTAATCCGGCACGCTGGCCATCGCCAGAACCCGGCCGGTCCGCACCGACATGACGATGCCGCAAGCGCCCTTGGCGTCGTAATCCGACATCGCCCCCCAGATCGCCTGACGCACGATCCCCTCGGCGCCGATGTCGATCGACAGGCGAAGCGGCTTGCCGGGGTCGGCGGTCAGCCGCTTGTTGAACCAGTCCTCGACGCCGGCGATGCCGCGCTGGTCGGGCGTCACCCCGCCCAGAATATGCGCCGCGAGATTGCCCTGGGGATAGTGCCGCCGCTCCGTGTTCTCGAAATACACGCCGGGAATCCCGAGTCGGTTGACCGCCAGCTCCTGCGAGGCCGTCAACTTGCGATCGAGATACACGAAATCATGCGCGCGGTCGGCAAGCCGTGATTCGAGAAATCCCGGATCGAGCCCGGGAATCACCGCCGCGATCTCGCGCGCCGCGACGCCCGGGTCCTGAACCTGCTTCGGATTGGCGTACAGCGCCGCCGCCGGCAGCGAAACGGCAAGAATTTCGCCATTGCGGTCGGTGATCTCGGCGCGCGCGGGCGGCGGCAGCGCGATGGTGGTCGACGGCGTCTGCGCCGCGATCGCCGCCTTGTCGGGCGGCACCGGATGGACGACCGTGACATACACGACCCGCGCCGCGAGGAGCAGGAAGATCAGGACAAATCCGCCGAACCCGGCGGCAAGCCGCCGGTGCAGCGTGCCGATCGCGGCGCGGCGCACGAGATCGGGCGAGGTGACGCGCACATGCTCCATCCGCGGTGTCGCGCCGCGCTCGGGCGCGCCGGCGCGGCGCGTGGCGTCACGGCCGGTTCCGGGAACGCGGGGCGAGAGACTGTCGCGGGGCGGAGGTGCGGTCATGGCACGCCTCCGTCCGCCGGGCGCGGTGGCGGCAAGCTCGCGGCATAGCCGCCGAAAACCGAGGCCGCATGCGGCGCCGGGGCCGCGGCGCGCGCGGATCGCGGCGGACGCCGGGAATGCGGGAACGGCAGGGGATCGCTGGCCCGGATCGGCCGGATCGCCGGTGCCACGGAATGATCCGCCGGCCGGGGCGCGAGGACCGAGGCGCCGAGCATCTGCGGCCGGCGCGCATCGGCGACGACGGATGACGAGGCAGCGTTGCGCTGGTGGCGGGCGGGCCGATCGACGGCAACGACGGTGTGATGGGCCGGTGCGTGCGCAGCCGAAACCGGCCGCGCAACCGTATGCGGCTTCACCATCGCCAGCACGGTTCGCGCCCTGGAGGACGCCCGGTTCGCCACCGGCGGCGGCGGCGGGATCGTCGCGAGAGCGACAGTCCGAGGCGCCGCTACCGCGGCGACAGTCCGAGGCGCCGCTACCGCGGCGACAGTCCGAGGCGCCGCTGCCGCGGCGACGGGCGCGGATGAGGGGGCGCCGGAGACATCCCCGGGCAAAGGCGGCGGCAGCGGCAGATGCGGCGCCTCGGCGCCCGGCGGCGGCAGCGCATCGGCCAGTTGTTGCCATGACACCAGCTGATCCGGCTTCATCGGCTTGAGCTGCGGCATGAACATCGCGGCAAGCCGGGTCAGCCGGTTCGGATCGGTTTCAAGCGCCCATTCGGCACGCAGCACGCGGATGCGCTGTTCGGAGCTGCGGATCTGCGCGGTGACCCCGCCAATCTGGTGATCGAGCGTGCCGGCGCGGTGCTTCACCACGAACAGCCAGGCGCCCGAGCCCAGCATCAGCAGCCCGGTGACGAGGGTGACGGGGCGGATCATGCCGCAAGCCTTTCGATGCCCCGCAGCCGCGCCGACCGGGCGCGCGGGTTGGCGGCGGCCTCCGCCTCACCCGGCGTGACGACGCCGCGGGTCAGGGCGCGGAACCGCGGCGCGGCCGCTTGCCGCGCGAGACCGGAGGGATCGTGCCGCGAGGGCGCGGCGACATGACCGGTCGCCGCATTCATGAAGCGCTTGACGATGCGATCCTCCAGCGAATGGAACGAAACGGCGACGAGCCGCCCGCCGGGCGCCAGCAGCGAAGACGCCGCCTCAAGCCCGAGCTCGATCTCGGCGAGTTCCTGGTTCACCTCGATCCTGAGCGCCTGGAAACTGCGCGTCGCCGGATCGATCCCGGAGCGGTCGGGCCGGACCACCGAGCGGATCACCGACGCAAGATCGGCGGTGGTCTCGAAGCGCTGCGCGGCGCGGCGCCCGACGATGGCGGCGGCAATCCGCCGCGACGCCCGCTCCTCGCCGAAATGGAAAAGAATGTCGGCCAGCTCCGCCTCGGCATAGGTGTTCACGATATCGGCCGCGGTCGGCCCGGCCGCGCCCATGCGCATGTCGAGCGGCCCATCGGCCCGGAAGGAGAAGCCCCGCGCCGGATCGTCGAGCTGGTAGGACGACACCCCGAAATCGAACACCGCGCCGTCAAGCGCTGTCACCCCACGATCGCGCAGCAGATCGAGCAGGTCGCCGAACCGGCCCTCGACGAGATGCAGCCGGCCGGGATGCCGGCTGGCCAGCGCCGCGCCGCGCCCGATGGCCGCCGGATCGCGGTCGATCGCCCAGACCGCGCAGGACGCCGCCTCCAGAATGGCAGCGCTGTATCCGCCGCCGCCGAAGGTTCCGTCGAGATAAACCCCGCCATCGCGCGGCGCGAGCATCGTCACCGCCTCCTCGCGCAGCACCGGCACATGGGAAAACCCGCCATTCATGCCGACGCTCCCGCCGGCAGGGTGAGCCCGCCAATCCGCGCGCGCTCCCGCGCCTCGGCCCGGCGACGGTCGGCCGCGTCCGGCTCCCAGATCTGGAATGTCCGCCCCAGCCCCATGAACACCACGCTGTCACGCAACCCCGCATGCTCCACGAGCGGCTCAGGCAGCAGAACCCTTCCTTCCTTGTCGGCTTCGAGCGGCCAGGCATCGGCGTAGAGCGCCGCCGCCATGTCATCGTGGGTATCGCTGAACAGGTCGAGACCTTGCAGACGCGTGGCCAGCGCCTCGAACACCGGCGTCGGCCAAGCCTCGATGCAGCGATGCTTGTGCGATGGCCGCAGGATCAGGCCGTGCGAGTCGCCATCCCGGCGCAGGGCGGCACGAAACGCCGCCGGGACCGATACCCGGCCCTTGGCGTCCAACCTGTTCCTGTGAGTGCCGAGAAACTGGCTCATCGGCGCTGTCGCGGCCCTTTCGTCTCGCCGTTGATATGCCTCGCTGCAAACATTCCGACATCAGGACGGTACGTCAGCCGGATTCGCTATGGGTTGTCATGGGATATCATGGGGAATCATGGGCGTCAAAGGGATTTATCTTTGTCGCTCGCAAAATTTCCACTTAAAAAGAGCAACAAATCGGAATCGCCAGTGACGCGGAGGACTTCGCCACCCGTCAATTCGATGTGTTTCTGTTTTGTTCCAGATTTGCGCCGAAAGGGTGGATTTTGATTAACCGTTTGTTAATGAAAGGCCGACTCGCGGCCCTACCGGAATTCGACCGGTATCATTGACAGCCGATGCAGCCGCGTGAGCGCGAGAAGCCCGCGCAGGGGCTCTGGCAATTCGGCAACGCCGAGGGGGCTCGCGCGCCGCGCCAGAGAGGCGATGAGCACGCCGAGCCCCGGTTGCGCATTGCCTGGCACGATGTCGAGCGGGGCGCCCGCCGGCAGATGGAGCAAGGCGCGCGCGGCCATGAAGGCTGCGTGATATCCACCGAGCCGGTCGACCAGGCCTCGGCTGCGGGCCTGCGCGCCGGTCCAAACCCGCCCCTGCCCCACCGCATTGACCTGCGCCGGGCTCATCCGGCGGCCGGCAGCGACCCAGCCGATGAATTTCTGGTAATCGAGATCGAGCTGCCCCTGCAGGCTGGCCAGTTGCGCCGGCGTCCAGGGCGTCACGGCGCTGTCGAACAGCGCGTTCGCCCCGCGCGAGGCCGCGCTGACGTTGACGCCCAGCCGGGCGAGAAGCCCACCGAAGCTGAACTTGCCGCCAAGCACGCCGATCGAGCCGGTCAGGGTTGCCGGATCGGCCACCAGCACCGCGCCGTGGCTCGAAATCCAGTAGCCGCCCGATGCATCGAGTGCGCCCATCGAGACGATCAGCGGCTTGTGGACACTGGCGGCATGCGCGACCTCGGCGCCAACCATGGCCGAGCCGGTCACCGTGCCGCCAGGCGTGTCGAGCCGCAGCACGATCGCGCGGATCGACTTGTCGGCCACCGCGACCGCGATTTCATGCGCGAGGCGCCCCGGATCGATCCCGTCGCTCCGCTCCGGTGCGTCCGGCGCGTTGATGTCGCCATGCGCGACGATCAGCGCCACCTTGGGGGCGCCCGCCGGCGCGGACCGCATCGCGGCGATATACTGCGCGAGCCGCACATGAAGGCCATGGACATGGGCAACCTGGGCTGAAAGCGGCAGCACGGTGTCGACCAGCCCATCCTGCTTCGCCTGTCCTGCGCTGAACGGCGCCTGGTCGAGCAGGGCCTTCACCTGGTCCGGGCTGCGTTTCAACCGTGCCGCGATCGGCACCAGCGCGGACTCGTAGAGCGAGCCGGCGAGGCTGTTCATCATCTCGGTCGCCGCGGCCGAGGGCCCCGATCGGGTGAACAATTCCGGATAGGTCTTGTATTTGCCGATATGGGCGAACTGCGCCTCGACCCCCGCCATCTTGAGCAGGTCCGCCGCGAACGGGCTTTGCAGGGCAAGGCCGGTAACCCCGAAATCGCCGGCATCGGAAAGCTCGATGCGGTTTGCCGCCGTGGCGACGACATAGGCGCCAAGCCCTGCCGCCCCGTCGAACGACATGGCCCGGGCGACCACCTGCCGGTGGGAAACCGCCCGGAAGCGGGAGAGCGCGTCATGCAACTCCTCGGCCGTGGTCAGGCCGCAGCACCCACCGCCGAGCAGAATGTCGATGCCGCGCACCCGCGGATCGGTGGCGGCACGGTCGATCGCCGCGATGGTCTGTTCGAGCGTCGGGCGCGCGCCGGTTGCCCGCGCCAGCAACGCCGGCGATGCGGCCACGTCCGGCGGCGCATCCTGCAAATCGAGGGTGAGCACGAAATGCGCCGGCAGCCGGACCGTCTGGCGCGCCAGCCGGTGAAGCCCCCACGCCCCCGCGCCCGCCAGCGCGAGCGTCGCCAGCCCGACCACGAACACCGCCGCGCGCGCCACCCGCCACAGCAGCCTGGCCAGGCCGCGCAACGGCGCGGCGAACTCACTCATGGGCGGCGCTCGACCTCATGAACCCTGATATGCCGACGCATCGGGTCAGCGGCAAGGCCCCAAAAACGCCATGTCCCCGCCGTTCAGACGCGCTCGAAGCCGGGCTGGCCGATCTGGTCGGGAAACTGCGCGACGCGCCGGAACCGCCGCGCGTCGTAGCCCTGGCGATAGAAACGGTCGAGCATCGCGCGATAGGTCGCCGCGTCCATCCGCGGCGCGCGCGCGAATATCCAGCCCAGCGAACGGTTCGGAAACCCGCCGAGAAACACCGAATAATCGGGCTCGACATGCATGATCACATACGGCACGCCGATCATTCCGTTCAGCAGGGTGACGCGCCAGACCGCATTGTCCGTCCCCGGCTCCACCTCGTCGACCGAGGTGAACTGGAACCGTTTGGCGGCAAAGCTCCCGGGATAGGCGTTATACTGGTCATCGATCGCCCCGTCGGGCCGGCGCGTATAGACCGCATTGGCGCCGACATATCCGGCCTCGGCGAAATACGGGATATGGCCGATGATGTACCAGCGCCCCATGAACCGGTCGAGATCGACGCGCGCATGGCGCAGCGGCGGCAGGGGATAGGGGCTGGTGTCGAAGGTGCAGCCGGCGAGCAGCGCCGGGGCTGCCGCGAGCAGCGAGCGGCGGGCGAGTGTCATCATGATGGGTCTCCATTCAGGGCCATGCCGGGATTACGCTCCCCGCACAGCCCTGGATGTGGTCCCGCCCCGGTTTTCCGAAACCGCGCCCGGCTCAGTCCGCCGCCTCGGCATAGGCCGAAAGCGGCGCGCAGGAGCACACGAGGTTACGGTCGCCATACACGTTGTCCACCCGCTTGACCGGCGGCCAGTATTTCGCGGCGCGCAGATACGGCAGCGGGAAGGCGGCGCGGTCGCGGCCATAGCCGTGCGTCCACGCCGCCGCCATCACCTCGGCCGCGGTATGCGGCGCGTTCTTCAGCGGATTGTCCGCCCGGTCGAGCGCGCCGGCCGCGACATCGGCGATCTCGCCGCGGATCGCGATCATCGCCTCGCAAAACCGGTCGAGTTCCGCCTTCGTCTCGCTTTCGGTCGGCTCGATCATCAGCGTGCCCGGCACCGGCCAGGACATGGTCGGCGCATGGAACCCGTAATCCTGCAACCGCTTGGCGATATCCTCGACCAGCACACCCGCCTCGGCCTGGAAGTGCCGGCAATCGATGATGCATTCATGCGCCACCATGCCGTTCGCGTCGGTATAGAGGATCGGGTAATGCGGCGCGAGCCGATGGGCGATGTAGTTGGCGTTGAGAATCGCCACCGCCGTCGCCTCGCGCAGCCCGTCCGGCCCCATCATGCGGATATAGGCGTAGGGGATCGGCAGGATGGACGCCGAGCCGAACGGCGCGGCACTCACCGGCCCATAGCCGGTCGAGGGCCCGGCATCCGGCCGCAGCGGATGGTTGGGCAGATGCGGCGCGAGATGCGCCGCCACCGCGATCGGCCCTACGCCGGGCCCGCCGCCGCCATGCGGAATGCAGAAGGTCTTGTGCAGGTTGAGATGGCAGACATCGGCGCCGATCGCCGCCGGCGAGGTCAGCCCCACCTGCGCGTTCATGTTCGCCCCATCCATATAGACCTGCCCGCCCGCCGCGTGCACGCGCGCGCAGATATCCCGCACGCTCGCCTCGAACACGCCATGGGTCGAGGGATAGGTGATCATCAGCGCGGCGAGCTTCCCCGCATGCGCGGCGATCTTCGCCTCCAGGTCGGCGAGGTCGATATTCCCCGCCCGGTCGCAGCCGACCACCACCACCCGATAGCCCGCCATCGTCGCCGAGGCCGGGTTGGTGCCATGCGCCGAGGACGGGATCAGGCAGATGTCGCGATGCTCCTCGCCGCGCGCCGCATGGAAGGCGCGAATCGCGAGCAGCCCGGCATATTCCCCCTGGGCGCCGGAATTCGGCTGCAACGAGACCGCGGCGAAGCCGGTGATCCGCGCGAGATCGTCCGACAGCCGGGCGATCAGCGCCCGGTAGCCCCGGGTCTGCTCGATCGGCGCGAAGGGGTGGATGTCGGCGAAGGCGCGCCAGGTGATCGGGATCATCTCCGCCGTCGCGTTCAGCTTCATCGTGCAGGAGCCGAGCGGGATCATGCTGCGGTTGAGCGCGACGTCCTTGTCCTCGAGCTGCTTGAGATAGCGCAGCATCGCATGCTCCGAGCGATGCGCGTGGAATACGGGCGCATTCATGAACGCGCTCTGCCGCGCCAGCGCGGCGAGCGGCGAGGCCGCGGCATCCGCCGTGCCGCCGATCACGCCGGCCAGAGCGGCGATCTCCGCCGCCGTCACCGTCTCGTCGAGCGCGATGGCGACGCAGCCATCATCGACGCGCCGCAGATTGAACCCCGCGCCCAGCGCCCGCTGCATCAGCGCGTCCGCCCCCGCGCCGGCCTCGATCGCGATCGTGTCGAAGAACGTGTCGTGCCGGAGCGGCAACCCCGCCGCCCGCGCCGCGCCGGCGAGCAGCCTGGCCGCGAGATGCACCCGCCGGGCGACCCGCGCCAGCCCTTCCGGCCCATGCCACACGCCATAGAACCCGGCGATCACCGCCAGCAGCACCTGCGCGGTGCAGATATTCGAGGTCGCCTTCTCGCGCCTGATATGCTGCTCGCGCGTCTGCAAGGCAAGACGCAGCGCGGCCTCCCCCGCCGCGTCGACCGAAACGCCCACCAGCCGGCCCGCCATGTGCCGCTTCAGCGAATCGCGCGTCGCGAAAAAGGCCGCGTGCGGCCCGCCGAAGCCCATCGGCACGCCGAAGCGCTGGGCCGAGCCGAGCACGATATCCGCCCCCATCTCGCCCGGCGGCCGCAGCAGGGTGAGCGCCAGCGGGTCGGCCGCGACGATGGCGAGCGCCCCGGCGCGATGCGCCGCCGCGATCTCGTCCGACAGGTCGCGCACGGCACCGGTCGTCCCCGGGTATTGCAGCACCACGGCGAAGGGCTTCGTCCGCTCGATCGCGGCGGCATCCCCCGGCGCCACATCGGCCAGCGTCCAGCCGAGCGGTGCGGCACGGGTGGCGATCACCGCCCGGCTCTGCGGATGCAGGTCGGCCGCGACGGCGATCACCGTCGATCCGCCCTTGTGTACCGCATGCGCGAGCGCGACGCCCTCCGCCGCCGCCGTGCCCTCGTCGAGCAGCGAGGCATTGGCGAGGTCGAGCCCGGCGAGTTCCGCCATCATCGTCTGGAAATTCAGCAGCGCCTCCAGCCGCCCCTGGGCGATCTCGGCCTGGTACGGCGTATAGGCCGTATACCAGCCGGGATTTTCCAGCACGTTGCGCAGGATGACCGGCGGCGTGACGGTGCCGTGATAGCCGAGCCCGATCAGGCTGCGCTTGACCTCGTTATCCGCGGCGTAGCGGCGCAGATCGTCGAGGATCTCGCCCTCGGTCAGCGCCGCCGGCAGGTCGAGCGGCGCGGCGCTGCGGATCGTCTCCGGCACGGTGCGAGCGATCAGCGCGTCGAGATCCGCAGCCCCCAGCGCGCGCAGCATCGCCGCGCGCTCGGCGGGCCCGGGGCCGATATGGCGCAGGGCGAAGCGCTCCTCGGCCAGCAGGGCGGCAAAATCGTCGATGGTCTGGGGCGCGGTATCCGGCATGGCGGCGGCTCCGGTCAGAGCGTTGCGAGAAAGGCCTGGTAATCGTCGGCGGTCAGCAGGGCATCGAAGGCGGCGCGGTCGTCCAGGGTCATGCGGAAGAACCAGGCGCCGGATTCGGCCTGCGCGTTGACCATGCCCGGCTCGTCGGCCAGCGCGCCGTTCGCCTCGGTCACCGTGCCGGAGAGCGGCGCGTAGACATCCGACGCGGCCTTGACGCTTTCCACCACCGCGCAGCCCTCGCCGGCATCGACATGCCGCCCCGCCTCCGGCAGTTCGACGAACACGACGTCACCGAGCGCCGACTGCGCGTGATCGGTGATCCCCACGGTGGCGACGTCGCCGTCGAGCCTGATCCATTCATGGTCTTTGGAAAATCGGATCTCGGTCATCTGGTCCTCTTTCAGCGATGATAACGATGCGGAACGAAAGGCAGCGGCACGACGGTCATGCCGATATCGCGGCCGCGCAGCCCGGCGATCAGGGTCGAGCCATCCGCGGCGCAGTCGGCGCGGACATACCCGAGCGCGACAGGCCCGTTGACGCTCGGCCCGAACGTGCCCGAGGTGATGCGCCCGACCGGCTGCCCGGCGGCATCGCGGAGTTCGGCGCCGGCGCGCACCGGAGCCCGGCCGTCAGCGCGAAGCCCGACCAGGCGTTCGCGCGGGCCGGCATCGTGCACCGCCCGCGCGGCATCGCCACCCAGGAAATCCCACCCCATCTTGCGCGTCTTGCCGATGGCGAAGCCGAGCCCGGCGGAAATCGGGTCCCGGGTTTCGTCGATATCGTTGCCATAGAGCGGCAGCCCGGCCTCAAGCCGCAGCGAATCCCGCGCGCCGAGGCCGGCCGGCTTCACCCGCGGATCGGCGAGAAGGGCGCGCGCCAGCGTCTCGGCGTCCGCCGCGGGCAGGCCGATCTCGAACCCGTCCTCACCGGTATACCCCGAGCGGGTGATCGTGACCGGAATGCCTGACGCCGACGTCTCGCGCGCATCCATGAAGCGCATCGCCGCGGCGTCCGGCGCGAGAGCGGCCAGAACGGCGCCGGCCTCGGGCCCCTGCAGGGCGAGCAGGGCGCGGTCGAATTGCGTGGTCAGCACGACGGTTTCAGGGAGGTGAGCGCGGATGTGCGCGACGTCGACATCCTTGCGCCCGGCATTCAGAACAAGGAGCAGGCGATCGCCCAGATTGGCGACCATCAGATCATCGACAATCCCGCCCCGCGCGTTCATCAGCAGCGTATAGCGCTGGCGGCCCGGCTTCAGCCCCCTGATATCGCCGGTCACCACACGTTCCAGCGCGGCCGCCGCATCGGGGCCTTCGAGCACCGCCTGGCCCATATGCGAGACATCGAACAACGCGGCCTGCGCCCGGCAATGCAGATGTTCGGCGATGATGCCGTCATACTGCACCGGCATGTCGTAACCAGCGAAATCGACCATTCGCGCGCCGAGGCTGCGATGCAGCGCATCGAGCGGCACGGTAAGCAATGCTGAATCGGCCAAGACCAGATCTCCCGCGACACCAGCGGACGGGTGCAGAACCGCCCAGTCTGACCCCCCTCTGTCGCGGAACCTGAGAGATTCGGCGCGGGGTGAACCGCGCCTTACGCCTTCGGTGCGGCGCATCGCGCCGGCTTTCCAGAGATCCTTGCTCCGTTGCGGTCCTTTTGCCTGAGCGTTTCCGGGGGCCGGTTGCGCCTTCGGCGGCGGCGCGACCCGGATGGACCCGGAAGCGCCGCTCTCTCCCGCATGGAGGAGTGAATGGCCTTGTGTAAACTCAGATCAGCGGGGAGCGCAAGCGCTGCTTTTCGGCTTGCTGGCACCCTGCCGGGTTTTCCGGACAGATGCGAACCGAAAGCGAACCGGAAAAACCAGCCGGGTCAGACGGTGATGTCGAGATACGCGCCGCGCATCGCCCCCGAGGGCGCGGCAGACGGGCGGGACGTCGCCGAGGGCTCGCTTGATGCCGGCGAAGCGGGGGTCACACGGAGCGGCGGAATTTCCAGCGATGACGGGCCGATCGGCGCCGCAAAGGCCGATAATGACGCTGCACTGATCATGCAAAGTGCTATAACCAACATGACTTAAGAATAAGTTAACGCAGCGTTTCTCGCCACCGATCTTAAGCTGCATTTCCGGCCGATTTTGTTTAATTTTTGAAATTTTTTATTTCATCCGCAACCATCGGTAGGTATTCCGCCAGATCCTCCGCGATGAGCCCCGCCCCCGCCGCCGATGCCGCGGCGCCATGCAGCCAGACGGCGGCGCAGCAGGATTCGAACGCCGCCATGCCCTGCGTCAGCAATCCGCCGACGATGCCGGCCAGGGTGTCGCCCGATCCGGCGGTCGCCAGCCAGGGCGGCGCATTGTCGTTGATCGCGGCGCGTCCATCCGGCGCCGCGATCACCGTGTCCGGCCCTTTCAGCACAACGACCCCTCCCACCCTCGCCGCGGCGATTCGGGCCCGGGTCAGGCGGTCTTGCGTCAGATCGGGAAACAGGCGGGCGAACTCGCCGTCATGCGGGGTGATGGCGGCAACGCCCCGCAGGCGCTCCGCCGCCCCGGCCGCCGAGGTCAGCGCATCGGCATCGGCCACGACGGTGCGCCCGGCGTCGAGAAGAGAGCGCAGCATGGCGCCCGCCGCGTCCACGCCCAGGCCCGGACCGCACAGCCACACCCGCCGCCGCGGGTCCGCGAGCAGGTCTGCGGGCCGAGCCGGGCTGACGATCACGCCCGGCGGCACCGCGCCCAGCCCGGCACCGTTCAGCGTCACCAGCCCCGCCCCCACGCGCCGGGCCGCGGCCGCGGCCAGAATCGCCGCCCCGCCCATCGGTCCCGCAAGGATCGTCAGGTGGCCACGGCGATATTTGTGGCCCGTCGCTTCGGGGCGCGGGAGCCTCCAGAGCGCCGGCGTGTTGCGCCAGGTTTTCGGTTCGACGGCTGCGAATGCCGCCGCGGGCATGCCGATCGCGGCGCGGAGGATCTCGCCGCAGAACCCCCGCCCCGGATAGAGAAGATGCCCGGGCTTGAACGCCTCGAAAGTCACCGTGAGATCGGCCCGGGCGGGCCGCCCCCGCGCATGGCCGGTTGCGCCATCGACTCCGCTGGGCATGTCGATCGCGACGATGCGGCGCGCCGCGGCAAGGAGGTCGGCGATGCCCGGGTCGATATCCCTCTTCAATCCGGCGCCGAACACGGCATCGATGACGATGTCGGCGGCGCCGATCCGCGCGCGGTCGGGCGGCACGACAGGGCCGCGCCAGAGCGCCGCCATCGCCGCCGCGTCGCCGCCCGGTCGTGGCGGCGCAACGGGCGCGACAACCACCGGCCAGCCCCGCTGCGCCAGATGACGCGCGGCGACATACCCATCGCCGCCATTATTCCCCGGCCCGGCCAGAACAAGCACCCGGCCCGGGCTGAAGCGCCGCCGGATGATCCGCGCCACCGCGGCCCCGGCATTTTCCATGAGCGCGATACCGCTCACGCCGCAACACGGCGCGGCGGCATCGATACGGGCCATGTCCGATGGAGAATACAATGCGTCCATGGCGCCCATGTGAGACAGAAAGCGCGGCGTTTGCTAGTCTCCCCGAAGCGGAACAGGAGGTGTCGATGGCGCGGGTGATCGCGGTAGCGCAACAGAAGGGCGGCGCGGGCAAGACGATGCTTGCAGCGCAGCTCGGCGTTGCCCTCGGCATGGGCGCACGCGTCGGCCTGCTCGATATCGACCCGCAGGGAACCCTCGGCGCCTGGGGACGGCTGCGGGCAGCCAATCCCAGGGCGAGGGCCGATCTCGCCGTCGAGTCGGTTTCCGGATGGCGGCTGGGCAACGCGCTGGAAAGCTTTCGCGGCAGTTGTGATCTCGTGTTGATCGACACGCCGCCGGTCCTCGATTCCAACGCGCGGCGCGCCATCCGCGGCGCGGATCTCGTGCTGATCCCGCTGAACCCCACGCCGCCCGATCTATGGGCCGCCGAGGGCACGCTGACCCTGGCGACCGAGGAACGCCGGCCGGTGGCGCTGATGTTCAATCGGGCGCCTGCCGCATCGAGACTGCGGCGGCGCCTCGAAGCGGAAATCACCGCGCGGCGGCTTCAACTGCTCGATACGGCGCTGGGCAACCGGGCCGCCTACGCCAACAGTTTCGCCGACGGTCTCGGCATCGCCGAAACCACGCCCGCAACCCTCGCCGGCCAGGAAATCATGGCCGCCGCCGAACGGCTGCGCGCACTCCTGTCGTGAGCGAGCCCGGCCTCGCGGCAATTTCAGCGCTACGACTGGCTCACATCGGTGGCTTTGCCGCATGGAGCGGATTGCTGCTCGCCCTTCTGGTGGCGGGGCGCCGCGACGGCGCCGCGTGGCGCAGGCAGTTTTCCGCAACGATCCCCGCCATGGCGTTGACCCTCGCATCCGGCTGGGGACTCGCCTTCGCCGAACTCGGACCGCCCCGCGACTGGAGCTGGACGGTCGACGCGATGCAGTCTCTCGGAATCGTGATGGCGGTCCTGACGCTCGTTCTCCGCTTCGGATTGCTGCCATTGCATGACGAATCCATGGCGAAGAACGATGCGGAGGTGCTGGCGACAGGCATCGGCCGGATCAACCGGCTGATCGCCGCCAATCTTCTCCTGGCCTTCATCATCCTGGTCATCGCCGTGACAGGGCAGTGAAAATTCAACGACTTGACGAAGCGGTGAGCGAGCGGAGGCCGCCGCATCCGGTAGAGCACTCCTTTGGCGAAGCCAGCCCGCGCAACACTTCGCAATCTTCGCCCGCTTCTCACATCATGTAACACATTTTTTCTTTCAATGACCCCCATGCGACACGAAAGGGTCTTGCCCGCGTCATGATTCTCGGTCATTTAATGACTGTGGCGTTACGATGTTTTCGGAAACCGCAAACGAACGTGGGTCGTGCGCAGGAACGATGGTTCGGACGCCAGCCGCCAAGTTTAGGGAGCCTCTTTAGTTAGCATCTAAATGATGCCGGCCGGTCAAAGACCGGCCGCTTTTTTTTGTCCCATCCGAGACAGTGACAAGGTGGGGGGCTTCTGTTGCCCGGCGCCCCCCGTGCCGCGCTTATCGCTTATGCAGCGATAGCGAGCGCCTCGAAGTTATCGTTGGCACTTGTGATACGGCCCGATGACGGCGGAACCATGCCGAGCGAAAGATGGGTCTTTACCACGCGTGTCGAGCCTGTTTCGCCCCCGTTGATCCGCCGGCGGTTCGATTTGCGCAATGCGAACCGGACCGGCGGGGAAACTGGTGGAGGCGCCGGGTACTGCCCCCGGGTCCACTACGTTTATTCCACGCATCGTTTATCGCCATAGTCGGTGACCCGACGCTGTCTATATAGGCGAGGTCCATCGTCTGTGAAAGAGCCCCTTCTTGCCCCTGGCCGCCGGCGGGCATAGGAGGATCGCTCAACCAGGGACTGCCGCCATGCCGCTCAGCGATTCCGACCGCACCGAGATCGAGGCCGCGCGCGCCGAAACCGCGCCGACCCGCCGCGCCACCGTGCCGGCGCTCGAGGCCATGCTCTTCAGTGCGATGCCCGTGCTCGATCACGGATTCGTTCGCGTCATCGACTATATGGGCGACGATGCCGCGGTGGTTCAGGCGGCGCGCGTCTCCTACGGCCGGGGCACCCGCAAGGTGAGCGAGGACGAGGGGCTGATCCGCTACCTCATGCGCCACCGGCATTCCACACCCTTCGAAATGTGCGAGATCAAGCTGCACGTGAAGCTGCCGATCTTCGTGGCGCGCCAGTGGATCCGCCATCGCACCGCGAACGTCAACGAATACTCCGCCCGCTATTCGGTGATGGACCGGGAATTCTACATCCCCTCCCCGGCCAATCTCGCCGCGCAGTCAGCCAGCAACCGCCAGGGCCGCGGCGATCTGCTCGAGGGCGACGAGGCGGCCGAGGTGCTCGCCATGCTGCGCGCGGATGCCGGGCGGAACTATACGCATTACGAACACATGCTGAACGAGGGCGGCGCCGACCCCTCCCGCCGCGGCCTCGCGCGGGAACTCGCCCGGATGAATCTGACGCTCAACACCTATACCCAGTGGTACTGGAAGACCGACCTGCACAACCTCTTCCACTTCCTCTCGCTGCGCGCCGATCCGCACGCCCAGTACGAGATCCGCGCCTATGCCGAGGCCATCCTCGACATCGCCCGCGCATGGGTTCCGGCGAGTTGCCGGGCGTTCGAGGAATACCGCATGGGGGCGGCAAGCTTCTCGGCGACGATGCTGGCCGTCCTGCGCCGGATGCTGGCCGGCGAACCGGTTGATCAGCCGCAATCCGGCCTCTCGAAACGCGAATGGGACGAGATGATGGCCGCCCTCGCCCCGCCCGGGCCGATCTGACCGACGCCTTTTTACGAAATATTTCGGCTGTTTGAACTTATGTCCTTGACGAGACGCGCAACTTTCCGCGCAATGACATGCAATCCGGGCGCGGACACGGCATCGCCCCGAAGGACTGCGAGGAGCACCGTATGAATCGCGACCATCCGTTCATCGCCGAATGCGACAAGGCCCTGGCCGACATCCGCGCCGCCGGGCGCTATCGCCGGTTCGTCGCGCTGGAAAAGCTGGCCGACCGCTTTCCGTATTACAAGGTGACGATGGAAGGCCACACCCAGGACATCCTGGTCTGGTCCTCGAACGACTATCTGGCCATGGGCACCGACCCGGAGGTGATCGAAGCCTCGATCGAGGCCGCGCGCACGATGGGCGCCGGCGCCGGCGGCACCCGCAACATCGCCGGCTCCTCGCCGATCCATGTCGCGCTGGAGGCGGAGCTTGCCGCGTTGCATGGCAAGGATGCCGCCCTGCTCTTCACCTCGGGCTATGTCTCGAACCAGGCGACGCTGACCGCGATCCTCAACTCCATGCCCGGCTGGCACGTGTTTTCCGACGCGCAGAACCACAATTCGATGATCGTCGGCATCAAGGGCGGCAAGGCGGCGACGGTGCATGTCTTCGCCCATAACGACCTGGCCGATCTCGAGGCCAGGCTGGCGGCCGCGCCGGCTGACGCGCCGAAGATGATCGCCTTCGAGAGCGTCTACTCGATGGACGGTGACATCGCCCCGATCGGGGCGATCTGCGACCTCGCCGACAAATACAACGCCATCACCTATCTCGACGAGGTTCACGCCGTCGGCATGTATGGTCCGCACGGCGCCGGCGTCTCCGAGCGCGACGGCGTCGCCCACCGCCTCACCATCATCGAGGGCACGCTCGCCAAGGCCTATGGCTGCCACGGCGGCTATATCGCCGGCGATGCCAGCGTGATCGACTATATCCGTTCGGTCGCCGCCGGCTTCATCTTCACCACCGCCCTGCCCCCGCCCACCGTTGCGGCGGCGCTCGCCTCGATCCGGCGGCTGAAGGTGGATCAGGCCCGGCGCGATACGCTGTTCGAGCGGGCGAACCTGCTGAAATCCAAATTCGACCAGGCCGGCCTGCCGCGCTTGTCGACGGAAAGCCACATCGTCCCGCTGATGATCGGCAACGCGGCACGGGCAACCGAGGTCTCGATGCGGCTGATCCGCGAATTCGGCATGTATGCGACCCCGATCAACTACCCGACGGTGCCCGCCGGAACAGAAAGGCTGCGATTTACGCCCGGCCCGAAACATACCGAGGCAATGATGGACGAACTGGTCCGGGCGCTGCGCCACATCCTGTCCGGAGACCAGGCGACGGCCGCGGCCTGATTCGATCTTGCAGGGTGAGCCAAGCCTCGTTATAGGCTCCGGGACATGCCGACATAGCTCAGCGGTAGAGCAACTGATTCGTAATCAGTAGGTCCCCAGTTCAATCCTGGGTGTCGGCACCATTTTAAATCAATGGCTTAAGCCCGATTTGGCCCGGTTAATTCCTTCCCTTCCGTAAAATTGTGCTTCGCGGATGCTTCGGAAACCACCGGACAGGGTGACGCAGGATGACGCAATCACGGTTGCGTGATCGCTTGGCCGCCGCCGGTCGGGCAGGGGGGCAATCTCCGGTTTCACGATTCGGCGGACCAGATGGCAGGGCAACTTTGGGTCCTTCCCCAGCCATCCGCCCGGCGGGGATTTCGCCCGCCCGATCTTCGGATAGGCACAAGTCCGCAAAACCTGTCCGCAGTCCGCACCCGCCGCGCGGCTTCCTGTTTTTTGTCTGTTGAAACAGCGGCCCTCGTCCGCTCAGAAACTGGCGCAAGTTGCGCCACTAAACCGGGGCGGGCCAGTGTCACGGCCCGATAGTTTCTGAGGCGCGCGCGGCGGTTCCGGTTATGGCTGGGGTCAATCGTCAACCTCCTCCGGCACGGCATAGCCCCGGACCCGGATTGCAGGATTTCCGCGCCTTTCGCGCCATTGGCGATGCTGCCACCCGGCGGCGGACAAGATCGTGCCTATCTCGCCGGGCGTGACATGCCAGCCGGGGAACGCGGCCCGGCAAGCGGCGGTCAGGGCGGGTGTTGAAACTCGCCCCTCAGATGCGGCAGCCAGGGCGCGGGCCAGCAGCAGCACCAGCCCGGCATCGTCCGGCGAGGTCATGGCCCGGTTTCCACCTTGAACGCCAGCAGGGCGGCCATATCGCGGGCGGCGGCCTCGATCATGTCCGCATGTTCCGCCATCGGTGCATTGCTTAGGCGGGCCAGCAGCTCGGACCATTTCCGATCCAGCCCCCGGATTGCGGCATCATGCGCGCGGCGGGCGGTGATGATCCGGGCGCGGAGTTCGGCCCTCGTCATGTCTGCACCTCCTGCACCGGCCCACCACCGTGCGGCGGATGGCACCGCCCGCACCGCCACCCCAGCCGGTCGCCCCACCATGTCGAGCCGGAGCAGCACCGGCACCGCGCGCCGGGCGTCGGGGCTATCGTCGGGTCCGCCCAGCTTACCGGCATGTGATGCAGCACCGCCGCCGCCGGGTCCGCCTCGGTCATCATCGCCGCGCGCTCGGTTGCGTCATGCGCGGCGTCGTTTGGGTCTCCCGGCCAGCACCCGGCGCATATCCAGCCATCCGGGTTCACCACCTCGATCATCGGCCCGGACATGGCACCGCAGCGAGTGCAAGGGGCAGAAATACTCCCCCTTTTCTCATTGATTCTCACCGCTTTCTCATCACCATGAGAATTGTGAGAAAACGCTCTTGGAAAATTCTCATCCGGTTCCGTAACGAAACCCCCCATGAGAATCGCTGAACGCGGCAGATTTCCTAGGTTTTTTGGCGATTTTCTCACATTCTCATCCCCTAGAGAGTGAGAAATGAGAAAATGCGAGAAAGCCCCGCCGCCCTCGGATGAGAAATGGCGGAAAACCTCACTTTTCTCATGAGAAACCGGATGAGAAACCCCATGAGAATTTTCATGAGAAACCCGTGCAGCGGCGAGCAGGTCGGCCCGCCTCCGGGCTGCTTTCAGTAGGTCAGGCATCGCGCCCGCCCTTCTCGTAATCCGCCTTCCAGCGATAGACGGTTGCGGTTGAGACATCGCACGCGGTCGCTATCTCGGCGGGTTTCGCGCCCTGCCCGAACATCTCCCAGGCTAGAGCCTGTTTGCTCTTGGCAAGCGGGGTAACGTGCCACGTTGCGCGCCCATCCGTCAGATTCAACGTCGCCTCAAACGGGGCGGCATCCTCGCCCTGAAACCCGCGCGCCTTCTCAAAATGCCAGTGAAACCGCGCCCCTTCGGTCGCCTCGTATTCCTCGGGGCGGCGGAGGGCTATCACGGTGTCGAGAATATCCTCTCGCCGGGAGGTTCCGCGCTGTTGTCCGCCCTTACCGGCATGATGCACCAGCAGGGTTGAGGTGTTACGGCGGCGGAGAGACAGAACAAGGTCTTGCAGGGGTTGCCAGCCGTCCGCCTCGTTTTCCTTGTAGCGCGCCAGGCTGGATAGGTTGTCTAGCACCACCAGCGCCATCCCCTCGGACAATTCCTCGATCAGCCCGCGCCCGTCAGGCGAAGCAAGGTCAGGCAAGCCGTCGCGGAAATGGTCAGCCGGGAGGAATTGCAGATAATCGTCGGCGGGCGGTTCCTGCCCCATACCCATCGCAATCGCTGTTACTCGCTCTTGGAGCGTCACCAGCGGCATTTCACCGTCAACGAATAGAACGCGGCGCGGTTCTGGCGCGCGGCCTTGTAGGGCTTCGCAGCCCGCCGCAACAGCATAGGCGATGGATAGGCTTATCCAGGTCTTACCAATCCCGCGCGGGGCATAAACCATCGCGCTCCCTGCCTCCGGCAGATACGGCCTCAGCAGCATCCGGCGGGGCGGTATCTCCATCTTTAGCAGTTCCGCCGCCGTAATCGGTTTCGGTCGCGGTCCCCCCGGAGCGTTGCGCGCGGTATCGGTCGGCTTGCGCCAGCCAGGCCGCGCCTCGCGGGCCATGTGAAACAGGCTCCCGGCTCCAATCTCGCCGGGCGGGGAGCGATGAAAGCCCTCCCAGGTAGTGTGGCAGGTTTTCGGGTCATGGATTCCATCTGTTGCGCGGGCGGACCATGCGGACCATGCGGCGAGGCCTTCGAGGCTTCCCCCCGTCGCGTGCCAGGTCGCAAGCCCGATCCGTGACCACGTATCCCAATCCCTGCCCGTATTCGGAATGACGGCAAGGGCGGCAGCCACGTCGAGCGGATCGGCAGAGGGGCCAAGCGGCGAGGGCGTATGCAGGGCCTCAGGGGCTTCCGGCGCTTCCGGCTGGGTGTCATGGGCCTTCGCCCCGATCATGGCTCCGGCGGCGGCTAGGAAGCCGTCCAGGGCGGTTTCGGTAATGGCGGGCAGATCGGCGCGGGGGATCGTGTCGAGCGGGCTAGGGGACCATTGCAGCGGCACCCCGGACGGATGCAGCCCGAACGCTACAAACTGTTGTCCGTGCCCCAGCACCTCGATTAAGCAGCCGCCGCCGCCGTTCAGCGTCCGTTTGACCGGCTCCCCTGCGGCGGCGCGATAGACTAGCAGCACCCGGCGGGCATTGGATCGGGAGCGGGTCGGGGCATCCCCCAGCATTTCCACCGCCAGCTTGTGCAGCCGGTCGGCAAGGGCGGGGTCGTCAACGTCAATGTCGATGGCGCGGAGACCGTCGCACAAGATGCCGGTATTCAGCGCGCGGGGGTGAGGTTTGCCGGGCGGCCCTTGGCGCGCGGCGTGCTGCCACCCGGTTCCCATCGGTTGCTTGCCGGGGTGGTTAACATGCTCATCGACATTGAAAACCGGCACCGGCCTATAGCCCGTATCCCAAAGCCGGGAGCGGAGCGCGGCAACGGCATTGAGGTCAGGCGTGGCTGTGATCGTGATTCCGTCCATTAGCGCGCCTCCCGCAACATGCGCTGGAGCGTTGCGCTGCGGCTCCAGTCCTGCATGACGTGCAACAGTTCGTCCGCCATGCCAGCGGCTTTTAGTCGTTCGATGAACGGCCTCATTTCGGCCTCACGCTCGGCCTCGGCGGCTCTCGCTTGCGCCTCTAGCCGCTCATGTTCCGCCAGCCGCTTTTCGCCATTCTTGCGGCTAGGCTTCCTCGTTTTCTTGCGGGCATCGGTGACTTGTCGGTGCCGGTAGTCCGCCAGTTCGGTTTCGATGGCGGACACGTCGATAGTCTCGGCGGCCAGCACCTTTTCGACGATCTCGGGCGGCGCGCTGGGAGCGGCAATCTTGTAGAGCGTCGCAGGGGGCAAATGCGCAATGGTTGCGCTTTTGTCTTTCACAAAGGCGGCGGCGTTCATGTAGTTCTGTGCCGAACGCGGCCTAATCCCGAGTTCGTCCATCGCCCAGGTCTGAAACTTGCCGTGGTCAAGTTGGGCCTTGGCCTGCAACAGCAGATCGCCAATTTCGATGAGGTTGTTGTGCAGGGCGTGCCGGATGCGGTCGGCAATCTCGGCAAGAGGAATTGATACAGCGTCCATCAGCGCGCCTCCCGCCGGTCGAGCCGGGCGAGGCCGATAACCATTGCGGCTTGCCGGTCATCGCTTCGCTGGATCAGGGAGACGATGCAGCGGCGCGGCGGCTTCGGGCGGACGGTCAGCACCCGGCGGCGCGGGTGTTCGGGGAAGCGGGTAATCAGCGACTCGGGGTAATCCAATAGCGGACCCTTTCATGTAGGGCCACGCAAAAAGTTGACGGAAGCGGACGAAGCTCTAAGAGATGGTTTTGCATAACTCACTTAGGATTTTTATTGCTTCGTCCTGCCCCGCCCCGCCCTTTGCGTGGCGGGTTTTTTCTATGCTGCCAGTGCGGCGATTGATGCCGTTTTAACCCTCACTGCCGTGCCAATCTTGACCGCTTCCAACCTTCCCGACGCTATCCAACGGCAGCAGGTCGGGCGACTAATTCTTAGTGTCGCACAACATTCGGCAATCGTCGCAAATAGAGGTGGATCGGCAAGATTTATCGGACGGGGTGGATTCGAGATTTTCGGCAAGATAGCTCCTTTCGTTTATTGGGAGATTTTGAACCGAAATGACTCCTATCACCTCTGCGACTAGGGGCAAGTAGGGGCTCGTTCACCGCCAGCGCCACCTCGCCGCAGCACCGCGCGGCCCGGTATCCACCCCCTTTTGGCGGTTTTGTCAGTCCTTCATCTGGGGGATAGGCGAAAATTTTATCCGCGCCCCCGGAGTGGCACCACCTCGCCCGCGCCGGCTTCAATCCCGTCGAGAGCATCGGCCAGCCGTTGCAGGGCTTCGGCAACTTGGGGGCGGTAGCGGGATTTGTTGTAGGTCGCTGCCAGCGGCGAGCGAATCGAAACATGATTGAGCGCGGCTTCAACAATGTCTGGTATCTCGCCCATCTCGCCCAGCAGCGTTGCTCCGGTGCGGCGGAGGTCATGGCGATGCCACCCGGCGGTGTTGCTTGCCTTCTGGATCGCAACGGTTGCCTTGTGCCAGTTCGCCAGCCGCCCGCCCGTCTTAGTGGGGAACAATAAATCTATCGGGCTTGCGTCCGCCGGCTTGATCGCTTCAAGCAGTGCAATGGCTTGGCGTGAGAGGGGGACATGGTGCGCAATCTTGTTTTTCGGATCAATGACGATCCACGTTCCAGCCTCAAGGTCCACGTCCCGCCACCGGGCGTCAACGGCCTCATCTCGCCGGGTCAGCGTCAACAAGATAAACTTCATGCAGGATGCGTAAGGCGTTGCGCCCGCACTCAGCACCGGCAACAGCCGGGCCAGTTCGTCGCGGGATAGAACACGGTCCCGCCGCCCAGGTGACGCGGGCGGCTTCAAGGCGGCGAGTTCCGCCGGCACATAAGCCCGGCCCGGCTCACTGGCCCATTTCAGGGCCGGGCGAAGATACCGCACGGCAGCGCCAGCAGATTGACGGGCGGGCCAGCCATCGGCGGCAAGTTGCAGGTCAACGACCGTGATCTTCGGCAGCGGTTTATCAATCAACTTGGAAAATACGCTCTTGATCCGGCCAATCTGTTCCGGCCAGCTTTTTAGGTTTTCACCGTGCAGCTTGGCATAGAGGTCGAGCATCGCGCCAAGCGTTCCAATGCCGTCCCGGCCTTCCTTGGCTATCTGCCGCCGCCGCCGGGCATCGGCAATCGGATCGGCCCCACCCTTCACTTCGGCCCGAACGATGGCAGCACGGATGCGGGCGGCGGCAATACCCATCTCGGGGTATTCGCCAACTGGAAACCGCCTCAGGCTTCCCCAGGCATCACGACACGCCACCACCCATGCGCGCCGCCCTCGCGGAGATATGCGGAGCCGGAGACCGGCGGTTGCGGCGTCGATCAGTTCGATCATCTTGCCGGTCTCACTCACGCGGCGGATCGCGGAGTTAATCGCGGTCTCGGTCAATCGGACAGCCATATCCTATGCCTCGCTTTCTGCCTCTCCCGTGCTTCACAAAAACCCGGATAGCTTGAAGCAGGGTGAAACATCCTGAAACAGCCATAAGGCATTGTTCAGGCATATAGCAAGACACATTCGGCTAGGATCAGGGCGGGATAAGGCGGCTTGATGCAGGGTGAGACGGTCAAACCACCTTATTCGTAATCAGTAGGTCCCCAGTTCAATCCTGGGTGTCGGCACCATCTTCCCTCCTTGCGTTCGAAACGAAGGGTCGAGGCCGCCGGGCCGCGTCACGACACGATGTATGCCCTCAGGGAGTCGACCTCGAATTCGGCTTCCTCGATGCGGGCTTTCACGAGATCGCCGATGCTCACCAGCCCCACGAGCGTATCGTCCTCAAAAACCGGAAGATGACGGCAGCGATTGGTGGTCATGGCCAGCATGGCGTCGAGAATGGTGACATCGGGAGTGCAAGAGGCGACCAGGCGCGTCATCAGATCCGCGACGGTGCGGGTCTTGATGTCGCCGTCGAAATCGCCGACCGATCTCATGATGTCGCGCTCGGACAGCATTCCGACAAGTCCGCCGCCATCGTCGACCACCGGCGCGGCGCCGATCCGCTTCGCGGCAAGAAACCTTGCCGCCTGGGGGACCGACTGCCGCCCCTTGAGGACGACGGCCCCCCAGCCTTTCTGGTCCAGAATCTGTCGAATCGTTGTCATCGCTCATTCTCCGTCGTGGCGATACGGGTCTTGTCACGATCGCCGGAAAGACGATCCTCGCTGAACGCCCCCTCGGGAACTCCGATCCGGATAGCCAAACCCCGATAGCCAAACTCCAAGAGCCAAACAAAGACTTTACGGGAGCGGTTCCGATAAGCCGTTTTCAGAAATTATGATCCCTCCGCCCCGGCAGAACCAGTACTTTAATGATCTACGCCAGAGGCCAGCCATGCAAAAGGCAAGGGTTTCTTGAAGAATTACCCGGCCGGACGAGGCTCTACCCGAGCATCATCTTGATGAAAGACATCACCGGCGCGGGATAGGTTCCCAGAACCACGAGCGCCACCATGAGCACACCGATCAGAGCGCGGCCCGATACCGGCACATCGAGGCGACGCGCAGGATCATCCTCCGGCGAGGGCGGCAAGCCCATCGCGATCAACAGGCGCAGGTAATAGAACAGGCCAATCACGCTGCCGAGCAGCAGCGCCGCGACCGGCCAGAACAACGCGGTGCCGACACCGGCGACGACAAGGTAGAATTTGGCGATGAAGCCCATCGTCGGCGGCATGCCGGCAAGCGAGAGCAGCATCAACGCGAGGCCCGCGGCAAGGAACGGGCGGGTGCGGAACAGGCCGCGATAATCCTCGATCCGGTCGGCGTCGCGCCCCGCGCCGGGCGCGCTGAGCAGGGCGACGATGCCGAAGGCGCCGAGGCTGGTGACCGCGTAGGCCGCCAGGTAATAGGCCGCGGCATCCACGCCGAGCGCCGGGGCGGCGAGAAAGGCGACGAGCAGGTAGCCCAGATGGGCGATCGAGGAATAGGCGAGCAGGCGCTTCACGTTGGTCTGCAGCAGGGCGAGCAGGTTGCCGGCGAGCATGGACAGGATCGCGACCGCGGCGATGCCGGCGCGGAGCGAGGCATCCGCATGACCGCCGGCGAGGGCGAAGAAGCGCAGGATCACGGCGAAGACCGCGATTTTAGAAACCACGGCGATGAAGGCGGTAACCGGCGCGGGCGCGCCCTCATACACATCGGGCGTCCACATGTGGAACGGCACCAGCGAGAGCTTGAAGCCGACGCCGGCGAGAATGAGCGCGATGCCGGCGAGGCGGTAGAGATCGGCCGGGCCGGCTTCATGGGCGAGCGCGCCGATGCGGGCGAAGGACATCGTGCCGAAGGCGGCATAGATCAGCGCCATGCCGAACAGCAGAAAAGCCGAGGCGGCGCCGCTGAGGATGAGATATTTGGTACCGGCCTCGGCCGCGCTGCCGCGCGGGCCGGCATAGGCGATCAGCCCGAGCAGCGAGATGCCGAGCGTTTCGATGCCGAGGAAGAACGAGGCGAAATGCACGCTCGCCGGCAGAATGGCGGCGCCCAGAGTCGCGGTGAGCAGAAGCAGATAGTATTCCTCGCGCGGCCCCTCGCCCACCCGGTCGAGATAGATCCACGAGAGCGCGGCGACGACCAGGGCGGAGACGAGCACCAGCCCGGCGTAGAACAGCGCGGCGCCGTCGATCACGAAAAGCGGCGTCACCGCGACCGGGGATGCGGGGGCGGCGAGCGGCAGGGCGATGCAGCAAAGCAGCAGGCCGGCGATGGTCGACAGGGCGATAAGGCGATGATCGCGGCGAATGGCGATCAGCAGCATGACCAGGATCGTCACCGCGCCGAGCAGGGTGAAGGGCGCGAAGGCGGCGAAGGCCGGGGCGGTCAAGGCCGGGGCGGTCATGGCGCGCGCTCCGCGACATGTTCGGGCAACGCCGCCGAGACCGCGGCGCTGTGCTGCACGGCGGCGAGGCCCGGCGCCACCTCGTCAACGACCGGCTGCGGATAGAGGCCGAGCCCGACAATGGCGACCACCAGCACCGCCATGACGGCGAGATGCGGCGGCGAGAGATCGGCGATCGCGCGATGATGCGCCGGCTCCTGCGGCGCGCCGTGGAAGGCGCGCTGGACCAGCAGCAGCGAATAGGCGGCGGCGGCGACCAGCCCGAAAGTGGCGATGACGGTGAAGACCACACTGGCCTGGAAGCTGCCAAGCAGGATGAGGAATTCACCGATGAAATTGCCGAGGCCGGGCAGGCCGAGCGAGGCGATGGCAAAGAACATGCCGCAGGCGGACAGGCGCGGCACCATCCCCCAGAGCCCGCCCATGCGCCGCATGTCGCGGGTGTGGATGCGTTCCTGCAAGGCGCCGACCAGCACGAAGAGCGCACCGGTGCTGATGCCGTGCGCCAGCATCTGCACGACCACGCCCTGAAGCGCGAGCGTGCTCCAGGCGAAGACGCCGAGCAGGACGAAGCCCATGTGGCTGACGCTGCTGTAGGCGACCAGGCGCTTGAGGTCGTTCTGCCCGAAGGCGAGCAGCGCGCCGTAGAGAATTCCGGCGACCGCGAGCGCCATCGCCACCGGCGCGAAAGCATGCGCCGCCGCGGGAAACAGCGGCACCACGAAACGGATCAGGCCGTAGGCGCCGGTTTTCAGCAGGATGCCGGCGAGCAGCACGGAACCCGCGGTCGGGGCTTCGGTATGGGCGTCCGGCAGCCAGGTGTGGAACGGCACCGCCGGCAGCTTCACCGCGAAGGCGATGAAGAAGCCGAGCATCAGCAGGAAGCCTGTCGTCGGGCTCATCTTCGTGCCGAGCAGCGCAAGATAGTCGAAGGTCAGATCGCCGGTCGCGCGCTGGTGGATGAAGACGAGCACGAGGATCGACACCAGCATGAGCAGGCCGCTGCCCTGGGTGAAGAGGAAGAACTTGATCGCCGCGTAGGAGCGGTTCTCGTGCCCCCACAGCGCGATGATGAAATACATCGGCACCAGCATCAGTTCCCAGAAGAAGAAGAACAGGAACAGGTCGAGCGCGAGAAAGACGCCAATGACGCCGGCGGTGGTCCAGAGCAGGTTGGCGTGGAACAGGCCGGAGCGGTCGGTGATCTCGGTCCAGGAAATCACGACGCAGACGAGGCTGAGCACGATCGTCAGCAGGATCAGGACCAGGCTCAGCCCGTCGAGATCGAGTTCGAAGGAGATGCCGAGCTGCGGAATCCACGAGTGGTCGAACTGCGCGATCCAGGCGCCGTGGCCGGGTGCGAGGGCGGCGCCGATCAGGGGGAGTGCAACGAGAAGTTCGAGCGTGAGCACCGCGATCGCCACCCAGCGCGGCGCGTCCGGGTCGCGCGCGCCGGCGATCCAGGCCAGCACGCCGCCCACCGTCGGGAACAGGATGAGCCAGAACAGGATCATCGCAGCACCGCGATCGCGATGAGGCCGACCGAGCCGATGGCCAGGCTCGCGGCATAGAGGCGAACATTGCCGGTCTGGGTGCGGCGGATCGCCCGGTGAAGCGCCTGCGTGCCCCAGGCGACGCCGTCATAGACCCTGTCGATGAAATCGTCGCGGTCGATGCGGGCGGCCCAGATCACGGGGCGGACCAGCAGGCGGTCATACAACGCGTCGAACCCGGCGGCCCCATGCCAGAACCGCCAGAGCGGCGTTTCGGCCGGCGAGCGCGACGGGCGCCAGTAGAGCGCGGCGGCCAGCGCGATCCCGAGGATGGAGGCGGCGCTGGCGAGCAGCAGCGGGGTCATGTCGGTCACCTCCCTGGTCGGGGGCAGCACCGGCGCGAGGAGCCTGGAGAGCAGCGTGACGTGGCCGAAGGCCGGCGGCAGCTCGATGAAGCCGCCGACCAGCGACAGCGCCGAGAGCACCACCAGCGGCATGACGACGCGCCAGCCATAGGCGCCGCTGACAGGGGTGTGCTCCTCGCCGAAAAAGGCGATGAAGACGGCGCGGAAGATATAGATCCCGGTGACGAACGCGCCGATCACGCCGGCGAGCCAGAGCACGCGGCCGCCATTGCCGTCGGCCCAGGCGCCCGAGAGGATCGCCTCCTTGCTGTAGAACCCCGAGGTGATCAGCGGCAGGGCGGCGAGGGCGGCGCTGCCGATCAGGAAGCTCCAGAAGGCGGCGGGCAGGCGCCGGGCGAGGCCGCCCATCCGGTAGATGTCCTGCTCGTGATGCAGGCGCATGGTGACGGCGCCGGCCGAGAGGAACAGCAGCGCCTTGAAGAAGGCGTGCGTCATGAAGTGGAACATCGCCGCGCGCCAGGCGCCGACGCCGAGGGCAAGGAACATGTAGCCGATCTGGCTCATCGTCGAATAGGCGAGGATGCGCTTGATGTCGTTCTGCGCCAGCGCGCTGAAGCCGGCGAGCAGCAGGGTCGCCGCGCCGACGATGCCGACGGTGATTTCCGCCGCCGGCGCGAGCAGGAACAGCACATGGGTGCGAGCGATGAGGTAGACGCCGGCGGTGACCATCGTCGCGGCGTGGATGAGCGCGCTGACCGGGGTGGGGCCGGCCATCGCGTCGGGCAGCCAGGTCTGCAGCGGCAACTGCGCGGACTTGCCGACGGCGCCGCCGAGCAGGAGGAAGGCGATCAGCGTCGCGGCCGGCGCGCCGACATGCCAGGTGTGGGCGGCCTCGCGCATCGCCCCGGCGATGTTCAGCGTGCCGAGGCGGCTGGCGATCAGCAGCAGGCCGATCAGGAAGGCGGTATCGCCGACGCGGGTGACGATGAAGGCCTTGCGCGCGGCGAGCCCGTTGGCGGGGTCGCGCCACCAGAAGCCGATCAGCAGATAGGAACAGAGCCCGACCCCTTCCCAGCCGGCGTAGAGGGCGAGGAAATTGTCAGCCATCACCAGCAGCAGCATCGCGGCGACGAAGAGGTTGAGATAGGCGAAGAAGCGGCCATAGCCGTCCTCGCCCTCCATGAATTCGGTCGAGAACAGGTGGATGAGGAAGCCGACGCCGCTGGTGACGAGCATCATCAGCAGCGAGAGCGGATCGACCCGCAGGGTGATGCCGAAGGAAAAACGCCCGACCGCGAACCAGCGCCACAGGGCCTGCTGGTAGGCGGCGCCCGGCGGCGGGTGCAGCAGGAAGGCGCCGGCGATGGCGAAGGCGATGACGGCGGCGAGGCCCACCGAAAGCACGCCGGTCAGCGCCTCGGCGCGGTGCGACAGTCGCCCGGCACCGAGCATGAGCACGATCGAGCCGAGCAGCGGCAGGGCGGGGACGAGCCAGAGGAAATGCTGCATCGTTCTACCCTCTCAGACCGTCGCCGGCATCGGCGTCGAGCGTGGGAATGCGCCGGTGCATCAGCAGGATGAGCGCCAGCCCGACCGAGACTTCCGCGGCGGCGAGCGTGAGCACGAGGATGAACATGATCTGCCCGTCCGGCGAGGCCCAGCGGGCGCCGGCGACGATGAAGGCGACGCCGGCCGCGTTCAGCATCACCTCCAGCGACATCAGCATGAACAGCAGGTTGCGGCGGACCAGCACGCCGACGAGGCCGAGCGCGAAAAGGATCGCGGCGAGCAGCAGACCCTGGTCGAGCGGAACCGTCGCCATCGCGCTACTCCGGTCCCATGATCGAGCGGCCGAGATGAAACGCCGCGACCAGCCCGGCGAGCAGCAGGAACGAGGCCAGCTCGACCGCGAGCATGTAGGGGCCGACCAGCGCGACGCCGACCGCATGCGGGCCGATCACCGCGGCGGCGGGCCGCGGCAGGCCGCCGGAGAGGGCGACACCGCCGAGTTCGATGGCCAGCAGCAGGGCCAGGATCGACGGGCCGATCCAGGTTGCGGGGCGAAGCCAGCTGCTTTCGAGCCGGGCCGCCGCCTCGCCGATGTTCAGCATCATGATGACGAAGACGAACAGCACCATGATGGCGCCGGCATAGATGATGACTTCGAGCGCCGCGGCGAAGGGCGCGCCGAGCACGAAGAACACGAGCGCGACGGCGAGCAGCGAGACCGTGAGATAGAGCAGCCCGTGCACCGCGGACGGGCGGGTGATCATCATCGCCGTCGCGACGACCGCGATGATCGCGGAGATGACGAAGGTGGCGTTCATGATCCGTTATGCCTTCCCCTCCCGTCGCGGTTCATGGCAGCAGGCTGCGCGTGTCGATCGGCTTGCGCTCGCGCGCGGCCTCGCCCTTGTCCTTGCCCGGGATCGCGAGGCCGGACACGCGGTAGAAATTGTAGTCGGGATACTTGCCGGTGCCGCTGATCAGCAGGTGCTCCTTCTCGTAGACGAGGTTCTGCCGGTCGTATTCGCTCATCTCGAAATCCGGGGTGAGCTGGATCGCGTAGGTCGGGCAGGCCTCCTCGCAGAAGCCGCAGAAGATGCAGCGGGAGAAATTGATGCGGAAGAATTCGGGATACCAGCGCCCCTCGGCTTCGGTTTTCTGCAGGCTGATGCAGTCGACCGGGCAGGCGACCGCGCAGAGATAGCAGGAGACGCAGCGTTCCTCGCCGTCCGGGTCGCGGGTGAGCACGATCCGGCCGCGATAGCGCGGCGCGAGATAGGGCATCTCGTCGGGATA
>JAJZSY010000016.1 GCA_021849425.1 Pseudomonadota bacterium
TGATATGCGCGGCCAGCCCCAGCCCGGTGCGCACCGCCTGCGCCACGCATTCGCGGTTGATCACCGGCAGCATCCCCGGAAACCCGGCATCGACGAAGCTCACCTGGCTGTTCGGTTCGGCGCCGAACGCCGTCGCCGCCCCGCTGAACAGTTTCGAGCGCGAAATCACCTGGGCATGCACCTCAAGCCCGATCACCAGCTCCCACGCGCCGGTCGTCCCCTCGATCACGTAGCTCATGCCGCACCTCCCGCGATCACGCCCGGCCGGTGCGCAAACCCCGCCGCCCGCTCCAGCACCGATGACACGGCGAACACCGTCTCCTCGTCGAAATGCCGCCCCAGCACCTGCAAGCCGAGCGGCAGGCCCGCCGCATCCAGCCCCGCCGGCACGCTCATCCCCGGCACGCCGGCGAGCGAGGCCGGCACGGTGAACACGTCGTTGAGATACATCGTCACCGGATCGTCCATCTTCTCGCCCAGCGCGAACGCCGCCGAGGGCGCGGTCGGCGTCAGCAGCGCGTCCACCTTCCCGAACGCCTCCTGGAAATCCCGCAGGATCAGCGCCCGCACCTTCTGCGCCTTCAGGTAATACGCGTCGTAATACCCGGCCGAGAGCACATAGGTCCCGATCATGATCCGCCGCTTCACCTCCGCGCCGAAGCCCGCCGCCCGCGTCCGCTCGTAAAGATCGATCAGGTCCTTGCCCTCGATGCGCGCGCCGAACCGCACCCCGTCATACCGCGCGAGGTTCGACGACGCCTCGGCCGGTGCGACGATGTAATACACCGGCAGCCCGTATTTCGTGTGCGGCAGCGAAACGTCGACGATCTCCGCCCCCTCCCGCCGCAGCCAGTCGATCCCGTCCTGCCACAGTTTCTCGATCTCCCGCGGCATGCCCTCCACGCGATACTCCGCCGGAATCCCGATCCGGAGCCCCTTCACCCCGCGCCCGCACGCCGCCCGGAAATCCGGCACCGCCCGCTCCGCCGAGGTCGAATCCTTCGGATCGAACCCGCTCATCTCGCGCAGCAGAATGGCGCAATCCTCCACCGTCCGCGCCATCGGCCCCGCCTGGTCCAGCGACGAGGCAAACGCGATGATCCCGAACCGCGAGCACCGCCCATAGGTCGGCTTGATCCCGGCGATCCCGCTGAACGCCGCCGGCTGGCGGATCGACCCGCCGGTATCCGTCCCCGTCGCCCCCATCGCCATCCGCGCCGCCACCGCCGCCGCCGACCCGCCGGACGACCCACCCGGCGTCAGCTTCGCGCCATCCGCCCGCTGCCAGGGATTCTCCACCGGCCCGTAGCCCGACGTGATGTTGGACGACCCCATCGCGAACTCGTCGAGATTGGCCTTGCCCAGCATCACCGCCCCGGCCGCCTTCAGCCTGGCCGACACCGTGCTCTCATACGGCGGCACGAACGGCTCCAGGATCTTCGATCCCGCCGTCGTCCGCACCCCCTCGGTGCAGAACAGATCCTTCATCGCGATCGGGATACCCGCCAGGGCAGGGGCCTCGCCCTTCGCCCGCGCATCATCCGCCGCCCGCGCCTGCTCCAGCGCCAGCTCCGGCGTCGTCGTGATGAACGCGTTCAGCCGCGGATTGAGCGCCTCCACCGCCGCCACATGCGCCTCGGTCAGTTCCACCGCCGAAACCGTCTTCGCCGCCAGCGCGTCCAGCGCCGCGGCGATCGTCATGTCCAATACGCTCATTCCACCACCTTCGGCACCGCAAAGAAATCGCCGATCCGCTCCGGCGCGTTCGCCAGCACGCGGTCGGGATACTGCCCGTCCGTCACCGCGTCCTCGCGCATCCTGAGCGCCATCTGCGCCCCGCCCGAAAGCGGTGCTACGCCCTCCACATCCACTTCCGCCAATTGTTCCACATAGCCGAGAATCGCGTTGAGTTCGCCGGCGAGCCGCGGCACCTCGTCCTCATCCAGCCGGATACGGGCGAGTTTCGCGATGCGGCGCACCGTCGCGTGATCGAGAGACATGACTGATCCCTTGGGTTTCTGAGCGCGCTGGACCATAAACGCGCGCATGACACTGTTCAACCTGACCGACCTCGCCTCAACCCTGCCCCGCAACGCAAGGCTGATCGGCCTCGACCCCGGATCGAAGATCATCGGCATCGCCCTCTCCGATGTCGGCCGCCGCCTCGCCACCCCCTACGGCGCCATGAAGCGCGGCAAGCTCGCCGACGCCGCCGCCACCATTCTCGACATCGCCCGCAAGGAAGGGGCCGCCGCCATCGTCATCGGCCTGCCCCTCTCGATGGACGGCTCCTTCGGCCCCGCCGCCCAGGCCGCGCGCGACTGGGCGCACGCCATCGCCCGCGAAACCGGCCTCCCCGTCGCGATGATGGACGAACGCCTCTCCTCCGCCGCCGTCAACCGCGCCCTCATCGAGGCCGACCTCTCCCGCGCCAAACGCGCCGGACGGGTCGACGCCGCCGCCGCCTCCTACATGCTCCAGGGCGCGCTCGACCTGCTGAACGAACCCCGCCCCCCGGAATGATCGCCGAACAATGACCCCCACACCGTGAACCAGGCCGGCATCCTCGCCCTCCTCGCCGCCGCCGCCACCCTCGAGGTCGGCGGCGACGCCCTGATGCGCGCCGCCCTCCACCAGCACGGCCTCGCCCGCGCCCCCTTCCTCGCCGCCGGCATCCTCGTCCTCGCCGCCTACGGACTCGTGGTCAATCTCGGCCCGTGGGATTTCGGCCGCGTCCTCGGCGTCTACGTCGTCCTCTTCTTCCTCGCCGCCCAGCTGGTGAACTGGCTCGGCTTCGGCCTCCGCCCATCCCCGCCCATCCTCCTCGGCGGCGTCCTCATCTGCGCCGGCGGCCTGGTGATGACCCTCTGGCGATGACCATCCACGCCCACATGTTCTGGCACGGCGACCCACCCCGCCGCCTCGAACGCCTCGCCATCCGCAGCGTCCTCGCCCAGGGCTACGCCCTCACCCTCTGGAGCTACGCCCCGCTCCCCAACCTCCCGCCCGGCCTCATTGCGGCCGACGCCGCCGAAATCCTCCCCCGCTCCGCCCTCTTCACCAACCGCCGCGGTTCCATCGCCAGCTTCACCGACTGGTTCCGCTACATCGTCCTCTCCCGCCACGGCGGCCTCTGGACCGATTCCGACGTCATCGCGCTGCGCCCCGCATCCGACCTCCCGGCGCGCAAATTCCTCGTCACCCAGCGCGAATGGTTCCACCGCCGCCTCCGCCCCCGCGGCTGGAAAACCACCCTCAACAACAACGTCATCTTCAACCCCACCCCCGAACCGGGCGACCTCGTCGATCTCGCCCGCGCCCTCGCCGAACGCTTCCCCAAATCCGCGATCGACTGGGGCGAACTCGGCCCCGACCTGCTGACCGCGCTGTCGCGCCTCCACCCCGCCCACGGCTACGCCATCATGCCGCCCGAATTCGCCAACCCGGTCGGCTACTGGCAAAGCCCCGCCGCCCTGCTGCGCCCCAACCCGCCCCGCCTGAGCACGCCAAACCTGAAACCCGAAACCGCCTTCCTCCACGCCTATGGCGAAATGTGGCGCCGCGCCGGCATCTCCCCCGACGCCCCGTTCCCCCCGGCAGCCTCCTCGCCACCCTCGCCAAAACTTTCGGCGAGCCCAACCCCTGACTCTGCCCCGCGCCCGTCATCAAAACATTACTGAACGTTAGTCTTTCTCACCCTCCCGCCCTCATGGCACCTTCGCCCGATGCCGCAGGAGAGCGAGACAATGCCCGACACCACCCCCCCGACCATCCCACCCGACGCGCCCACCCCCAACGCCACCGCAACCGACGCCACCGCAACCGACATCCTCACCCTCGTGATCGAAACCTTCATCATCCCCTTCGAAGGTTTTTCCTCCACCCCCTACCGCGACGCCGCCGGCACCTGGACCATCGGCTACGGCTCCACCCGCGACGACACCAACGCCCCCGTCACCCAGACAACCCCGCCCATCACCCGCGCCACCGCCGAAGCCCTCGCCCGCCGCGACCTCGCCTCCGCCCGCCAGACCGTCACCCACGCCGTCACCGTCCCCCTGACCCCCAACCAGCAGGCCGCCCTCATCGACTTCGTCTACAACCTCGGCGCCGGCAATTTCCTCCGCTCCACCCTGCTCCGCCTCCTGAACAACGGCGACTACAAAGCCGCCGCCGCCCAGTTCCCCCGCTGGGACCTCGCCAACGGATGTTTGCTCCCCGGCCTCCGGCGGCGACGCGAGGCGGAGGCGGCGCTTTTCTCCTCCGTTACGGCGGTGGGGGAGGGGTGAGGTGTTGCGGTCAGGGAGCGTTGCGAATGTGTGACTTGGGCCGGGAGCGGAATGGCGGCTTTCAGCCGGCCAAAGGGGAAAGCAGACATAGAAGCGAACACCGCCGGATACCATCTTTCGACCCTACGCAGTCACTGAATCGGCCGGCTGACGATCCCGGAAGCGGACATTCGCGGCCAAGCCAATCTGAGGGCATGCCGTCCTGAGAAAATTGAAAACATCGACCACCTCCCGGTCAGAGATCCTCGCTCCGTCCAAACTGGATCGTCACCCCAGGTGCGTCTCTGTAATAGAGGGACGCCGCCACGCCTACTGCTAATGAGCGGACACCGTCATCGCCGCCAGCCCGAGAACCCCTGCTTGCAAACCAGCTCTGCAGCGAGATATCCTAAAATCGACGGAGGGCACATGTTAGGCGAGTTCATTTGCGGCAGAGGCGGCGCCATTGGGGTTGCAGATGCTACATTGGATCATCTGAAGAGTTCCATCGAGCGATTCGCTGCCAGGTCGCTTTTATTTCTCAACGGCGACTTTGGCGAAGATCCGCAGAGTTTTGGTGCCTTCTGTGCCCGAGTTGTTTTAGAGAACTCCTGCGCTGCTTTGGTGGGACGCCTCGACCCTTTTCGTCTTCTATATCTCGCGCAGTTCCAGGCGCAGCAAGGCTTCGAATATGGACGTCCCAGTAACTCAGGTTTTCGGTGGACTGGCGATGTTCTACCGGACGAAAAAGTGCCTCAAGAGATGTGGGGCGTTGACCACAACGTCTCCAAGGTGAGCCGAGCACTGTTTTCGCCATATGCGGACCACGTATATTGGCGCCCAGCCGTCGAGACGGCGCTTGATTTCATAGCCAACGACAGTTCCGACCTGCTGCAAGACCTTCGTTCACTCCAGCCGGACCAATACGTTGGCCATACGCGCGGGAGATGTGCTGCATTGTACTCCACTCTGTCCAAGGGAGTTCATTGGGACTTTTTTACCTCATCCATCGTTTTAGATGAAGGGACAATTAAAGACTCTATTAGGGAGACGTTCGTTGCGCTCGGCGGCATGGCGCTAATTTCGCACTTTGTTCCGACCGCGTACCGCGCGCTGGAGCGAGACGCGGCCGTGGACACTTACAAGAGGCTTCGGGGACTGTTCGTATGATGATTGAAGTTCCGGACGATTCTGACGGCGGACTTATATTGGCTGCTGAAGAGTGCCCAGCAGACAAGTTTGAGCAACTGCATGCGTTCTCGACCTATGACGATGTGATTATTCGTAAACTCTCGGCCCACGGCCCTGTCTTGATCAGAGGTGGACGAGGCAGTGGTAAGAGTGCTCTACTCATCGAAGCGCATCGCCGCATGAGATCAGCAGGTTCCATATTTTCCGTTTACATGAGCCTGCGCTATCTTCCATTACTGCAGTCAGACGGGGCCGAATACATCGAGCATTTTTGCGGCCTTTTGTCTAAAGAAATTAGTCGAGAGCTGGAGAAACAAGGTATCGCCGCCGAATTCTCGCTCGCAGACGACGAGGTTGCGCTTCAAATCGCACTTGTTAAGCTGTCTCAAGGACTCGATAAAAGAATCGTTTTGCTCTTTGATGATGCCGCCCATATCGGGCGCGAAAAGCCGCTTGAAGTCTTCTTCGATCTATTTCGAACACTCTCCAGCAGTGTCACTTCGTGCAAAGCTTCTATTTATCCTGGTGTAACAAAATTTGGTGTTCGGTTCGATGTATTTAATGATTCCACAGTTCTAGACATTAGCCGTTCGTCGGTTTCTAGTGCTCGTTCCTACTTTCTGGAAGTCCTAAAGATCCGGTATCCAAAGCTGGCCAGCAGAGCGGTGTTTTCCGACCGACTTGTACCGGAACAATTCGCCAATCTCCTGGGCCGAGCCGTCGTGGGAAACATGAGGGCGTTTATTTTGGCATGCAATCGCTTTGATGAGCACGAGCGGATCAGCATCCCCGATGTGAATACATGCTTCCTAGACATGGCCACGGACTATTATTGGCCGCTCATGGAGGAGGTCGCTCCGAAGCTGGGTGTTTATGAGCCCTTAGTCGAACCGGCTAACCGCATGTTCGAAGCTATTATTGAGCATGTGTGTCGACCGTTGAAGTCTGGATCACGAACCATCGCTCAAGACCGGGTAACGGTTCACGGAAGAATCGTCAGCAGCTACTCTAAAATGTTTGAGATCTTGGAGTATCTGGGCTTTGTTTCAAAAATTCAGGCGTCTCGGGGAATGAAGTCGGGAGGCAGAGGGCCGGTTTATTCAATCAACCTCTGCAGCCTCTTGGAGCAAATTCCCACAAAGAGGCTTACGATTGAGATGATCGAGGAGTGGGTAGAAGCGAAGCCCGATTTGGCGGAGATTCACTCGGAGAGCAACACGTTTGGAGGTATATCAGTCCCGTTATTACCAGAGGAGAACAGTCTCGGGATCCTTGAAAAACCGGTGGACGTGCTTGCGAAATCGAAAGTCTATCCATATGGATTGACGGCAGACAAGATCTCACGCCTTAAAGCGGCAGGAGTCTGCACTGTGCAAGAGTTGGCTAACACATCCGATGCAGATCTTCTCAAAATTGATATGGTTGGAGAGGTTGCTGTTAAGCGCATGAAGGCCGTGACTCTTCAAGCTATTTGGATGTGACAAAACTTTTTCTGCGTGGAGCAAACCCTACTCAAGGCCGAATGCCGCTAGTCGGTTGGTACGAACCGAAACCGGACTGTCGCCAATCCCCCCATGTCGGCAGGAGCGGATCGGTAGCCCAATGTCTGCTTCAGGAGCACTGCTCACCAGTCACCAATGGCCGTGATGGGCGCATTGCGGACCCGAGTCGTACGAACCGGCTCGCGTTACGCCATTGCCGCCCAGTCCGCCCGAATTTTGTCCGATAGCCAGCCACGCAACCATAGGGGCAAAACTAACAAATATCCTTGCCCACCCCCACCCCCTCATGGGATTTTTGCACCCGTGACCACCCCAACCACCACATCCCCCGGACTTTTGCTCCGCCCCCGCTTCGAAACCTTCATCGAGGCGCTCTGCGCGCACATCGCCGCCGCGGGGCTGAAACACGGCGTCGCCGGGCCGGTCATCGTCCTCATCTGGCAGCGCCTCCGCCGCCTCGCCGCCCGCTTCGCCCGCCTCGCCGCCATCCCGGCCCGGCGGCGTAAAACCGCCCGCGCGGGCAGCGCCGGCCCGCGCTCGCCGCTCCCGCGCCGCTTCGCCTGGCTCACCCGCCTCATCCCCGGAACCGCCTCGGTCGCCGCCCAGTTCCGCGCCATGCTCGAAACCCCGGAACTCGCCGCCCTCGTCGCCGCCACCCCGCAAGCCGGGCGCATCCTCCGCCCGCTCTGCCACACGCTCGGCATCCGCCCGCCCACATGCCTCCGCCGGCCCCGCGCCAAACCCCGCGCGCCCAAACCCCGCGCGCCCAAACCCCGCGCGCCCAAACCCCGCGCGCCACAGCCCAAACCGCCCGAACCCCCCGCGCCGGCACATCCCGCGCCCAACCCGCTCTGGTCCCGCGCCCCCGGCGCAGCCCGCTTCAACCCCCCACGCCGGAAATTTCGCGCCTGACGCCGCCGCGCCCCATCACGCCCGATTTGTTGCGAATCCCAACAATCAGCCGGCCCGGCCGAACATCCGCTCAAGATCGCCCTGCGTCAGCCGCAAAACCGTCGGCCGCCCATGCGGGCAGGTCTGCGCGAGGGGAGTGGTCTCCATCGCCCGCAACAGCGCCTCCATCTCCGCGAAAACCAGCCGCCGCCCCGCCCGCACCGAACGATGACACGCCATGCGGATCAAAACCGCGTCCAGCCGCACCTCCAGCGCCGCCGCCGTCCCGCTCTCCGCCAGCGTGTCCGCCACATCCCGCGCCAACCCCGCCGGATCGGCCTTCGACAGCGCCGCCGGAACCGTCCGCACCAGCACCGCCCCCGGCCCGAACGCCTCGATCTCCAGCCCCAGAGCCGCCAGCGTCTCCGCCGCCCCCACCAGCCGCGAAACGTCCTCCGCCGCCAGCTCCACCACCGCCGGCGCCAGCAGCGCCTGCGCCGCAATCCCCCCCGACTCCCGCTCCGCCCGCAGCCTTATCTCCGTCAGCCGCTCATGCGCCGCATGCTGGTCCACCAGAACCAGCGTCCCATCCCCGCTCTGCGCCAGAATATACGTCTCGAACACCTGCGCGATCGGCGTCCCCAGCGGATACTCCGGCCGCACCTCCGGCAAAACCTCCGGCACAACCCGCGCCGGCGGCAAATCCAGCCCGCGCAGCTCCGCCTCCGCGAACCCCCGCGCCGCCCGGCTCTCCGCTTGCGGATATCGCGGCATCGCCGCCGCCGCCGCCCAGCTCGTCCGCGGCAGCGAAACCGAAGGCGCCGCCCCCAGCTCCGCCGGCGTCGCCAGCCCCCGCTGCACCGCCCCGATCACCAGCGACCGCACCGCATCCGGGTTCGCGAACCGCAGCTCCGCCTTCGCCGGATGCACGTTCACATCCAGCATCTCCGCCGGAATCTCCAGCCATAAAGCCGCCAGCGGATGCCGCCCCGCCGGAATCCGCTCCCGATACGCCAGCCGCAGCGCCATCCGCAAAAGCGGGTCCCGCACCGGCCGCCCGTTCACCACCATGTGCTGGTGCCGCCCCGCCGCCCGCGTCAGACTCGCCGGCGAAATGAACCCCCGCAGCACAACCTCCTCCCGAGCCGCCTCGATCTCCAGCAGCCGCTCCGCATCCCCCCGCCCATAAATCGCCGCCACCCGCTCCCGCCGGTCCTGCGCCGGCAGCTCGAACCGCGCCACCCCGTCGATCGTCAGCGAAAACCCAACCCCCGGCGCCGCCAGCGCCAGGTGCCGCACCGCCTCCGCGCAAGCCCCCGCCTCCGCCGCCGCCCCACGCAGAAATTTCCGCCGCGCCGGCGTCGCATGGAACAGATCCTCGACGATCACGCAGGTCCCCACCTGTCCGGCCACCGGCTCGACCTCCCGAACCGCCCCGCCATCCACCACGATCCTCGCCGCCGAATCCTGCCCCGCCGGCCGTGACGTCAGGGTCAGCCGCCCCGCCGCCCCGATCGACGGCAACGCCTCGCCCCGAAATCCCAGCGTGGCAATCCGCACCAGCGCCTCGTCCGTCAGTTTCGATGTCGCATGCCGCTCGATCGCCAGCTTCAGTTCCGCCTCGGCAATCCCATGCCCGTCATCGGTCACCTCGATCCGCCCGATCCCCCCGCCCTCGATCGCAACCCCGATCCGCCGCGCCCCGGCGTCGAGCGCGTTCTCCACCAGCTCCTTCACCGCGGCGGCCGGCCGTTCGATCACCTCGCCGGCGGCAATCCGGTTGATCGTTATCGGGTCTAGGCGACGGATCGGCATGACCCCATCTTACAACCACGCCTCCCCGATCACCACTCCGCCACGGCACCACGCACATGACCAGTCTCGCCGCCCACCTGCTCAATCCGGTCCTGCGCTTCGAGGTCAAGCGAAAGCTCGCCCGGGCCAATACCCCCGAAACCCTCCGCCGGGCGTTCCGCTCGCCCATGCCCATCCCCCGAGGGGTGCGATATACCTCGTCGATCATGGGCGGTGTCCCCGGCGAATGGGTCGAGCCCGCCTTAGGCGCCCCGCCGGCCATGACCGTTCTCTATCTGCATGGCGGTGGATATGTCGTCTGCTCCGCCGAGTCGCACCGCCCCATCACCGGCGGCCTGGCCACAAGGGGCCTGCGGATCTTCGCCGCCGATTACCGGCTCGCTCCGGCGCATCCGTTTCCCGCCGCCGTCGATGATGCCGAAGCTGCCTGGTCGGGCCTGATCCGGCAGGGGCACGATCCCGCATCCCTCGCCATCGCCGGCGACAGCGCCGGGGGCGGTCTCGCCCTCGCCCTCGCGCTGCGGATCCGTGAGGCGGCGACGCCGATGCCGGCACGGCTGCTGCTCTTCTCCCCATGGACCGACCTTGCCGCGACCGGCGCCAGCATCGTCGAGAATGCCCGGCGCGATCCGATGATCAAGGCCAGCCGGCTGGCCGATGGCGCCCGGCCCTATCTCGCCGGGGCGGACCCGCGCAACCCGCTTGCCTCTCCGCTCTATGCCGATCTAGCCGGCCTGCCGCCGATGCTCATCCATGTCGGCGCGCGCGAGGTGCTGCGCGATGATTCCGTGCGCCTGCACGAAAAGGCGCTGCACCAGGGTGTCGCCAGCCTGCTCCGGGTCTGGCCGGTGGTGCCGCATGTCTGGCCGATGTTCCACGCCATCCTGCCCGAGGGCCGCGCCGCCCTCGACGAAAGCGCCGCCTTCATCCGTGGTGCCGCAGCCGCGCCCGGCGCAGCTCGTTGACCGTGAAGTAGGCGAGGGCGATCAGCGGCAGCGCCGCGCCGACAAGCGCGACGAGCTGCCAGCCGCCGCGGATCAGCAGGGTGCTGGCGACCGCCGAGCCGGCGGCGCCGCCGAGGAAGAAGGCGGTCATGTAGGCGCCATTGAGCCGGGCCCGCCGCTCGGGGGCGAGGGCGTAGATCGCCCGCTGGCCGAACAGGTTGTTGGCCTGCACCCCGAAATCGAGCAGCACGCCGGCACCGGCCAGCAGCACCACGCTGTGGATGGACGCGCCATAACCCGAGATCAGGAAGGACAGGGCGATCAGCCCGAGTGCCGTCGCGGTGCCGGCCCGGCCATACCCGGCATCGGCCAGCCGCCCGGCGATCGGTGCGGCGGCGGCGCCGGCGGCGCCGACCAGCGCGAAGATGGCAACGCCGAGCTGCGTATAATGGAATTCATGCAGCAGCAGCAGCGGCGCCGCCGTCCAGTACAGGGTGAAGGCGGCGAAGGCGCAGGTCTGATAGGCGGCGCGGCGGCGCAGCGTCGGCTCGGTGCGGTAGAGGCCGAGCATCGAGACGATCAGCTCGCCATAATGATGATCGAGCTTCGGCGTCACGCGCGGAAGTTTCAGCCGCAGCAGGACCGTGAGCGCGGCGATCCCGGCCGCCGAGAGCCCGAACACCGCCCGCCAGCCGGCGAGCCAGGCGACGAAGCTCGCCATCGGCCGGGCGAGCAGGATGCCGAGCAGCAGCCCGGCCATCACATTGCCCACCACCCGGCCGCGGATCGCATCCGGGGTGAGGGAGGCGATCATCGGCACCATGATCTGCACCGCCGCCGAGCTGACGCCGATCAGCAGCGCGGCGGCGAGGAAGCTCGCGCCGTTCCAGGCGAAGGCGGCGAGGGCGAGGGCGAGAGCGGAGGCGCCGACCATCCGCGCGATCAGCTTGCGGTTCTCCAGCAGATCGCCCAGCGGCACCAGCAGCAGCAGGCCGGCGGCATAGCCAAGCTGCGTCAGCGTCACCAGCAGACTCGCGACCGCGGGCGGCAGGCCGATATCCGGCGCGATCGTGCCGACCAGAGGCTGCACGTAATAGATGTTGGCCACCACCGCGCCGGTGGCGACGGCAAAGAGCGTGGTCAGGGCGACGGAAGGCGCGGCGCGGCCGGTTTCGGCCGCGGCCGGTGGGGCCGTGATGCTGTTCGACATGGCAGCGATATGTCCCGCGCGGAGGCGACTTCAAGCGGCGGGGCGGTCGAACCGCACCCGTGCCGGTGGAAAACGGCTCAGAACAGGTCGAGGACCCGGCCGAGCAGGCCTTTCGAGGCGCCGGCAGGGGCGGCTGCCGGGGTGGCACCCTTCGTCGCCGGTTCGCCGAGGGCGGCGTTTTCCTGCAAGCGCTTCTGTTCGGACTGCGCGTTGACCACCTGGTTGCCGCCCTGGGTCTTGCCGCCGAAGGACATCAGCGAGTCGACGAAGCCGGTGCCGCGGCTTTCCTGTTCGGCCTGCTGATTGATGGTCGCGCGGATATGGGCGGGCGGGGTCGGGCCGGCCTGTTGCAGCAGCGCCTGCTGCGCCGGGCCGAGGCTGGTGCTGCCCGCTTGCAGGGCGGATTGCGGGGCGAGGAGGCTTTGCGCCTCGCCGGCGGCGGAGACCTGCTGCGGCCGTGGCGCGCCGGGCACCGGCGGCGGCAGGGTTTGCAGATCCGGCGGCACGCTCAGCGGCGCCTCGGTGCCGACCGCGAACGCGTCCGGCGGGGTGAGTTCGAGCCCGAACGTCTTGGCGGGATGGCTGCAGCCGGCCAGCAGCAGCGGGCCGAGCAGCAGGAGCGGAAGGGTCGCGCGCGATGAACGGGTCATGGCGTTTCCTTATCCTCGCGCGCCGGAGGCGGCAAGTGACCGGCGCGGTCGTGGCTGAACAGGCTTTCGAGGATCAGCGCGGCGACGCCGCCATCGATGGCGGCATCGGCGAGGTTGAAGACATACCAATGCAGGGCGCCGACATGGACATCGACGAAATCGACCACGGCGCCATAGCCGATTCGCGAGATGACGTTGCCGGCGGCGCCGCCGATGATCGCCCCGAGGCCGAGGGTCGCGAGCAGCGACGGGGTCCGCCAGAGCCAGACCGAGAGCCCGGCGATCGCCACGATCGCGACGGCGATAAGCAGCAGCCGTGCATCGTCGCCGGCGAGGATGCCGAAGGTGACGCCGTGGTTCCAGACCATGGTGAAGTTGAGCATCGGCAGGATCGCGACGCTGCCGCGCCGCGGCAGGTCGAGCCCGTAGAGCACCCACGCTTTCGAGACCTGGTCGATCGCCAGCACGACCAGCGCCATCAGCGCGCCAAACGCGCGGCGGCTTGCGTTACCCTGGGCGGGTGCGCCGGGAGGTGCCGTTCCAGTCATTCGACATACGAGCAGCAGCGGCGGCACAGGCCGGGATGCGCGGGGCTGGTTCCAACCTCGGGCAGCACCTTCCAGCAGCGCTCGCATTTCGTGCCCGGGGCGATTTCGACCACTGGCTCGGCCCGCAGCGGGGCGCTGGCGCCAGCGCCTTCCGGCGCGGCGGCGATTTCGGTTGAAGCCGCCGAGGTGATCATGATTTCCGCCCAGTCCGCCGCGCGCAGGGCTTCCGGCGCGTCGACCGCGAAGGTCAGGACGATCCCGGCCTGGAGCGAGGCGGCGATGTCGCCGTTGCGGCGGGCGTCCTCGATCCGCGCGTTGGCGATGCGGCGCACCGCGCGGATCTCGGTCCAGGCCTCGTCCAGCGCGTCGTCGCGCCAGGCGGCGGGAAGCTCGGGGAACTGCGCGAGATGCACGCAGGCCTCCTCGCCATGGCGGGCGCGCCAGGCCTCGTCGGCGGTGAAGGGCAGGACGGGCGCGAGCCATGTGGCGAGGCAGCGGAACAGGATGTCGAGCACGGTACGGCAGGCGCGCCGGGTTTCGCCCTGCGCCAGCATCCGGCCCTCGGCATCGAGCCGGACGTCGCAATAGAGCGCGTCCTTGCGGATGTCGAAATAGAAGGCCGAGAGATCGTTGTTGCAGAACTGGTGGATCGCCGGATAGACGCCGGTCCAGTCATGCGTCTCGACCGCGCGGCGCAGCATCGCATCGAGCCGGGCGAGGCGGTGCAGCACGTAGCGTTCGAGATCGGGCATGTCGGCGACCGGCATCGCCTCGGCCTCGGTGAAGCCGTCGAGCCCGCCAAGGACCCAGCGCAGCGTGTTGCGGATGCGGCGGTAGAGATCGGCCTGCTGCTTGAGGATGTCCTTGCCGATGCGCAGGTCGTTGTGGATGTCGGAATTCATCACCCAGAGGCGCAGGATGTCGGCGCCGTACTGGTCGATCACCTGCTGCGGCGCGGTGACGTTGCCGAGCGACTTCGACATCTTGCGGCCTTGCTCGTCGAGCACGAAGCCGTCGGTGACGATCGCCTTGAAGGGGGCGGTGCCGCGGGTGCCAACCGCCTCCAGCAGCGAGGCCTGGAACCAGCCGCGATGCTGGTCGGAGCCTTCGAGATAGAGATCCGCCGGCCAGGGCATGCCGCGCGCCTCCAGCACGAAGGCGTGGGTCGAGCCGCTCTCGAACCAGACATCGACGATGTCGAAGACCTGCTCGAACTCGGCGGGGTCGTGGTCCGGGCCGAGGAAGTCGGCCGCCGGGCGGGCATACCACGCATCCGCCCCCTCGGCCTCGAACAGGGCGCGGGTGCGGGCGAAGACCGCCGGATCGGTCAGGATCGACTTGTCATCCTGCCGGACGAAGATCGCGATCGGCACGCCCCAGGCGCGCTGGCGGGAGATGCACCAGTCGGGCCGCGCCTCGACCATCGAGCGGATGCGGTTGCGCCCCTGGTCGGGCACGAAGGCGGTGCGGTCGAGCGCTTCGAGCGCATGGGCGCGGATCGCCTCCTCGCCGTCCATCCGGATGAACCAGTTGGGGCGGGCGAGATAGATCAGCGGCGCCTTGGACCGCCAGGAATGCGGGTAGGAGTGGAGGAACTCCTCGCGCCGGAGCAGCGCGCCGGCTTCGGTGAGCGCCGCGCAAACCGGATCGGCGGCCTTGTAGACATGCAGGCCGGCGAAGAGCGGCACGTCGGCGGCGTAGGTGCCGTCGTCGTTCACGGTTTCCGGCACCGCGATGCCGTGGGCGCGGCAGAGGAAGAAATCGTCCTCGCCATGCGCGGGCGCCATGTGGACGAAGCCGGTGCCGGCCTCGGTGGTGACGAAATCGCCGAGCAGGAGCGGGACATCGTAGTCATACCCCCGGCCGCGGAGCGGATGGGCGCAGACGAGGGCGCCGAGATCCTTGCCGCGCAGCGTCTGCTCGATTTCGTGCGCGGTGATGCCGGTTTCGGCGGCGAAGGCATCGAGCAGCTCGGCGGCGACCACGAGGCGCTCGCCCGTGCGGGCGAGGCTGTGCTCGGTGGTGTCGGCGATGCGGATCACGACATAGTCGAACTCCGGCCCGGCGGCGAGGGCGCGATTGCCGGGGATGGTCCAGGGGGTCGTGGTCCAGATCACGATCGCGGCGCCGTCGAGATCGCCCTCGATCACCGGGAAGCGGACCCAGATCGCGGTGTCCCGCCGGTCCTGATACTCGACCTCGGCCTCGGCCAGGGCGGTCTTCTCGACGGGGCTCCACATCACCGGCCGCAGCCCGCGATAGAGCGCGCCGGAGGCGGCGAATTTGTGGATTTCGGCGGCGATGGCCGCTTCGGAGGCGAAATCCATCGTGGCGTAGCGGTTCGCCCAGTCGCCCTCGACGCCGAGGCGCTTGAATTCCTCGGCCTGCACGTCGAGCCAGTGCTGGGCATAGTCGCGGCATTCGCGGCGGAATTCGAGAACCGGCACCTCGTCCTTGTTGCGGCCGGCCTTGCGGTAGCCTTCCTCGACCTTCCACTCTATCGGCAGGCCGTGGCAGTCCCAGCCGGGGACGTAGTTGGCGTCGAACCCGGCCATCTGGCGGGCGCGGTTGATCAGGTCCTTGTGGATCTTGTTCAGCGCGTGGCCGATATGCAGGTTGCCGTTCGCATAGGGCGGGCCGTCATGCAGGATGAAGGGCGGGCGGCCGGCGGCATCGGCGCGGAGCTTGCCGAACAGGCCAGACGCGGCCCAGCGGGCCAGCGCCTCGGGCTCGCGCTTCGGCAGGTCCCCGCGCATCGGAAATCCGGTTCGGGGCAGGAAGACGGTGGCGCGGTAGTCACGCGGGCTGGACGGCAGGTCGTTCATCGAAAAGGCTCCGGCGGAGGAAAGGACAGGCGGGCGATCCCGGCCCTATTGCAGGGCCGGGCGGCGAATTCGCGGGATGAGGCAGGCGGCGCGCCGTGCGGATGTCATGGCGTGAGGTTATGCGAGCCGCCACCCCGAACGGTCAAGCGCGGAATGTTGAACGGATTTTCGCGCCCCGCTGCATCCGGATGGGGATGGCGGGGCGAATTCAGGGCATATTTCTGCCTCCACACCGGAATTAGAACCGCCATGCCGAATGCCGACCCGCCCGCTGATGCCCGATCCCGCCCGAAACGCCAGGCGCGCATTTTCGGCGCGCCCTGGCGCACGCCGGCGGGGCGGTTTTCCTGGCTGAAGACGATCGCGCTCGGGCTCTGCATCGCCCCGGCGGGCTACATGCTGTGGGAGCGGCAGGCGGGGGCGCTCGGCGGCCGGCCGACGCATGAGCTGATGCTGCAGACCGGCTTCTGGGCGATCCGCTTCCTGCTGCTCGGCCTTGCCATCACCCCGGCGCGAGCGGTGTTGGACTGGATGCGGGTGGCGATGCTGCGGCGGATGCTGGGCCTCGCGGCGGCGGTCTACACGTTCGCGCATGTGTTTCTGTATGCGGCGGATGAGGGATATGCCATCGGGTTCGTTTTGAATCAGATGTTTACGGTGTTTTACCTCATCCTCGGTACCATCGCGACGATCGGGTTGCTGGCGCTGGCCGCGACCTCGACCGACGCGGCGATGGCGCGGCTTGGACGGCGGTGGAAATCGCTGCACCGGCTGGTCTATCCGATCGCGGCCCTCTCGATCTGGCACTTTTTCCTGACCCAGAAGATCGACGTTTCGGCGGCGATGGTGCCGTTCGGGCTGTTCGTCTGGCTGATGCTCTGGCGCCTCGCGCCGCCGGGCTTCCGGCGCTCGCTGGCCGGTATTTTCACCCTCGCCCTCGGGGCGGTGGCGATCACCGCGGGCGGTGAGGCCGGTTGGTATGCGCTGAATTCCGGCATCGACCCGTGGCGCGTGCTCGACGCCAATCTCTCGACCGCGCGAATCAGCCCGGCGGCCTTCGTTGCCGCCGATCTCGCGTTGTTCGCCTTGCTGGTGGCCGCGCGGCGGTTGCAGCGCCAGGCGGCCTCGGGCTGAACCGTCACATCGGCGCCATACCCGACTCGGCCGGTCCCTGCTAGCAAGGGAACATGGCACGCTCCGCGCCCCGTCCGCTCGCGCGACTCTTGTCGATCGCGCCCGTTCTTGCTGCCGGCCTGGCGCTGGCCTTGGCTGTGCTCGCGTTGGCGGGCGCGGTCTTGCTGCCGGGCAAGCTGGCGTTCGCGCTGCCGGCGCTTGGCCCGGCGGGCGGGCTGGCGTTGGCGATCGATCCGGGCCGGGCGGAGCTGATCTTCGCCGTGCTGGCGGGCGGGTCTGCCGGTCTGCTGGCCGCGCCGGGCTTGGGCGTTTCCGGCGTGCTGGTGCTCGCCGGCCTTGTCGACATTCTCGCGAACAATCTCTACACGCTTGTTTTTGCGGCATTGATCGTCGGGTTTCTGAGCCTTCGGGACCGTGTGGCGGCACCTGCCGCGCTGGCGGTGTTGCCGGCCACGCTGCTGGCTCTGGCGGCGGCGGCCGGGCTGCCGGGCGCGACGCTCGCGGCCGGGGCGGTGCTGTGTCCCGCCGGGTATCTCCTCGCCGCGCTTGGCGGGGATCTGCTGCGCTTCGCCCAAGGGACGGCGCTCGGCCTTGCCGGGCTCGCACTGGTTGCGGCCGGGCTGGGCGATGCCGGGCCGGGGCGGCTCGCGCTCGAGACCGGCGCGCTGGTGGCGCCGGTGCTGATGCTCGCGGCATCGCGGATCGAGGACGTCACGGGGTCGCGGGCGCCGGACTGGCTCGGCGGGCTGGCGCGCGGGATGCCGGGTTTCGCGCTGTGCTTCGGCGGCGCCGTGTTCTGGGCGAGCCTGTTGCCGCCGGGGCCGGGCTTCGTCGCGTTTCAGGGCATATTCGACGCGGCGCTCCGCGCGGGATGGCCGGGCGCGCTGGCGGCAACCGGGCTGGCCTGCGGGTTCGCGCTGGCCGGGTTCGGGGCGGCGGGCCAGTTCGCTCTGGTCTGCCTCGGCCGGCCGCGTAGCCTGCGCGCCGCCGCGGCCGAGGATCTGCCGCGCCGGGATCTCGTCGCGCTCGGCCTGCCGGTTGCCGCCGCCGCCGGGCTCGCCCTTGTCACCGCGCCGGTTCTGCTGCTGGTCCCGCTCGGCCTGCTGCTGGGGCTGTGGCGCTGGAGCCTGCGCGCCGGGCCGATCGAGGCGCCGCCCTTCGAGGACGGGTTTGCCCGGCCGCCCGCCTGGCTGCCCTTCGGCGACCCGGTGACGCAGATCAACGCCACGGGATATGCCGCGCCGCTGCACGGGCCGGTGGCATGGCTTGCCCGGCGGCTTGCCTGTCGGCTCGGCGGGGCGCGCATCGCAGGGAGGTGGTCGTGACCCTCGCCGCGCTCGCCGGCCGGACGGTGGCCACCTTGCTGAGCGTGGCGCTGCTCGGCGCGGCGGCGGTGCTGCTCGAATGCGTTCGTGCCCGGCTGGCCGGGGCGGTGGCGGGAGAGGCCGGCATGCCGTTCGCGCAGCCGGTGCGGGATCTGCGCCGCCTCGGGCGCAAGCGCCGCATCCGCCCGGTCTTCGCCTCGCCGCTGCATGGGATATGGCCGCTGGCCGCGCTGGCGGTGACGGTCGTGCTGATTGCCGTAACGCCCGGTTTCGCTGCCGGGCAGCTTACCGCCGGGCTTGCCGGCCCGGCGCTGTTCGTCGGGTTGCTCGCGCTCGGGCGGGCGATACGGGTGATGGCGGAGATCGATCCCGGCATGGCCGGTCCCGGACTTGCCGCGATCCGCCTTGCCGCATCCGGTCTCGCGGCCGACCTCGCCTGGCTGCTCGGCTTCGCCGCCCTTGCCGTGCTGCCCCGCGCGGCGACGCCGCAAGCCGCCGTCGCGGCGCTCGGGGTGCTGCTGGCCTGGCCCGATGCAGCATCGGTGCCGGGCGATTATGCCGGGCCCGACCGCGCGGTATTTCTGGCGGAGACGATGCTGCGCCGGGTTGCCGGGCTGGCGCTGCTGGTCGCACTCCTCGCCCCTGCCGGCCTTGCGCGGGCCACGGCGCCGCTGGGCTGGCCGGAGGGGATCGCGGTCTATGCCGCGAAGCTCGCGATCGCGGCGGCGGCGCTGGGGGTGGTGCGGCTGGTGCTGCCGGGCGGCGCACCGCGCGCCGGCGCGGCCCTGGCGCTTGTGTCGCTCGTCCTTGCCCTGCTGGGCGGGGTGACGGTGGACCGGCTCGGTCTGGTTGCCGGGCTGCTCGGCATGGGCGGTGGCCTCGCGCTGCTCTGGCGGCGCTGGCCGGCGGAAGAGGCGCTGGCGCTGCTCCAGGGAGGGGCTGCGATGGTCGGGTTCGGGCTCGGCGATATCCGGGGCGGGGGGATGGTTCTTGCGGGGGTGGCGCTCGGCCGCATCGCCGTCGCCCTGGCGGGCACGGGCGGGCTGCGGCGCTGGGCGATCATGGCGCTGGCCGGGCTGCCGCCCTTCGGGGTGTTCGCCGGCGATTTCCGCATCGTCGGCGCGGCCGCGACGGTCTCGCCGCTGCTGGCGGGGGGGCTCGTCGCGCTGATCGGGGCGGGTGCCGCGCGGGGGCTGACGCTGCCGGGCGGAAGCGGCGCCGGCGAGGTGGCGGGGCGCAAGCCGGCCGTGCTGTTGCTTCTTCTCCTGACCGTGCTGCTTGGGGCGGCGCCGGTCGCGGGGCTGCGATGAACGACGCCGAGATCGCCGCGCTGCTCGCGGGTGCGCCGGTCGAGCCGTGCGGCGGGGCGGCGCTGCATCTGCTGACCGCGGCGGACTGGCTGCGGTTGGCCCGGCTGGTGGACCCGGCTGATTTCGCCGGGCTGTTCGTGGCCGATGGCCGTGCCCATGCGCTGTATTTTCGCGCGGCGCCGCTGCTGGTGGCGGTCACGCTGGAAGGCGGCGCATACCCTGCGCTCTCGCCGGTGATCCCCGATGCCGGCTGGTGCGAGCGGCTGGCCGTGGACCGCGAGGGTGCGGTCGCGACGGGGGCGGCTGACACCCGGCCGGCCATTCGCCACGGTGAGGGCGATTCCGCCTGGCCGCGCTTCGACGCGCCGGCCGGCGAAGGGGCGTTTCAGGTCGGGCAGGGGCCGGTCGCCGGGCTGATCGCCCGGCCGGTTCATCGCCGTTTCACCATCGAGGCGGGGCGGATTGTCCGGCTCGAACACCGCCACGGCTATGCCTGTCGCGACATCGCGTCGCTGCTGCACGGCAAGTCGCCGCGGGCGGCGGCGCGGTTCGCGGCGCGGCTGGTCGGCGATGCGGTGGTGGCGCACGCGCTCGCCTTCGCCCGCGCCGCCGAGGCGGCCGGCGGGTGCGATGTTCCGCCCCGTGCGGCGGCGCTGCGGGCGGCGATGCTGGATATCGAGCGGGTGACGGCGCATCTTCTGGCGCTGGCGGCAGCACTCGATGCGGCGGGCAGGCCCGGGCTTGCGACCAGTCTCGGTCGCGCGCGGGACGATATCGCCGCCGCCGTCGCGGTGCTGTTCGGCCATCGGCTGATGATGGACGCGGTGACGCCCGGAGGGCTGGAGGTGGACGCCCGGCCGGAGGCGCTGCCGGCGCTCGCCGCGGCGCTGGCCGAGGCTGCGGCGTCGGTCCGGCGCGTAGGGGAATTTCGCGTCCGCCGGGCGCTGGGGCCGGCGGCGGCGCTGGCGCGGGACAGGGCGCGGGCGGTGCTGGCGCGCGGGGCCGCGATCGTGCCCGCGATCGAGGCGGCGCCGCCGGGCGAGATCGTGGCGGCGCTGCCGCCGGTCAGCGCCGCCGGGCTCGGTTCGGCGGGCTCGTCGCGGGGGATGGTGCATCACTGGGTGAAGCTGCATGACGGGCAGATCGCCGCCGCGGCGCTGATGGACCCCGCGCCTCGGCTGGCTGGCCGCCTGGAGGTTGCGGCCGCCGGGCTGGACATCGAGGGGTTCGGCGTGCTCGAGGCCTGCTACGCGGTGCCGCCGGGGGCGATCGATGGATGACGCGGACGATCCGGTCCGGGTGCTCAGCACCCGGCTTGCGGCGACTGGCCAGGCGCTGCTCGGGCGGAGCCTCGCGGTGCGGCATGTCGATGCCGGCAGTTGCGGCGGCTGCGAGATCGAGATCGGCGCCTGCCGACGGTTGCGGGGCGGCATGGCGGCGCAAGGTATCGCGCTCGTGGACGACATCCGCGCCGCCGATATCCTGCTGGTGACCGGGGTGGCGACGCGCAACCTCGCGGAGGCGGTGCGCAAGAGCCTTGCCGGGATGGCGCCGCCGCGTTTCGTCGTCGCGGCCGGGGACTGCGCGCTGGATGGCGGCGTGTTCAAGGGCGCGCCGCCGGTTCTGGGCGGGGTGCAGGCGGTGATCCCGGTCGATCTGCTGATCGCCGGCTGCCCGCCCTCGCCACGGCAGATCCTCGCGGGGCTGGCGGCGCTGCTGGAGGCGAATGCGCGCGAAGCGCGGGTGAGGCGCACCGAACCGAATGCCTGATTTCAGCCATGAGCGCGTCCTTGGCGGCGTGGTCGCGGGGGTGGACGAGGTCGGGCGCGGTCCGCTGGCCGGACCCGTGATGGCCGCCGCCGCGGTGCTGCCGCCGGACTTGCCGGCGCAGATTGCCGCGATGGTCGATGATTCCAAGCGTTTATCCGCGGCACGGCGGGAGGCGGCGCTGGCGGCGCTGATCGGCGCCGGCGCGGACATTGCGGTGGCGGCGGCGTCCGTCGCCGAGATCGAGGAAATGAACATCCTGCGGGCGAGCCTGCTGGCGATGCGCCGGGCGGTGGCGCGGTTGCGGGTTTGGCCCGACCGCGTGCTCGTCGATGGCAAGATCGGCCCCGACCTGCCGATACCCTGTCAGTGTCTGGTTGGGGGGGACTCGCTGTCGCTGTCCATCGCGGCGGCGTCGATTGCCGCGAAAGTGGTGCGCGACAGGGCGATGGAGCGGCTGGCGCGGCGGTATCCGGGCTATGGCTGGGAGCGCAACGCGGGGTATGGCACGGCGAGCCATCGTGCGGCGATTGTCAGTCTCGGCGTCACCGCGCATCACCGGCGTGGGTTCGGCCCGCTACTGAGAAGCTAAATGATTGATTTTTCTAGTATCCACTTTCAATCTGAAATCCATCGGATTTCGGATTCAGGACACTAAAGCACTTTCTGATCCAGCCGGATCGGATGATGCTCTAAGTCACATGATCCAGCCGGCGGGGCTGGGCCTGGCGCGGCCCTGATCCGCGCCGGGCGAGACGGAATCCGTCAGGACTTCGCCGGTCAGGCGTAGCGGCGTTCGGGGTGGCGCAAATGCCACAGACGCTCATGAGCGGCGACGAGGCTCTCGATGCTTTTCCTGCGGTTGGCGTCCGGGTGGACGGAACGGCGGGTCAGCAGGCGTTCGAGAATGCCCAGGAGATCTTCCGCGATTTCGTAATCGTCCTGGTCGCAGGCATGGTGGAATGCGATCAGGATCTTGTCCGAGAGGCGGCGGCTGTAGCGGGTTGTCGACCGCTCGGCCTTGCCGGTGTCTTCGACGGCGGGGGTCTGGTGGTCGTTGTCGGTCAGGGACATGCTCGAATTCCTGTTATTTCTGAGACCATATTACCAAATAGTAATCGAAATACCATACTTTTTAATGAACGAATTTCATTCGAATTAAAATTTCATATTTCGCTCTCCTGAGCAAATTTATTCTTGAGATGAACTAGATCATATTTTAGACAATTTTAACATCAAAAACGTTTCCATATTGTTAAAAGCGGCACAGATTGTGGGCGGCTGTGTGTAATTGCTCGGATGAGTCTACGCGGCGCCAAAGCTGTGGGAAAGCCGCAAGCCGGATAAAAAGGCGAGTCGCACCGGGTGGAAGGCAAAGTTCGCCATGGCCTGACGACCAGATCGTCTGATCGCCTGCGGCCTTGGGGTGAAAGCCGCTTGCCGCGCTGGCGGCGATGTCGAGACCGAGGGTCTCGGTTCTCAATTCCGCGAGCGCGACGCCGAGTTCCCGCCGGTCTTCGGAGGCGGGATCGATCCAGGCGGGCACGAAGCGGGGCGAGTGCAGGAAGGCCCTGCCGCCATGGCCGTGCGGCAGCGCGATCCATTTGTCGGGCGTGATCGGCATGACTGTGCCGCCGGCCCAGAGGGCCGCATCGTGATGTGTCTCGACCGCAAAGCCGAGCGCGAGGGCGCGGGCATGCAGGGTTTCGCGGATTGCGCGCAGGCGGGCGCCGCCGGTGCAGAGCGGCGCGCAGGCGTCGTGATCCCAGCTCAGATCGCGCACGGCACAGGTTTCGGCGCTGGCAAAGCCCGCCCGGTTGCCGGTGTCGAGATAGCTTTCGCAGGGCGCGCCTTCGGCCAGCAACAGATCGTGCCGGGCGAGTTCGACGTGGTGATAGGAGATTGCGAGGCAGGCCTCGTCCCGGCGGATGGTGGCTCCGTTGACGAGAAGCCGCGCCGGCACCAGCACGCCGTCCAGCAGCAGGGCGTGGTCGGGTGACAGGCGCAGGCGGCGCGCCGGCAGCCCGGGCGCGAGCGACCCGGCGGCGAGGCTGATGGGCTGCACCTGCTCGGGCGCGGGATGCGCCGTCAGATCGAGCACGCGCGATCCGGTCCAGATGACGGGAACGGTCTGGCCTGCGGCGGTAACCACCCGGTCGCCGGCCATGAGGGTTTCAACCGGGCGCGGGCCGTTCGGCGTGAGGATCATCGTGCCGCGCGCATAGCAGTTCGGGTTCGGGCCGGCGGTGTGCGTGGCGATGGAGGCGGTGAGGCTGAGCCCGCCCGGGCCGGTGGTGGCGAAGAGCGGCGCGGCATTGGCGCTGGTGAAGCTGCCATCGACATGGCCCCGCGCGTCGAGCAGGCTGACGGTGGCGCCGCTTTGGCGGATCGAGCCGCCGACCAGCGATGGCAGCAGGATGGCGTCGCCGCCGGACAGGCCGCCGATGGTCACGTTGGCACCGAGACAGGGGTCGGCGAGGGTGAGGGTTGCGCTGCCCGGGCCGAACTGGAAGGTCTGGCTGGCGACCGCATCCGCGAGGCGCACCGAACTGCCATCGTCGAGCGCGATCGTGCCGCCGCCTGACAGCGCGCCGCCATCGATGATGAGCGTGCCGCCGGCGAGGCTGACGGCGCCTTCATTGTCGAACGCCGTGCCGCCGACCGACAGCGTGGCGCCGGCGCCGACCGCGATGGTTCCGGTATTGTCGAATTGCGGTGCGGCCGCGCCGGGCAGGCCGGTAAGCGCGCCGATATCGACCACCACATCGGCCGACGCGCCGCCTTCGAGCGTGATCGTCCCCGCGGTCATGATCTGGTCGGATGCAAAGAGTGCGGCCGTGCCGGCGATGTCGAGCCGCGAGTCGGTGCCGAGGGCGACGGCGCCGCCATTGCCGGTGAGGCCGGCGGCGCTTTGCCGGCCGTCGAGCCGGAGCGCGCCCGCGATCGTCACACCCGGATCGACCAGAGCCACGCTGCCATCGATCTCCGCCGCGCCGGCCGGGCCGGGGACGGCGCCGTTACTCCAGTTCCATGCGGCACTCCAGTCGGCGACGGCGCCGGCAGGGGGCTGGAAAATATCTGTCGTCAAATCGCCCGTCATCAAATGTCTCCAACGGCCGGGCCTCGCACGTCATGTGCCGGTGACCGTGAAGAGGGCGGTGTTTTGCGCCCGAAACTGTCGCCGGGTTAGCAGGGCTCCGTGGAGGGTTCAAACAAATTCTTCACCAATTTCTAAAAAAATACTGAAAAATGAGTATTTTTAAGGATTTTTCTACTTGAGGTTTCAGTCGGCGCCCTGCCGGGCCATGCGCTGTTCCAGCCGGAAGGCAGCGGCGGGATAGACGCCGAGGATCCGGATTTCGCGGGAGAAGAAATCGAGTTCCTCAAGGGCGAGGCGGACGTTGCGCTGTTCGGGGTGGCCGTCGATCTCGCAGAGGAACTGGGTGGCGGCGAACTGGCCGCCGACCATGTAGCTCTCCAGCCGCGTCATGTTCACCGAGTTGGTGGCGAAGCCGCCGAGCGCCTTGTAGAGCGCAGCCGGCACGTTGCGCACGCGGAAGACGAAGCTGGTGATCAGGTCCGGCGTTTCGACCGGCGGCAGGCGCGGGGTGCGGGCCATCATGTAGAAACGGGTGGTGTTGTGCGCGGCATCCTCGACGTTGCGGCGGAGAATGTCGAGCCCGTAGATATCGGCGGCGAGAGACGAGGCGATCGCGGCGCGGGAGAGGTCGTTCCAGCGGGCGACGAGTTCGGCCGAGCCGGCGGTGTCGGCCTCGACAACCGCCTGCGCGCCGAGTTCGCGGACCAGGGTGCGCACCTGGCCGAGGGCGACGGCGTGGGAATGCACCTGGCGAATGGCGTCGATCACGGCGCCGCGCGGGGCCAGCAGGCAGTGCTCCACGCGCTGGAAGTGCTCGCCGATGATCGAAAGCCCGGAGTCGGGCAGCAGGGCATGCATGTCCGGCACTCTTCCGGCGAGCGAGTTCTCGGTCGGCAGCATGGCGTATTCCGCCTCGCCGGTGCGCACCGCCTCGATCGCCGCCTCGAAGGTCTGGCAGGGTAGGGTGGCCATGCCGGGGCAGGCGGTGCGGCAAGCGAGGTCGGAATAGGCGCCGGGCGCGCCCTGGAAGGCGATTCGGGATGTCATGCGGCAAGGTTCCTGCGGGCGCGGTCGAGGTCTTCAGGGGTATCGACCCCGAAGGGAGCCCGGTCAATCCGCGCCGCGCCGATCCGCAGGCCGAGTTCGAGAGCGCGAAGCTGTTCGAGTTTCTCCCGCAACTCCAGCGGCGAGGGCGGGGCGGCGACGAAACGCTCGAGTGCCGCGCGGCGATAGGCGTAGACGCCGACATGGTGCCAGAGCGGCCCCGGGCCGGAGGGGATCGGGTGGCGCGAGAAATAGAGCGCGGGGGCGGTGGCGGCGTCGCCAAAGCCGCAGGCGGCCTTGACCACCGAGGGGGCGGCGGCTTCCTCCGCGGTGGTGACCGGGGCGACCAGGGTGGCGATGTCGAATCCGGGCTCGTCGAGCACGGCGACGAGGTCGCGCAGCGCGCGCGGGGGGAAGCCGGGCAGGTCGCCCTGAAGATTCACCACGATGTCATGAACGCCCGCCGGATCGAGTGTGGCAAGCGCGGCATGGATACGGTCGGACCCGCTGGGCAGGTCAGGGTCGGTCAGCACCGCCGTGCCGCCGGCCGCGCGCACCGCGTCGGCGATCGCCGATTCGGCGCAGGCGACCGCAACCGGGCCGATCGCGGCGGCCTCGGCGCGGCGCAGGACGTGGACGATCATTGGCAGTCCGCCGATATCGGCAAGGGGTTTTCCGGGCAGCCGGGTCGAGCCCAGGCGGGCGGGAATCAGGACGATGGGAGCCGGAATATCTGCCTCCTTGAAGGATATGGGGCCAACACCATTGTTATCGCTTGTCGCACTTTCCTAAATCGCTATACATCCCTCCGTAAAGCTTTGGAGGGACCGCGCTTATGAGTGATCAGAACCACCCGTCTTCCGGACACGGCGGCAAGGGCCGCGACCCGCTGCTGCTGAACAAGATTGCCGGTGGCATTCTCTCGGCCGGGCTTCTGGTCTGGATCGCGATCCACGCCGCCGGGGTGATTACCGGCGAGAAGGACGTCAAAAAGCCGGTCATCAAGACCGCCGAAGCGCCCGTCGCGGCGCAGAGCAGCGGCATCCCCTCCATCGACGGGCTGATCGTCAAGGCCGATGTGAAGAAGGGCCAGGCCTTCGTGCAGCAGCAATGCGCGGCCTGCCACACACTCAACAAGGGCGGCGCGGCCGGCGTGGGGCCGAACCTCTACGGCGTGATGGGCGATCCGATGTTCAAGAAGGCGGGCTATACCTTCTCCGGCGCGGTGAAGAAGGTCGCCAACGGCGTCTGGACCTACCAGAAGATGAACGAGTGGCTGGACGATCCGCAGAAATTCGCGCCGGGCACCCGCATGGGCTACACCGGCATCAAGAATGATCATGTTCGCGCCGATGCGATCGCCTATCTGCGCACGCTGGCGGACAGCCCGATCCCGCTGCCCAAGCCGGGCGCCGGCGGCACCGCCGTGGCCTCGAAGGGGGCGGCGCCGGCGGGTCTTGAGTCCGGCGCGCCGGTGATCGCCACCCTTTACGCCAGTGCCGACGCGAGCAAGGGCCAGGCGTTCTTCCAGCAGCAATGCTCGGCCTGTCACTCGGTGAACAAGGGCGGGGCGAACGGCGTTGGGCCGAATCTTTACGGTGTCGTCGGCGCGCCGATGTTCGCCAAGGCCGGCTACACCTTCTCCGGCGCGGCCAAGCAGCATGCCGATGGAAAGTGGACCCCGCACGAGCTTGATGAATGGCTGTATGCGCCGATGAAGGCGGTTCCGGGCACGCACATGGCCTATCCGGGGATCAAGAACAACCAGACCCGGGCCGACGTGATCGCCTATCTCAACAAGCAGTCCGACCATCCGGTGAACCTCGCCGCCGCGTCGGGCCCCGCCGCGACGACCGCTTCTGCCGCGGGCGCCGCGCCGACAGGGCTCGATGCCAGCGCGCCGCCGGTGAAGACGCTGATGGCCAAGGCCGCGCCGGCCAAGGGCCAGGCGATGTTCCAGCAGCAATGCTCGGCCTGTCACTCGATCAACAAGGGGGGCGCCAACGGCGTCGGGCCGAACCTGTATGGCGTGCTGGGCTCCAAGATGTTCGCGACCGCCGGCTACAGCTTCTCCTCGGCCGCGAAGACGCACGCGACCGGCGACTGGACCGTGCATGAGCTGAACGAGTGGCTCTATGATCCGATGAAGGCGGTGCCGGGCACGCACATGGCCTATCCGGGCATCAAGAACAACGTCGCCCGCGCCAACATGATCGCCTATCTCAACCAGCAGTCCGACCATCCCGAAACCTTCAAATGAGGTTTGATCCGGTCGCCGTGGCCTCGGCCGCGGCGGACGCGGCGGGGGCGGTAATCCGCGCGCATTTCCGGGCGCGGATCGATGTCGACACCAAGGCGGATGCAAGTCCGGTGACGCTTGCGGATCGGGGCGCGGAAGCCGCGATCCGCCGTGTTCTGGACCAGCATTGCCCGGACCATGCCGTGATCGGCGAGGAAATGGGCGGGCGGGAAGGCGGGCGGTTCACCTGGGTGATCGACCCGATCGACGGCACGCGGGCCTTTATCACTGGCCGGCCGGTCTTCGCGACGCTGATCGCGCTGCTGGAACATGGGCGACCGATACTCGGGCTGATCGACCAGCCGGTGCTGGGCGAGCGGTGGCTTGCCCATGAGGGCGAGCTGCACTTTTCCGGCCCGCATGGCGGGGAACCCGGGACGCGGGCTGTGGCCTCGCTGGCCGAGGCGGAGCTTTCCTGCACCTCGCCCGACATGTTCACCGAGCCGCAATTCGGCCGGTTTCGCCGGCTTGCCGGCGCCTGCCGGCGGGTGAGCTATGGCGGCGATGCCTATGGTTACGGGTTGCTGGCGTTGGGGCAGATCGACGTCATCGCCGAGGCCGATCTCAAGCCGTGGGACTGGTCGGCGCTGGCCCCGGTGATCGAGGCGGCGGGCGGGGCGATGACCGACTGGCGGGGCGCGCCACTTACCCTGGAGAGCGACGGCACCGCGCTGGCGCTCGGCAATCCGGCCCTGCTCGGCGATGCCGTGGCGCTGCTCGGCGGATGATGCCGCCGATCGTCCATCTGACCGCCGGCGCGGATGATCTCGCGGACTGGCTGGCGTGTTCCGAGGCGCTGCACCGCGTGCTGCGGCCGCATCTTCCCGCCGATTACGAGGGCACGATGCGCCGGATTCTGGCCGGGGGAGCAGAAATGGCGCTGCTGCACGAGGCGGGCGCGCCGCGGGCGCTGGCGGTGTTCCGCGCCTTTCACGACACGGCGAACGGCTATAGGTTCTATATCGACGATCTCGTCACCGCCCCCGATCGCCGCAGCGCCGGGCATGGCGCCGCCCTGCTCGGCTGGTGCGAGGCGGAGGCGCGCCGGCGCGGCTGCACCCGGCTGACGCTCGAATCGGGCACCCATCGCGAGCGGGCGCACCGGTTCTATTTCCGCGAGGGCCTTGCCATCACCCTGTTCGGGTTCGCGAAAACACTCTGAGCGGGATCAGACCGCGGCGGTGATCGCCGCGGCGAGATCGTCCATCTTCGCGGTGCCGCCAAGATCGGGCGTGCGCGGCGATGCGGGATCGCCGAGGGCGGTCTCGATCGCGCGGAGGACCAGCGATGCGGCTTCGGTCTCGCCGAGGTGATCGAGCATCATCGCACCGGCCCAGATCGCGCCGACCGGATTGGCGATGCGCTGGCCGAAGATGTCGGGGGCCGAGCCATGCACCGGCTCGAACATCGAGGGAAATTTCTTCTCCGGGTTGAGATTGGCCGAGGGGGCGACGGCGATCGTGCCGGTCACGCCGGGGCCGAGATCGGAGAGGATGTCGCCGAACAGGTTCGAGCCGACGACGACATCGAACCGCTCGGGGCTCATCACGAAGCGCGCCGCGAGGATGTCGATATGGTACTGGTCGGTGCGGATCTCGGGGTATTCCGCGCCCACCGCGGCGAAGCGTTCATCCCAGAACGGCATCGAGTGGAAGATGCCGTTCGACTTGGTCGCCGAGGTGACGTGCGGGCGGCCGAGGCGGCGGGCGAGGTCGAAGGCGTAGCGCAGGATGCGGTCGGTGCCGGCGCGGGTGAAGATCGCGGTCTGCTCGACGAATTCGCGCTCGGTGCCGGCGAACATGCGCCCGCCGATCTGGCTGTATTCGCCCTCCACATTCTCGCGCACCACCCAGAAATCGATGTCGCCGGGCTGCTTGTTGGCGAGCGGGCAGGGAACGCCGGGCAGCAGGCGGACGGGGCGGAGATTCACATACTGGTCGAATTCGCGGCGGATCGGGATCAGCAGGCCCCAGAGGGAGATGTGGTCCGGCACGCCGGGATAGCCGACGGCACCGAGAAAGATCGCGTCGTGATCGGCGAGGCGGGCGATGCCGTCTTCCGGCATCATCCGCCCGGTGGCCTTCCAGGTTTCGCAGCTCCAGTCGAAATCCCGCCAGTCGAGCGTGAAGCCGCAGGCGGCGGCCGCACGGTCGAGCACCGTGCGGGCCGCCGGGATGACCTCGCGACCGATGCCGTCACCCTCGATGACGGCGATGCGGTGGCGGCGCGGCATCAGTATTCCTCGTCGGCGACGTAGGCGCCGATCTTCTGCACGAGATCGGGGTCGCGCTTCGCAAGGGTAATGCCGTAGATGACCGAGAGGACCAGCACGCCGAGCGCCGCCCAGGGATAGATGTTGTAGGGGTAGGGCTGGCCGGGCTGGATCAGGCCCCAGAGCGGGAAGAGCATCAGGATCGTGCCGAGGATGGGGATCAGCGCGTGCCTCACCGGGTTGAACTCGTTGCGGTGGTGGCGAAGCATGTAGACCGGCAGCGCGATGTTGGTGACGAGATAGGTGAGGATCACCGGGATCGTGCCGAGCGAGCCGGTCTCGCCGAAGAGATCGACCGGCTTGATGTTCCAGCCGAAGAAGATGACGATTCCGAGGGCGACCAGCACGTAGCTCCACATCGCGACGAAGGGCGTGCGGTGCTGCGGGTGGATCTTGCCGAAGAAGCGCGGCAGCAGCCCCTCGCGGCCGGAGCTGAACAGGATGCGCGCCTGGCTGTTGGTCAGGCCCAGCAGCGAGGAAAAGATGCTGGTGACGCCGGCGAGATAGGCGATGATCAGGAACGACGCCGCCGAGGCCTTGAACGCGTCGACGAAGGGGATGTCCGCCTTGCCGATCGCGGTCGCGTTGTTGTGGAAGGCGATTTCGGTGGCATAGGCGAGGAACATGTAGAGAATGCCGATCGACAGCGTGCCGATGATCAGGGCGCGGGGGATGTTGCGCCGCGCATCGCGGGTTTCCTCGGCCAGCGTTGCCGAGTTCTCCCAGCCGATGAAGAGATAGATCGCGATCGGGAAGCCGAGGCCGATGCCCTTGAGCCCGCCCGACAGGTGGCTCCACTCGAACGGCGCAAGGCTGAGATGGCCGGCATTGACCACCAGCATGGTGATCGCGCCGATCAGCAGCAGGGCGAGTTCGAAATAGAAGAACACGGCGGCCCAGGTGGTCGAGAGCGCGACGCCGCGCGAGACCAGGATGCCGACCAGGCCGGTTTCGAGCAGGCTGAGGAGCTGCCAGGGAATGTTCAGGCCGAGAAACAATTTCAGCGTGTCATGCGCCCAGCCGCCCGAGATCACCACCACCGAGGAGGCGGCGACGACATAGCCGAACACCACGAAAATCGAGGCCGCAGCCCCCGCCACCGGGCCGAACGCCATGCCGATGAAGGTGACGAAGGAACCGGTCGAGGGCCGGTATTTCGAGAATTCGGCAAGCGTGTTGGTCAGGAACAGCACCACCACCATGGCGACCAGGATGGTGAGCGGGGCGGCGACGCCGGCGCCGCTGACGATCAGCCCGAAGCCGAAGAAGAAGCTCATCGCCGGCGCGATATTGGCGAGAGTCGAGGCGACGATCTGGGGCAGGCCCAGCGCGTCGCGCTTCAGTCGGTGATGCGAACCCAGAACAGACATGATGGCTCCCGGTCTTGTTATTGTCCGGTCACCTTACCCGACGGATGGGCGTTAGGCCACCGGCTTGGGCCAGCGCCGGTGCAGCCAGAGCCACTGGCCGGGCCGCTGGCGCACCCAGCGCTCGATCGTCGCGTTCATCCAGGCGGTGCCGGCGGCGATGTCGGCCTCGCGGTCGTCGGTGATCTCGATCCGGTGCAGCGCCTCGAAGACGATGCGGATGCGCGCGGGGCCGATGCGTTCCGCGCGCACCGGCAGGATCGGGCAGTGGAACTTGCGGGCGAAGACGGCCAGCGCTGGAGCCGTCATCGCGTCGATGCCGAAAAGGGGCGAGGCGATGCCGTCGTTCAGTTTCTGGTCCATCAGCATGCCGAGAATGCCGCCGCGCACCAGATGGGCGTAGGAGCCGCGCGCGCCGGCGGCGCCCTTGGCGAACATGGTGACGGGCTCGCCGGTGGCCTGCTCGCGCAGGTCGAGGATCAGGCGGTCGACCGCGGGGTTGGCGGCGGCGCGGTAGAAGAAGGCGAGCCTGACCCCGAGCCGGTGCAGGACCGGCGGGATCAGCTCCCAGTTGCCGAAATGCGCGGTGAAGATGAGCGCCGGGCCGCCCTGCGCGGCGAGGGCCAGGCAATGCTCGCGGCCGATGATTTCGTAGCCAGGGCCGGATTCGGTTTCGCGCAGGGCCGCGAGATGCGGGAATTCGCCGGCGGTGCGGGCCAGGCTTTCCCAGACCTCGCGGATGATCCGGCGGCGCGCGGCCTCGTCGAGTTCGGGCATGGCGCGGCGGAGATTCTCATCGGCGACGCGCGAGGTCGGGATCAGCGGGCCGATGCCGCGCCCCAGAGCGCCGGCGAGGTTGCTGGCCGCTACCGGGCCGAGGGCGCGGAAGATGCCGAGGAAGGCGCGGGCGGCGGTGGTTTCGATCTGGTGCAGGAGGCTCATGTCAGGAACCGATCAAGCGCGGCCGGGTCGTCGAAGGCAAGCCCCGCCTCGATCACGGCGCAGCGTGCGCGGAACGCCGGCGGCAGTTTCACCGCGTCCTTCGCGGTGGTGGCGAGGCGGGCGTCGTGGCGCTTCGCTTCGGCGTCGAGCCGGGCGAGGTCGGCCGGGCGATAGGCGTGATGATCGGGGAAGGGCATCGTGCCGGCCAGAACGGCGCCGGCGTCGCTCAGCGATTCGAAGAATTTCTGCGGCCGGCCGATACCTGCGAATCCGAGGATGCGGGTGCCGGCAAGCTTCCCGGCATCGGTGACGAGGCTTGCGGTGAGCACCGGCAGCGATTGCGGCAGGACGGCGCGGGCGCCGGCGCGGTCGGCGCCGATCAGCACCGCGGCGGCGCAGCGGCCGGCGGCGGCGGCGACCGGCTCGCGCAGCGGCCCGGCCGGCAGCAGCCGCCCGTTGCCGAAACCGGCGCCGCCATCGATAACGAGGAACGATGCGGTTTTCACCGGGTCGGGGTTTTGCAGACCGTCATCCATGACGATGGCGGTCGCGCCGGCAGCGACCGCGGCGGCGGCGCCGGCCGCGCGGTCGCGGGAGAGGATGGTGGGCGCGGTTGCGGCGAGGAGCAGCGCCTCGTCGCCGACATCGGCGGCGCCGTGCCGGGCGGGATCGACCCGCAGCGGCCCGGCGAGGCGCCCGCCATGCCCGCGGGTGAGGGCGAAGACCGTCTCGCCCCGGTCGGCGAGGCGGGCGAGCAGATGGCGGGCGAGGATGGTCTTGCCGGCGCCGCCGACCCCGGCATTGCCGGCGCAGAAGACGCGCGTGCCGCAGCGGAATCCCGGCCGGGCGACGCGCCGGGCCGTCAGCGCGCGGGTGATCGCGCCGAGCGGGGCGAGGAGCGGTGCGGGGAAGGCATCGGTGGTCCAGAAGGCGGGGGCGCGCATCAGGCGGCCTCGTCAAGAACGATATGGGCGAGTCGGGCGGGCAGATCGGCGAGCCCGGCGCAGGCGGTGCGGCCGGATGCGGCCATCGCGGCGCGGCGGGCGGGATCGTCGAGCAGGGCGGCGAAGCCGGGGGCGAGGTCGTCCGGGCCGGCGAGATCGGCAAGGGCGCCGGAAGCGCGCAGCGTTGCCGCGGCTTCGGCGAAATTCGCAAGATGCGGGCCGGTGAGCACGGGACAGCCGAGCTGGGCCGCCTCGATCATGTTGTGGCCGCCGACGGGGACCAGCGAGCCGCCGATGAAGGAAACGGCGGCGAGACGGTAGAACAGGCCGAGTTCGCCCAGCGTGTCGGCGATGTAGAGCCCGCCGGCGGGCGGCGCCTCGCCGCGCGAGCGCCGGGCCACTCGCAGATCACCCGCGAGATCGGCGATCGCGGCGGCGCGTTCGGGATGACGCGGCGCGATGATGGTGACGAGGCCGGGGCGGGTTTCGCGCAGCCTGCGGTGCGCGGCGATGACCGGCGCATCCTCGCCGGAATGGGTGCTGGCGGCGAGGATGAACGGGCCGGCTGCGGCGGCGGCGAGTGCGGCGCGCGCGGCGGGATCGTCCGGCAGGTCGGGGGCGGCGAATTTCAGGTTGCCCCAGGTCTCGACGCGGGTGAGGCCGAGGCCGCGCAGGGCGTCGGCATCTGGCGCCGATTGCGCGGCGATCAGGCGAAATCCGCCGAACAGGGCGCGGGCGAGGCCGGGGGCGCGGCGCCAGCGCGCGGCGCTGCGGGCGGACAGGCGGGCATTGAACAGGAAGCGGGGGATGCGCCGCGCATCGAGCGCGGCGAGCAGGTTCGGCCAGATCTCGGATTCGAGGAAGATCGCCGCGTCCGGCCGCCAATGGTCGAGGAAGCGCGCGGCATGGGCGGCGACGTCGAGCGGGACGAACTGGTGCAGCGCCCGCGCCCGCGATTCGGCAAGGGCCGCCGCGGTGCGGGTGCCAGTGGTCAGCAAAACGGTTGCCGTGTCGGCCAGCGCGTCGATCAACCCGAGGGCGGACATCGTCTCGCCCATGCTGGCGGCATGGACCCAGACGAGGCGGCCCGGCGGCCGTGCCAGCCCGGCGATGCCGTAGCGCTCCGGCAGGCGGCCGGCGATTTCCTTGCCGCGCCGCACCCGCCGCGCCAGCCAGAGCGGCAGCAATGGGGCGATGGCGGCGGTGGCGAGGCGATAGGCGATCAGGGACGGCGGCATCGCGCGAGCGCCTCGTCCAGCGTGCGGCTCATCTCGGCCTCGATCCGCGGCAGTGAAGTGGCCCAATCGTCGCGGGGCACGGCGATCGGCGCCGCGGCGACCAGCGCGCCGCGGCCGAAGGGCAGGGGCAGGCGCATCGAGTCCCAGCTGTCGAGCCCGATGGCGCGGCTGGTGGCCGCGCCGGCGCAAATGACGGGTACGCCGGTCAGCGCCGCGAGCTGGGCAACGCCCGCCGCCGCTTGCCGCCTGGGGCCGCGCGGTCCGTCCGGCGTGATCGCGACGGGATGCCCGGCGCGCACCAGGCGGGCCAGTTCGAGCAGCCCCGCCGCGCCGCCGCGCGAGGACGAGGCCGAGATGGCTTCGAGTCCGAAGCGGCGCAGCGCGTTGACCACCAGTTGGCCGTCGCGGTGGCGGCTGGCGAGCACGTGGATCGTCGGCGCGTCGTCCGGGCGGCGCAGGGGGCGCACCGCGGCGGGCATCGTGGGCAGGCATTCGTGCCAGAAGGCGACGATCGCCGGGGCGCCGGCGCCGACCGTGGCGAGGAGAGAGTCCGCATCGATCCGCCAGCGTGTCGTCCGCAGCCCGAAGGCAAGGACGGCGCCGATCGCTTCGCCGATCCGGGCCTGGATCGCGGGGGACTGGGTGCGGGATTTCAGGGCGCTCAACATCGCGGTGGCGGTAGCACCTGCCGGGGGCGGCGTCATCCGGGCGCCGGGGCATGGGTGCAGGGCGGCCGGTTCTTGGCGAGCAGCGTGGCGAGGTCGCGGAATGCCGCCTCGCGCGGGTCGGAGGCGCGCCAGGCGAGCACGATGGTCCGCCCGGCTGTCGTGTCGTCCAGCCGGCGGCAGACGACGAGATCGCGCAGTTCGGGCCGCGCCACCACCGCGAGTTCGGGCAGCAGCGAGTAGCCCTCGCCGGCGGCGATCATCTGCCAGAGTGTCTCCAGGCTGGTGGCGTGCCGGGTGACCGGCTTCGCATCGCACAGGGAGAGCGCATGGTCGCGCAGGCAGTGGCCCTCTTCGAGGAGGAGCAGGTCCTGGGTCGGCAGGTCGTCGAGCATCAGCCGGCGGAGGCCGGCCAGCGCGTGGCCGGGCGGGGCGGCAAGCTGGAACGGTTCGAAGAATAGCGGCGCGGCGCCGAAACGGCCGCGCGGCACCGGGGCCGCGAGCAGCACCATGTCGAGCGTGCCATCGGCCAGCCGTTCGAGCAGGCGCGCCGTCCGCCCCTCGGTGAGGCGCAACGAGACGTCCGGCCGGACCGCGCGCAGCAGCCGCAGCAGGGCGGGCAGATAATAGGGGCCGAGCGTCTCGATCGCGCCGAGGCCGACCGTGCCGGCCAGACCCTCCGGCTGCTCGTGCGAGAGCGTGAGGAGATGGCGGGCTTCGGCCATCACCCGCTCGATCTGCGCCAGCAGGGCGGTGCCCGCCGGGGTGAGCGTGACCCGCCGCCGCGCGCGTTCGAACAGGGTGACGCCGAGAATCGCCTCGAGCTTGCGAATCTGTTCGGAGAGCGCCGGCTGGGAGACGCCGCAGCGCTCCGCCGCCTGGCCGAAATGCCGCAGCTCGGCGACGGCCTGGGCATATTCCAGATCCCGCAGCGAGAGGCCGGCAAGCGAGCGGGGCAGTTCGGCGGGGGAGGTATTCATGGCCTGTGTTTAATCGATTTTCCCGACCGAAGAACCCTGCCATAATCAAATCCTATGCTGCGGCCTGCGGAAGCCGGTGGCTTGAAGCGGCAAGCGGCGAGCCCCATTCCATGATGAACGGGTGATTTTCGCCCGTGACGGCAGCAAGACGCGAAAGGAGGCCCGGATGACGGACTGGACGGCAAAAGGGCGTGAGGCCGCGGATCGGCTGGGCGGCGAGTTCGACCGGTTCCAGCACGAATTCGAGTCGCTGCGCGCGCGGCTGGCCGGGCTGGCCAGCGAGACAGGCGGTGAGACTGGCGGTGAGATTGTGGGCGAGGCCGGGGCCGATGGCCGTGCCGCGGCGGGCACGCAGGCCGGGATGCGGGCGCTTGCCGAGTTGCGCGCCGCGCTCGATGGGCGGCTCGCCGGCATCGAGCGCGATATCGAGACGCTGAGCCGCGCCTTGCGCGAGCAGGGCGGCGCTGTCGCCGGGCGGATCGAGGATACGGTGCGCGAGAAACCGCTGGCGGCGCTGGCGATGGCGGCCGGGCTCGGCTTCGTCGCCGCGCATCTGTTCCGCCGGCGCCGGGCGCCGTGAGCGCCGGGCCGGGTCCGGCGGGACGCTGAGGTGCTGCGCGTTCTCGTCGAGCTGTTCGATGGCGTGACCCTGCGGCGGCTGGGGGCGAGGATCGGGCTTGCGGCTGTTGCGCTGGCCCTGCTGCTGGCGGGACTCGGCCTTCTGCTCGCCGCCGCGGCGGAAGCGCTGGGTGCGGCGATCGGGCCCGTGCATGCGGCGCTGGCGCTCGGCGGCGGGCTGATCCTCGTCGCGGCGGCGCTCCATGCGGTGGGCACCTATCGCTGGCGCCACCGGCGGCGCCCGGTGGCCGAGGCGGCGCGCGCCGGGGTGTTGCGGGAGGGGCTGGCCGTGGCGCTCGCGCTGCTCCGGCGCGATCCGGCGAAGATGGTGCTGGCGGGGCTGGTGCTGGGTGCGCTGGCCGAATATCTGCAGGACCGCGAACCGGATGACGCCGCGCCGCCGTAACCCAGGGCGGTGGCTTGGACTCGGGTGCGGTTTGGCGTAAGACGGCCGCACCATAAACATCCATTAACGGAGCTTGCCGCATGCTGCGGCTGTCCATGCCCGTGCGAGCCGCGCTTGCCCGGCTAACCCTTCCCGTGATGCTGCTGGCGTCACTGGCCCTGGTTCTGGCCGGCCGGGCCGACCGGCACCTTGGCGATTTCCTGCGCACCCAGGTGGACGACGCGCTGGCGCCGCTCTATCGCGCCGCGATCGCGCCGGTGGCGGCCCTGGAGAGCGACCGCGGGGCGTTGGGCTCATGGTTGCATCTTCGCGCCGGCTATTCCGAACTGGCGCGGCAGAACCGCGCGTTGCGGCGGTGGCGCGCGGTCGCGCTCGCGCTCGAGGCGCAGAACGAGGCGCTGAAATCGCAGCTTCATTATGTGCCGACGCCCACGCCGTCGTTTTTCACCGCCCGGGTCATCGCCGATCTCGGCGGGTTGTATTCCCGCTCGGTGCTCGTCACCCTGCCGCGCGATCCGGGCGATGTGCACGATGCCGTGGCGATGGACGGGGCCGGGGTAGTTGGCCGCGTGATCGAGGTGGGATCGCGTTCGGCGCGGGTGCTGCTGATCACCGACCTGAACAGCAAGGTGCCGGTGGCGATCGGGCCGGGCGGCGCGCGGGCGATGATGATCGGGCAGAATACCGGCGCGCCGCGACTGCTCTACTGGGCACCCGACTCCCCCCCGCGCGAGGGAGCGATCGTGTTGACCAGCAGCGTCGGCGGGGTGTTTCCGAACGGGCTGCCGATCGGCATCGTGCATTATGTGGGGCGCAACGACCCCGTGGTGCTGCCCTTCGCCCAGCTCGACAGCCTGCGGGTGCTGCGGATTTTCGAATACGGCGCCGCCGATGCCGGCGGCAAGACGGCGGGCGCGCACGCGCCGGGGGCGGCGTGAGGCGGCGGGTTGCCCGCGGATGATGGATGTCGCGGAAATTCTGCGCGCACTCGACCGCACGGCTAGGGCGATGCTGCCGACCGCGGTGATCGTGGTGGTCATGGTTCTGCTGGCGCTGCCCGGCCTGCTGCCGGCGGCAACCGATTTGCGGGCGGGGTTCGTGATGTCCTCGGTGTTTTTCTGGACGATTTACCGTCCAGCGGCGCTGCCCGCGCCGGTCGTCGCCCTGATCGGGGTGCTGCTCGGCCTGCTGGGCGATGTGCCGCTCGGCATCTGGTCGGTGCTGCTGCTGCTCGAACAGGCGATTGCCGGCATGTCGCGGCGGGTTCTGCTGAGGCAGGGTTTCATGCTGGTCTGGCTGGCGTTTTCCGGCTGCGTGCTGGCGGTGGTGTCCCTTGAGTGGTTGGCCCGGATGCTGCTGTCATTCACCGCGTTGCCGCTGATGCCGACCGTTCTGGAATTCACCCTCAGCGTGCTGATCTATCCGCTCGTGGTCGTGCCGCTGGCGCGCGCCCATGCCGGCCCGGCCGCGCCGGAACAGGCCTGAGCGGCGATGAAGCGCGAACGCGAGATCCGGCCGATCTTCACCCGGCGCGCCCTGCTGCTGGGCGCGGCCGAGCTTGGCGCGTTCGGCGTGCTCGGCTCCCGCCTGTATCGCATGCAGGTGCTCGAACACGGCAAATACGCGACATTGGCGAAGCACAATTCGATCAATGAGCGTCTCGTCGCGCCGATGCGGGGGCTGATCACCGACCGCTACGGCACGCTGCTCGCCAGCAACAAGCGACACTGGCGGGCGATGTTCATGATGGTCGAGGCGCCGGACCCTGCGGCGGTGGTGACGCGCTTTGCCGGGATCGTTGGCCTCGATCCCGCCGAGACGGCCCGGATCATGCGCGATCTCAAGGGAAAACCACACTATATTCCGTTGCTTTTGAAAGATTATCTGGATTGGCGGGATATGGCGCGCATCGAGGTGCATGCCACCGACCTGCCGGGCGTGTTCGTCGATGTCGGGGCTTCGCGGGTCTATCCGTTCGGCGAGCAGATGGCGCATGTGGTCGGCTATGTCGCAAGGCCGACCCAGGCCGAGGCCGCCGCCAATCCGCTGCTCGCCCTGCCGGGCATGCGGGTGGGGCGCGCCGGCATCGAGCGGGTGCGCGACGCGGCGCTGCGCGGCACGCCGGGGATCGTGCAGACCGAGGTGAACGTCCACGGCACCGTGGTGCGCGTGCTGGACCGCGACAACGGCGTGCAGGGCCGCACGGTGCAGACGACGCTCGATGCCGGCCTGCAATCGATCGCGGCGCAGCGGCTCAGCGGGCAGTCGGGCGCCGCGGTGATGATCGACACCCAGAATGGCGAAGTGCTGACGATGTCGAGCGAGCCGGGGTTCGATCCCACGCTGTTCGATACCGGCGTGCCGGAATCGGTGTGGAAATCGTGGATGTCCAACCCGCGGCACCCGATGAGCGACCGGGCGACGCGCGGGCTCTATGCGCCGGGCTCGACGTTCAAGCCCTGCACCGCGCTGGCGGCGCTGGAGGCGGGCGTGATCACGCCGCAGACCCGGTTCTTCTGCCCGGGGTACCTCAAGCTCGGCAATCATACCTTCTATTGCTGGGATCATTACGGACACGGCCATATCAATGTGGTCACCGCCCTGCAGCAGAGCTGCGACGTGTTCTTCTATCATGCGGCCCTGCTGGTCGGGATCGACCGGATGGCGGCGATGGGCCGGCGGCTGGGGCTGATCGGCAGGCTGCCGCTCGGCCTGCCGGCGGTCTCCGAGGGGTTTCTGCCGACCTCCGGCTGGGCGCGGCGGCGCCGGCTGGTCTGGACCAAGGGCAATACCGTGATCCAGGGCATCGGGCAGGGCTACACCCAGGTGACGCCGCTGGGGCTGGCGACGATGACCGCGCGAATCGCGACCGGCCGGGCGGTGGAGCCGCATGTCGCGCGGGGAATCGGGCGGGACCTTCTGCATCAGGACCAGCCGGACCGCTGGCCGGAGCTCAGCCTTGACGAACGCAGCCTTGCCGCGGTGCGCCAGGGCATGTTCGAGGTGGTGAACACGACCAAGGGCACCGCCTATGGCGCGCGGCTAGCGCTGCCGGGCGTGTTCATGGCGGGCAAGACCGGCACGGCACAGGTCCATGACAACACCCAGGCGCAGGAAAAGGCCAATCTCAGCGACGCAACGCTGCCCTGGAAATTCCGGCCGAACGCCTTCTTCATCGCCTTTGCCCCGGCGCACGCGCCCCGCGTGGCCGTGGCGGTCGCGGTTGAGCATGGCGATGAGGGGGCGACCGCGGCGGCTCCGATCGCGCATGACCTCGTCACCGCGGCGCTGACCCGCGACCTGCGCGCAGCGCCGCCCGGCACCGTGGTCGAGACGCCGGCCGAGGCCAGCGCGGGCCGGAGCGGGCCGGCATGACGCCATTGCTGACCGACAAGACCTATCGGCCCTATTACGAGCGCGGCACCGGCATTCCGGCCAAGCTGCTGCGGATGAACTGGCTGTTCGTGCTCGCCTGCTGCGCTGTGGCGGGCATCGGCTACGCGGCGCTCTACTCGGCCGCGGGCGGCCATGGGCAACCCTATGCCACGCCGCAGATCGAGCGCTTCTTCGCGGCCCTGATCATGATGATCGCGATTGCGATGGTCGATATCCGGCTGATCGCGAAAATGGCCTGGCCGCTTTACGGGCTCGGGCTGCTGCTGCTGGTCGCGGTCTGGAAGTTCGGGCATGTCGGGCTCGGCGCCAAGCGCTGGCTCGATGTCGGCGGCGTGCACCTGCAACCCTCGGAGCTGATGAAGCTGTTTCTCGCGCTCGCGCTCGGCGCCTGGTTTCAGCGCGCCAGCCACGAGCAGGTCGGCAATCCGCTTTTCCTGGTTCCGCCGGCGCTGACCATCCTGCTGCCGGCCGCGCTGATCCTGAAGGAGCCCAATCTCGGCACCGCCGTCATCACCATGAGCATCGGCGGCGCAGTGATGTTCGGCGCCGGGGTGCGATGGTGGAAATTCGCGATCGTGCTCGCGCTCGTCGCGGTGATCGCGCCGTTCGCCTATCACCATCTGCATGGCTACCAGAAGGAGCGGATCCTGACCTTCCTGCATCCGGGGCGCGATCCGCTCGGCGCGGGCTACAACATCATCCAGTCGAAGATCGCGCTCGGCTCGGGCGGGATGTGGGGGCAGGGCTATCTGCACGGCTCGCAGAACCAGCTCAACTTCCTGCCCGAGAAGCAGACCGATTTCGTCTTCACCATCATCGCCGAGGAATTCGGCTTCGCCGGATCGGCGGTGCTGCTCTCCATCCTGCTGTCGATGGTGGCGATGGCGACCTATACGGCGCTGCGCTGCCGCCACCAGTTCGGCCGGCTCGTCGCCATCGGGATCTCGACGAACCTGTTTCTGTATTGCTTCGTCAATCTCGCCATGGTGATGGGGCTTATTCCGGTGGGCGGCGTGCCGCTGCCGCTGGTTTCCTATGGCGGCTCGGCGCTCACCGCCGTGATGCTGGGATTCGGGGTGCTGATGTCGGTGCATGTTCACCGCGACGTCGAGTTCGAGGCTGCCGACAGCCAGTAGGCCGACAGGGCGCCGCATCCGGATCGGATGATGCTCTGAAATCGGAAAGGGCTCGATTTACGTCGAGGCCCGCGGGCGCATGGGTGATCCTCAAAACACGTATTTTGAATGAACCTTTTAAGGCGTATAAACATTCATATCAAATACATGTTTTATTCGGGGTCCGCCCCAGGCCGCAGGAAGAGATTGCCCATGCCCGCTCCACTTTCCGACCAGACCATCGCTCTCATCAAGGCCACGGTGCCCGCGCTTGAACGGCACGGGCTGGCCATCACCCGCCGGATGTATGAACGGATGTTCCGCAATCCGGCGATCGCCGAGCTGTTCAACCAGTCGCACCAGGATGGCGCGGGCGCGCAGCCGAAGGCGCTGGCCGGCGCTGTGCTGGCCTATGCGCGACATATCGACGATCTTGCGCCGCTGGCCGGCGCGGTCGAGCGGATCGCGCAGAAGCATGTCGCGCTGAACATCCTGCCCGAGCATTATCCGCATGTGGCGACCGCGCTGTTGGCGGCCATCGGCGATGTGCTGGGCGATGCCGCGACCGACGAGATCCTCGCCGCCTGGGGCGAGGCGTACTGGTTTCTCGCCGAGCTGCTGATCGGCCGCGAGGCCACGATCTACCGCGATCTCGCCGCCGCACCCGGCGGCTGGAACGGCTGGCGGGATTTCGTGGTCGAGGATGTCGTGGAAGAGAGCAGCGTCATCCGCTCCTTCACCCTGGTGCCGGATGATGGCGGGCCCGTGCTGCGGCACCGCCCGGGCCAGTATCTCGGCTTCGCCTTCGACGTGCCGGGCATCGGCGCGCAGCGGCGCAATTATTCGATCTCCTGCGCGCCGAACGACCGCACCTATCGCATCACCGTCAAGCGCGAGGAGATGGGGCGGATTTCCAACTGGCTGCACGACCATGCGCGGCCTGGCACCATGCTGCGGGTGGCGGCACCGGCGGGGGATTTTTTCCTCGATGCCGCGTCGGCTTCGCCGGTCGCCCTGGTCAGCGGCGGCGTTGGCCTCACGCCGATGATCAGCATGCTTGAGACCATCGCGGCGACATCGCCCGAGCGGCCGACCTTCTGGGTGCATGGCGCGCTGAACGGCCGTGTCCATGCGATGCGCGAGCATGTCCGCGCGCTGGAGGCGCGGGCGCCGGGCGTTTCCACCGCGACATTTTACGCCGAGCCCATGCAAGAGGACCGGCCGGGCATTGATTATGACCACGAGGGCCTCGTCACCGCCGCCTTCCTGCACGCGCATGTGCCGGCGGACACGGTCTTTCATGTCTGCGGACCGAAGCCCTTCATGCGCGCGGTGATCGGCGGGCTCGCCAGGCTGGGCGTGCCGGAAGAGCGGCTGCGCTTCGAGTTCTTCGGCCCGGCGGACGAGAACCCGGCCGCTTTGTTCCAGACGGAAACAGCCTGAGCCGGGCAGTCTCGCTGCCTCTTGTGCCGTCCGGATGCGCGTTGCAGGATGCGCCCGGGCGGCAACGATCCGCCCCATCATGGAGGAAACGAAGATGGCCGGATCACTGCGCGCCGAGATTCCCGTCACCGAACTGCTGAAGGACGATCCGAAGAACTGGGGGCGCTGGGGGCCGGACGACGAGGTCGGCGGCCTAAACTTTCTCACCAACCAGGAGGTGCTGCGCGGCGTTCAATCCGTGAAGCAGGGCAAGACCTTCACCCTGCAGATCCAGATGTGCCACCCGAAGGGCGATCCGGTCTGGCCCGGCCGCAAGGACCCGGTGCGGATCAACGTGATGGACAAGGGCCATTACATGTGCGGCAAGGGCCCGGTGTTTCCCGGCCATGCCGAATATGCCGACGACGTGCTGTTCATGTATCTGCAGGGTTCGACGCAGTATGACGCGCTCGGCCATGTCTGGTGCGACGACACGCTCTACAACGGCTATGACGCGCGCACCACGGCGGGCGGCATGACCAAGGCCAGCGTGCTGCCGATCGCCGAGCGCGGCATCGTCGGGCGCGGCATCCTGATCGACATGGCCCGCCATCGCGGCAAGCCCTGGCTGGAACGCGCCGAGACCTTCACCCATGAGGACCTGATGGCGGCGGCCGAGAAACAGGGCGCGAAGATCGAGAAGCACGACATCCTGATCATCCGCACCGGCTGGATCGGCTCCTACTACAAGCGCGAGAAGGACGAATTCTACAAGGATTTCATGGAGCCGGGCCTGACCTATTCGAAGGAGCTGGTGAAGTGGTTCCACGAGATGGAGATCCCCAATCTCGTCACCGACACGATCGCTAACGAGATCACCGCCGACCCGGTCTCCGGCGTGGTCCTGCCGCTGCACAACGCGCTGATGCGCAATCTCGGCGTCACCTTCACCGAGATCGCTGCCCTCGATGACCTCGCCGAGGATTGCGCGAAGGACGGGCAGTGGACCTTCCTCTACACCGCAGCCCCGCTCAAGGTGGTCAACGGCACCGGCGCGCCGGTGAACCCCGTCGTGATCAAGTAAGGACGCCTGGATGAGCATCTACGACGAGAAACCCTGGCTCGCGCTCTACGACGCGGGCCAGACTGGCGAGATCGTGCCCGATTTCACCGATGCGCTGGCGATGTTCCGCGCCGCCGTGGCGCGCGCGCCGCAAGCGCCGGCCATTCTCTATTTCGACGGCCGGATGACCTATGCCGAACTCGACCGGCAGAGCGACGGTCTGGCCGGCTATCTCGCGGCGCACGGCTTCGGCGCGGGCGACCGGCTGGCGGTCTATCTGCAGAACGTGCCGCAATTCGTCATCTCGATTCTTGGCGCCTGGAAGGCGGGGGGCATCGCAGTGGCGGTCAACCCGATGAACCGGGCGCGGGAGATTGGCATCCTGTTCGCCGACTGCACGCCGAAGGCGGTCGTCTGCCATGACACGACCTGCGAGGAGACGGTGGGCGCGCTGGAGCCGGGGTTGCGGCCGCAGATCGTGCTGACCACCTCGGCGCTCGCCTTCCAGACCCGCAACGATCCTCGCCTGTTCGCGGGGATGCAGCGCCAGGCCTGTTCTGGAACGGTCGATTTCGAGGCGGCGATCGCGGCGGGCGGGGCGCTGCCGCCCACCCCCGCCTACAAGCCGGGCGACATCGCCTTCCTCGTCTACACCTCGGGGACGACCGGCGTGCCCAAGGGGGCGATGAACACGCATGGCAACGTCACCTTCAACGCCCAGACCTATCGCGACTGGATCGGGCTGGGGGAGGGCGAGCCGATCCTCGGCATCGCGCCGCTGTTCCACATCACCGGGCTGATCGGCCATATCGCCGCCGCCTTCATCACCGCATCCCCGCTGATCCTCGCCTATCGCTTCGAGCCGGGGGTGATGCTGGACGCGATCGAGGAACACAAGGCGGCCTTTACTATCGGCGCCATCACCGCCTTCATCGCGATGATGAACCACCAGAACGCGGCCCCCGCCAAGCTCGCCTCGATGACCAAGATCTATTCCGGCGGCGCGCCGATTCCGCCCAGCGTGGTCACCGCCTTCCGCGAGACGTTCGGACACTACATTCATAACGGCTATGGGCTGACCGAAACCAACTCGCCCACGCATGTCGTGCCGCTGTCGCGCGAGGCGCCGGTCGATCCTGCCTCGGGCGCGCTGTCGATCGGGGTGCCGGCCTACAACACCATCTCCTGGATCTGCGACGATGAGGGGCGGGAACTGCCGGTGGGCGAGGTCGGCGAGATCGTCAGCCAGGGGCCGATGATCGTGCCGGGGTACTGGAACAAGCCGGACAAGACCGCCGAGGCGATCCGCAATGGCCGGTTTCATACCGGCGATGTCGGGTTCATGGACAAGGATGGCTGGTTTTATCTGGTCGACCGCAAGAAGGACATGATCAACGCCGCCGGCTACAAGGTCTGGCCGCGCGAGGTGGAGGACGTGCTCTATACCCATCCCGCGGTGCGCGAGGCGGCGGTGGTGGGTGTGGCCGACGCCTATCGCGGCGAGACGGTGAAGGCCGTGATCAGCCTGCGACCGGGCGCGAACGTGACGCAGGACGAGATCATCGCCTTCTGCAAGGAGCGGATGGCCGCCTATAAATATCCCCGCGCGGTCGAGATCATCGACGATCTGCCCAAGACCGTGACGGGCAAGATCCTGCGGCGGGAGTTGCGCGGGTAGAACGATTGGGTTGAACTACTTTAGGTAGAATAATATCATGCCGCCCTCACGCATGGGGGCGGCATGTCGGCTTCATTCGAACTTGTCGGGCCGGACGCGATTGGGCTGATCGAGGGGCTGACGACGTCGTCTCTCGCGGGCGTGCCGCCCGGCGGGTTCGCGCTCGCCGGACTTGCCGCCGGGGCGGTGGCGAGCGTGACCCTCTCGGGCGCTTACGGATTTTCCGCGAGTGCCGCCGGCGGGGCGACCGTGTCTTCCGGCGGCGGCGCGATCACCATCGGCGGCAGCGCGACGCAGGTGAACGCGGCGCTGGCCAGCCTCGCGATCAGCGCCACGGCGGCCAGCACCGGGACCATCGCCATCACCGCGGCGAGCGGCGGGACGAAGCTGTCCTCCACCGTGGCGGTGCGGGTATTTCCGGACTCGCCGCCCGCCTTCGTGGCGCCGCCCGCCGCACTCACCCTTGCCGCCGGGGTCGGGCAGACGCTCGGCCTTGCCATCGCCGATGATCCCGCGGCCCTGCTCGCCGGGTTCGGCCTCGGCGGCGAGACCCTCACCGTCAGCCTGATCGCCGATACGGGTGCGTTCCTGCTCGATACCGCGTCCGTTGCGGCGATCGGCGTTGCCGGCAATGGCACCGGGACGCTGGTGCTGAGCGCTGCGGCGAGCGATCTCGCCGGCCTCACCAGCGCGCTCGACGCGGTGCGCTTCGCCGCCACGGCAGCGGGCACGCTCGAATACGTGCTCCGCCAGTCCGGCGGCGTGCTGCCCGATGCGGTGACCAATGGCGGCCTGAGCATCGCCGTCACCGGCGCGGTCGCCGGCGGGAGTGCGAGCTGGGCCGGCGGCGCCGGGAACTGGCAGAGCGCGGCGGACTGGTCCGGCGGGGTGGTGCCGGGCGTGGGCACGGATGTGACGATCGGCACCGGCGCGGTGATCGGCGGCGAGGGGCTCGGCGCGGCGCTGGATGTGGCACCCGGCGCATCGGTCGGGCTCGACGGCGCGTTCGGCGTCGCCACGGCGACGTTCGGCAGCGCTGCCGCGGTCGCCATCGATGGCGCGCTGTCGATCGCCGGCGGGCTTGTGCTCGATGCCGCGACGCTGGTGGTCGGCGCCTCCGGCACGCTCGATGCCGCCGGGATCACGATCGGCGCGGATGGCGCGCTCGTCGCCTTCGGCGCGCTCGCGGCCGGCGGGCTCTCGGCGTCGGGAACGGCGTTGCTGCCGGGCGGCGGCACGCTGGCCGGCGCGCTCGATCTCGCGTCCGGCGGCGTGGTGGATTTCGCCGGCACGCTGCAAGCCGACGCCGCGTCGCTCGCCACCGGGTTCGACGCCATCTCCCTCGCCGCCGGCAGCACGCTCGAAGGGGCGGGGCTGCTGGTGGCGGGCAATTTCAGCGAACCGGAAACCATTGTCGGGCCCGGCACCATTCTCGCCCCCGGCCCGACGCCGCTCGCCATCGCCGCCGGCAGCATCGGCGGCGGGGTCGATCTCGCGATCGCGCCGGGCGGCGTGCTGGAGCTGGGCACGGTCTCGCCGCTCTATGGCGTGTTCAACGCCACGCCCGTCACTGTCGGCGCCGACGCCACGATCAGCTTCGCGCCGGGGGCCAGCACGGCGCAGGACGCCACCGCCTATGCCAGCACGCTCGGCGAGCAGGGCGGGGTCCTGGTGCTCGACAGCCCGGCCGATTTCGCCGCCACCCTGGCCGGCTTCGTCCCCGGCGACCGGATCGTCCTGCCCAGTCTCACCAGCCTGTCGGTGCTCAACGTCTCGACCACCGGGTTCGAGGTCGCGGGCCTCGTCGCCGGCAACACCGCGCAGAGCGAGATCGTCACCATCCATGCCGCGATCCCCGCCGGGGTGGCGCCGGTGGTGGAGACGGACCGCGCCGGGGATCCGGTGATCGGGCTGCGCGCCGCCACGGCCGCGCTGACGCTGAACGACGTGCCGGCCGCCGGCGCCTCGATCGAGGCGGTGAGCGGCGTTGCCACGCCGCTGATCGGCCTTGGCCTGCTGGTGCCCGGCAATGGTTCGGCCGGGCTGCAACTCACCGTCAGCGCCGTTCATGGGCAGATCGCCAGCGGCGGCGGGACGGCTTCGGGCTCGCTGGTGCTGAGTGCGGCGAACGCGCTTGCGATGAACGCTGAACTTGCTGCACTCGCCTATACCGCGTCCGGCGGCGGCACCGGCGATGTGCTGAACTTCACCGGCGGCACCGGACTTGCCGGGCTGAGTGCGGCGATCGGCGTCGCCATTGCCAATGCCGGCACGCTCGATTTCTCCGGCGCCGGTGGCAGTCTGTTCAATGCCGGTTCGTCCTGGCGGGGGGGCGTGCCGCCGGCCAATGGCGATGTGGCGGTGTTTGCCAGCCATGCCGGCGCCCCGCTTCTCGTGGTGGGCCCCGGGGTTGCAGGCAGCGCCTCGGTCGGCGGTGCGTATGATTTCACCGGCACGATCGATCTGCCGGGCACCGGAACGGCTCTCGATATCGGCGCGGGCGGATTGGCGCTGTTCGATGCCGGCGCGGTGGTTTCGCTTGGCGGCGATGTGGCGGTCGGCGATGCGGCGGGGGCGGGCACGCTCGGCATCGCCGGGTCTCTCGAAGCCGCGGGAACGATCGTGGTCGCCGGCGGTGCGGCGTCCGGCTGGCTCGATGTCACCGGCAGCATCGCCGCCGCGGCGCTGGTGCTGGGGGGCGGCGCCGCCGGCACCTTCGACCTGACGGGGACGGCTGCTTTCGGCGCGGCGACGATCGATGGTTTCGGCGCGGTCACGGCGCTGGGCACGGCCGCGCTCGATTTCGGCACGTTCACGCTGGCGGGCGGCACGGTCGGGCTGGGGGGCGAAGGCAGCCTTGCCCTCGGCCCTGCCACGATCACCGCGGGCACCCTGCGGCTTGCGGATTCCAGCCGGCTATCCGGCACTGCCGGGCTCGATCTCACCGGCGGGACACTGGCGATCGGCGGGCTCGCTTCGGCATCGCTCGGCGGCGGGCTGGTGCTGGGGGGCGGCGCGGTGCTCACGGTGGGCGGCGTGCTCGACGCGGGCTCCCTGCTCGATTCGGCTTCGGCCACGCTCGCGGGCGGCACAATCGCGCTGGCCGGCGCCGCGACGCTTGCCGCGGGCGCGACGCTGACCCTGGCGGAGGGCGCGCTGCGTGCCTCGGCGATCAGCCTTGCCGCCGGTGCCACGCTCACCGGGCATGGGTTGATCGGCGCGGCCGGCCCGGCCGGCCTCGTTCCCGTCGATGTCGGCGGCGTGCTGGCGGCGTCCGGCGGCACGCTGGTGGTGGGCGGCACGCTGGCCGGCGGCGCTATGATCGGCGCCGGCGAAGCACTTGATCTGGTGGGGCCGGCCGCCGGCGGCAGCATCGCCTTCGCCGGCGCAAACGGTATTCTTGCGCTCGGCGATGTCGCGGCGATGACCGATCCGGTAGTGAACATGGCGGCCGGCGACGCGATCGACCTGATCGGCGTCGCGCCATCGCTGGTCAGCGATGCGAGCGGCACGCTCACGGTCGGCGGGCAGGGCGGATTCGGCCTTGCGGAGGCGGCGGCGCAGGCGGCGATCGCGATCGGGGCGGACGGGGTTGGCGGCACCTATGTCACGGTTGGCGGCGCCATGCCCTGCTTTGCCCGCGGCACGAGGCTGCTGACGCCGGACGGATACCGGCCGGTCGAGACGCTGCGGCCCGGCCAGCGGCTGGTGACCGAGAGCGGCGCGACGGAGCCGATTGTCTGGATCGGCTGGCGGACGATCGATCTCTCGCGCGACGAGGCGGCCGCATTGCTGCACCCGGTCGTCATCACGCCGGGCGCTTTCGCTCCCCTCACGCCAACCCGCCAGGTGACGCTTTCACCCTTGCACGCCGTTTTCGCGGAAGGTGTGCTGGTGCCGGCGATGCTGCTGGTGAACGGCGCAACCGTGCGGCGGGATTGCGCCCGGTTCGCCGTGACCTATTACCATGTGGAACTCGCCCGCCACGCGGTGATCCGGGCGGATAACCTGCCGTGCGAGACCTATCGCGACGACGGCAACCGCGACAGGTTCGCGATGGCGCTCGGCGCGCCGGGGGCGTCGGTGGCGTCCTGCTGCCCGGTCGTCACCTCCGGCGCGGCGTTGCGCTCGGTTCGGGCGAAGCTGCACAGCCGTGCCATCGCGCTCGGATATCAGATCGTGCATGGCGCCGAGGTGGACGCGCTGGCCGGCGATGCGCCGCCGATCCAGCCGCGGCGGCGGCGCGGGCGTCTCGATTTCAGCCTGCCGGCGCCGGTTTCGCGGCTGGTGCTGCGTGCCCGCGCGACGCCGCCCGCCTATACTGACCCGGCATCCGAGGATCGCCGCTGCCTCGGCATTTGCACGGGAGGGGTTGTTGCCAACGGCGTGCGCTTGCCAGCCTGGCACGGCGCAGGCTGGTACAGCCCGGACGAGGGGGATCGCGGCATGTGGAGCGGCGGGACCGCCGAGCTGGTGTTCGCCCGCCCGGCGCGCCGGATCACCCTCGATCTTGTGGGCAGCGTGCCGCGCTGGGTGCGGAACCCGGCGATGCTCGCGCTCTGACGCGGCGGATTTGACAAGAGACCGCGATGTCAATAAGCGCACCGTCACGGCCGGGAACGTGGACGCACCTGCGGGGTGCGCGCCCGTTCTGTCGCGCATGCGCGGCAGAACCTACCGGTGCAACATCAGCGGCATGTCCGCGTCAACAAGAAGGAGTGCGGCACGCATGACCAAGCGTACCGAGAGCAAGTACAAGATCAACCGCCGCCTCGGCGTCAATCTCTGGGGGCGGCCGAAATCCCCGATCAACAAGCGCGAATACGGCCCCGGCCAGCACGGCCAGCGCCGCAAGAAGCCGTCCGATTTCGGCGTGCAGCTGATGGCGAAGCAGAAGCTTCGCGGCTATTACGGCAATATCAGCGAGAAGCAGTTCTACAAGTATTACGAGGAGGCGGTGCGCCGCCGGGGCGACACCTCGGAGAATCTGATCGAGCTCCTCGAGCGCCGGCTCGATGCGGTGGTCTATCGCATGAAGTTCGCGATCACCCCGTTCGCCGCGCGTCAGTTCGTCAGCCACGGCCACGTTCTGGTCAATGGCCGCCGCGTCAACATCTCGTCGTATCAGGTGCGTGACGGCGATGTCGTCGAGGTGCGCGAAAAGTCGAAGCAGCTCGCCATGGTGCTCGACTCGGTGCAGAGCGCCGAGCGCGACGTTCCTGAATATATCGAGGTCGATCACCGCGCGATGAAGGGCACCTTCGCCCGCGCGCCGAAGCTGGCCGACGTTCCCTATCCCGTGCAGATGGAACCGAACCTGGTCGTCGAGTTCTACTCGCGCTGAGCCTGCTTCCGGTTCGACGTCATGGGGCCTATATCCGGATCGGGTATGGGCCCCGTTTCGTTTCGGTCCGCCGTTTGTTTTTGGCCAAGGAGAGGCGACATGAACACGACGAAGCGCATCATCGGCCTGGCTCTCGCGCTGGCCTTGGCGGGAACGCTCTCCGGCTGCGGGATTTTCGGATCGGGCGGATCGGCCGGGCCGGGCCGGGCGACCATCGCCATTCCGCAGCAGGGGCGCTGACCGCCCGCCACCGCGCCGTGGCGCGGGACGGGTGGCTGAGCGCCGTGGCGCGGAGGGCGGCTGAGCGCTGCGGCGCGGACGGGCGGCTAAGGCCCTATTCGGCAGGCGGGAAGGCGCCGGCGCGGACCTCTTCGGCGTAGGCGCCGATCGCCTCGCGGACCACCCGGGCGCCATCGACATAGACCTTGGCGAAGCCGGGCACATAGCCGCCGGTCAGGCCCAGAACGTCGTGCATCACAAGGATCTGCGCGTCGGTCCCGTTGCCGGCGCCGATGCCGATGGTGGGCACGCGGACGCGTTTGGTGATTTCGGCGCCGAGCCCGGCCGGGATTGCCTCCATCAGCACCATCCGCGCGCCGGCCTCGGCGAGCGCGCCGGCCTCCTCAATCATCCGCGCCGCCGCGTCCTCGGTCTTGCCCTGCTTGCGGAAGCCGCCGAGCTGGCGGACATGCTGCGGCGTCAGGCCGATATGCGCGCAGACCGGCACGGCGCGGGCGGACAGGAACCCGACGGTCTCGACCATCGCCGCACCGCCTTCGAGCTTGATGATGTCGGCGCCCGCCTTGAGCAGCTGGGCGGCGCTGGCGAAGGCCTGGGTTGGGCCGGTCTCGAAACTGCCGAAAGGCAGGTCGGCCATGATCAGGCAGGAGGGCGCGCCGCGCGCGACCATGCCGGTGTGATAGACCATCTGCTCCAGCGTGACCCGCAGCGTGTCGCGCTCGCCCTGGACCGTCATGCCGAGGGAATCGCCGATCAGGATGCCGTCGATCCCGGCGGCCTCGGCGAGCTTCGCGAAGGGATAGTCATAGGCGGTGATCAGGGCGCGGCGCTCGCCGTTGCGCTTCGCGCGTTCCCATGATCCGATCGATTTCCGGTCGGCCTTGCGATCTGCCGTTTCCATCGTCCTGCCTTTCTGTGCCGGGACCTGCCCGCGCGTCACGAGGCTTCGGCAATCAGCCGCTCGCCATCCGCCGTCACCTCGCGCAACGTACCGCTCGACACGTCGAAATAGAAGCCATAGACGCCGAGTTGGCCGGCTTCGTGCGCCTCGGCGATCCAGGGGAAGGTCATGAGGTTTTCGAGCGAGACCCGCACGCTCTCGATCTCGGCGCGGCGGGCGGCCTCGACCGGATCGTCGGCGAAGCGGGCGGCGCGCTTGCGGGCCGGCTCGGCGATCCGCACCCAGTTCGCCACGAAATCGCGCGCCTCGGGCGGCGGCTCGTGCAGCAGCGCCGCGATGCCGCCGCAGGAGGAATGGCCGATCACCGCGATGCGCCGAACCCGCAGCACCCGCACGGCGAATTCGAGCGCCGCCGAGGTGCCGTGATTGGCGGTGTCCGGCGCGTAAGGGGGCACGAGATTGGCGATGTTGCGCACGGTGAAGACATCGCCGGGCGCGCAGTCGAAGATCATCTCCGGGGTCACCCGGGAATCGCAGCAGCCGATGGCGAGCGTATGCGGCTTCTGCCCGTCGCGCGCCAGCGCCTCCAGGGTTTCCCGCTGCGACGGCCAGCGTCCGTTGCGGAACCGCCGATATCCGGCCAGCAGCTCATCCATCTCGGCTCCTTATCCAGTGTCCCGAAGCTGAAAACCACCGGGTTTCACGCTCAGGATGGACACTCTGAAAACTCGGCGTCGCGGCGGCCTGCCCGTCCCTGGGATTCACCCACGAATTGAAGGCGCGGGACGCCGTCTCCTCTGTCGATTAACACCCATGCCGCGATGCGGCAAACCTTGTCTCATTCCGTGAACCGCCTGGCCTGAGGCGACGCCACCCCTTGCCGCGATGCGGCGGCGGCGCATACTCTGCCACGCAAGCTTCACAGGTGATCCATGCCCGATACCCATGCCGAGCGTCTTGCCCCGCAACTGACCGAATGGCGCCGCTACCTGCACCAGCACCCCGAACTCTCGTTGCAGGAGCAGAATACCGCGGCGTTCGTCTGCGAACGGCTCAGCGAGCTCGGGATTCCATTCGAGGCGGGGATCGGCGGGCATGGCGTCGTCGCCACGCTGCGGCGCGGCGGCAACCGCAGCGTCGGCCTGCGGGCGGACATGGATGCGCTGCCGATCACCGAGGCGACGGGCCTGCCCTATGCCTCGAAAACCCCCGGCGTGATGCATGCCTGCGGGCATGACGGGCATACCACCTCGCTGCTCGGCGCGGCGATGCTGCTGCGCGACGACCCGGACTGGTCGGGCACCGTGCATTTCGTGTTCCAGCCCGCCGAGGAAGGCTTCGGCGGCGCGCTGGCGATGATGGAGGACGGGCTGTTCCGCCGGTTCCCGATGGAGCGCATCTTCGGCTATCACAACTGGCCTGGCCTGGAAGCTGGCGCGATCATGATCCATGACGGGCCGATGATGGCGCAGGGCGAGCGCCTTGGCATCACCATCCACGGCCATGCCGGCCATGCGGCCATGCCGCATCTGACCGCCGATCCGGTGGTCTGCGCGGCGCAGATCATCGTCGCGTTGCAATCGGTCGTCGCGCGCAGTGTCAATCCGCTCGACGCCGCGGTGGTGTCGATCTGCGGGCTGCGGGGGGCCGAGGCCGACAACCAGGTGCCCGACACGGTGACGCTGCGCGGCACGGTGCGCGCCCTGCTGCCCGAGGTGTTCGACAGCGTCGCCGCGCGAATTCGCGAGATCGTCGGGCACACCGCCGCCGCGATGGGGTGCCGCGGCGAGGTGACCTTCGAGCGACGGCTCGCCGCGACCATCAACCACAAGGACGAGGCGGCAATGGGCCGGCGCGTGGCGCAGGAGCGCGGGATGCCGGTTCTCGCCGGCCTGCCGCCGACCATGGCGAGCGAGGATTTCGGCTGGTTCCTGCAGGACATTCCCGGCGCCTATGCCTGGATCGGCAATGGCCCTGCCGACCAGGGCGCGTTTCTGCACAACCAGAACTACGATTTCAACGACGCGATCCTGCCGGTTGCCGCCGGCTATCTCGCGGGCGTGGCGAAAGCGGCGCTGGCCGGCTGAACGGGACGGCGATGGAAGAGTTTCAGCCCCGCCCGCCGGTTGCGCTCACCGCGGCGATGCGGCGCGATATCGCCCGCCGGCTTGCCGCGGGCGAGGGCAATGCCGGCGCGGCGGCCGCCGCGGACCGCCGCCCGGTGGCGGAGGACGCCGCTGGTCTTGTGGGCGCGGCGGTGGCCGGGCGGATCGGGCTGGTGAGTGTCGCCTTGCCCAGCCTTGCCTATCCGCTGTGGATCCGCGCGGGCAGCGGCGATGCGGCGGCTGCCATCGCGGCGGTGCGGGAGGCGGGCGGCGGGCTCGATCTGCCATTTTTGCCGCACCGGATCATGGTGATCGGCGATGCCTATCTCGCGGTGGCACTTGCCGCATCCTATCCGGATGCCGGGCTGGTCAGCGTCGAGCCGGTGCCGGACCGCGCCCGGCTGCACGCGCTCAACACGCTGCCGTGGCGACGCATTGCCACCGTCCACAATCCCGTCGGCGTCGCTGGCACCCGCCTTTCGGTCTTTACCGATCCCGCGACCGGCGGCGAGCTGCTGGTGGCGGATCCGAACGGCGAGATCGCGACACTCGGCCTCGGCCAGGTGTTGCGGCATTTCGGCTGGCAGGATGCCGACCTGCTGGTGATCGACCCGGCGGTTTGCCCCGACCTCGCCAACCCCGCGATCGACGGCGATCTGTCCGCCTTCAGACGGATCATGGTCAGGGTTGGGGCTGCGGGGGCGGAGATCGCGCTGGCCGACCGTCTGGCGCCGCCGGCCTGGCGGGCTGGGAGGGCGCCGCGTCATGTTACCTTCGATCGCGCCGCTGCCGGGCCGCGCGCCTCGTCGCGCCGCCAGAAGGTGTTCGACCTTGCCGGCGAGACCATCGCCTGCACCATGCCGGCGCAGGGTTGGCGACCGGCCGGAGAGACCGGGTTCTGCCTCGCCCCGCCTGCCGGCGGGGAGGCGGTGCGGCTTGCGCTGCGCTGCTTCGCCGCCGGCGCTTCAGGGTTCGAGGCGGGGTTGCGGCTGCTGCCCGCGCCGGTCGCACCGACCCGGCTTGCGATCGGGTTCGCCGCCGCGGACACGGGCCGCACGATCCATCGCGCCGCGCGCGAGATCAGGCCGGGCGAAAGCGTGATCTGGCGGTTCGACCTGCCGGTGTTTTTCGGCGAGCTGGAGATTGTTTTCGAGGCGACGGTGGCCGAGGGGAACGGGCAGGGCGGGTGGCTCGAACTCCACGATCCGGCGTTGCTCTGAACGGCGACGGGCCTTCCGGGTGGAGTGGAGCGAGCCGGCGATCGTCCTCAGCGTCGCCGCGTTCGGCGAGAGCGACCTGCGCGCCGTTGTCCTTGCCGAGACGCATGGCGCCTGGCATGGCCTCGCGCGCGGCGGGGCCGGACGGCGCGGCGCGGCGACCTGGCAGGAAGGCAATCTGATCAACGCCCGCTGGGTCGCGCGCCTGCCGGAACAGCTTGGCAGTCTCAGCGGCGAGCTGGTGCACCCCGCCGCCGCGATCGCGATGGCGGACAAGCTGGCGCTGGCTGTGCTGCGCGCGGCCTGTTCGGTTGCGGCCGGCGCGCTGCCGGAGCGCGAGGCGCATCGCGGCGTCTTCATCCGGCTCGCACGGCTGCTGGGGGGCATCGGCGTCGCCGGCGCGGCGCTGCCAGCGCTGGTGCGCTTCGAACTCGAATTGCTGCGCGAACTCGGCTACGGGCTTGACCTGTCGTGCTGCGCGCTGTCCGGTGTGGCCGAGGATCTCGCCTTCGTCTCGCCGCGCACCGGCCGCGCCGTGGCGCGTGAAGCCGCCGGGGACTGGGCGCCGCGGCTGCTGAGGCTGCCGGGCTTCCTGCTCGATGAGGACGGCGCCGACGACGAGGCCGACCTTGCCGCCTGCCGCGACGGGCTGGCGCTTACCGGCCATTTCCTCACCCGCGATGCGTTCGGCGCGCGCCATGCCCCGCTTCCCACGGCCCGGCTCGACCTCTATGACCGGCTGAACCGCAGACTGAACGGAGACGACGATGCCCGATGATCTCCTGGGCAATGTTCAGGACACGAAACTCGCCACCGCCCTTTCCGAGCGGTATCTTGCCTATGCGCTCTCGACCATCATGGCGCGATCGCTGCCGGATGTCCGCGACGGGCTGAAGCCGGTGCATCGCCGGTTGATCTTCGCGATGCGGCAGCTCCGGCTCGACCCGGGCTCGGGCTTCAAGAAATGCGCCCGCGTGGTGGGCGACGTGATGGGCAAGTTCCATCCGCATGGCGACATGTCGATCTACGAGGCGCTGGTCCGCCTCGCGCAGGATTTCGCCTCGCGCTATCCGCTGATCGAGGGGCAGGGCAATTTCGGCAATATCGACGGCGATAACGCCGCGGCGATGCGCTACACCGAAAGCCGGCTGACCGAGGTCGCCGCCGCGCTGCTGGAAGGGATCGACGAGGACGCCGTCGATTTCCGCCCGACCTATGACAACGAGGATTCCGAGCCCGTCGTCCTGCCCGGCGCGTTTCCCAACCTGCTGGCCAATGGCGCGGCCGGCATCGCCGTCGGCATGGCGACGTCGATCCCGCCGCACAACGCGGCCGAGCTCTGCGCCGCCGCGATCCATCTGATCCGTCATCCGGACGCCGACACCGCGTCGTTGCTCGATGTCGTGCAGGGGCCGGATTTCCCGACCGGCGGCGAACTGGTCGAGGACCGTGCGACCCTGCTCTCGGCGTATGAGACCGGCCGCGGCTCGCTGCGGGTGCGGGCGCGCTGGAGCCGCAGCGATCTCAAGGGCGGGACGTGGCAGATCGTGGTCACCGAAATTCCGTATCAGGTGCAGAAATCCCGGCTCATCGAGCAGGTCGCGCAGCTGATGGCCGAGCGCAAGCTGCCTTTGCTGGGCGATATCCGCGACGAGAGCACCGAGCGTGTGCGAATCGTGCTGGAGCCGAAATCGCGCACCGTCGATCCCGACATGCTGATGGCGAGCCTGTTCCGCGCCACCGCTTTCGAGCAGCGGTTCAGCATGAACATGAACGTGCTCGACGCCGACCGCACGCCGCGCGTGATGGGGCTGCGCGAGATGCTGCTGGCATGGCTCGATCACCGGCACGTGGTGCTGGAGCGGCGCTCCCGCCACCGGCTCGCCGCGATCGCCCGCCGGCTGGAAATCCTCGAAGGCTATCTCGCGGTCTTTCTTAATCTCGACGAGGTGATCCGCATCATCCGCACCGAGGACGAGCCGAAACCCGCCCTCATCGCCGCCTTTACCCTGACCGATACCCAGGCCGAGGCGATCCTCAACATGCGTCTGCGCAGCCTGCGCAAGCTTGAGGAGATGGAAATCCGCAAGGAACACAAGGCGCTGACCGCCGAGCGCAAGGCGCTGGATGCGATGCTCGCCGACCCGGCGAAGCGCTGGGCGCGGATCGAGGCTGAAATCGAGGCGACGGCGAAGACATTCGGCGGCGGTCCGGGGGCGCGGCGCACCACGATCAGCGGTGCGGCGCCGGTCACCGAGGTGGCGGTCGAGGCGCTGGTGGAGCGCGAGCCGCTCACCGTGATCCTATCGGAAAAAGGCTGGATCCGCGCGCTCAAGGGTCATGCCGTGGCCGAGTCCGAGCTGAAATTCAAGGAGGGCGACCGGCTGAAGGCGCTGTTGCGCTGCTCCAGCCTTGATCGGGTAACGGTGTTCGCGACCAATGGGCGCGTCTACAGCCTGCGCGCCGCAGAGCTGCCGCGCGGCCGCGGCGATGGCCAGGCGATCCGGCTGATGGTCGATCTCGGCAACGAGGACGAGGTGACGGCGCTCTTCGTCGCCGAACCCGAGGCGCGTTACCTCGTCGCCGGCACCGACGGGCGGGGGTTCATCGTGGCTGGCGCGGAACTCGGCGCGGAGAAACGCACCGGCAAGCAGATCCTCGCCGTCCGCCCGGGGCAGGAGGCCCTGCTGTGCCGCAAGGTTGCGGGCGATCATCTCGCGGTGATCGGGCAGAACCGCAAGCTGCTGGTCTTTCCGCTCGATCAGGTGCCGGAAATGGCGCGCGGCGCCGGTGTGATGCTGCAGAAATACAAGGATGGCGGGCTGGCCGATGCCAAGGGCTTCACCCTTGCCGCCGGGTTGAGCTGGCGCCTCGGTGACAAGCTGCGCACCGAGACGCGGCTTGCCGAATGGCTGGGCGCGCGCGGGCAGGCCGGACGGCTGCCGCCGACCGGCTTCCCGCGCTCGGGCACGTTCGGCCCGCCGGATGATGACGCGGGCTGATGCCCGGCCGCGCCTGACCGATCGCGCCGGGTTGCCGCTGGCGGGTGGCAGCCTCGCCCTGAATTTCCGTGCCGTCTCGCTGCTTGAGGGGGTACGCGCCGCGATTGCCGTCGCGGGCACGCTGGGCGCCGGCGCCGTGCTCGGCCTGCCGCAGCTCGGCCTTGCCGCGCTCGGCGCGCTGCTGGCCTGTTTTACCGATCCCGGCGGCGCGCTGCGCGCCCGCCTGCCGCCCATGCTGGTGTTCGGCGTCGGCGGGGCGATCTGCCTTGGTTTGTTCCGGCTGCTGGACGGGGTGAGCCCGCTGCTGGCCATTCCGGTTGCGGGGTTTGGCATTTTCTGTTGCAGCCTCGCGCGGATCTATGGGCAGGGCGGGCTGCTCGCGGGCAATCTGCTCGGCGTCACCATCGTGCTGGCGCTCGACATGCCGACCGGCTCCCCGGTCGCGGCACTGCATGCGGCGTTCGGCTTCTGGGCGGGGGCCGCGGAAGCCGCGATCCTGACCCTTGCCCTCTGGCGCATCCGCCCGTTCGGCCCGGCGCGCGCCGCGCTGGCCGATGCGGCGCTGGCGCTCGCCGAGCTTGCCCGCGACCTTGCTGCGCGCAAGGCCGATGCCGAGGGCGAGACCGGGTTCGACCTGCATGCCCGCGGCCATCGTCGGGCGGTGCGCGAGGCGATCGAGCGTGCCCGCGCCGTGACCCAGGCAACGCTCCGCCGGCGCGGCGCGGCCAGCCAGCGGGCGAACGCGCTCGTTCTGCGCATCGCCACCTTCGATCAGCTGTTCGGCGCGCTGATCGCACTGGGCGAGGACATGGCGGCCCGTGGCACCGATGATCCGGCGGTCCGACGGGCGGTGGCCGGGATCGGCGACGTGCTGGCGGCGATGGCGCCGGCGCTGGAGGCGGGCCAGTCGCTCGATACCGCCTCGTTCCGCGCCGCTCTTGCGGCGCTGCGCGATGGAGTCGCCATTGACGGGGGCGATCCGGCACTACGCCGGCCGCTGGCCGCATCTCTCGACCGGCTTTCGGTGCTTATCACGGTCTCGAACGCGCCCGGCGCGCCGGTTGCGGCCGAGAGCGCGCAGCCGGGGCTGAAGGAAGCGATCCTCGCGCCGCTGCGCTCCAATCTCACCTTGGCGTCGGTGCCGCTGCGCCATGCGCTGCGCACCGCGCTGGTCGCGACGCTGGTTCTCGCTTTCGTTGCCTGGCTTGGCAATCCGTTCGGCCACTGGCTCGCCATCACCGTGATTCTTGTGTTGCAGCCGCATTTCTCGGCCACCTGGGTCCGCGCGGTCGAGCGCGTCGGCGGCACCGTGGCGGGTGGGCTGCTCGCCGCCGGCATCGGCCTGCTGGTTCACACCAGGCAGGAACTCGCGATGGCGATGGTGCCGCTTACCCTGTTCGCCTTCGCGGTGCGCGGGGTGAACTACAGCGCCTGGGTCGTTCTGCTCACACCGATGATCGTGCTGCTGATCGAGCAGATCGATCCGGGGGCGAACCAGTGGGTTGTCGCCGCCTCGCGCGTCGGCTTCACGCTGGCCGGCGGCATCCTCGCGGTTGCCGCCAATCTCGCCCTCTGGCCGAGTTTCGAGGGCAACCGGCTTGGCGCAGCGCGGCGCGAGGCCGTCGCCGCGCACCGGGCCTATCTCGTCGCGACTTTCGCCCATCTGGCCGGCGATGCGCCGCCGCCGGAGGCCGCGCGGCGGCAGGCGGGTCTGGCGAGCAACAATCTCGAAGCGTCGATCGCGCGGGTGATGATGGAGCCGCATCGCGACGACGACAAGCTGCTGCGCGCCGCGATCGTCACCGATGCCGCATTGCGCCGCACGGCCGGCCGGCTGGCGGCGCTGGCCCTCGAACCCCGCCTGGAGGTGGCGGCGAGGGCCGGGTGCCGGGCCTGGGGCGAGGTGCTCGCCGCCTGGTTCGACCCTGCTTTGCCAGATCCGCCGCCCTTGCCCCTGCCGGTAGGCCTGCCCGCGATCGATGACGGGCTTGCGCGGCTGGCCCGGCAGGCGGAACTTGTCCGCCAACCCGTCACTTCGGAGACCATCGCATGAGCGATCAAGGCCCGGCCCGCCGCAATGGCGGCGTGGTGCGCATCATCGAGGCGCTGCTGTTCGGCGGCCGCTGGCTGCTCGCGCCGCTCTATCTTGCGATGCTGGTGCTGCTGGCGCTGATCGTCGCGCGGTTCATCGTCGAGCTTATCCATGCCGCGCCCGGCCTGATCGCGATGAGCGAGACGCAGGTGATCATGGCGACGTTGTCGCTGATCGACCTCTCGCTCACCGCCAACCTGATCGTGCTCGTCATTCTCTCGGGCTACGAGAATTTCGTCGCGCGCATCACCTTGGCGGAAGGCGACCGCAGGCCGGAATGGATGGGCAGCATCGATTTCGGCGGGCTCAAGCTGAAAATGCTGGGCTCGATCACCGTGATCGCGGCGGTGCATGTCCTGCGGGTGTTTCTCGAAGTCCGCGCAGAGCCCGATCGGGTCGTGCTGTATCAGTCAGGCCTGATGCTCGCCCTCGTGCTTACCGGCCTGCTGCTGGCGCTGACCGACCGCATCGCGGGTCACGACTGAAGCAGCGCCGCGAGGAACCGGCGGAACCGGCGGGGCTCCACGGTATAGGCCTGCGGCGCGGTCTCGTGGATGCCCTCGCTCAGCAGGCCGATCCGCTGGCCGCGCAGTGCCGCGATCGCCGACTGGTCGAGCGCGTGGCAGCGGATCACGCCGGTGACGCAGTCCGGCCCGGCGAAGATCGCGTTGTGCAGCCCCGAGCCCATCGGCCCCACGATCGCCCGCGCGCCGGCGAACAGCCCCATCTGTTCGGCGAAGGGCAGGGTTTCCGGCCGCAGCACGGCGAAGCCGAATTCGTCGCGGGCGATGGCGGCGATCTCCTCCTCGTTGGCGTAGCGGCGCAGCGGCGCATGCGGGTTGGCGAAATCGCCGCGGGCAACGAAGATCCGCGTCATCGGCGTCGCCGGCGGGCGGGCGATGCGGGAGAGCATATGGTCGATCAGCCCGCCCGTGAGCGGATGATACCCGCCTGTCCGGCCGAGCAGCGGCAGGACGATGGCGTGGTCGAGATCGAGCTGTTCCCGTGCGGAATCGTACCAGATCGCCTCGCATGTATCGATACCGAAATGATCGCGCATGATCGCGATGAACCAGTCCGGCATCTCGCGGTCGAGCACCGGGCGCACCCCGTCGAGCAGCGACAGGAACCGGATGGCCAGCAGCAGCTTCGGCAGCATCTCGATCAGCAGGTGGCCATAGACCCGCACGCCCCAGCCGTGAAAGACGAAGCCCGGCCGGGTCTCGCGCCGCACCGGCAGGGCGGCGAGATGCGCCGGCATCGCCCCGTCCTCCTGCTGCACGATCCGGCGGACATAGACGGGCATGACGCTCTCGTCGTCGAGCAGCGCGCCGCCATGCCAGACCAGCCCAGGCCCGGCGAGGCGCGCCCGCATCGGCCCGAGCAGTGCAAGATCGAAGGGCGCGCGCGGCGCCTCGGCGTGAAGCGCTATCCATTCCGGCGCGATGAATTCGGGGTCCGCCGGCTGCGGTATGGGCAAGGGCGCCGGCTTCGCCGCGCCGACGAGGCGGACCCGCGGGATCGCGCCGCCCGCCGCGCGCAGCAGGCCGGAGGCTTCAGCGCTCGTAATGGTCGGCCACCAGCCGGTCGAGTAGGCGCACGCCGAAGCCGGTCGCACCTTTTGGGCCCACGGCGCCGTCCTTGCCTGCCCAGGCCATGCCGGCGATGTCGAGATGCGCCCAGGGCACCTTGTCGACGAAGCGCTGGAGGAACTGCGCCGCGGTGATCGAGCCGCCGGCCCGGCCGCCGCCGATATTCTTCATGTCGGCGATGTCGCAGTCGATCAGCTTGTCATAGGCCTCGCCCATCGGCATGCGCCATACGCCCTCGCCGGTGATCCTCGCCGCCTCGGCGAGTTGCCCGGCCAGCGTGTCGTCGTTCGAGAACAGGCCGGCATTCTCGTGGCCGAGCGCCACGATGATCGCGCCGGTCAGCGTCGCGAGGTCGATCATGAAGCGCGGCTTGAACCGCTCCTGCGCGTAGGTCAGCACGTCGGCGAGCACCAGGCGCCCTTCGGCGTCGGTGTTGAGCACCTCGATCGTCTGGCCGGACAGGGAGGTCACGACATCGCCCGGCCGCTGCGCGCTGCCGGAGGGCATGTTCTCGACCAGGCCGACCAGCCCGACCGCATCGACCCGCGCCTTGCGCCCGGCCAGGGCGGCCATCAGGCCGATCACCGTGCCGGCGCCGGCCATGTCCCATTTCATGTCCTCCATCCCGGCGGCGGGTTTGAGCGAGATGCCGCCGGTGTCGAAGGTGACGCCCTTGCCGATGAAGACCAGCGGATCGCGCGGGGCGGCGCGCTCCTTGCGCGCGGGCTTCGCCGCCTGTTTCGCCTGCGCCTTGCGGCCGCGGGCCGGGGCTTCGGGCTCGGAGGCGCCGAGCCATTGCATCACCACCACGCGCGGCTCGTTGACGCTGCCGCGGGCAACGCCGAGCAGCGCGCCGAAGCCGCGCTTCTCGAGATCGCGCTGGTCCATCACCTCGACCTTCACGCCGAGCGACTTCAGCGCCTTCGCGCGGTCGGCCATCTCGGCCGGGGTGAGGATGTTGGCGGGTTCGGAGACGAGATCGCGCGTCAGCTCCACCCCGGCGGCGAGAGCGGCGAGCGGGGCGAAGGCGGTGCGCGTCGCGGCGGCATCCTGCGCCAGCACGGTGAGGCGGGCGAGCCTCGGCTTCTGCTCTTCCTTCTGGCGGGTGCGGTAGCGGTCGAACCGGTAGCTGCGCAGCCGCGCGCCGAGGGCGGCATGGGCGAGCAGGGCGGGATCGAGCGCATCGGCGGCCAGCGCGGCCAGCGGTTCCTTCAGCAGCAGCGCTGCGGCTGAAGCGCCGGCGCGCTCGGCGCGATGCGGCGTGATGTCGTCGGCGGCGCCGAGGCCGACCAGCGCGACCCGGTCGAGACCGGCGCCGGGTGCGATCAGCGTCGCGGTCTGCCCGCGCTTGCCGGTGAAGCGCGCCGCCGCCATCGCGCGGGCAAGCCCGCCTTCGAGCGCCGCATCAAGCGCGGCCGCCACACCCTCCGGCGCCGCCCCCTCGGCCAGCAGCAAAGCGAGGGCGCCGCTTTCGGGCAGTGCGGTCTTGGCGAAGCCGATGTCGATCATGCCGTCTTGTCCCGTTTTCCGTTTTGTTTCGCGTCGCGATCCAGCATGCCCGCCAATTTGGCGTTTTCCAAGCCCCGCGATATCAGGCGTCCATGAATGACAGTGAATTGCTCGAACTCGCCGCCTCGCTGGCCGAGGACGCGGGGCGTGAAATCCTCGCCGTCCGCGCCGGGGGCTTCTCGGTCGATCGCAAGGCCGACGAAACCCCGGTCACGCTCGCCGACATGCGGGCCGAACGGCTGATCGTCGATGGTCTGCGCCGCGCCGCGCCCGAAATTCCGGTGATCGCCGAGGAAGAGGTCGCAGCCGGGCGGCAGACCGATCCGGGCCGGCGCTTCTGGCTGGTCGATCCGCTCGACGGCACGCGGGAATTCGCCGCGGGGCGCGACGAGTTCGCCGTCTGCATCGGGCTCGTGGTCGATGGGCGGGTTCGTCTCGGCGCGGTTGGCGCGCCGGCGGAGGGGGCGGTGTATGGCGGGATCGTCGGGCAGGGGGCCTGGCGGCAGAACGGTGCCGGGCGGCATCCGATCGCGGCGCGTACGCCGCCGGACGAGGGGATTACCGTCTATGCCTCGCGCCATTATGCCGACGATCCGCAGCTTGCCGCCTATCTCGCCCGCTACAAGGTGGCGCGGCTGACCAATATCGGCTCGGCGCTGAAATTCTGCCGCCTTGCCGAGGGGGTGGCGGATTTCTATCCCCGCCTCGGCCGGACCATGGAATGGGACACCGCGGCGCCGCAGGCGGTGCTGGAAGCGGCGGGCGGCCGGGTCGTCACCATGGCGGATGAAACCCCGCTGCGCTACGGCAAGGCGGGGTTCGAGAACCCCCACTTCCTCTGCTTCGGCCGCGCCGACGGCTGAAGACCCGGCTCAGGGCGCTGGCCAGAGCCAGGCCGCGCCCCGCACGCCCGAGGAATCGCCGTGCTTGTTGCGGACTACCGGCGTGTCGAACGTGTCGCTGATGATGTAGGGTTTCATCAGTTCCGGCAGGTCGGTGTAGAGGTGATCGAGATTGGACAGCCCGCCGCCCAGCACGATCACGTCAGGGTCGAGGATATTGACGATCATCGCCAGGCCCCGGGCCAGCCGCTCGGCATGTGTCGCGAGGGCGCGAACGGCGCGCTCCTCGCCGGCGGCGGCGCGCGCCGGCAGCCGGCCGGCATCGCGCGCGCCCGGCCCGTCCGCCTCGGCGGCAAGGGCGGGGCCGGCGATGTAGGTTTCGAGACACCCGGATTTGCCGCACCAGCACCGGCGCAGCGGCATTTCCTCCATTCTAGGCCAGGGCAGCGGGGTATGTCCCCATTCGCCGGCGATGTGGTGCCGCCCTTCGAGCACCTTGCCATCGACGACGATGCCGCCGCCGCAGCCGGTGCCGATGATCACGCCGAAGACGCAATGCGCGCCGGCACCGGCGCCGTCCGCCGCCTCGCTCATCGCGAAACAGTTGGCGTCGTTCGAGACGCGGACGGGCCGGCCGAGCTTCGCTTCGAGGTCCTTGTCGAACGGGTTGCCGTTCAGCCGCTCGGAATTGGCGTTCTTGACGAGGCCGGTGGCCGGGCTGATCGTTCCGGGAATGCCGATGCCGATACCGTGCGCGGTGCCGAGCTTCGCCTCGGCCTCCCGCACGAGATCGGCGATGGTCTCGATCGTGCGGCCGTAATCCTGGGGGGTCGGGACGCGCATGCGATGCGCGAGAGACCCGTCCGGCATCAGCGCCGCGATCTCGATTTTGGTCCCGCCCAGGTCGATGCCGATGCGATAGGTCATGATCTGTCCCGTCCGTTGCGTTCCGCGCCTCTATCACGCCATTGGGCCTATTGCTCAAGAGGCGGCGAGGCGTCACCATGTTGCCATGGCGGACAGACAGCTCGACGCGCGCTATCTGAAAGGGCCGATGCCCGTGCTGAGGGCGGCCCGGGAGCTGCGCCGCCTCGCCCCCGGAACCCGGCTGCGCGTGCTGGCGACTGATCCCGGCACCGTCGTCGATTTTCGCGATTTCTGCCGCGATGCAGGGCATGCCCTGGTCTCGTGGAGCGAGGTGAAGGGCGTGTTCAGCTTCACCATTCGAGCGGCGGGCGCCGCGCGCGAGGCCGCGCCCCATGAAACGGCGCCGCGCGGTCCGGCAAAATGAGGAAACGCCTGGGGAGAAACAAGAAAAATGTCCGTTGCGCTGATCACCCACCCGGCCTGCTTCGAGCACGATACCGGCCCGCACCATCCTGAGCGTCCGGCAAGGTTGCGCGCCGTGCTCGGCGCGCTGGAGACCCCCGAATTCCAGCATCTGCTGCGCGAGGTGGCGCCGGAAGCGCCGGAGTCGGCGTTGCGGGCCGTGCATCACGATGCCTATGTCGATTCGATTCTCGCGAAATTGCCGGCTGAGGGCGAGACGGTGCATCTCGATGCCGACACGCTGATGAGCAGCGGCAGTCTTGCCGCGGCGCTGCGCTCGGCCGGCGGCGCGATGCGCGGGGTTGACGCGGTGATGGAGGGCTGGGCGCGGGCCGCCTTCGTCGCCACGCGCCCGCCCGGCCATCACGCCGAACCCGACCGGGCGATGGGGTTCTGCCTGTTCGCCAATGCCGCGATCGCCGCGCATCATGCCCGCGCGCACGGCCTTCGGCGCATCGCCGTGGTCGATTTCGACGTGCATCACGGCAACGGCACCCAGGCGATGTTCGAGACCGACGCCGATCTGTTCTACGCCTCGTCGCACCAGTTTCCATGTTATCCCGGCACTGGCCGGCCTTCCGAGCGCGGCGTTGCCGGCAACATCGTCAACGCGGTGCTGCCGCCCGGCTCCGGGTCTGACGCCTTCCGCGCCGCCTGGCAGGAGACGCTGATACCGGCATTGGAGCGGTTCGCGCCGGAACTGCTGATCATCTCGGCCGGGTTCGATGCGCACAAATTCGATCCGCTCGCCGAACTCAATGTCGAAACCGCCGATTTCGCCTGGCTGACCGAGTCGCTGGTGGGCGTCGCCGACCGGCATTGCGGCGGCAGGGTGGTCTCGCTGCTCGAGGGCGGCTACGACCTCGATGCGCTCGCCGCCGGCACCGCCGCCCATGTCCGCGCCTTGATGCGGCACTGATCCGGCGCTATCGCGGGGAAAACTTGGGAGTTTCGATCATGGCCGCAGCCAAGCCGGATGCCGGCGTCCCCGATTCGGGCCCGGACATCGACAAGATGTCGTTCGAGGATGCCCTGGCCGAGCTCGAGCGCATCGTGCGCGGGCTTGAAACCGGGCAGCAGAAGCTGGAGGACGCGATTGCCGCCTATGAGCGGGGCAGCCGCCTGAAGCAGCAATGCGAGGCTCGGCTGGCCGAAGCGGAGAGCCGTGTGCAGTCGATCGTCGCGCGGGCCGATGGCGCGCTCGCGCTGAAGGACGACCAATGAGCGCCGCCGGGCCGGAAGCCGCGCTCGCCGCAGCGCTGCGGGATGCCGCCGCGCTGATCGAGACCGAGCTGGACGTGCTGCTGCCCTTGCCGGACGGCGAGGAGCGGCCGCTGGTCGAGGCGATGCGCTATGCGGTGCTCGGCGGCGGCAAGCGGATGCGCGGGTTTCTCGTGATCGAGACGGCGCGGCTGTTTTCGGTCAACCTCACCTGCGCGGTGCGGGTGGCCGCCGCGGTCGAGATGCTGCACGCCTATTCGCTGGTGCATGACGACCTGCCGGCGATGGACGATGACGACCTGCGCCGTGGAAAGCCATCCTGCCACAAGGCGTTCGACGAGGCGACCGCGATCCTCGCCGGCGATGCGTTGCAGACCCGGGCCTTCGAGGTGCTGGCCGAGCCGGACACCCATTCCGACCCCGAGGTGCGCTGCGAGCTGGTGCTCGCCCTTGCGGCGGCCTCCGGCGCGCGCGGCATGGTCGGCGGCCAGATGATCGACATCGTCTCGGAAGGAAAGCAGCTCGAACCGCCGGTGATCACCCGCTTGCAAGCGCTCAAGACCGGGCGGCTGATCCAGTTCAGCGCCGAGGCCGGTGCCATTCTCGGCCGCGCGCAGGGGCCGCAGCGGCATCATATCGCGGGGTACGGGCGGGATCTCGGTGCTGCGTTCCAGATTGCCGATGACATTCTGGACGAGGAGGGCTCTGATGCAAGCCTCGGCAAGACCGCCGGCAAGGATGCGGCCCAGGGCAAGGCGACCATGGTCGCGGTGATGGGGATCGAGCGCGCGCGCACCCATGCGGCGCATCTCGCAAGCCAGGCCGCCGCCTATCTCGACAGTTTCGGCGCAAAGGCCGACCTGCTGCGCGCGCTCGCCGCCTTTACCGTCAGCCGCCGGAGCTGACCGGCGGGCGATGCGGATCGTCATCGCCAGCCGGATCCTGAACGAGGAGGACATTGTCGAGGCGTTCGTGCGCCACAACGCCGCCTTCGCGGCGCATCTGCTCTTCCTCGACAATGGCAGCACCGACCGCACGCTCGCGATCCTGCGGGCGCTGCGCGACGAGGGGCTGCCGCTCTCGGTGTTCCAGGCGCGCGCCGTGGGCTTTGATGAAGCGCGGGTGAATTCGTGGCTCTACGAGACCGCCGACGGGCTGCATCGGCCGGACTGGGTGGCGTTTCTCGACGTTGACGAGTTCATCGTCGCGGGTGGGGACGGGCTGGCGGCCTCGCTTGCGGGGGCCCGGGCACCGGCGGTGATGCTGCCGCTCGTGCATTATTTCGACACGATGGATGACGATCCCGCCGAGCTGGTGATTCCGCGGCGGATGCGCTGGCGCGCGCGGGAGATACCGCTGGTGCCGAAGGTCTTCGTGCGCGGCGGATTCGGTGCGCGCTGCGCGGTCGCGCCAGGCAATCATGGTGCGTCGGTCGACGGCGTTGCGCTGCCGCAGTTCAGTCTTGCCGGTGCCGCGCTCGCGCATTTTCCCCGTCGCTCCGGCTGGCACGACCTGCAGAAGAGCGGGATCGGCTGGCTCAAGGTGCTGGCCGCCGGCGGGCTGGCGGAGCAGGCGGGATATTCGGCGCATTACCGGGTCCCCTTCGAGCGGCTGCGCGATGCGCCGGCGAGCTTGCTGCGCGAGCCGGCTTATCTGGCCCAGCCGGTCGATCCGGTGCGTATGGTATGCGACCCGATCGATTATCGCGGCGGCGAACTGCGCCACACGGCGCCGTCCGATCCGGCGATGCGCGCGCTTGCCGCGGCGCTGCACCATGCCGAGGCGCTGGCTCGCGCCCACGGCCGGCTGCTCGACGAATCGGCCGAGGCGCGCGGCCTGGTCGCGCGATGGAACGGCGAGCGCGGTTTCCTGTTCTGACCGCGGCCGTGGCTCAGCCCGCCCGCGCGCGCTCGCGCAGCACGTATTTCTGGATCTTGCCGGTCGAGGTTTTCGGCAAGTCGCTGAACACGATTCGCTTCGGCGCCTTGAAATGCGCCATGTTCTGCCGGCAGAAGGCGATGATGTCCTCCGCCGTGGCGGTCATCTCCGGCCGCAGCACGACGAAGGCGCAGGGCACCTCGCCCCATTTCTCGTCGGGCGCGGCCACCACCGCCGCTTCAAGCACCGCCGGATGCCGATAGAGCACGGTCTCGATCTCGATGGTGGAGATGTTTTCGCCGCCGGAGATGATGATGTCCTTCGAGCGGTCCTTCAGCTCGATATAGCCGTCGGGGTGCATGACGCCGAGATCGCCGGTCGCGAACCAGCCGCCGGCGAAGGATTTTTCCGTTGCAGCCGGATCTTTCAGATAGCCCATCATGACGATGTTGCCGCGCAGGAACACCTCGCCCATCGTCATCCCGTCGGCCGGAACCGGCGCGCGGGTGGCCGGATCGGCGACCATCGCCCCTTCCTCGACCGCGTAGGTCACGCCCTGCCGCGCCCGCAGTGCTGCGCGTTCCGCCGCCGGGCTGCCGTTCCAGTCCTCCTGCCAGGCGCAGTAGGTGACCGGGCCGTAGGTTTCGGTCAGCCCGTAGACATGGGTGAGATCGACGCCGAGCCCTTCCATCGCCTCGATCACGGCGGCCGGCGGCGGCGCGCCGGCGGTCATCATCGCGACGCCGCGCCCGGCATAGACCGCGCGCTGCGGCTCCGGCGCGTTGATCATCATGTTCATGATCACCGGCGCGCCGCAGAGATGCGTCACCCCGTGGCGCTCGACGGCGGCGGCGATATTCGGCGCGTCGATCCGCCGCAGGCAGACATGCGTTCCCGCCAGCGCGGTGATGGTCCAGGGGAAGCACCAGCCGTTGCAGTGGAACATCGGCAAAGTCCAGAGATAGACCGGGTGCTGGCGCATGTTCCAGGTGATGGCGTTGCCGAGCCCGTTCAGATAGGCGCCGCGATGGTGATAGACGACGCCCTTGGGCTTGCCGGTGGTGCCCGAGGTGTAGTTCAGCGCGATCGCCGACCATTCGTCATCGGGGAACCGCCAGTCGAACGCCGCCGTGCCGGTGGCGAGCAACGCCTCATATTCCATGATGCCAAGCCGCGTGCCGCCCGGCCCCTCGGGATCGTCGATGTCGATCACCGGCGGCGCGGCATCGCCGAGTTCCGCCAGCGCCGCGCCGATCACGGGAGCGAATTCGGTGTCGGTCAGCAGCAGCTTCGCCTCGCCGTGGCGCAGGATATAGGCGATGGTCGGGGCATCCAGCCTTGTGTTGAGCGTGTTCAGCACCGCACCCGCCATCGCGATGCCGAAATGCGCTTCGACCATGGCCGGGATGTTCGGCGCCATCACCGCGACGACGTCGCCCGGACCGATTCCCCGCGCGGCGAGCGCCGCGCCGAGCCGCTGGCAACGGGCGAAGGTTTCCGACCATGTGCGCCGGATCGAGCCGTGAACGACCGCCGTCCGCTCCGGCCAGATTTTCGCTGTCCGCGCAAGGAAGGACAGCGGCGACAGCGCCTGATAGTTCGCTTCGGTCTTTTCGAGGCCGGTGGTGAAATCGGTCATGGTGGTTTCCTCGGCTTGGCGGTTTGGTTGCCTTGAGGATATCAGCCGCCCTCCGGAGCCGCCATCCCGCCCGCGCGCGACGATGTGAACGGGCGGGGCGCGGATGATGCTGGACATGCGGGGGTGGGGCGCCAAGATCGCGGACGTGCGGCGCCAAGCCCGCCGGAGCCGAACCGCTGATCCCGCACTGGAGGAGTCACGCCGATGATTCGTTCGTTCCTGCCCCTTGCCGTGGCTATTCTGGCGATGCCGGCCGCCGCCCTTGCCGCGCCGCCCGCCGGGAATGTGCCCGCGGAAATTGTTGTCGTGCCCGTCGCGGTGGCGCCCGTGCCGGTGATGGCGATTCCGGCCGCCCCGGCCGCGCTGATCCGCCAGATCGACGAGATGCAGCGCGCGATGCAGGTTCGGATGCAAGCGCTGGGGCAGCTCGCCGCCAGCCCGCTGGCGCTGGTTTCGGCGATGGCGGGTCCCGGCGCGGTGCCCGGCGGCGTCACCCGGATCACGATGGCCCGCGCGGGGGACGGCGAGGGTGTGTGCAGCGAGCAGATGGCGATCGTGCCGGGGCGCGATGGCCGGATGCATGTGTTCGTTCGCCGCAGCGCCGGCTGCCCGCCGCAGGCGCTTCGCGGCTACCCGCCGCGGGCACTTAGCGGCTATCCGCCGCGGGCGCTTCACCCGCAGGCCCATCCGCGCCTGCCGGCGGACGCGCTGCCGCCGCCCTCGAAGACGATCGAGGCGGAGGATCTGGTTCCCGGCCGGGCGCACGCGGTCGGTTGAGGCCGCAAGCTCCGGTGGCGCGCGGTCTGCCCTGCGCCGCCGGCCTTGCCGGATCGGTGGGAGCCAGATAGTAGGGATCGCCAAGGTCCGCAAACCGGCAAGGACGCACCATGGCTCCCAGCAACGAACTCTCTCTCCCGCGCGGCGCAGACCGCATCACCGAGGCCTATGCCTTCGACGATGTTCTGCTCGTGCCCGGCTTTTCGACGGTGCTGCCGGCGGCGGCGGACACCCGTTCGCGGCTGACGCGCACCATCTCGCTCAACATCCCGGTCATTTCCGCCGCGATGGATACTGTCACCGAGGCGCAGATGGCGATCGCCATGGCGCAGCAGGGCGGCATCGGCGTGGTGCACAAGAACCTCTCGATCGAGGACCAGGCCGACCATGTGCGCCAGGTCAAGAAATTCGAGAGCGGCATGGTGGTCAACCCGCTGACCATCCATCCCGAGCAGACTTTGGCCGAGGCGCAGGCGCTGATGGCGCAGCACCGGATTTCCGGCGTTCCCGTGGTCGAGCGCGGCACCAATCGCCTTGTCGGCATTCTCACCCATCGCGACGTCCGCTTCGCGACCGACCCGGCCGCGCGGGTCCATGAGCTGATGACGCGGGACAATCTCGTCACCGCGCCGGCGAATGTCGCGCCCGAGGTTGCGCGGTCGCTGCTGCACAAGCACCGGATCGAGAAGCTGCTGGTGGTGGACGAGGCGTATCGCTGCGTCGGCCTGATCACCGTGAAGGACATGGACAAGGCCGAGGCGCATCCGCTGGCCAACAAGGACGAGCTGGGGCGCCTGCGCGTTGCCGCGGCGACCGGCGTTGGCGAGGATGGAGCGCGCCGCGCCGAGGCGTTGATCGCGGCGGGTGTGGATGTCGTGGTGGTGGATACCGCGCATGGCCATTCCGAGGGCGTGCTGCGCGCGGTTGCCCGGATCAAGGAACGCTCGAACGCGGTTCAGATCGTCGCCGGCAACGTCGCCACCCCCGAAGCCGCCGCGGCGCTGATCGCGGCGGGGGCGGATGCGGTCAAGATCGGCATCGGGCCGGGCAGCATCTGCACCACCCGCGTGGTTGCGGGCGTCGGCGTGCCGCAATTCTCCGCCGTGATGGAAACCGCCGCCGCCTGCCACGCGGCCGATGTGCCGGCGATCGCCGATGGCGGCATCCGCACCTCTGGCGACGTGGTCAAGGCGCTCGCGGCCGGGGCCGACTGCGTGATGATCGGCTCGCTCCTCGCCGGCACCGACGAGGCGCCCGGCGAGGTGTTTCTCTACCAGGGCCGGTCATACAAATCCTATCGCGGCATGGGCAGCCTGGGCGCGATGGCCCGCGGCTCGGCCGACCGCTATTTCCAGCAGGACATCAAGGACTCGCTGAAGCTCGTGCCCGAAGGGATCGAAGGCCGGGTCGGCTACAAGGGGCCGATGGCCGGGGTGGTGCATCAGCTCGTCGGCGGCCTGCGCGCCGGCATGGGCTATACCGGCTGTGCGACGATCGCGGAGTTGCAGACCAAGGCGCGGTTCCGCCGCATCACCGGCGCCGGACTGCGCGAGAGCCACGTTCATGACGTGGCGATCACCCGCGAGGCCCCGAATTACCGGCAGGACTGAGCCTTGACCCCCGCGGGCCGGCTGCAGGCGGCGATCGAGCTGCTGGACGCGATCGAGGCAGATCGCCGGCCGGCCGACGCCATTGCCAACGACTTCCTGCGCACCCGCCGCTTCATCGGCGGTGGCGACCGGCGCGAGATCGGCGAGATCGTTTGGTCGGTGCTGCGCGCCCGCCGCCGGCTCGGCTGGTGGCTGGAACGGGTCGGCGCCGAGGCGACGCCGCGCCTGCTCATCGCCGCCCTGCGCGTGCTCACCGGCATGCCGGCGCCGCGCGTCGCCGGGCTGTTCGGCGTGATGCGGTTCGCCCCGCCGCCGCTCGACGCCGCCGAGCGGCGCGCGCTCGACCGGCTCGACACTCATACGCTCGACCATCCGTCGATGCCCGAGGCAGTGCGGCTGGAAATGCCCGAGTTCGCGTTGCCGTTGCTGCGCGAGCGCTTCGGCGACAGGCTCGAGGCGGAATGCGCGGCGATGATGCAGCCAG
>JAJZSY010000040.1 GCA_021849425.1 Pseudomonadota bacterium
GTCGGCCGCCATCGCGGCGCCGGGCTTGGCGGCGGCAACGACGAGCGTGAGCAGACGCTGAACCAGATGCTCGTCGAGATGGACGGGTTCGAGAGCAACGAGGGCGTCATCCTCATCGCCGCCACCAACCGCCCCGACGTGCTCGACCCCGCGCTGCTGCGCCCCGGCCGGTTCGACCGCCAGGTGGTGGTGCCGAACCCGGACGTGAACGGCCGCGAGCGCATCCTCAAGGTCCATATGCGCAAGGTGCCGCTGGCCGCCGATGTCGATCCCAAGGTGATCGCCCGCGGCACGCCCGGCTTCTCGGGGGCCGATCTCGCCAACCTGGTCAACGAGGCCGCCCTTCTCGCCGCCCGCATGGGCAAGCGCGTCGTCGCCATGGCCGAATTCGAATACGCCAAGGACAAGGTCATGATGGGCGCCGAGCGGCGCTCGATGGTGATGAGCGAGGACGAGAAGAAGATGACGGCCTATCACGAGGCCGGCCATGCGCTCTGCTCGATCTCGCAGAAGCACTGCGACCCCGTTCACAAGGCCACGATCATTCCCCGCGGCCGCGCGCTCGGCATGGTGATGAGCCTGCCGGAAGGTGACCGCTATTCGATGAGCAAGGCCAAGCTGCTCTCCGAACTGGTCAAGGCGATGGGCGGGCGCGCCGCCGAGGAGATCATCTTCGGGGCCGAGAACGTCTCCAACGGTGCGTCGGGCGACATCAAGCAGGCGACCGACATCACCCGCCGGATGATCACCGAATGGGGCATGAGCGACAAGCTCGGCATGATCGCCTATGGCGACAACGGGCAGGAACTCTTCCTCGGCCACTCGGTGACGCAGCACAAGAACGTCTCCGAGGCGACCGCGCAGGAGATCGACCGCGAAATCAAGTCCGTGATCGATCACGCCTATTCCGAGGCCCGTCGGATCCTGACCGAGCGGCTCGACGAGCTGCACCGCCTGGCCAAGGGGCTGCTGGAATACGAAACGCTCACCGGCGATGAAATCCAGACCGTCCTGCGCGGCGAGCCGGTGGTTCGCCAGGTCGTTGACGAGCCGGCGCCCGACAGTCGCCGCGCCTCGGTGCCGATGGCGCAGAAACCGGAAGTGCCGAAATCCGGCGGGCTCGGGCCGCTGCCCGCGCCGGGCTGAACGGCCCGGTCATTCTGGCCGGACTGACGGAAAGGGCCGGGGGCGATCGCCTCCGGCTTTTTTCATGGCTCGCCACCGCCCATATCCGGCGTTGAACCTATTGCGAACGGGAGCACGAACATGAGTCTGAAGATTGGCGTTATCGGTCTTGGCCGGATGGGTGCCGCGATGGCGGCGCGGCTGATCGAGCGCGGCCATCAGGTCTGCGGCTGGAACCGGACCCTGGCGCGGGCCGCGGCGGTCGAGGGGCTCGCGGTCAAGTCATCGCCGGCCGAGGTGGCGGCCGCGGCCGATTACGTCATTGTGATGCTGCTCGACGAGGCGGCTGCCCGCGCGGTCTATCATGGCGAGGGAGGTCTGCTCGGCGCCACTCTCCGCCAGGCCCTCGTGATCGACATGAGCACGCTGAAGCCCGCCGACATGCAGGCCAACGCCGAAGCGGTGACCGCGCAGGGCGGGCGGTTCGTGGCCTGCCCGGTGGGCGGCACGGTCGGCCCGGCGCGGTCGGGCAAGCTGCTCGGCCTTGCCGGCGGCGATGACGCGACGATCGCCGCCGCGACGCCGGTGCTCGACGAGCTGTGCGACCGGCTGGAGCGCTTCGAGACGCCGCAGGCCGCTTCGGCGATGAAGCTCGCGGTCAACCTGCCGCTGCTGGCCGCGTTCCAGGCGCTGGGCGAGGCCGCGCTGATCACCCGCGATTACGGGATCACGCCGGAACGGCTGCTCGGCATCATCGGCAAGAGCTCCGGCGGCGCGCCCGCCCTCGCCATCCGCAGCGCCGCGATCATTACCGAGATGGGCGGCACGCGGAGCGATTCGGTGGGCTTCTCGATCGAGGCGGTCGAGAAGGATCTCCGCCTGATGGACGAGGCGGGCGAGGGAGCCGGCTTCAACCTCAAGCTGGTCGAAGCCGTCCGCCGCACCGCGCATGACGCCGTGCGCGAAGGCTGGGGCGATCGCGATCTCGCGGCGCTGGCCGCCTTCAACCTGCGCGCCTGAAGCTCAGCCGCCGCGCTTCTTCGCCCGCAACGCCGCCATGGCCTCGATGAAGGCCCGGTCGCGATGCGCGGCGTCGAGCCCGGCGGCGAACGCCTCGCCATCCAGCCTGCCGGATGCGAGCCCGGCGATCGCCGCCTTCATGCCCCGCACGGCGAGGGGCGCGTTGGCTTCCAGCCGGGCGGCGAGGGCATCGACCGTGGCGTCGAGATCGTCGGCGCTAGCAAGCGCGGTCAGGTAGCCGATCCGCAGCAGCGTGTCCGCGTCGATCGTCCGCGCTGCGACGAAGAGCAGGCGCGTGGCGTCCGGCCCGATGCGCTCCACCGCGCGGGCGAGCCCCGAGCGATAGTAATGCAGGCCGATCCGCGCCGCCGGCATCAGCAGTTCCATGCCCGCCACGCCGATGCGGAAATCGCAGGCGAGCGCGAGATCGACCGCGCCGCCATACAGATTGCCGTGCAGCCGCGCGATCACCGGCTGGGGCAGGGCGGCGAGCGCCGTGCCCACGCGGCCGATGCCGTCCGGCCCGTCCTCGGCGTCCCCGGTCTCCCCGCGCGAGAGGGCATCGAGATCGAAGCCGGCGCTGAACACCTTCCCGGCGGCCTCGAACACGACGACGCGGATCGTTTCGTCCGCCGCGATCGTGGCGCAGTGGCCGAGCAGGGCGGCAAGATCATCCGCGCCGAGCCGGTTGCGCAGGGAAGGGCGGTTGAGACGCAGCCGGGCGATGCCGCCGCGGCGTTCGAGAATCGGGGGCGTTTCGGTCATGCGGGTCTCCTCACGCCCCCGCAGTAGCGGAGCGGCGGCAATTGGACTATAAGGATGATATGCGCCGCTGGCGCATCTTCAGCCGGGGGATCGTCCTCCGGTCGTGATCGGAACGGATCAGATCGTTCGGTTGCGCGCAACGCCGGGGTCTCTTCGGCGTTTCCGGCCACATGGCCCGTGGCTGTGACGAGACATCGCCCACAGCCCGACCCATGCCGCCCGAGACGCCGCGTCCCGCACCGCGCCACCGATGGTGTGACCGTACCGGTCCTGTTGTTGCAAGGACCGAATGATGTTTGACAAGTATTTCCGCAAGGAACTCGACTGGGGCGGGCGCAAGCTCATCCTCGAAACCGGCAAGGTTGCCCGCCAGGCCGACGGCGCCGTCGTCGCCTCCTATGGCGACACCGTGGTGCTCGCCACCGTGGTTGGTGCCCGCACGGTGAAGCCGGGGCAGGATTTCTTCCCGCTCACCGTGAACTACCAGGAGAAATTCTATGCCGCCGGCCGCATTCCCGGCGGCTTCTTCAAGCGCGAAGGCCGCCCGACCGAGCGCGAGACCCTGACCTCCCGCCTGATCGACCGGCCGATCCGCCCGCTCTTCCCGCACGGGTTCCGCAACGAGGTGCAGGTCATCGTCAACGTGCTCAGCCACGACCTCGAGAACGAGCCGGACATCGTCTCGCTCGTCGCCTCTTCGGCCGCGCTGACCCTTTCCGGCATTCCGTTCTTCGGCCCGGTCGGCGCCGCCCGCATCGGCTATATCGACGGTGAATACATCCTCAACCCGACCTCGGCGCAGATCGCCGAAAGCCGGCTCGACCTCGTGCTCGCCGGCACGGAAGAGGGCGTGCTGATGGTCGAGTCCGAGGCGCACGAGCTGTCGGAAGAAACCATGCTCGGCGCCGTCACCTTCGGCCATGCCGCGTTCCAGCCGGTGATCCAGGCGATCATCGAGCTTGCCGAACACGCCGCCAAGGACCCCTGGCCGCTGGTCGAGGAAAGCGACGAGGAAAAGGCGCTTGCCGCCCGCGTCGACGAACTCGCCCGCGAGGGGCTGCGCGCCGCCTATGCCGAGCGCGAGAAGACCGCCCGCCACGAAAAGATCGGCGCGGTGAAGGCCCAGGTGCTCGAGACGCTCGCCGCCGAGGAACGCCCGGTCGACAAGGCCAAGGGCATGTTCAAGGAGCTTGAGGCGGATATCGTCCGCAACGCGATCCTCGACAACGGCATCCGCATCGACGGGCGCGACACCCGCACCGTCCGCCCGATCCTCGCCGAGGTCGGCGTGCTGCCGCGCACCCACGGCTCCGCCCTGTTCACCCGCGGCGAAACCCAGGCCCTCGTGGTCGCGACCCTCGGCACCGCGCAGGACGAGCAGATCGTCGATGCGATCGAGGGCGAATACCGCGAGCGCTTCCTGCTGCACTACAATTTCCCGCCCTTCTCGGTGGGCGAGACCGGCCGCGTCGGCAGCCCTGGCCGCCGCGAAGTGGGCCACGGCAAGCTCGCCTGGCGCGCCATTCACCCGCTGCTGCCGGGCAAGGACAAGTTCCCCTACACCCTGCGCGTCGTCTCCGAGATCACCGAGAGCAACGGCTCCTCCTCGATGGCGACGGTGTGCGGCACCTCGCTCGCGCTGATGGATGCCGGCGTGCCGCTGCCGCGCCCGGTGGCCGGCATCGCCATGGGCCTGATCAAGGAGGACAAGGGCTTCGCCGTGCTCTCCGACATCCTCGGCGATGAAGACCATCTCGGCGACATGGACTTCAAGGTGGCCGGCACCGAGGCGGGCGTGACCAGCCTGCAGATGGACATCAAGATCACCTCGATCACGCCCGAGATCATGAAGATCGCGCTGGATCAGGCGAAGGATGGGCGCCTGCACATCCTCGGCGAGATGTCCAAGGCGCTGACCGGCGCGCGCGAGGGCGTCTCCGCCAACGCGCCGCGCATCACCGTGATCAACGTGCCGAAGGACAAGATCCGCGACGTGATCGGCACCGGCGGCAAGGTGATCCGCGAGATCGTCGAGTATTCCGGCTGCAAGATCGACATCGAGGACGATGGCACGATCAAGATCGCGGCAACCTCCGACGAACAGGCGCAGAAGGCGATCGACCGTATCCGCTCGCTGACCTCCGAACCGGAAGTCGGCCAGATCTACACCGGCAAGGTCGTGAAGATCGCCGATTTCGGCGCCTTCGTGAACTTCTTCGGCGCGCGCGACGGCCTGGTCCACATCAGCGAACTGGCGCAGGGCCGCGTCGCCCGCACCGGCGATGTGGTGAAGGTCGGCGATGCCGTGAAGGTGAAGATGATCGGGCTCGACGATCGCGGCAAGGTGAAGCTGTCGATGCGGGTGGTCGATCAGGCGACCGGCGCCGACATCACCGACCAGGTCGGCGGCAAGGGCGGCCGGCGCGAAGACGCCGCCGAGTAACGAGCGCGCAATACAAGGTCAGGTGGAAACACCTGACTGGATGCGCGTTCCAGACAGAAACGGCCCCCGTGCGCTGCGCGGGGGCCGTTTTCCATGTCGGCCGGATGTCAGAACCGGATCGTGCGCGGCCGCGCCGCCGCGAGGCCGAAGCCGAGCGTCGGCGCCTGCAGGATCACCAGGAACGCGACCGATGGCCACCAATGGCCGCTCAGCGTGTGGATCACCCCGAGCCCGAGCGGCCCCGCGATCGACACCGCATAGCCGACCATCTGCGAGAACGCCGACAGCGCCATGGCCTCGCCCGGGCCGCCGGTGCGCAGCACCATCAGCGTCAGCGCCAGCGGAAAACAGGCGCCCTGGCCGATGCCGATGAACACCACCCACACCCAGGGCGCCGCGGCCGGCACCAGCATCAGCCCGACATACCCGACGCTGACGATCGCGAGCAGGCTGGCGAGCAACAGCCGCTGGTCGCGGCTTCTCGTGGCGAGGCCCGGCGTGACAAGTGCGGCCGGAATCGCGACGAGCGTGGTCGTCGACAGCATGATCCCAGCCATGGTCGGGTTGATGCCGTGGGCATGCAGGATCGCCGGCAGCCATGACAGGATCGAGTAGAAGCCGAGCGATTGCAGGCCCATGAACATCGTCACCGCCCAGGCCAGCGGGCTGCGCGCCAGCTTGCGGAATGCGCCGGACGTCGGCGTGTGGCTCAGCCGATGGGCGCCATGGGCAAGCTGCGGCAGCCAGATCACCGCCGCGACGATCGCCGGCACCGCCCACAGCCCCAGCGCGCCGCGCCAGGCGAACGGGTTGGCATTGGCCACCGGCACGCTGATCGCCGCCGCCACCGAGGCGATCGTCGTCATCACCGTGGTGTAGCAGCCGGTCACGAGGCCGACGCGGGTTGGAAAATCGCGCTTGACCAGCCCCGGCAGCAGCACGTTGCCCATCGCGATCGCCGCCCCGCCCATCACCGTGCCGGCGAACAGCGCGGCAACCCCGCCGAGCACGCGGACCAGCAGGCCGGCGGCGAGCAGCACCAGCACCGTCATCATCGCCGCTTCCAGCCCCACCCGCCGTTGCAGCACGATGCTGACGGGGGCGAGGGCCGCGAAGCAGACGACGGGGATGGTGGCCAGCGCGGTCAGCCCCAGCGGGCCGAGGCCGAGCGCCGCGCCAATCGGGGTCAGCAGCGGCGAGACCGAGGCCAGCGCCGCGCGCATGTTCATGGCGATGAGCAGGATTCCGGCGAACAGCAGGAGAGTTCGCAAGGGGCTTTCGGCGGCGGCGGCCGCTGTCGTCGTTTTCGTGTCAGGGGTCATGGGTGCGTTGCGGCGCCGGGCCGCAGCCTTTCAGGCGGCTGGCAAAAGACGCTTGACCAGCGCCGATATCCGGTGCCGGCGCATCTCGTAGCGCGCCTTGGCATCGGTGGTCATGTAGTTCATCTGCACCGTGTAGCGCTTGCCGACATAGGTGCGGTGGCCATGCCAGGTGGTCGGGCCGTTCGGGAACACCAGCAGCGTGCCATCGACCGGCGGCACCTCGACCGCGTAATTCTCCAGATCGTCCGGCCCACGCAGCAGCCGCAGGCAACCATCCTGCCGCGCCCAGGCCTCGCTGGCCGGGTTGAGATAGAGCAGGATGGTGACCCGCTTGGCGAGCGAATCGCAATGGATCTTGCCGTCCCGCGCATCGGTGCGGCCGCGCAGCGTCAGCATCACCGGCGCGCCGTCGAGGTCGAGGCCGAACTTCCCGGCGATGATTCGCCGCATCTGCTCGCCCTTCATGTCGTCCATCAGCCGCGCGGCGTTGGTCCCGAGCCGGACCGACTCGATCGGGAAACTGCCCCGCGCGCCGAGCGGCGGCAGATCGGCGACGACGCCGGCGAGCCGCTCGGGTCGAACGAAACCTCGCATTACCAGATGCGGAAAGGGATCGGCGGAGATCTCGGTCGCGGCGAGGCCTTCGAAATCGACGACGGGGCTGGCGGTCATGATGGCGTTCCGTTTAACAAGCGGCGGGGCAGGGCGCCCCGCTCAACGATAACTTACAGGGTCTGGATCGAAAGAAAACCATGCAGCGTGGCATATCGGATGTGGGAATGCTGGCCGGAAGGCTGGCGATCGCTTTACTCTTCGTGCAGGCGGGCTGGAGCAAGCTCGTGCACTGGCCCGGAATTGTGCATCTGCTCACCCATCTCGATGCCCCGGCGCCGACCCTGGGCGGCGTGATCGCCGTGGTCTGCGAACTTGGCGCCGGCGGCCTGGTCATGCTGGGCCTGCGGACCCGGCAGGCCGCCATCGTGCTGATCCTGTTCACGATCGCCGCGAACTGGCTGGCGCATCGCTTCTGGCTGATGCACGGCCGCGCCGCGGCGGCGGCGGAAATCCAGTTCTTCCTCGATCTGGCGATTTGCGGCGGTCTGCTGCTGCTGGCCTCCGCCGGCCCGGGGGGTTATTCGCTTGATCGTCGCTGAAACGGAAAAAGGCGCGTGCCCATATAGGCCGCGCCCTGTCCCGTCAGGAAAGCCGATCGCGTGGAGCGATCAGAACCCTTCGCGTTCGATCCGCTTGCGCTCCATCTTGCGGGCGCGGCGAACGGCTTCCGCCGCCTCGCGGGCGCGGCGTTCGGAGGGCTTTTCGTAGTGCCGGCGCAACTTCATTTCGCGGAACACGCCTTCACGCTGAAGCTTCTTCTTGAGCGCCTTCAGCGCCTGATCGACATTGTTGTCACGAACGAGAACTTGCACTTGGCCAGAGACTCCATAACGGTTGAAAGGCTTGCAGAGTAACGCAAAGAAGCCGCGCCAATCCGGACGCAGCCTTACGCAGTGCCGGGACGACCCCGTCATCGGGTCGCCCTTATAGCAAGATTCCAGGCTTTGCCAACCGTCTTGTTGAGGCTGTACGGCGTAATCCGCCTTTGCGATTCGGCGGATCTGCGCCATGTGTCGGTCATGGCGATTCTCAAACTTGCCCGGCTGGGGCATCCCGTGCTGCTCGAAAAGGCCGCCCCGGTGGCGGACCCGGCCGCGCCGGAAATCGCCCGCCTGCTGCGCGACATGGCCGAAACGCTGGAGGATGCCGGAGGTGTCGGCCTGGCGGCGCCGCAGGTGCATGTGCCGCTGCGGGTGTTCATTTACCGTGTGCCGGAAAGCCGGGCCGGCGGTGGCGCGCACGATACGCCGCGCGGCCTGTCCGCCGTGATCAATCCCGAACTCGTGCTGCATCCCGGCGATCCGGTCGAGGATTGGGAGGGCTGCCTGTCGATCCCGGGCATGAGCGCGCTGGTGCCCCGCGCCGAGGCGCTGACCCTGCGCGGGATCGATGCGACCGGGGCGCCCTTCAGCCGCGAGGCCACCGGGTTTCACGCCCGGGTCATCCAGCACGAGGCCGATCACCTCGACGGTATTCTCTACCCGCAGCGGCTGCGCGATCCGCGGCTGATGGGATTCAACGAGGAAGTGGCGCGGTTCCGCGACGAGATCGTGCGCAGCGCAGGAGAGGTGGAATGAACGAAACGGCGATGACCGGCGCGGACGAGGTCCGCGCGGATGACGATGCACTGCTCCGCGCCCTGATCGAGGAGGTGCCCTTCGATGGCTGGACGCGCACCGCCCTGCGGCGGGCGCTGGCGCGCCTTGGCCGCGACCCGGCGGAGGCGGAGTTGCTGTTCGAGGGCGGCGCTCCGGCGATGATCGAGGCCTGGGCCGCCCTGGCCGACCGCGAGATGGAGGCGGCCGCCGGCACGATCGACGAGCCCCGGCTCTCCGCGCGGGTGCGTGCCGTCATCCTCCTTCGGCTCGACCGTGCGGCGCCGCATCGCGAGGCGATCCGCCGCGCCCTCGCCATCCTCGCCCTGCCGCGCAACGCCGCGCTCGCGGCGCGGATCACCGGCCGCACGGTGGATGCGATCTGGCACGCGGCCGGCGACCGCTCGGCCGATTTCTCCTGGTATACGAAGCGGGCCATCCTCGCCGCGGTCTATTCGACGACGCTGCTCTACTGGCTGCGCGACACCTCGGAAACGGGCGAGGACACCAGGGCGTTCCTCGACCGGCGGCTGGCCAGTGTTGCGCTGATCACCCGCGCCCGCAAGCGCGTCGAGCAGCGGCTCGCCGGGCTGCGGCGCGGCCCTATGCGCTAGTGTCCCGAATCTGAAATCCATCGGATTTCAGATTCGGGACACTGAGGCCCATCGCCGTCCGCATGAAGCGGCGCTTGAGCCGGGGCATCCGGTTCACCGCGGCGAGCCCGATATCGCGCGCGAGGCGCACCGGCGGCAGGTCGGTCGAGAACAGCCGGTCGAGCCCGTCGGTCGCGGCGAGCATCGCGATGTTGGCCGGCCGGCGGATGCGCTGGTAGCGGGCGAGCAGATCCGGGCTGCCCGGATCGGCCGCGCCCTCGATCAGCGCGGCCAGCGCGATGCCGTCCTGCAATCCGAGATTGAGCCCCTGGCCGGCGATCGGGTGAACGCCGTGCGCGGAATCGCCGACGAGAACCAGCCGCGTCGCGTGATAGCGGTGCGCGTGCAGGGCGGAGAGCGGATAGGTCCAGCGCCGCCCCACCAGCCGGATGCGGCCGAGATGCGCGCCCAGCCGCCGCACCACCTCGATGGTGAAGCGCGGATCGTCCATCGCCGCGAGGCGCGCGGCATTGGCGTGGCTCTCGGTGAAGACGATGGCGGACAGATGGGCGCCGTCGGCATCGCTCATCGGCAGTTGCGCGAAGGGGCCGCCCGGCAGGAAATGCTCCAGCGCCACGTTGTGGTGCGGCCGCTCGTGTTCCACGGCGCAGACCACGGCGCTCTGGCGATAGGGGTAGCGGGTGACGGCGATGCCCGCCTCGGCGCGTAGCGCGCTGCCCCTGCCATCGGCGGCGACCACGAGGCTTGCCCGATAGACCGGCCCGCCCGCGATCGCGACGGTGGCGCCGTCGGCATCGCGGGTCACGCGCGCGGTTGCCGGCGCATGAAGAATGACCGGCGATTCCGCGAGGGCGCGGTTGATCGCCATCCGCAGCGAGCGGGCCTCGACAATCCAGCCAAACGGTTCCTCGCCGACATCTCGATGGTCGAAATCGAGAAACAGCGGCGAGGGCGGGCGACCCGGCTTGCCATCCGATACGCGGATGCGCTCGATCGGACAGGGCGGAAACGGCAGCCGCTCCCACAGCCCGGCACGCTCCAGCAGGTCGCGGGACCCGTAGGCGATGGCATAGGCGCGGCCGTCGAAATCCGGATGTTCCATCGGCGGCAGCGCCGCCCGGTCCACCAGAACGACCCGCTGCCCCGCCGCGGCCAGGCGCAGGGCGAGCGCCGCCCCGACCGGTCCCGCGCCGATGATCGCAACATCCGCTGTCTGCTCCGCCATGCCTCGCCTCCGCTGGAGCATCATCTGATCGGATGGAGTCATCTGATCGGATAAGGATGCTGCCATTATCAATAACATGGAGCACTACATCCGATCCGGATGGTTCGGAAAGTGCTCTGATGCCTCAGATGTCGCATCTGCGGCAGATCCTGCAAGCCGCTGGCGCGCTCATCTGCCCGGCGCCACGCCGATCTGGGCAAATCCGATAAATGACCGAAAAATATGCAGAATATGACTATAAAAACAACAATATTTACCTGGATTCCGGCTTGTGCCCAACAAACAAACTTGAGCGTGTCTGGCACGATCTCTGCATAAGGAGGCGTATGGTTAAACGTATCGCAGAGCAGGAAGGATAACGGCGGATGAAAAGACGATTGCTCATCGGGAGCATGGCGGCTGCCCTGGGGGTCATGGGCTGGAATGCTGTGGCCTTCGCGGACACGGCGCCGAAGCTCGACTCGGGCGATACAGCCTGGATGCTCACCTCCTCGGTCCTGGTGCTGATGATGACCGTGCCGGGTCTGGCGCTCTATTATGGCGGCCTGCTGCGCCGGAAGAACATCCTGGCCATGCTGATGCAGTGCTTTTTCGCCACCGCGCTCATCTCGGTGCTGTGGGTGGTGATCGGCTACTCGCTGGCCTTCACCAAAGGCACGCCGTTCATCGGCGGCCTGTCCAGGGTCATGCTGATGGGCGATGGCACCGGCACGCTCTCCGGCACCATCCCGGAAACCGTATTCTGCATGTTCCAGTGCACCTTCGCGATCATCACGCCGGTGCTGATCCTCGGCGGCCCCGCCGACCGGCTCAAATTCTCCTCGGCCATGGTCTTTCTCGGCATCTGGCTGATCGCGGTCTACGCCCCGATCGCGCACATGGTCTGGGGTCCGGGCGGCTTCCTCGGCAGCCAGGGCGTGCTCGATTTCGCCGGCGGCACCGTGGTGCACATCAACTCCGCGGTCGCGGGTCTCGTGGCCGCCCTCATGGTCGGCAAGCGCACCGGCTATGGCACCACCAACATGGCGCCCGCCGATCTCGGCTACACGCTGGTCGGCGCGTCCCTGCTCTGGGTCGGCTGGTTCGGGTTCAACGCGGGCTCGGCCCTCACGTCGGGCGGCCAGGCCGGGTATGCGATGATCAACACCCACCTCGCCACCGCCGCCTCGGTCCTTTCATGGACGGTCGTGGAGTGGATGACGAAGGGCAAGCCCAGCCTGCTTGGCGCCGTGTCCGGCGCGGTCGCGGGTCTCGTCGCCATCACCCCGGCCTGCGGCTTCGTGCCGGTCGGCGGCGCGCTGGTCATCGGGCTTGTCGCTGGCGTCGTCTGCTTCTGGGGCGTCACCGGGTTCAAGGGCATGTTCGGATATGACGACGCGCTCGATGTCTGGGGCGTGCACGGGCTCGGCGGCATTGCCGGCGCGCTGCTCACCGGCGTCTTCGCGGTCAAGTCGATCGGCGGCACCAACGGCCTGCTCGCCGGCAACCCGCACCAGATGGTCCTCCAGGCCGAGGGAATCCTCGTCACCCTGCTCTATAGCGGCGTCGTCTCCTTCATCATCCTCAAGATCATCGACCTGACCATGGGATTGCGGGTCTCGGCCGAGGCCGAACGCGAAGGGCTCGACATCTCCGAGCACGGCGAAGTTCTGCAGCACGGCTACTGAATTTAATACAAAAAATTGTCCAGCCGACGGGCCGGAGGGAAACCTCCGGCCATTTTCTTTGTCAGATCAGTGTGATTCGGGTTATAGTTCAACCTCCGCCGTATTGCCGGAGTCAGGCACCCGAATGTCCGCGACCACCGAAACCCGCCAATTTCTCTCGCCCGCCCTGAAAGCGCGCTTTGCCCGGCATCTCGCCGAGATCGCAGCACTCTGCGCCGGTCTCGCCGGCCTGACGGTTCTGGTGTCGCTCGCCTCCTATCATCCCGGCGACCCCTCCTTCGACACCGCCTCCTCTCTGCCGCCGCAGAACCTTGCCGGCCGGTTCGGCGCGATCCTCGCCGACCTGCTGCTGCAAGGCTTCGGCATCGCCGGCGCCCTGCCGGCGCTGGTGCTGCTCGCCTGGGGGTTCGCGCTGGTCAATCGCGGCGAGATCACCCGCTGGCGGCTACGCGCCCTGTCCACCCTGTTCGCGATGCCGGCCCTGGCCTGCACGCTGGGCGTCCTGCAATCTTTCGACGCCGGCTTCGCGCCCGGCTGGCCGGCCGCATCCGGCCCCGGCGGCGCCGTCGGCACGCTGCTCGGCTTCTATGGCGCCGATGTCGCCCACTCGGCGCTCGGCATGGTCGGCCGCGCCGCCTTGCTGGGCCTGTCCGCCCTGCTGGGCACGGGGTTTACCGTCTTCGCCTTTGGCCTGACATCCGGCGAGTGGCGCCTTGCCGGGCGCCGCGCCGCCGCCGCCGCGGCCGTCTCCGCGCGGCATGGCCGCCGCGCCGTCCGGGCCGCCGGCAGCACATCCATATGGCTCAAGGAAATCGTCGCCTCCCAGCCGATGTCCGAAACCACGGCGGCGGACGATCGGGCCTCGCTCGTCATCCCCCGCGGCCCGGCCGATGCCGATGATCCCGCCGCGTCCTACGACGATGATCCCGGCGCGGCGCCTAGCCCACGTGCCGCACCCTTCACCGAAACGGAGGGCCGCGCCCCGCCCTCGCGGCTGACCCGCGCCGCGCCGCCGCGCAAGGCCCCGCCGCGTCAGGAACGGCTGCCCCTGCCGGACAATCTCTGGCGCCTCCCGCCCCTCGAACTGCTCAAGCAGGCGCCCTCGCGCCAGTCATCCGGCGGCCCCAATGCCGAGGCGCTGCAAGCCAATGCACGGCTGCTCGAAACCGTTCTCGGCGATTACGGCGTGCAGGGCCGCATCGTTGAAATCCGCCCCGGCCCGGTCGTCACCCTCTACGAGCTTGAGCCCGCCCCCGGAATCCGCTCCGCCCGCGTCATCGGTCTCGCGGATGACATCGCCCGCAGCCTCTCCGTCCTCGCCGTCCGCATCGCCACCGTGCAGGGCCGCAACGTCATCGGCATCGAGGTGCCGAATGCGAAGCGCGAGACCGTGTTCCTCTCCGAGCTTCTCGAATCGGCGGACTGGAACGCCACCACCGGCCGCCTCGGCCTCGCCCTCGGCAAGGATATCGGCGGCAAGCCCGTCATCGCCGACCTCGCGCGCATGCCGCATCTGCTGATCGCCGGCACCACCGGCTCCGGCAAGTCGGTCGGCGTCAACGCGATGATCCTGAGCCTGCTCTACCGCCTGTCGCCCGAAGAATGCCGCCTGATCCTCATCGACCCGAAAATGCTCGAACTCTCCGTCTACGAGGGCATTCCGCACCTGCTCGCCCCCGTCGTCACCGAGCCGGCCAAGGCCGTCGCCGCCCTCAAATGGGTCGTGCGCGAAATGGAGCGCCGCTACCGCGCGATGAGCGGCCTCTCGGTGCGCAACATCGCCGGCTATAACGACCGGGTGAACGAAGCCCTCGCCCGCGGCGAGGTCGTCACCCGCCGCGTGCAGACCGGCTTCGATTCCGAAACCGGCAAGCCGATCTTCGAGGACCAGCCCCTCGCCCTCGAACCCCTGCCGCTCATCGTCGTCGTCATCGACGAGATGGCCGACCTCATGATGGTCGCCGGCAAGGAAATCGAGGCCGCCGTGCAGCGCCTCGCGCAAATGGCCCGCGCCGCCGGCATCCACGTCATCATGGCCACCCAGCGCCCCTCGGTCGACGTCATCACCGGCACGATCAAGGCGAACTTCCCCACCCGCATCTCCTTCCAGGTGATCTCCAAATTCGATAGCCGCACCATCCTCGGCGAGCAGGGCGCCGAGCAGCTCCTCGGCATGGGCGACATGCTCTACATGGCCGGCGGCGGCCGCATCACCCGCGTCCACGGCCCCTTCGTCTCCGACCGCGAGGTCGAGGATGTCGTCGCCTACCTGCGCGAACAGGGCGAGCCCGACTACGTCGAGGCCGTGACCGAGGCGGTGGAGGACGATGCACCCTCGATGCCCGGCCTCGCCGCGGCCGAGGGCGGCGAGGGCGGGCTCTACCAGCAGGCCGTCGCCCTCGTCGCGCGCGAGGGCAAGGCCAGCACCTCCTTCATCCAGCGCCACCTGCAAATCGGCTACAACCGCGCCGCCAAGCTCATCGAGCAGATGGAAAAGGACGGCGTCGTCGGCCCCGCCAACCATGTCGGCAAGCGCGAGGTGCTGATTGCCGGCGAGCGCGACTGAGCCGCCACCCCCGGCGCTGATCGTCCACAACGCCGCGGATATCGCCCGCGCGCTCGCCCCCGCCCGCCCGGTCACGCTGCTCTCGCCCCCCGGCTTCGCCCTCTATGCCGGCTGCCTCTGGTGGCAGAGCCTGCTGGCCGCCGCATGCTTCGACGGTCCCGCTCTGCTCGACTGCGCCGACGCCCCCGGCCGCGCCCTCGAAGCGCTCCGGCTCGGCCTGCGCGGCGTCATCCTCGATCCCGCCGCGCCCGCCTTCGCCCGCATCGCCACCCTCGCCGATGAATTCGGCGCAACCTTGCTCGCAGCACCGCCGCCAGCGCTCGATCTCGCGGGCGAAATCGCCCCCGCCACCCTCGCCGCATGGCTGGACGCCGCGAAAAATCCGGCTTAACGGCATCCCGCTTGCCATCTTTCAGCCTGAATACATTCAAAGGGAGATCCCAATGCGCGTCACTCAACGGGTCAGGAAGATCCTGAGCTGGTACGAAAGCGACAATCCCGGCACCAAGGCCAACCTCGCCCGCATCCTCATGCAGGGCAAGCTCGGCGGCACCGGCAAGATGGTCATCCTGCCGGTCGATCAGGGCTTCGAACACGGCCCCGCGCGCAGCTTCGCCAGCAATCCCGCCGCCTACGACCCGCACTACCATTTCCAGCTCGCCCTCGATGCCGGCCTGTCCGCCTACGCCGCCCCGCTCGGCATGATCGAGGCGGGCGCCGACGCCTTCGCCGGCAGCATCCCCACCATTCTCAAACTCAACTCCTCCAACTCGCTGGCCACCGAAAAGGACCAGGCCGTCACCGGCTCGATCTCCGACGCCCTGCGCCTCGGCTGCGCCGCCATCGGCTTCACCATCTATCCCGGCAGCGAACACCAGTTCGCGATGATGGAGGAATTCCGCGAACTCGCCGAAGAAGCCAAATCCGCCGGCCTCGCCGTCGTGCTGTGGTCCTACCCCCGCGGCCCGATGCTCGACAAGAAAGCCGAAACCGCCATCGACATCTGCGCCTACGCCGCCCACATGGCGGCACTCCTCGGCGCCCACATCATCAAGGTGAAGCCGCCCACCGAGCATATCGGCCTCGATGCCGCGCGGAAAGCCTATGAAAAGGTCGATGTCTCGACGATGGCCAAACGCATCGAACACGTCGTGCAGTCCTGCTTCAACGGCCGCCGCCTCGTGGTCTTCTCCGGCGGCGAAGCCACCGATTCGGCCAGCCTGCTCGACACCGTCCGCGCCCTCAGCGACGGCGGCGCCTCCGGCTCGATCATCGGCCGCAACGCCTTCACCCGCCCGCGGGACGAGGCTCTGGCCCTGCTCTCGCAAATCGTCGGCATCTACCAGGGCAAGGCTTGACCGCGCTCTACCTCATCACGCCGCCACGCATCGGCCCCGATTTCGCCGATGCGCTGGCGGCGGCGCTGGATGCCGGGCCGGTCGCCTGCGTCCAGCTCCGCCTCAAGAACGCACCGCCAGACGAGCTGCGCCGCGCCATCGATGCCCTGCGCCCCATCGCACAGTCCCGCGGCGTCGCCTTCCTGCTGAACGACGACCCCCGCCTCGCGCTCGAAACCGGGTGCGACGGCGCCCATCTCGGCCAGGACGATCTCGCCGCCCACGGCGGCCTCCCCCACATCCGCCGCCTGCTCGATGGAATGAGCCTCGGCATCACCTGCCACGATAGCCGGCACCTCGCCATGGAAGCCGCGGAACACGGCGCGGACTACGTCGCCTTCGGCGCCTTCTTCCCCACCACGACCAAAACGCCGAAAACCCGCGCCGACATCGAACTGCTGCGCTGGTGGTCAGACCTGATGGAAATCCCCTCGGTCGCCATCGGCGGCATCACCCAAGACAATTTTTCGCTCCTGACCGAAGCGGGCGCCGACTTTATTGCGGTGATCGGCGCTGTATGGAATCATCCCCACGGCCCAGCCGCAGGTGTGCGGGGGTTTTCTAAAAAAGATCTGCCATGATTGAAGCTCTTTCATGACATTCAGGAAAATATTCCAGAGCATCATGTGATCGGATGCTGCTCTGGGCTTGGAATAAAATTTATATATCAGTTCTGTTCAGATTATTCAGGAATTTGATTACGGCCTCAGTGTCCTGCCGGTCATCGAACAATAGGCCGTCAGAAGTATCTGAGTGAACAAACAGCTTTGCGATTACAATTCCTGTATTTTTAAATATGATTTCTAATTTTCCTCTCGGTTCAGCGTAACTCTGGCTGAAGACAGCAACAAATACCGGGCAATCATTCGCTGCCTTTTTTATACGAAGTATTGTACCTGCTAAATCTTCGTAAAATGATGCGCTATTCATCATCATGAGCAATAAAGTTTTGTCTTTATTCGAAACGGCAAGCCTCAGGCGTTCTACGCGCCGGACAAGTTTTTGATATTCAATATCGTCGGCTACGTTTTGATGATTAAATATTGCCCCGTAAGGCATGGAGTATTTTTCTTGATAATATGCATGCTGGCATTTTGGTATCTGCTCAACCTGGCATGGGGTTGATCGGCATAGATGTTCCTGTGACGGCGTTTTTGATGGCGGTATAGGCATCGACACCGTGGCGTGCGGCGGTGCCGACGACGGATCGGACGTTGGCAAAG
>JAJZSY010000041.1 GCA_021849425.1 Pseudomonadota bacterium
GCCGCTCGGCTTCATCCTGCATTTCGTCTGGTGGGCCAGCATCACCGCGGCGATGGGCTTCATCGCCTTCGCCTTCGGCAATTTCCTCGGCAACGCGATGGTCAATGCCGGCTTCGCCGCCGGCCACATGCTGCTCTCGAAACCCGGCCATCTCGCCCTCGGCCTTGCCGCGCTCTGGATCATCTACGGCATCCATGTCGCCGGCATCCGCGATTACGGCCGCCTCGTCGTCATCCTGCTCGCCCTCGTCGTGGTCACCGCCCTGACCGTCGGCATCATCGGCTTCGCCGCCGACCCCGCCGCCCTGCTGCACACCGCCGCGGCACGCACCGGCATCGCCTTCACCCGCCCGGCCGCCACCCCACCCTTCGACCCGCACGCCTTCCTCGCCGTCTGCACCCTGTTCATCTTCGCCTATGGCGGGCTGTCCGGCGCGCCCGCCCTGTCGGGCGAGACCGAGCACGCCGAAACCGTGATGCCGCGCGGCATCGTCATCGCCTGGCTCACCTCGGTCGTGCTGTTCTCGCTGGTCGCCGCGGCACTGCTGCACGCCGTGCCCTGGTGGGCGGCGCTGGACCTCATCCGCCACAAGCACGCCTCCCTCGTCACAGCCCCCGGCATCATCGGCCTCGCCGCCCCGCGCCCCCTCGCCGCAGCACTCGACCTCGTGATCGCGCTCATCGTCGGCAAGACGCTGGCGCCGCAGATGGTCGTCACCTCGCGCATGCTCTTCGCCTGGGCCGAGGACGGGCTGATCCCCGCCCGTTTCGCCGAAACCTCGCGCCGCCGCGCGCCGGTCGCCGCCCTCACCCTCACCGTCGTGCTCGCATCGCTCTTCCTCGTGCAAGCGACCTATATCGGATGGGCCTTCGGCATCGTCGCCCGCTCGGTCACCATCCTGCTGGTCTGGCTCGCCGTCGCCTGCGCCGCGCTCAACCTGCGCTACAACCCCCGCCATGCCAGCCATGGCTGGTCGGAACCCTTCCGCCGCGGCGTCATGGTCGTGCCGGTCGCCCTGCTCTCGATCGTCGTCACCATCGCGCTGATCCGCTCGGTGCTGGTGCTGCCCCACGCGCCCTTCTACGTCCAGCCGCTGTTCCAGGGCGGGGTGATGGCGCTGATCGGCACGGCGCTCTATCTCCGCGCCCGCAGCGTCGCCCCCGGCCTCGCCGCCATCACCGCAACGCTCCCCCTCGAATAGCGCCCCCTTCCGCGCCGCGCCGCAACGCCATATACGAACCGCATGGCAGCGGTCCGACAATTTCTGAAAATGCACGGCGCCGGGAACGATTTCGTCGTTCTCGATGCCCGCGCGCACCCGCTCGACCTCGCTCCCGCCGCCGCCGCCCGCATCGCCGACCGTCACCGCGGCGTCGGCTGCGACCAGATCATCCTGATCGAGCCTGACGACGACGCCGCCGCCTTCATGCGCATCCTCAACGCCGATGGCTCGGAATCCGGCGCCTGCGGCAACGCCACGCGCTGCGTCGCCGCCCTGCTCGCCGCCGAAACCGGCGCCCGCCGCCTCGTCATCCGCACCAATGCCGGCCTGCTGCCCGCCGACATCAAGGGCCCCACCCTGGTCGAGGTCGACATGGGCGCGCCGAAACTCGGCTGGGAAGACATCCCCATGGCAGAGCCGGCGGACACGCTCTCGCTCCGCCTCGCCCTCGGCCCGGTGCAGAACCCCGCCGCCTGCTCGATGGGCAACCCCCACGCTACCTTCTTCGTCGACGACCTGACCCACCTGCCGATCGAGACGATCGGCCCGAAGCTCGAACGCGCCCGCCTCTTCCCCGCGCGCGCCAATATCGGCTTCGCCCGGATCGACGCGCCGGACCGCATCCGCCTGCGCGTCTGGGAACGCGGCGCCGGCCTCACCCTGGCCTGCGGCTCCGGCGCCTGCGCCGCCCTGGTCAACGCCCATCGCCGCGGCCTCGCCGCCCGCCGCGCCGAGATCGAGATGGACGGCGGAACCCTCACCCTCACCTGGCGCGAGGACGGCCACGTCCTGATGGAAGGCCCCGTCGCCCTGGTCTTCGAGGGCGAGCTGGACGCCGGGATGCTCGCGCCATGAGCCTCGACATCCTCACCTTCGGCTGCCGCCTCAACGCCTTCGAGAGCGAGGTGATGCGCAGCCATGCCGAGGCCGCCGGGCTCGGCGACGCCGTCATCGTCAACACCTGCGCCGTCACCGCCGAGGCCGAGCGCCAGGCCCGCCAGGCCATCCGCCGCGCCCACCGCGCCGCGCCCAGCGCGAAAATCATCGTCACCGGCTGCGCCGCGCAGATCGACCCCGCCTCGTGGTCGAGCATCGAGGGTGTCGCCCGCGTCCTCGGCAACGCCGAGAAGCTCACGCCCGAGGCCTGGCGGTCCGAAGCGCCGGTCCTCGTCGCAGACATCATGCAGCTCCGCCAGACCGCCGCCCACCTGATCGAGGGCTTCGGCACCCGCGCGCGCGCCTTCATCGAGGTGCAGCAGGGCTGCGATCACCGCTGCACCTTCTGTATCATCCCCTATGGCCGCGGCCCCTCGCGCTCGATCCCGCTCGGCGCCGTGGTCGAACAGGTCCGCACCCTCGTCGCCAACGGCTACAACGAGGTCGTGCTCACCGGCGTCGACCTCACCTCCTACGGCGCCGACCTGCCGGGCGCGCCGAAACTCGGCCAGCTCTGCCGCCGCCTGCTCGCCGCCGTGCCGGACCTGCCGCGCCTGCGCCTCTCCTCGATCGACCCCGCCGAGATCGACGACGATCTCTGGCGCCTGATCGAAACCGAACCCCGGCTGATGCCGCATCTGCACCTCTCGGTGCAGGCCGGATCGGACCTCATCCTCAAGCGCATGAAGCGCCGCCATCTCCGCCACCACGTCATCGAATCCGCCGCCCGCGCCCGCGCGCTCCGCCCCGGCATCGCCCTCGGCGCCGACCTCATCGCCGGTTTCCCCACTGAAACCGAGGCGCATTTCGCCGAAACCCTCGCGCTGGTCGACGATGCCGGGCTCGACTATCTCCACGTCTTCCCCTTCTCCGCCCGCAAGGGCACGCCCGCCGCCCGCATCCCCGCTTTGCCGATGGCCGAGCGCCGCGCCCGCGCCGCCCGTCTGCGCGAGGCCGGCGCCCGGCGCGCCGAGGCCCGCTTCCGCGCCATGACCGGCACCACCGTCACCGCGCTGGCCGAAACCGAAACCACCGGCCACACCGAAACCTTCGCGCCGATCCGCTTTTCGCTCCCCGTCACCCCGGGCGCGCTCGTCACCACAAGGATCACCGGCGCGGATGCCACCGGCGTGACCGCAGGAGCGGAATAATGGCGCTCGGCTTTCTCTCGCGGCTCAAATCCGGCCTGACCCGCAGCACCCAGAAGCTCGCCGCCGGCATCACCGACACCTTCACCAAGCGCAAGCTCGACGACGCGGCGCTCGAAGAACTCGAAGACCTCCTGATCACCGCCGATCTCGGCCCCGCCGTCGCCGCCCGCGTCATCCGCGCCTTCCGCCGCACCCGCTTCGGCCAGGACGTTTCGCCGCCGGAAATCCGCGCGTCGCTGGCCGAGGAGGTTGCGAAAATCCTCGCCCCCGTCGCGCAGCCGCTCGATATCGACCGGCGCAAAAACCCGTTCGTCATCCTGATGGTCGGCGTCAACGGCACCGGCAAGACCACCACGATCGGCAAGCTCGCCCAGTCCTATGCCGAGGCCGGCGCCAAACCCCTGCTCGTCGCCGGCGACACGTTCCGCGCCGCCGCGGTCGAACAGCTCCAGGTCTGGGGCGAGCGCACCGGCGCGCCGGTGATGACCGGCCCCGCCAACGCCGACCCCGCCGGCCTCGCCTTCGACGCGATCGCCCGCGCCCGGCACGACGGGCACGACATCGTGCTGATCGACACCGCCGGCCGCCTGCACAACAAGGCGGCGCTGATGGAGGAGTTGCGCAAGATCATCCGCGTCATCCGCAAGCAGGACGAAACCGCCCCCCACGCCGTGCTGCTGACGCTCGACGCCACCACCGGCCAGAACGCCATCGCCCAGGTCGCCACCTTCAAGCAGATGGTCGATCTCACCGGCCTGATCGTCACCAAGCTCGACGGCTCGGCCCGCGCCGGCGTCGTCGTCGCCCTGGCCGAAACCGCCGCCCTGCCGATCCATGCCGTCGGCGTCGGCGAACAGGCGGCCGATCTCCGCCCCTTCGACGCGACCGACTTCGCCCGCGCCCTCACCGGCGCCGACGCCGACCGCCCCGCCTGAAGCCTTGCGCCGTCAGGGATCATCCCGAAACCCGACGACCCGCGCATCGCTGAATTTCAGCGGCGATTTGCTGACACCAAATGGCGAACTGCCGTAACGTGACGGCTCGCGCCGCTCCGCCTCACCAGTCGCGGCGATGCCAGTGGTGCCAGCGATGCCAGTGGTCATACGGCCGATATCCGCCATCATATCCCGCGCCGCGCCCATGCAACGGCGCATTGTCCGGCCGCGCGCCGATGAAGCGCCGATAGGCGGAAATCCAGTCCCGCGCGATCATCCGCCGCGCCTCGTCCAGCCCCAGCCGGTGCGCGCAGACCAGCCGCGCCAGCCGCGCCTCCAGCCGGTCCTTCGCATAGGAGCCCCACTGCCCCGGCCCGAGATGCGGCTCCGGCCAGAGATTCGCCGGGCTGGTCGGCGAGCCGCCGAGCGCGAGCGGGATCAGGTGATCCTCCTCGTATTTCCAGGGCCGCGAATCCTCATAGCCATAGCGCCGGATCTGCGCCGCCTTCAGCGGCTCGGTATAGGACACCGGCGGCCGCACCGTCCGCGTCCAGCCGCGCCGGCAGATCGTCGCACCGATCGTCGCCCCGCTCACCGCGGGGTTGATCGCCCCCGGCGTCAGCGCCGGATCGGGCAGTGGCGAAGCCGCCCGCGCTGCCGCCATCCCGCCGGCCAGTACCCAGGCTGCCGCGACCAGGCCGATCCATCTCATGTCCAGAACCATAACTCGAACATAACGTGAACTGGTTAATATCAGATTAAAGAAACGAGCCCCGCGCGCAATTTGGCCATCGCCCGCTCCAGCTTTTCCGGGCTCTGCGCAAAGCAGATCCGCAAATGCCCCTCGCCCGCCGCGCCGAACGCGATCCCCGGCGCCACCGCCACCTTGTGCGCGATCGCGAGATGCCGTGCCAGCTCCAGGCTGTCCGCCACCCCCTCGATCCGCGCGAAGGCGTAGAGCCCGGCCGGCGGCGCGCTGTAGCGCACGCGGTTGAGCCCGGCGAGCCCGGCGCCGACGATCGCCCGCCCCTCGGCGCAGAACGCCCGGAACCCGGCGACATAGTCCTCGCACTCCAGCGCCGCGCGCGCCGCCTCCTGCGCGAAGGGCGCCACGCCGGAATGCGTCGCCTCGATCAACTCGCCCACCGCGTCCCGCTCGCCCTCCGGCAGCACCAGCCAGCCGACGCGGAATCCCGTCATCGCCCAGCTCTTCGACACCGAATTGACGACGATCACCCGATCCTGCGGCCCCGCATGGTCCAGCGCCGAGGGCGCCGCCGGCCGGCCGTCGAAACTCAGCCGCGAATACACCTCGTCCGACAGCAGCCACACGCCCCGCCGCCGGCAGATCTCCAGGATCGCGACGATTTCCGCATCGCTCGCCATCCACCCGGTCGGGTTGTTCGGCGAGTTGAGGCAGAACACCCGCGCACCGTCGAGGGCCGCGTCCAGCCGGTCGAGATCGAGGCGGAATCCGCCCGCCCCGTCCTCGTCCAGCTTCAGCCGCACCACCTCGGCCCGCCGCGCCAGCGCCGCGCCAGCGAGGTTCGGCCATTCCGGCTCGTGAATCACCACTTTGTCGCCCTGCCGCAAGATCGCGGTGAACGCGACGCCGATCGCCGCCATGCCCGAGGCCGTCACCGCGATCCGCGTCTCCGCCACCGGCTGCGCGTGCACCCGGCTCAGATAATCCGCCAGCGCGAGGCGGAGCGACAGCCGCCCCCGGCTGTCCACGTAATGCGTGTCCCCGGCCTCGACGGCGCGGATCAGCGCCGCCCGCGCAGCCTCCGGCGGCGTCCGATCAGACTCGCCGAAGGCGAGATTGTCCACATCCGGGTCGGCAAAGGCCAACCGCCCGATATCGCCGATCTTCGATCGCGGAATCCGAATGATATCCATTGAGCACCCTGAAAGGAGGCGTCAGCCCGCGCGCACCACGCCGCGTTCGGTCGCCACCGCATGAAGGCGCGCATCCTGCGGCCCCACCGGCACCTCGTCCACCTCCTGCGATGCATAGGCGCACCCCAGCCGGAACGCATCGGGCAGGCCGGCCAGGGTCCGGTCGTAATACCCCGCGCCATAGCCGAGCCGGTTGCCCCGCCGGTCGAAGGCCAGCAGCGGCACCAGCACGAAATCGGGGACGATCTCCTCGCCGTCGGGGTGCGAGGTGCCGAACCGCCCCGGCACCAGTGCCGCACCGCGCCGCCAGCGCCGGAACATAAGCGGCAGGCCGCGCTTCGGCGTCACCGGCAGGCCGATCGCGTGCCCCCGCGCCTCCAACGCCGCCAGCAGCGGCCTGATGTCGATTTCCGCACCGATCGGCCAGAACCCCGAAACCACCGCGCCGGCAGGCGGCGGGCATTGCTCCAGCACCACGGAAGCGAGACGCGCGCCAAGCGCGGGGTCGAGCCCGTCGCGCCGGTCGAGTGCCGCCTGCCGCGCCGCAGCCTTGCGCGCGATAAGGTCGCTATCCGTCATGCTGTCGGGGAGAGGAGCAAAAGTGCGAAGCCGCCCTGGCCGTTGGCGTTGACATCCTCCCAGAGCCTGCGTGAGCAGGTGGGCGCCGGAAATACCGGAACCACGGTTCCGACAGAGCCAGCTCCCTGGGAGATACTTACTGGCCCCGGGGATGTGCTTGCCTGACGCACCGGGCAGCCTCGCCCCCTCAACTTAGGACTCCGCGAGGTCCGCCGCAATCTCCTCGGCGCGCGCGGCGACGCGCCGCAGCCTTGCGACATGCTCGGGGGACACGCCCGTGGGCTTCGCCGCCTGCATGGCCTCATGCGTCGCCCGCAGGTCGTGCAACTCGTCGGCCAGCAGCAGTGCGGCCAGCACCAGCAGCCGCGCCTCGCCGGTCTGCTCGCCGATCGCCTTGATGCTGCTCACCCGGCGGTCGATCTCGGCGGCCATCGCCTGCAGATGCCGTTCCTGCCCGTCCTCGCAGCTCACCGAATAGGAAAATCCGTTGATCCGGATGTTCACGTTCGCCATATCAACCCTGTTCCACCCGTTCGGCCTCGTCGAGCGCCGCGCGCAGCTGCGCGATCATGCGGTCGAGCGCATCCTTGATGTCGCCGCGCCGATCCGCCTCGGCGGGCCTCGCCACATGGGCGGCAATGCGCGCCAGCGCCACTTCGAGCCTCTCGATCGCCTGAATTTCGGTTTCCTGCTCCACCATGCGATGCTTATCGCGGATTTTGCGTTACAATGAAAGCCGATTAGAGCATCATCCGATCAGATGGAGTCGTCTGATCGGACAAAGATGCTCTAATTATCAATATCATGGAGCGCCACATCCGATCCGGATGGATCGGACAGCGCTCTAACCCGAACCGCCACACAGGCCCGCAGCACCCGATGATCGCCGCCCTCAACCACGCACTGGCCCCCTGGATCGCCGCCTATGGCAGCGTCGCCGTCGCCGCGCTGATCATGCTGGAAAGCCTCGGCCTGCCGCTGCCCGGCGAAACCGCGCTGGTCTCCGCCGCGATCTATGCCGGCACCACCCACCGGATCGACATTTCGGTCCTCATCCTCGCCGCCGCCGCGGGCGCGATCGCCGGTGGCGCCGCCGGCTACTGGATCGGCCGCAACGCCGGCTACCCGATGCTGCTCCGCCATGGCCGCCATATCGGCCTGACCGAGCGCCGCCTGCGCGCCGGCCACTGGCTGTTCGAGAACCACGGCGGCAAGATCGTCGTCTTCGGCCGCTTCTTCGCGGTGATGCGCGCCCTCGCCGCCCTGCTCGCCGGCGTCACGGTCATGGAATGGCGCCGCTTCATCGCCTTCCAGATCCTCGCCTGCCTCGTCTGGGCCAGCGTCTATGGCGGCGTGGCCTATATTTTCGGCAAGCAGATCAACCGCTTCGCCGGCCCGCTCGGCGCCGCCGCGGCGGTCGTCATCGTCGCCATCGGCTTTGCGATGGTCGTCCTCGCCCGCCGCCACGGCGACCGCCTCGAACGCGCCGCCGCCGACCGCGCCTCCCTCCCCGAGCACCTTCCGCACAAGAGATGACCGCCACATTGCTCATCGCCGGACTCGGCTATACCGGCCGCGCCGTCGCCATCGCCGCCCGCGAGGCGAGCTTCGCCGTCATCGCCACCGCCCGCGACCCGGCGGGTAGATCCGCGCCCGAGGGCGTCGCCCTCATCCCCTTCGCCGCCGCCGCCGCCGCCCTGCCGGAAGCGACCCACCTCCTGCTCACCGCCGCCCCCGGCGAGGCCGGCGACCCGCTCCTCGCCCTCTGCGCCGAGGCCATCGCCGCCGCCCCGGCGCTGCGCTGGATCGGCTATTTCTCCACCACCGGCGTCTATGGCGACCGCCAGGGCGGCACCGTCGACGAAGCCACGCCGCCCGCCCCCGGCTCGCCGCGCACGCGCCGCCGCATCGAGGCGGAGCAGAGCTGGGCGGCATTGGCGAACGACCACCGCGCCGTCGACATCATCCGCCTCGCCGGCATCTACGGCCCCGGCCGTTCCGCCTTCGACGACCTGCGCGCCGGCACCGCCCGCCGGATCGACCGGCCGGCGCAGAAATTCAGCCGCATCCATGTGGACGACATCGCCGGCGGCACCCTTGCCGCCATCGCCACCGCCACCGGCGGCGTCCGCATCCTCAACTTCGCCGATCACGAACCGGCCCCGAGCGCCGATGTCATCGCCCATGCCGCGTCCCTGCTCGGCATCGCCCCGCCGCCGCCGATCCCCTTCGACGAGGCGCGGCGGGAGATGTCGCCGATGGCGCTGTCCTTCTGGTCGGAAAACCGCATCGTGCGGAGCGAGGGCACCAGGGCGGCGCTGCGCCGCCCCTGGCGTTTTCCCTCCTACCGCGAGGGCCTCGAAGCCATCCTCGCGGCGGAAACCGGGGCCTGACGGCCTCAAAGGCCGCTCCGCCCCTCACCTGGGCAGGAAAGCCTCCCGTCCCTCACCAGGACGGGAGGAGCAGAATCACTTCGCGGCGCGGGCGAGGCTCTGGCTGATCGCCGCCTCGGCGGATTCGCGGCCTTCCCAGCCGGTCACCTTCACCCACTTGCCCTTCTCCAGGTCCTTGTAATGGGTGAAGAAATGCTCGATCGCGTCGCGCGTGATCGCCGGCAGCTGGTCCACCTCGGTCACGCCCGAGAATTGCGGGTGGATCTTGTCATGCGGCACGCAGACGATCTTCTCGTCCTGCCCCGCCTCGTCCTCCATCCGCAGCACCCCGATCGGCCGCGCCCGGATCACCGCACCCGGCACCACCGCCGCCGGCACCAGCACCAGCGCGTCCGCCGGGTCGCCGTCGTCGGCGAGCGTGTTCGGAATGAACCCATAGGCCGCCGGGTAGGCCATCGGGGTGAACAGGAAACGGTCCACCATCACCGCCCCGCTCTCCTTGTCGACCTCGTATTTCACCGCCGAGCCCTGCGGAATCTCGATCACCACATGAATGTCGGACGGCGGCGCCTTGCCGGCCGGGATCTTGGAAACGTCCATGGCGGAACCTCCTGAATAATGTCGCGCGCGTTCTAGCCGTCCGGAGGGATATTGCCAATTGCCCCGCCCCGACGCCATACAGGCGCTGGGCGCCGGTAGCTCAATGGTTAGAGCGGACCGCTCATAACGGTTTGGTTGCGGGTTCAAGTCCTGCCCGGCGCACCATGCTGCCCATCCGCCGCGCTGGCCCCCCGCGCAATCGAAACCCGGGCCAAAGAAAAAGGCGTGGGCCTTTCGACCCACGCCAAGTGTCGGGCGAACGCCGGGGAGCCGCGGCGTTATTGGCCCGGTGCACCCGCCCCGGTCGGGGCGGGGGACGCTGTGGGTTTGGTGCCGCCCGCAGCCGGGGCGGACGCCATGGTGATCATCGCGGGGTTGTCCTCGCCATGCGCCGCCGCTGCCTTCGGATCGGGCTGGGCGAGCGCGGCGGGGCCGCGCAGATAAGGAAACTGGCCCGCCATCGGCGCGCCATAAAGCGGCTTGAACACACCCTGGTGGCAGGTCGCGCAGTCCACCTTCGCCACATCGCCGGCCGGGCCGAGCATGGCCCTGGGGAAGGTGCCGGTCAGCGGCAGCAGGTAGTCGTTGTTCAGCGCGCGGACCATGTGCAGGCCGTAATAGGCGGTCACCCGCTGCGGTGTGCTTTCCGACCAGTCGGCGAAGGCGCGGGTCTGGTGGCAGAAATCGCAATTTACCCCCAACGCCGTCGCGTAGTGCATCATCAGCGCATAGGTCCACTGGGTCTGCTGGATCGAGTGGCGGTTGCCGGCGGGCAGCGCGGTCGTCCCGGTCACGCGGATCGGCTCATGCCCGAGCAGGAAGGGCGTGAGCGGGTCGGCCGGCAGCGCCGAGCCATCCGCCACCGCCGAGGGCCGCGCCTCGCCGCTATGCGTCGCCATCAGCCCGCCGGCGTGCGGCGGGGCGACGCCCTCGAACCAGACCCGGCTCGGCACGTTGTTGCCCCGATGGCAGGTATAGCAGGTGACGCCGACCTTCTTCACATGCGTCTGCCAGTCGGCATTGACGAAGATCGTCATCTCCAGCATCCGCCGCGCGACCCGCTTCTGATACTTGGCGTCGGACGCGAAATTGCCGGCGACGTGGCAGTAGCCGCAGCCCTGTTTCGGCGCGACCCACTGCACCATCGAGACCATGATCCGCGCGAAGGCGCCGGCCGGAACGTTCTTGAGCACCTGGACGTTCTTGTAGATCGTGCCGGCCGGCGGCCCGGCATTGTTCTGCGGCAGGGCCGAGGGCGCCTGGTTGGCGGCAAAGGCGGCGGCGATCACCGCGGGGCTGTATTCGAGCTGCTGGCCGGTGCCGCGATAGCCGCGCTGTACCGAGCGCACCGTGGGCGGCTGCAAGGTCAGCACGCCGAGGACCATCGCCGTCATGCCGCCGATCAGGGCGAGCAGGGTGATCGTGACTTTCATGGCAGTGTCCCCTTGCCCGCTGCCGCACCCTGCGCCGGATCGGCGATGTGGCCGTAGATGTGCGGATAGGCCGGCGCGACATGGTGCTTCACCGCCCACAGGAACCAGTTGTCGACGACGGTGCCGGTCAGCAGAATCCCGATCCCGCCGGTCAGCGTGGTCAGCACCGCGAACCACCAGGCCCAGCGATGGATGCTCTCCATCGTCGCATTGAACCCCATGGTCCAGCGCCAGAACAGCGCGGCGCGCTCCGATGCGGTGCCGCGATCGACCGTCTGCTCCACCTCGCGCTCGCCGCCGAACCGGCTGACGGCGAGAATGGTCGCGCCATGCATCGCGAACAGCAGCACCGAACCATAGAGAAACACGATCGAGAGCATATGGAACGGATCGTAATACAGGTTGCCGTATCGCAACGAGAACGCGACGGTCCAGTCGAGATGCGGAAAGATGCCGAAGGGCGGCGCCTCGCCCCAGCTGCCCATCAGCAGCGGGCGGATGAAGCCGAGCACGAGGAACAGCCAGATGGCCGAGGCGAAGGCCCAGGCGGTATGGGTGCCGAGGCCGAGCTGCTTCGAGCGCCGGTAGACCCGCAACCACCAGAGCAGCAGCGAGGTGGTGAGGAAGAATCCGGCCAGCAGCCACCACCCGCCCTGGTCCATCGGCGGCAGCCGCAGCCCGTAGGCCGGCGGCGGCGGTTCGAGCGCGAGCCACGGCAGGTCGCGCACGAAGCGGATCGGGTTCCAGTTCACCGAGGCCATCATGTTCAGCCCGATGATCTCGAAGGCGATCAGGCCGCAGGCGATGGAGGCGACGCCGAGCGAGCCGAGATAGATCGGGCCGACCTGGGCGTTGCCGATCTGGCCGAGCAGGTAGCTGAAGAAAGGCTTGCCCTGCCGGCCCCACACACCCGCCGGCGCCGGAACGCCGTCATGCAGCGGCCCACGGATCTGCACCCGCGTGAAGATGTTCTGATATTCGATCATCCGAGCCCCCGGACTGCTTGAAGGTTATGAACGGTGCGAACTTGCATGGCGCACCTCAATGACCGCCGAACTGCCAGATCGGCAGATGCAGCCACCACCCCCACCACGAGGGCCAGCCCTGGGTCCAGAACGGGCCGGAGAGCAGGATGCAGGTGGCGCTGGCGAACCCCGCCCCGAGGGCAAGGAACAGGCCGAGCCGGTGAATGCCCAGCGTGCCGATCGAGTAGCCGATGAAATCGCGGAAGAACGTGTCCTCGTGCTCGGCGAACTTCACCGTCTCGCCCGCCGGCGGGTTGATCGCGGCCAGAACCAGCGATCCGTGCAGCGCGAGGGCGAGCGTCGTCGTGAAGAACAGCGTCACGGCGACCATGTGCATCGGGTTGTATTCGAAATTGAGATAGGCGTATCCGGTGTTCGACACCCAGTCGAGATGGCTCATGATGCCGTAGGGAAAGCCATTGCCCCAGGCGCCCATCAGCAGCGGGCGGATGACCTCGAGCGTGACATACGCGAAAATCGCGACGCTGAACGCCGCCGGCACATGCAGCCCGATCCCGAGCTTGCGGCTGATCTCCACCTCGCGCAGCGCCCATGAGCCGAAGGCGCCAATCGCGCAGACGGTAATGATCTGCCAGAGCCCGCCCTTGGCCAGCGGCGCCAGGCCGAGCCCATAGGAAAGGTCGGGCGGCGCGATGCTGATCTGCCAGATGTTCCAGGTCGGCCCGAGCGCAGCACCCCAGATGATCAGCGCCGTGCCGAGCATGATGAAGAAGGCGGCGGTCACACCGAAGAAGCCGACATAGAACGGCCCGACCCAGAAATCGAACAGGTCCCCGCCGATCAGGGTACCGCCGCGGACGCGGTATTTTCTTTCAAAACTGAGCAGTGCCATCGGGCAGTTCCTCACCATTCGGTTGGGGCCCCTCCCCCGGCGCGGTCGGCACGAGCCGACCGGCGCCGGGATCATCTGAAGGGTTTTGCCGCCCCCGTTACTTGTTTGCCGGCATGGCCGACTGCTGCTGCATCGTCGTCATCGCCGGCGCGCCGCCGAGCCAGTCGAAACGCGGGGTGCTCAGCAGGATGAAGTGAATCAGGATCGCCAGCGCGAACAGGAACACGCCAAGCGCCGTCAGCACCCTGCGCGGATCGAAAAGAAGCCACATGCGCCACATGGTCTGTCCTCCCTTATCCGATATGCGAGGTGAGCATCTTCACCCCGATATGCGCGTTATCCAGGAACCCGGTGACATAGCCGTGCGGACCCGGGATCCACGGGCGCCACTGCCACACCAGGAAGTGGGCAATGATCGCGATGACGGTGAAGCCGATGAAACTGGCGATGAAGATCGAGTGGAACTCCTTCGCCTCCCGTTCGGTCAGGCCGGATAACGACCCTTCCCGATCATGCGTTGTCATGGACATCAGACTGTTATCCTCGTTGTGGCCGGCGCGGTTGCCCGAGCCTGCCAGTTCCGCGCGAACCCCGCGCGGGGGGACGGCCGGCGCCGTGCGGCGGGCGGCCGATGGGGGAGCCTCGCCGCTGGGGCAAGCAGGAGGGGCAGCACCGGGCTCGGCCCAGATGCGGCTCTGTCGGCTGAAGCGATCACGCCGGCACCGTCTCGCGCAGCGCCACGGCGACATGCGCCGCCTCGACGCGCGCGGCACCCGCCTCGCGCGCGCACCGCTCGGCGCGGTCGCGCAGCCGCTTGGCCGCGGAAATCCTGATCAGGAACGGCTCATGGGCAAGATGCCGGTCCAGCGCCGCGGCCGCATCCGGCGCCCAGGCCTCGCCCGCATCGGCGCGCACCGGCGTCGGCTCGATCCGGTCGAGATCGGCGCCGAGCGGCAGAATGTTGAACAGCGCGTCAAACAGCGCGTTGCAATATTCCTGAACGACGTAGGTCGCACCCGCATACCCCATGAACGGCGTGCCGGTCGCGCGGCGGATGATCGCGCCCGGAAACGACGCCGGAATATAGACCGAGCGGCCGCCGCGCTCGGCCGCATACATCCGCTCGTTATACGAGCCGAACAGCACCAGCGGCGGGTTCGCCGCCATCGCCGCGCGCACCGCGTCATTGTCCGGCTTCACCCCGGGGCGGCGGGCGATCGCGAAGCTGCACGCCACACCGAGATCCTCCTCAAGCAGGCGGCGCAGGCCGCGGGCATAGGTCTCGGTCGCGACCACGGCGAACGACGATGTCGCGAAGAAATCCTGCGTCACGCTCCGCCACAGATCCCAGATCGGCTTGATCGTGGTCTCCTTCTCGCGGGCGATGAAGGGTTCGGGGTCCACGCCCGTCAGCTCGCCGAGCGTGCGCAGGAAATTCGTCGTCGCGAAAATCCCCATCGGCGCCATCAGATAGGGCTTGCCCAGCGCCTCGCAGAGCTTGCGGCCGAATTCGCGATAGAGGCAGACATTCACGTCCGCATCGGCGAGTCTCGGCGTGTCCTTCAGATCGGCGCCGAGCGGGAAGGTCAGGTTGACCTCGCAGCCGATCCCCTCGACGAGGCGGCGGATCTCGGCGAGATCGGAGGGCATGTTGAACGTGCCATAGATCGGCCCGATAATGTTGACGCGCGGCTTGCCCTCCTTCCGCTCGGCGCGCTTCGCCTTCGCGTTGCCGAACTCGTTCCACAGCCACACCATCGCCCGGTCGGCGGACTGCCACTGGTCCTCGTCGATCGTGCGCGGCAGGAAGCGCCGCAGGTTCGAGCCCTCTGGCGTCACCCCGCCGCCGATCATCTCGGCGATCGACCCGGTGACGACGACCGCGGGAACCTTCTGGTCGCCGATCCCGGCGGCGCGCTTCATCGGCCCCTCGGTGCCGCTCATCGAGAGCGACTCCTCGTCGAGCCCCGTCACCACGATGGGCAGCTCGTGCGGCGGCAGCGCGTCGGTATAGTGCAGCACCGCCGTCACCGGCAGGTTCTCGCAGCCCACCGGCCCGTCGATGACGACGCGCAACCCCTTGATCGCGGCGAAGGCATACACCGCGCCCCAATACCCGCCCGCCCGGTCATGATCCTGCACCAGCATCAGGAAACCTCCTCCGCCTGCGCCGCATCGCCGGCGAAGAACCCGATCATCCGGCCGAACCGCTCGCGCCCGCGCGTCTGCGCCGCGACGATGGCGGCGAGCGCCGCGGCGCCCGATGCGCCGAAGATCGGCCGCGATGACACGATGTTGGTGAAATAGACCGCCGGCACACCCGCCTCCTTCGCCGCCTGCACCAGCGGCGTGGTGCCGAAGGCGAGATCGGGGCGGATGTCGCGCAGCGCCGCGCAATCCTGTTCGAGCGAGGCGCGGAACTGCACATGCGTGCCCTGCTGGGCGAGCCAGGCGCGGTCCGCCTCGCTCCACGGCGTCGCCGGCAGCGCGGTGCCGACATAGGGGATCTCCGCCCCCGCCTCGATCAGCAGCCGCGCGACCAGCAGCTCCGATCCCTCATAGCCGGAAACCAGCATCCGCGCCGAAACCGGATTGGCGGCGAGGGCGGCGCGCACCGGCGCGATCGCCGCGGCCTTCGCCCGGTCGATCCGCGCCGCCTCGATCCCGGCGCAGCGGCCGACGGCGTCGAGCCAGTCGGCCGTCGCCTCCTCACCCACCGGCGCCGAGCCGATCAGCGAGCGGCCCGCGGCCTCGAATTCCCGCGCGCTGGCGGTGTAGAACGGATGCACCGCGGCCGCCGCCACACAATCGAGCGCGCCATACAGATCCCGCCACTCCCGCGCCGGCACCGCCGGCCCGACGCCGAGCCCCATCGGCGCCAGCATCGCCGCGACCCCTGGCGGATCGGCGGGAAACAGCTCGCCCAGCAGGGTGATCCGCCGCTCCTCGGCAAGGCCCGCGCGCGGCCGCGCCACCGCGCCGGCCTCGGCCTCCCGCCGCGCATAGCGCAGCATCGCCCCGGCCAGCACGTCCTTCGCCTCGGCATGGGTCGGCACGCCGAAGCCCGGCACGTCGATGCCGATGATACGCACGCCGTCGATCTCCCGCGGCAGCAGGTCGAGCGGCACACCCGAAGCGGTCGGCACGCACAGATTGATGACGACGACGGCGTCATACCCCTCGGGCTGCGCCGTCCGCCGCACCGCGTCGCGGATATCCTCGAAGAGCTGGCCGGTCACCAGCGTCTCGGAGTCGAACGGCACGTAGCCGACGCTGCGGCGCGCGCCATAGAAATGCGAGGTGAAGGTCAGCCCATAGACGCAGCAGGCCGAGCCGGACAGGATGGTCGCCACCCGCCGCATCCGCAGGCCCACGCGCAGCGCCCCGAAGGCCGGGCACATCGATTGCGGCTGGTCGTGCGGCCCCTGCGGGTAATCGGCGGCGAGCCGCTCCAGCACGGCGGACTTGCCGGCGGCGCGGGCGGCCTCGCGCATCGTCTCCCGCCCG
>JAJZSY010000017.1 GCA_021849425.1 Pseudomonadota bacterium
TTCAGCGTTATGAAGGCCTTGGCCGACTGGCCGCGATAGTCGTCCGGCACGCCGACGACGATGACCTCGGCGACGTCGGGGTGTTCGTAGATCGCGCTCTCGATCACGGTCGGGTAGACGTTGAAGCCGCCCGAGAGGATCATGTCCTTCTTGCGGTCGACAAGGAAGAGCATGCCGTCCTCGTCGATATAGCCGACATCGCCGGTCAGGAAATGGCCGTCCACGAAATTTCGTGTGGTTTCCTCGGGGTTCTGCCAGTAGCCGATGAAGGTGTTGGGCGACTTGATGCGGATTTCGCCGGTTTCGCCATAGGGCAGCACGCGGGAAGGATCGTCGAGGGCGACGACGTCGAGCTTGATGCCGGGCAGGGGCATGCCGGCGGAGCCGAACTTGAACAGCCCGTCGAGCAGGTTGCCGGTGCCGGCGGAGGCGGTTTCGGTCATGCCCCAGCCGCCGCCGAGGCGCATGCCCGTCAGCCGCTCGAAGCGCTGCCCGATCTCCACCGGCAGCGGCGCGCCGCCCGAGCCGACCAGGCGGAGCGACGACAGGTCCCGCCGGTCGAGATCCGGCACGTTGGCGAGCGCGATCCACATCGTCGGCACGCCCGGAAAATAGCTCGCCTTCTTGACCTCGATGTCGCGCAGCGTGGTCTCGGCGTCGAATTTCAGCCGCAGCAGCAGCGTCGATCCGCGCGAGAGCTGCAACAGGCAGAGCACCACCAGCGCGTAGATATGGAACAGCGGCAGCACGCAGATCGCGCGGAATTGCTGCCCCGGCGGGAAGCGGTTCTGGCCATCGAAGAAGGTGGCATAGATCGCGACCGCCGCCCGCAGCGTCGCGTGCGTGTGCATCGCCCCCTTGGGCAGGCCGGTGGTGCCGCCGGTATATTGCAGCAGCGCGAGATCGTCCGGCGCGATGGATGGCGGCGCGAAGCGGAAGTCGCGCCCGCGCGCGCGCAACGCATCGAGCGTCATCACCCGGGCATCGCCGGTCGGGATCGGCGGATGCGCCATGCCGGGAATTTCGCCGAACGCCGCGTCATCGGCGACGACGACGCGTTCGACATGGCCGGCATCGAGCAGTTTCAGCGCCATGCCGAGCATCGCGCCGAGATTGGTCGTCACCAGCGTGCGCGCGCCGGAATCGTGCAGCTTGTGGGCAAGTTCGCGCTCGGCATCCAGCGGCGAGAGATGCGCGACCACGAGCCCCGCCGTCAGCGCGCCATAGAAGCAGAACGGGTGCGCCGGCACGTTCGGCAGATAGAGCGCGATGCGCTCGCCCTTCGTGTGGCCGAGCGAGGCGAGCCCGGCGGCCACCTCGCCGATGGCGGCGCCGAGTTCGGCGAAGCCGGTTTCACGATCGCGGTATTCAAGCGCGGGCCGGGCGGCGTTTTCGGCGATGCTGCGCGCGATCATGGCCGGGATCGTCTCGGCCGGGATGTCGATATCCCAGCCGAGACCGGGCGGATAATTCCGCTCCCAGGGGAACGGCCGGGCGCTCATGACGCGGCTTTCGCGTCCTGGGCGAAATCCGCGAAGCCCTGGCCTGCCGCCGCGAGGCGGCGCAGCAGGGCGCAGGGGGCGAGCGTCTCGTCGCCTACCGCCTGGGCGTAGTGCTCAAGCCGGGCGGCGATGTCCTTCAGCCCGACGAGGTCGGCATGGAAGCACGGCCCGCCGCGCCAGACCGGCCAGCCATACCCATAGACCCAGACGACATCCACATCGGACGGGCGGATGGCGATGCCTTCCTCGAGGATGCGGGCCGCCTCGTTGATCATCGGGTAGGTCATGCGTTCGAGAATTTCCTGGTCGGAAATCGCGCGCCGGGTGATGCCGAGCGCTGTCGCCTTGTCCTTGATCAGCGCCTCGACCTCGGGGTCGGGCGTCGGCACGCGACTGCCGTTTTCGTAGATGTAGTAGCCGCGGCCGGTCTTCTGGCCGAAGCGGCCCATCTCGCACAGCGCGTCCGACACCGGTGCTGTGGCGCCGCGATGCTTGCGGATCCGCCAGCCGACATCGAGCCCGGCCAGATCGCCCATGGCGAACGGGCCCATCGGGAAGCCGAACGCCTTGACCACGGCATCGACCTGCTGCGGCAGCGCACCTTCCAGCATCAGCCGCTCGCACTCGATGGTGCGGCGCGCCAGCATGCGGTTGCCGACGAAGCCATCGCAATTGCCGACGACGACCGGCACCTTGCCCAGCGTCTTGCCCACCGCGATGGCGGTGGCGATCGACTGCGCCGAACTGTCCTTGCCGCGCACGATCTCCAGCAGCTTCATCACATTGGCCGGCGAGAAGAAATGCATGCCGAGAACGTCGCCCGGCCGCTTCGTTGCGGCGGCGATGGCGTCGACATCCAGCGTCGAGGTGTTGGTCGCGAGCAGTGCGCCTTGCCGGGCGATGCCATCGAGCCGGGCGAAGACCTCCTTCTTGAGCCCGAGTTCCTCGAACACCGCCTCGATCACGATATCGGCCTCGGCGATCACGCCCCAGCCGGTGCTGCCGGAGAACAGGGCCATGCGTTTCTCGGTGGTGCCCGCCGGCAGCGCGCCGCGCTGGACCGAGACGTCGTAGGTGCTGCGCACGCGGTCGAGCCCGCGGGACAGTGCCGCCTCGTCGGTCTCGACGATGGTGACCGGGATGCCCGCATTGGCGAAATTCATCGCGATGCCGCCGCCCATCGTGCCGCCGCCGATGACGACGGCGCGGCCGATTTTTGCACCCTTCACCTCGGGGCCGATGCCGGGAATCTTCTGCGCCTCGCGCTCGGCGAAGAAGACATGCCGCTGGGCGCGCGACTGGTCGCCGACGACGAGGCGCATGAACGCCTGCTGCTCGGCCTTCGCACCTTCGTCGAAGGGCAGGGTGAAGGAATTGCGAACGGCCTCGACGCAGGCCGCCGGCGCCTCGACACCCTTGAGCCGCTTCGTCGCCTCGGCGGCGGCGGCCTCGAAGGCGGACGGGTCGGCCTTGGCGGCGGCAATCCTGTCGCTCCGGTCGCGCACGCGGATCAGCCGGGTCGGGTCGATCGTATGGGCGAAGTCGATCGCGCCCTGCACCGGCTCGGCGACGATCGCATCGATCAGCCCATCGGCCAGCGCGGCCTTGGCGCCGATCATTTTCCCGGAGACGATGGCGGCCACCGCCTTTTCCGGCCCGATCAGCCGCGGCAGGCGCTGCGTGCCGCCAGCCCCTGGCAGCAGGCCGAGCTTGACTTCAGGCAGGCCCATCCGCGCGGACTCGACGGCGACGCGATAATGGCAGCCGAGTGCCAGTTCCAGTCCGCCGCCGAGCGTGGTGCCGAACAGGGCGGCGATGACCGGCTTGCGGCAATTGTCGAACCGCTCGATCACCTCGTGCAGGCCCGGCGCGCGCGGCGGCTTGCCGAATTCGGTGATGTCGGCGCCGGCGGAGAAGGTGCGCCCCTTGCAGGCGAGCACGATGACCCGGACCGACGCATCCGCCTCCGCTGCCGCGAGCTGCTCGACCAGCCCGGCCCGCACGGCATGACCGAGCGCGTTGACCGGGGGATTGTCGATCGAGATGACGGCGACGCCGTTGGCGATTTCGAGCCCGACTTTCTGCTCGCTCATGTGTCCTCCGCTTGTATGGCCGAACCCGGCACCATTGGTTAAGCGTTTATCGCTTGCGGTCGGGACCGATGCAAGACCCCCGGGCGCGGTCGCGCCGGCTCAGAGCCCGGAGCCGACCATCTCGCGCGCGAACCAGGCGATCGCCGGCAGCGGGTTGGCGGCGATGGCGTGCGGATCGCGCGGGGCGAGGCCGGCGAGGTTGGGCAGGCCCGGCGGCGGCGACACCGCCGCGTTCACCGGCCAGAATGACGAGTCCATGTCGTCGGCCGCGAGCGCCGCGCGCTGGCCGGCGGGCGAGCAGGCAAAGGCGATGAACGCCATGGCCGCCTGGCGCAGGGCCGGTTCGAGATGCCGCGGCATCGCGATCAGGCTCGGCATCAGCACGGCGGGGGCGGGAATGACGGCGTCGAGCGAGGGATCGACGCGTGAGGCGATGTGAAAGGCGACGGCCGAGCGGACGAGGGCGAGCTGGATGGCGCCGCTGCGCAGGGCCGCGACGGTGTCGGCGGTGGACGCGTAGATATGCAACCCGGCGCCCCGGAGTGCAGTGACGAAGCCGCGCCCCGCCGGCCAGCCCTCGGCGGCGAGCAGGCTGGCGAGGCCGCCCCAGGCGGCATCGTCCATGCCCGGATCGGCCATGCCGGTGAGGCCGCGGCGGGAGGGGGCGAGCAGGCCCCGCCAGTGCGCCGGGGCGGTGAAGGGGGCCGATTTCGGCATCAGCAGCACGCCGCCGAGTTCGAGCCCGGTCGGGATCGCGCTGCCATCCGGCGGGATGAGGGCGGCGGCGCGCGGCGACAGCCCGGCCGGCACGGGCAGATGCCGCGCCAGCAGCCCCCGCGCATCGAGGGCGATGGCGGTCGGCGTGCCGGTGAACCAGGCGAGCGCCCAGCGCGGGCGGGCGCCCTCACGCGCGATCCGGTCGGCAAGACCCGTGGGCGGCGGGCGGCGGATGCGCACGGCGATGCCGGTTTTCGCGGTGAAGGCGCGGGCGACGGCGGGCGCATAATCGAGTCGCGAATACAGGGTGAGGGATCTGGCCCGTGCGGCGAAGGGCACGCCGAGCAGGCAGGCGAGGACAAGCGGAACGAGACGGCGCATCTAGATACTCCCGGCAACCCGCTCGATCACGCCCGACCAGTCGGCCGCGCGTTCCTGGCGGAAAAGGCGCAATGACGGGTACCAAGGTGTGTCCTCGCGGTCCAGCAGCCAGCGCCAGTCGGGCGTGTAGGGCAGGATGACGGAGGTGGCCACGCCGGCCGCGCCCGCCAGATGGGCGACCGAGGTGTCGATCGTCACCAGCCGGTCGAGGCAGTGCAGGATCGCCAGGGTATCGGTGAAATCGAAGATCGACGGGCCGAGATTGACCAGCGGCGCGCGGCCGAAATAGTTGCCGACCTCGTCGATCCGGTCGCCTTTCTGCACGGTGACGATGGCGATGTCGGGCCGGGCGAAGAGCGGCGTGAAGCGCCCGAGCCGCACCGTGCGCTTGTGGTCGTTCAAGTGGGCAGGGCGGCCGGCCCAGACCAGGCCGACGCGCTTCAGCCCCGGCGGCACCAGCGTGGCGAGACGCCGGCGCCAGGCCTCGACCATGCGCGGATCGGCCCGCAGATAGGGGATTTGAGCCGGAATCGTCGCGATCGTCGTGCCGGCGAGGCGCGGCAGGCCGGAGAGCGGTATATAGGCGTCGTACTCGCCGGCGGCGGCCCAGCTGTCCGCGAACCGGCCGATCTCGGGGAGTTGCCGCAGCAGCGGCTTCAGGGAGCTTTCGCAGGCGAGGACGGGGTTTGGCGCGCGGGCGGCGGCCCAGGGGATGTAGCGGCCGAACTGGATGCAGTCGCCGAACCCCTGGTCGGCCACCAGCAGCAGCCGCCCCTCGGGCAACGGGCCGCCATCCCATTGCGGCTTGTCGGTTTTCGGCAGCATGCCCTCGGCCTGCTTCAGCTTGAAACGCCACTCGTAGCTCTCCCAGCCTTCCGCCAGCCGCCCGCCGAGCAGCAGCAGCTCGGCGCGGGCGAAATGCGCCTCGGCGAAGTCGGGCGCGAGTGCGATGGCGCGGTCGACGGCTTCGATTCCGGCATCAAGCTCGTGGCGCTCAAGGTGGATCAACGCGAGGTTATGATGCGCGTCGCGATTGTCCGGCGCCAGGGCGGCGGCGCGCAACGCGGTCGCCAGCGCGTCGTCGAGCCTGCCGGCTCTGCGATAGATGTAGCTGGCGTTGCGCGGATAGAGCGCGACGTCCGGCGCGAGGGCGAGCGAGGCCTCGATCAGTTCGATGGCCCGCGGAATGTCGCCGCGCCGATGCGCCAGCATGCCGGCGAGGTGCAGCATGTGCGGGTGCCGCGGCAAGGCGGCGGCGGCGCGCGCGGCCAGCGCCTCGGCATCGTGAAGCCGTCCCTCGCGCTCGAGCGCGGTGATTTCCGCGATCAACTCGCCGACCGTGGTATTTGTTGTCCGTGGCGTGGCGGCGTTCATGCGGGTCGTGTCTCCGGTGCGGCATAGCCGAGACGTTCGATCCAGGGGGCCAGAACGGGCATCGCCTCGCCGAAGACGTCGCCGAAAAGCCGATGCCGGAACACCGCCCGCCGATGCAGCGGCTCCAGCTCGGCCCGATAGGCGGGAACGCGCGGGACGGCGCGGGGCGGCGCCGCGACCATCGCCGCGGGATCGCCGGCATGGCCGATGAAGGCGAGCACGCGGCCGACCGTCGCTTCCGTGTCGCCGACCAGATCCTCGTAGCGCACGGCGAGGTATCGCATGGTCACTTGCCCGCGGACCTGCGCGATCGCGCTCATCTGCGCATCGTAAAGCCGGGCGAGGCTGGCCAGCGTGACGCCGGCATCGCCTTCGTACAGCCTGTCCTGCGCGAAGCCGGACAGCACGACGTCGAGCGGGTGGCGCAGCACATGGATCACCGGCGCATCGGCGAACACTGTGGTGACAAGGCCGAGCAGCCAGGGCAGGTCGGGGTGGCGGTCGGTGACGAAGCGCGCCTGCGGCCCGGCGATGCCGTTGGCGCGCAGCAGGGACGCGTAGCGCATGGCGAGAACACCGGGAATGTCCCGGGCCTCGCCGGCGGCGATGGCGTGGAGCGCGGCCGGAAAGCTGGCCTCGGGGCCGCCGAAGCTGGCGACCAGCGAGGCCAGCAGGCGGGCGAGGGCGGGCAGCGGCGCGCGGCTGTCGCCGGGATCGATGTCCGGGGCCTGGGCGAGCAGATGTTCGAGCAGCGACGAGCCCGAGCGCGGCGTGCCGAGCAGGAAGACCGGCTTCGGCGTGTTCGCCGGCGTTTCCGCCCGCGGCAGCCCCAACAGCCGGTTGGCCTGGAAGGTGCTCTGGATGGCCGCGAGCCTCGCCTCGATCGGTGCGGGGTCGAAGCGACGCCTGGCATGGTCACGTTGAAAGGCGCGGCCGGCCTGATAGGCGGCCCAGGCGTCTTCGTACCGACCGAGGCGCTCGAGGGCGCGGCCCCGCAGGGCCAGCTCCGTCGTCATCAGCGGCTGTGGCGCGATCCGGGCCTCGGTGGCGGCGATCCGCTCCAGCACCGCCCCGGCCTCGCCCGCGCGCAGCCTGACGAGGTCGAGCAGAACCGCGAGGCTGCGATTGTCGGGGTCGGCCGCCGCGGCCTCGGCGGCCAGCGCCGCGGCGGCATCGTGCCGGCCGCGCCCCGCCTCGACCTGCGCGAGCTCGCCAATGCGGTGCGGCGTGCGGCCGGCGCCTTGCAGGACCCGCGCATAGATCAGCGTCGCCTCGTCCAGCCGCCCCTGCTGGCGCAGGTTCCAGGCGAGATTGCCCAGCAGGACCGGGTCCGTGGTTTCCGACAACGCCTCGGCGATACGGTAATGCCGTTCGCCATAGGCGGCCCGGCCGGTTGCGGTCTGGATCAGGCCCAGCAGGTGATGCCCGACCGGATCGCGCGGAGCCAGCATGACGGCCCGCCGCGCCGGTGCTTCCGCCTCGGCGTGGCGGCCCGCGTTGACCAGAAGGTGCGCATGTTGGACATGGGCGGCCGGGGTTTCGGGCGGCAGGGCCGCGATCCGGGCGGCCAGCGCGATGGCGGCCGCGATCCGCCCTTCCGCGCGGCGTTTATCGTAAAGCAGCCGCAGCGCTTCGGGATGTAGCGGCGCGAGGTCGAGGATCTGGAGCACGAGCCGCTCCGCCTCGAGATGACGCCCGGCATCCGCGGCGGCGCGGGCCTGTTTCATGTGCGGGGCGATCAGCGCGTGATGCGCGGGATCCGGCGGGCCACCCTCATCGAGGGCGCAGCAGCGCCGTGCCCGCAGGCCAGACCCGCAGTTGCAGGGGGTCGGGTCAGGGCGTGGCACAAGCGGCGACAGGCTGACATTCATGATAACATCATGCAGGCTTTGCCGTGAGGCGCAAGGCTGAAGTGACGCCGCTAATTGCAAATAAATCTCAAATAAAACAAGGTGCTTGACCTCTTGGGACGGTGCGGCCATGTCTTGCGCATGCGCAATTTTTCAGAACTGTCGGACCGCGAAATCCTGGCCCTCGCCATCGGCGCCGAGGAGGAGGACGGCCGGATCTATGCCGACATCGCCGAATCGCTTCATGCCGATTTCCCGGCCTCGGCGAAGGTGTTTTCCGAGATGGCGGCGGAAGAGAGCGATCATCGTCGTGCGCTGATCGATCTCTACCAGCGGAAATTCGGCGACCATATCCCGCTGATCCGCCGGCAGGATGTCCGCGGGTTCCTGGCCCGCAAGCCGGTCTGGCAAGTGCCGAAACCCACGATCAACGATGTCCGCAAGCTGGCCGAGAGCATGGAGGCGGAAACCCAGAATTTCTACCGCCTCGCCGCCAGCCGCACGAGCGACGCGGCGACGCGCAAGCTGCTCGGCGACCTTGCCGAGGCGGAAGCCGGTCATGAGCGCCTTGCCGATCGTCTCGCCCGCGAGAACCTGACCGAGGAAGTGCGCTCCGCCGAGGACGATACCGCCCGCCGCAATTTCGTGCTGCGCTACATCCAGCCCGGTCTCGCCGGGCTGATGGACGGCTCGGTGTCCACCCTGGCGCCGGTCTTCGCCGCCGCCTTCGCCTCCGGCAGCCCGTGGCAGGCCTTCATCGTCGGCATCGCCGCCTCGCTCGGCGCCGGCATTTCCATGGGCTTCGCCGAGGCCCTGTCCGACGATGGCAGCCTGACCGGCCGGGGTTCGCCGCTGATGCGCGGCGCGATCACCGGCGCGATGACGACGCTGGGTGGCCTCGGCCACACGCTGCCCTTCCTCATCCCGAATTTCTGGACCGCGATGGTGCTGGCCTTCGCCGTCGTCGTTGTCGAACTCGGAGCGATTTCCTGGATTCGCACCAAATACATGGACACGCCGCCGTTGCAGGCCGCCCTTCAGGTGGCGCTCGGCGGCGCTATCGTCTTTGCCGTGGGTGTTGCGATCGGCAGTAGTTGACGTTTAGGGGAACCCTCGGCACAGTCGGGGGATGAGCGCCGCACAAGATCTTCGAAACAGGCTGGCGATTCCGGTCATCGGGTCGCCGCTGTTCATCATCTCCAATCCGAAACTGGTCATTGCCCAGTGCATCGCCGGCATTGTCGGTTCGTTTCCGGCGCTGAACGCCCGGCCGGCCGCGCAACTCGACGAGTGGCTGGCAGAAATCACCGAAACGCTGGCGGCCTGGGACCGTGCGCATCCCGACCGCAAGGCGGCGCCCTTCGCGGTCAACCAGATCGTGCACCGCTCCAACGCGCGGCTTGAGCAGGATCTCGAACTCTGCGTGAAATACCGCGCGCCGCTGGTGATCACCTCGCTGGGCGCGCGGCCGGAGGTGAACCAGGCGGTGCATGGCTATGGCGGCATCGTGCTGCACGACATCATCAACAACCGCTTTGCCCGCAAGGCGATCGAGAAGGGGGCGGACGGGCTGATCGCCGTGGCTGCCGGCGCGGGCGGCCATGCCGGCACGCTCTCGCCCTTCGCGCTGGTGCAGGAGATCCGCACCTGGTTCCACGGGCCGCTCGCGCTCTCCGGCGCGATCGCGACCGGCCGTGCCGTGCTCGCCGCCGAGGCGATGGGGGCGGACTTCGCCTATATCGGCTCGGCCTTCATCGCCACCGAGGAGGCCAATGCGGGCGAGGCCTACAAGCAGGCGATCGTCGGCAGCGGCGCTGAAGATATCGTCTACACCAATCTCTTCACCGGGGTGCATGGCAACTATCTGCGCCCGAGCATCGTTGCCGCCGGGCTCGACCCGGACAACCTGCCGCAGAGCGATGCCTCGGCGATGAATTTCCACGAGGGCGCCAAGGCCAAGGCGTGGAAGGACATCTGGGGTTCGGGGCAGGGGATCGGCGCGGTCGATGCGGTGTTGCCGGCGGGCGAGCGGGTCGCGCGGCTGATCGCCGAATACCGCGCGGCGCGCGCCGCCCTGTGCGGCTGAGCGCCGCTCAGGCGAACGGGTAGGGGCCGCCGCGCTCCAGCGCCCGCTGCCAGGCCGGCCTTGCGTGGATCGCGGCGAGAAAGGCGTTGAGCCGCGGGTAATTGCCGCGCAGCAGCCCCCTTGTGTTCGCCGCCTCGATCGGGAAGCTCATCATGATGTCGGCGCCGGTCAGCGCATCGCCGGCGAACCAGGCCGAGTTCGCCAGCGCGTCTTCCCAGAACCGGATATTGGCGCCGAGATTGGGGTCGAGAAACGCATCCCCCACCTTGTTGCCGATGGCGCGCATCAGCGGCTTGAGCACGAAGGGCGCCTGTTTCGGCATTTCGTCGAATACCAGCTTCATCACCAGGAACGGCATCGCCGAGCCCTCGGCATGGTGCAGCCAGTAGGTGTAGCGGCGCCGCTCGTCGGTGCCCTCGGGCGGAATCAGCCGCCCCTTGCCGTAGGTGCCGATGAGGTATTCGACGATCGCGCCGGTCTCGGCGACGGTGATGCCGCCATCGGTGATCACGGGTGACTTGCCGAGCGGATGGACCGCGCGGAGGGATGGCGGGGCGAGCTTGGTCTTCCGGTCGCGGTCATAATGCTGCACCTCGTATTCGAGGCCGAGTTCTTCGAGCAGCCAGAGCACGCGCTGCGAGCGCGACGCTTCGAGATGGTGAACGACGATCATGGTGTCGCGGTCTCCGGCAGGGTCATCCAGGATGGAATATCGGGCGTCAGCACGATGCCGTCGAGGCTTAGCGGGGTGCCCAGCGCATCGAGCCGCAGCAGTGCGAGGCCGCGCCGGCCGAGGCTCGTCCGCAGCGTGCCGACCTCGCGGCCGCCGGCGGTGATCGCTCCGGCGGCGGGCAGCTCGGCTTCGGCTTCGACCGGAACAAGCCGGCGCTTGACCAGCCCCCGGTAGCGGGTGCGGGCGGTGAGTTCCTGCCCCATGTAGCAGCCCTTGTCCCAGTCGATCCCGTTCAGCTCGCCGAAGCCGGCTTCCATCAGCAGGGTCTTTTCCGGTTCGAGATCGTCGTGATCCGGCAGGCCGAGCGCCAGCCGGTGGGCGCGATAGGCGGGTTCATCCGCCGCTCCGGCCAGCGGCGCCGGAGCCAGTATCCGGTGGCCGGCTTCGGGCAGGCGCGGATCGGCGGCGGTGATCGCGCCGGGGGGTGTGACAGGGAGCGCGCCGCCCCATGCGGCATGCACGGCGAAGTCGTCCGACCGGTCGCGCAGGGTGACCTGGCTGCGCAGCCGGAAGCGCGAGAGCCGGCGGATCAACTCCGCGACCGCCGCGCGCGGTGACTCCAGCAGGAGCGACTTGCCCGCGGCAAGAATGAAGAATTCGGCCAGATAGCGCCCCTGCGGCGTGAGCAGCGCGGACCAGACGGCCCGGCCCGGTTCCGCCTTCGTCACGTCGTTCGACACGAGGCCCTGGAGAAAGGCGACACGGTCGGGTCCCTCGATCCCGATCACGCCGCGCGCGGGAAGATATGCGATCGTCGTCATGATCGGGATGTGGCCCCTTGGCCGTGCGGCGGCAAGCCGTGCTACAGCCACCGCAGCATGAGAATCCTGTTCATAGCCTCGTCCCGCATCGGCGACGCGGTGATCGCCTCCGGCGCGATGGAACGCATCCGGCGCGATTATCCCGGCGCGCGGCTGACAGTGGCCTGCGGCGCCGCTTCCGCCGGCGTGTTCGCGCGGCTGCCGGGGCTGGAGCGGTTGATCGTTTTCGAGAAGCAGCGGCAGGATCGCCACTGGCTCTCGCTGTGGAGCCGGCTGGTGCGCGATCGCTGGGAGGTGGTGGTGGATTTTCGTGGCTCGGCGCTGGCCTATACGCTGCGCGCCGGGCGGCGGATCGTGGTGCGCGGCGGGCGGCGGCCCGGCCGGCGCTACCGGCAGGTCGGCGCCTCCTGCGGGTTCGAGCCGGCGCCGCTGCCGGTGGTCTGGACTGCGCCGGCGGACCGCGCCATCGCCGCCCGCCTGCTGCCCGAGGGCGCGCCGGTGCTCGGCCTCGGCCCGACCGCGAACTGGGATGGCAAGATCTGGCCGGCCGAGCGCTTCGTCGCCCTGGCTCGCGCGCTGGAGTATCGGCGCGTTGCGGTCTTCGGCGGCCCGGGCGAGGCCGAGGCGGCGCGCGCCGCCCCGGTGCTTGCGGCGCTGCCCGGCGCGATCGACCTGGTCGGCCGCGTATCGGTGGTCGAGGCGGCCGCCTGCCTCGCCCGCTGCGCCCTGTTCGTGGGCAACGATTCCGGGCTCATGCACCTTGCCGCCGCCGCCGGCACGCCGACGCTCGGCCTGTTTGGCCGTTCCCGCGCTTCCGAATACGCGCCCGCCGGCCCCTGTGCCGCCTTCGTCGCGGCGCCCGGCCCCGAGGGCGAGGCGCCGATGCAGGGGTTGGGCGTGGAGCCGGTGATCGCGGCGGCGCGAGACCTCGCGGCGCGGGCGGTGGCGGCATGAGGATCGCGCAACTGATGGCCGGTGCCGCGAATGGCGGCGCCGAGCTGTTCTTCGAGCGGATGACGCTGGCGCTGCACGAGGCCGGCGAGACGGTGCTGCCGGTGATCCGCCCCGATCCGGCGCGGATGAGCCTGCTGCGCGGCGCGGGGCTCGATCCGGTCGGGCTGCGCTATGGCGGCCCGCTCGATCTCCTCACCCGCCCGCGCGCGGGGGCGGCGCTGCGCGGCTTCGGCGCCGAGGTGGCGATGGCGTGGATGAGCCGCGCCGCCTTTCACGCGCCGCGCGGCGACTGGGCGCTCATCGGCCGGCTCGGCGGCTACTACCCGCTGAAATATTTCCGCCGCTGCGATCATCTGGTCGGCAACACCCGCGACATCGTGCGCTGGATCGGCGCGCAGGGCTGGCCGCGCGAGCGCATCGCCTACCTGCCCAATTTCGTGGCCGATTTTGCCGCCGAGCCGCCCGCCGCGCGCGAGGCGCTCGGCGTGCCGGCATCGGCACCGCTGGTGCTCGCCCTCGGGCGGCTGCACGAGGTCAAGGGGTTCGACGATCTGATCCGCGCGATCGAGCCGGTCTCCGGCGCGCATCTGGTGATCGCCGGCGAGGGGCCGGAACGCGCTGGTCTGGAGGCGCTGGTCGCCGCGCGCGGGCTTGGCGGGCGGGTCCATCTCGCCGGCTGGCGGCGCGATGTCGGCGCGCTGCTGCGGATGGCCGACCTGTTCGTCTCGTCCTCGCGCCATGAACCGCTCGGCAACATGGTGCTGGAGGCGTTCTCCGCCGCAACCCCGGTGGTGGCGGTTGCCGCCGAGGGGCCGCGCGAGGTGATCCGCGACGGGGTGGATGGCGTGCTGGTGCCGCTCGGCGACACGCAGTCCCTCTCCGCCGCGATCGCGGCCCTGCTCGCCGATCCCGCCCGCCGCGCCGATTTCGCCGCCGCCGGCCGGGCGCGGTTCGAGGCGGAGTTCGCCGCCCCGGTCGTGATGGCGACCTGGCGCGATTACCTTTCCGGGGTGCGGCGCTGATGTGCGGCATCGCGGGTCTCGCGCTGAAGCCGGGGGCGCGGATCGCGCCGGAAACCCTCGCAGCGCTCGCCCGGGCGCTGGCGCATCGCGGGCCGGATGGCGCGGGCACCCATGTCAGCGAGCGCGCGGCGCTGGTGCATACAAGGCTCGCCATCGTCGATCTCGCGACCGGCGACCAGCCGCTGTTCGGCGCCGGCGCCGCGCTGATCGGCAATGGCGAAATCTACAACAACCGCGAGCTGCGCGCTTCCCTGCCGCAGGTTCCTTTCCGCACCGGCAGCGATTGCGAGCCGCCGCTCCACCTCGCCCGCGTCGAGGCGGACATCGTGCCGTCGCTGCGCGGGATGTATGCGCTGGCGATCGACGATTCCGAGCGCGGCGTGGTGACGCTGGTGCGCGATCCGTTCGGCATCAAGCCGCTCTACCGCTGCGCCGCCGATCAGGGCACCGCGTTCGCCTCCGAGCCGCAGGCGCTGCTCGCCGCCGGGCTCGCGAAACGGCGGATTGACACCGCGCGCCTCGTCGAGCTGCTGCAACTGCAATTCACCACCGGCACCGCGACGGTCTTCGCCGGGATCGAACGGGTGCCGCCGGGCGCGCTGCTCACCTTGCGCGATGGCGCCGAGGCGGCACTGCTCGGCCATCCGCCGATCGAGCCGGGCGAGGCGCCGCGCGACGAGGATGCGGCCCTCGTCGCGCTCGATGCGGTGCTGGCGCAATCGGTCGAGCTGCACCAGCGCAGCGACGTGCCCTATGGCGTGTTTCTCTCCGGCGGGATCGACAGCGCCGCGATTCTCGCCCTGATGGCGCGGCTGAACGAGACGCCGGTGCTCGCCTTCACCGCCGGATTCGACCGCGACACGGTGGCCGACGAGCGCGACGATGCCGCGGCGACCGCCCGCGCCGTGGGCGCGCGGCACGAGCGGATCGAGATCACCGAGGCGATGACCTGGCGGCACCTGCCCGCCATCGTCGCCGCGATGGACGATCCGGCCGCCGATTACGCCATCATCCCCACCTGGTTCCTCGCCCGCCATGCGCGCCAGAGCGTGAAGGTCGTTCTCTCGGGCGAGGGCGGGGACGAGATGTTCGCCGGCTACGGACGTTACCGCGCGGCGGCGCGGCCCTGGCCCTTCGCCCGGCCGATGCGCGCCCGCGGCGCGTTCGACGGGCTCGGCCTGCTGCGCGATGGCGGCGATGCCTGGCGCGCCGGCCTGCTGCGCGCGCGGCAGGCGGCGGGCGGCGGCGGCCTCGGTCGCGCGCAGCGCGAGGATGTCGCGACCTGGCTGCCCGACGACCTGCTGCTCAAGCTCGATCGCTGCCTGATGGCGCATGGCGTCGAGGGGCGCACGCCGTTCCTCGACCGCGAGGTGGCGCGCTTCGCCTTCGCCCTGCCGGATAGGCTGCGGGCGCGCCGGGGGCTCGGCAAATACCTGCTCCGCAAATGGCTGGAGGCGAATCTGCCGGCGGCGCGCCCCTTCGCCCGCAAGCAGGGGTTCGATGTGCCGGTCGCCGCCTGGATCGCCGGGCAGGGCCAGCGCCTTGGCGAGCTGGTGTCGCGCGCGCCGGTCATCGCCGAGGTCGCGGCGCCGGCGCGCGTGCGCGACCTGTTCGACCGCGCGGCCGACCGCCGGGCCGGCGTGGCATGCTGGCGGTTGCTGTTCCTTGCCCTGTGGCATCACCGCCACGGGCTCGGCGGCGCCGCCGATGGCGATGTGTTCGAAACACTGGGAGAACGGGCATGACCGAGCGCTATGATCTGATCATCGAGAACGGCACCCTGATCCTGCCCTGGGGCGAGGCAACCGGGCGGATCGGCGTGCGGGACGGGCGGATTGCCACCCTCGCCGCCGCGGGCGAGGCGGCCGAGACGATCGACGCGCGCGGCCTGCACGTGCTGCCGGGGCTGATCGACCCGCATGTGCATTTCCGCGACTCCGGCAGCGGCGAGCTGCCGGCGGTCGAGACGATGGAAACCGGCACGCGCGGTGCGGTGCTCGGCGGCATCACCGCGATCTTCGACATGCCGAACACCGGCACGCCGGCTACCGGACAGGCGGCGCTGGCGGCGAAGCGGGACTCGCTCGCCGGCCGGGCGTGGTGCGATGTCGGCCTCTATGTCGGCGCGACGAAGGACAATATCGCCGAACTCGCCACCCTCGAGGCCGAGCCCGGGATCTGCGCGATCAAGGTTTTCGCCGGCTCCTCAACTGGTAACCTGCTGGTCGAGGATGACGCCTCGATCGAACGTGTGATGCGCGCCGGACGGCGGCGGATCGCCTTCCATTCCGAGGATGAATACCGCCTGCAGGCGCGGCGCGGCGAATTCTCCACCGGCATGGCCTACGCCAACCACGCGGTCTGGCGCGACCCGGAATGCGCGGCGCTCGGCACAAGGCGGATCATGGCGCTAGCCCGCCGCACCGGCCGCCCGGCGCATATCCTGCATGTCTCGACCGAGGAAGAATTCGCCTATCTGCGCGATTTTCGCGATGTCGCCAGCGTCGAGGTGCTGGTCAATCACCTGACCCAGATGGCGCCCGACGCCTATGACCGGCTTGGCGCCTATGCGGTGATGAATCCGCCGATCCGCGATCGGCGCCATGTCGAGGCGGCGTGGCGCGCGGTGGCGGATGGGCTGGTGGACACGATCGGCTCAGACCACGCGCCGCATCCCCGGGAAGCGAAGGAACGCCCCTGGCCGGAAACCGCGGCCGGGCTGACCGGCGTGCAGACCCTGGTGCCGGTGATGCTCGACCAGGTGGCGAAGGGGCGGCTGCCGCTCACCCGGCTGGTCGATCTCATGGCGGCGGGGCCGGCGCGGATTTACGGCGCGGTCGGCAAGGGGCGGATCGCCGCCGGCTATGACGCCGATTTCACCCTGGTTGACCTGCGGCGCCAGCAGCGCATCGAGGCGGGTTGGCTCGCCAGCCCCTGCGGCTGGTCGCCGTTCGAGGGCGAGCGCGTCACCGGCTGGCCGGTGATGACGATCATCCGCGGCCGGGTGGCGATGCGCGATGGCGCCGTGACGGGAACGCCCGCGGGGCGGAGCGTCGTCTTCCGCTCCTGACCCGCACGGCCCGTCCGGGAGGGGGCGATCATCGCGATATCAAGGGTATAGGTTGCCGGCGGCGGGCTCGGCGGGCGCGTGTCCAATTCCATGCTGGCCCTCGGGTCGAAAAACCTGTATAAGGACGGCACGGCGCTTTTCGGTTCTGGTTGCTGCGTGCGTTACGGCGTTACCGCCTTCGACACCTCCCCAAGTTGAAGAGTTAGCTGGCCCGCATATCGCGGGCTGCCGTTTGTTTGGAGAGTCGCGATGTCGACAGGTACTGTTAAGTGGTTCAACGCAACCAAGGGCTATGGCTTCATCCAGCCGGATGACGGGTCGAAGGACGTGTTCGTGCACATTTCCGCCGTCGAGCGCGCCGGCCTCGGCCGGATCGACGAGGGTCAGCGCCTTGAATTCGAGGTCCGCAAGGGCCGCGAAGGCAAGATGTCTGCCGAGAACCTGAAGGCGGCCTGAACCCGCCTGTCTCGGAAAAGGCGCCGTGCGAACGGCGCCTTTTTTGTTGCCCGCACGTCAGCGCTGGGTGATGACCCCATAGGCGAGCGACTTGAAGGTATGCGCCTTCGGATGGCCGAGTACCACGACCCGGCCTTCGCCATACATCGTCACATTGGCGTCCTTGCTGGCGAAGACGATCAGGTTCGCCTGGCCCCGCGCCGCGATGCGCGCGCCGGCGGCGTGCAGCCCGCTCGCATCGATCGAGGCAACGCCGCGCGAGACCATGCTGAACCGCCCGACCTGCCCCGACAGCGTGGCGGCCGCCGCGCCGTCATTGGTGAAGTCGAAGCGTGGTCCTGAAAGCCCCCGCAATTCCGCGCGGACGAACCCCCTCGTCGTCAGTCCTGCAAGCGCTGGCGCGGTGATCGTCACCTCCACGGTCTCGCGCTTCGGCAGGTCGAGCGGGGCGGGGCGGTCGATCACCAGTACGCCGCGCTTAACGCTCACGGCGAGGTTTTCCACCAGATAGGGATCGCCGGCGAGCCGCACCGACCGCGCAGCACCGGAGGTGAAATCGAGCCGGAACCGGCCATGCAGGGCGATCGCATCGAATGGCCCGACATGTTCGACGATCACCCGTGGCGCCGCCACGGCGTTTCCGGCGCCCGCCAGAAACAGCGCCGCGACGAAGATGGCGGGGTTTCCGCGTAATTTCATCGACGATTCTCCTGTGGCGAGCCTATCGGTTTTGCACAGTCCCGGGCAAGCATGGCGTCGGCTGGAAAGCCTACCCGCCGCGGCGGATGATGCCGGTGCCGAATTTCGCCCGCAACCGCTCGACTGCATCCTCGCGGGCGGCGCGGCGGGGCGTTTCCCGGTCGACCAGATCGCCGCGATCGGCCTCCGCCGCCGCGGCGAGCCGGGCCGCGCCGATCCCGATCAGCCGGTAGCGCGGGCCCGCCGCACGCATCAGGATGGGCTTCGCCGCCTCGAAGATGGTCTCGGCCAGCTGCGTCGGCCCGGTCAGCCGCACCGCATGGGTATGCGTCTCGAAGCTGGCGGTCTTGAGCTTGAGCACGAGCCCGGCGGCGGCGAAGCCCTCGGCGCGCAGCCGCCGGGCGAGTTTCTCGCAGAGCGGAAACAGGGCGCGGGCGAGGGAGGCCGCATCGTCGATATCCTCGGCGAAGGTCGTCTCCGCGCTGATCGATTTCGTCTCCCGCGCGGGGTCGATCGGGCGTGGATCGATGCCGCGGGCGCGTGCGGCCAGCATCGGCCCGTCCTCGCCGAGCCGGGCGCGGGCGGAGCGGTCGTCGAGGGCTGCGAGCTGGCCAACGCGGGTGATCCCCATGCCGGCGAGTTTCCGCGCCAGCGCCGGGCCCACGCCGGGAAGAATGCCGACCGGCTCCGGCGCCAGCACCGCCGCCGCCTCCGACCCCAGCACCGCGAAGCCGCGCGGCTTGTCACGCTCGGCGGCGAGTTTCGCGAGCAGCCGGTTGGCGGCAAGGCCGACCGACACCGTCACCCCCACCTCCGCCTCCACCCGGCGGGCGAAGCGGCTCAGCACCGCGGCCGGCGGAGCCTTGTGCAATGCCTCGGTGCCGGAGAGGTCGAGCGCCGCCTCGTCGATCGACAGCGGCTGCACCAGCGGCGTCAGTGTGGCCATCAGCGCGCGGATCTCGGCCGCTGCCGCCGCGTATTTCCGCATCTCCGGAGCGATCACCACCGCATCCGGGCAGAGTTTCCTGGCCTTGAATATCGGCATCGCCGAGCGCACGCCCGAGAGCCGGGCGATGTAGCAGCAGGCCGCCACCACGCCGCGCGCCCCGCCGCCGACGATCACCGGCCGGTCGGCAAGCTCGGGCCGGTCGCGCTTCTCGACGCTCGCATAAAACGCGTCGCAGTCGATATGGGCGATGGCAAGGGTCGTGATCTCGTCATGCGCGACGAGGCGCCGCCCCTCGCAGTGCGGGCATGCGGTTTCGGTCTCGAAGATCGTCTCGCAGTCGCGGCACAGGGTCGGCATGGCCAGCGCAGGAAACGCCTTATCGGCGCCGGGCGGAAGCGAAAAATCGCGTCAGATCGAGCGGACCAGATGCACGAGGCCCGACCATTGCTGGGCCACCCATCCGCCGCTCGCCATCGCCTCGGGGGCTGCGGGGTCGCCGGTCGGCGCGAAATCCTTCGAGAAATCGGCGGTGCCGAACATCATGTCCCAGAACGGAAACACCGCGCCGTAGTTGATCGAGCGTTCGCCGGCGGCGAGAATGCCGTGATGCGCGCGGTGAAACCGCGGCGAGACCAGCAGCCGCTCGCCGATCCGGCCGAAGGAGAGGCGAATGTTGGCGTGGCTGAAACTTTCGACGAAGCGCAGGATCAGCACCAGCAGCGGGAATTGCAGCGGCGGAATCCCGATCAGCAGCCCCACCGCCATGAACCAGAGAAAGCCGATCACCTCGTCGAGCACATGGTTGCGGTCGTCCGACCAGAAGGTCATCTGCCGCTGGGCGTGATGCACCGCGTGCAGCGCGTACCAGGCACGGAAGCGGTGCGAGAGCCGGTGCCGCCAGTAATCGGCGAAGTCGAGGATCAGCGCGTAGACCGCGAAGGTGATTACCGGATGGCCGAACAGCGGCGGAAAGATCGTCTCCAGCATCGGCGGCACATAGCCATGATCGGCGAGGAACCCGTCGAGCCGCACCTGTGCCGCGTAGAACAGCACGAAGGTCATCACCGGCAGCACGCCGACGCGGGCGAGAAACGTGTAGAACACATCGACCAGTACCACCCGCCGGCTTTCCCAGCGCTCGATCGGCATGGCCCGCTCCAGCGGCACGCAGACGGCGTAGGCCAGCAGCATCTGCGTCACGCCATAGATCGCCACCAGCGTCCAGCCGAAGGAAAGCTCGCTCCACTGCATCAGGCCGAACCGGTAGAGCAGCGGCAGCACCGCCACCTGCTCCACCCAGCCGGCCAGATCGTTGAACGGATGGGCCGGCAGCATGCTCAGGCCAGGCGCATCGCCGTGCGGGCGGCGGTGTCGGTCAGCAGGGTCGAGAGATAGATCCCGTGCGGCGAGCGGCCGACCGTGATGTGGTCCACCGCACCGCTCGCCGGATCGAGCACGGCGACGCGGGAGGCGAAGCGCAGCGCGATCCATAGCCGCCCATCCGGCGCGAAGCACAGGTCATCCGGCCCGCCTGGCATCGGAATCCGCCGCTTGAAGCCGAGAGTCTTCGCATCCAGCACCGTCAGCGAGCCGGCGACGCGGTTGGTGATGTAGAGCTCGCTGCGGTCCGGCGTGAGGAAGATGTTGTGCGCGCCCTTGTCGGTCAGCACGGTGCGCATCACCCGGCCGGTCGCCGGATCGACCACGGCGACATGATCGCTGCCCATGATCGCGACCAGCACCACGCCGTCATGCCACATCACCCCGGCGGGCGTCTTGCCGACCGGCGCCGTCCAGCGGACGCGCATGGTGGCAAGATCGATCGCGACCAGCGTGCCGGAATCCTGCATCGAGACGAACACGGTGCTGGAATCCGGCGTGTAGCTCAGATGGCTCGGCATCGATCCGGCGCGGAAGCGGTGGGCGAGGCTCAGCGTGTCGGCATGGTAGATGTCGACATGGTTGAGCCGCAGGCAGTTCACGGTGAGGAATTTGCCGTCCGGGCTGAACCAGAGCTGGTAGGGATCGGGGATCAGCTTGTGGCCGCGCTCGTGCCCGGTTTCGGGGTTGAAGAAGAACAGCGCGTTGCCCGAGGCATCGGCGATCAGCAGCGTCTTGCGGTCGGGCGTCAGCGCCCAGTGGCCGGGTTCGCGCAGCGTCGGCTCGGTGTGGATCACCTTGCGCGTCGTCATGTCGATGACGGAAACGCGCGAGCCGCCCGAATCGAGCACGATGCAGATCGGCGGCGTCGTGCCGGCGGCGCGGGCGAAGGCGGGGGCCAGGCCGAGAAACGCCGGCGCGGCCAGCAGCGCGCGGCGGGAAAGCGGGAGCATGGTCATGCCGGGGCCGATCCTTCGTCGGGATTGATGAACACCGCCCGCGCCCATGTGAAGAACGTCAGGCTGGTCGTTGCGATCAAAGTATTATCGGTCAGAGATTGCACTGCGAAGGTGAGAAACACAAGGCGGATCAGCCGTCGCTGCCCCACCGGCAGCGCAGCGCTGCCCCGAAACAGCCACAGGCCGAGCAGGCCGAACAGCAGCAGCGCGCCGGGCACGCCGCCCTCGCAGGCGATGCGCAGATATTCGTCATGCGCCGCGTTGGTGCCGAGGAAGCGGCCGATCGGTGAATGCAGCGGCACGATCACCTTGCCCGCGCCTACCCCCCAGCCGAGCCAGGGCGAGCGCGAAAGCGCCGCCTCGAAATAGGGCCAGATCAGGTTGCGGTTGGACAGGCTCCCGGCATCGCCGAGATGGACGAGGTCGATCACGCGGACGAAATGCAGCGCCGGCCCGGCGAGCAGCACGGCGGCGAGTGCCGCCCCGCCGATCGCCAGCAGGCTCACCCGTTCCCGCATGCCGAAACCCGGCGCTTCGACCGCGACCAGGGTGGCGAGCGTGGCGAAAGTGGCGAGCGCCAGCGGGGCGCGCGCGCCGCTCGCCAGCAGGATCAGGAAATTCGCGCCGATCCAGGCCCATTCGCGCCGCCGACCGCTACCGGCGAAGCCGACCAGCCCGGCATAGATCCCGATCATCGCGAAGCCGCCGAGAAAGGCCGGAGAACTTGACGCCTGCAGCCGGATCGCGCCGAGCTGCACGCCATAGAGCGCGCGCAGCCCGGCCGCGTGCAGGGCCAGCCCGAACGCCACCGTCACCGCCGGGCCGATGATGGTGCAGCGGATGATCGCCGCGCGCATCCGCGCCTCCGCCCGCATGAAGCCGGCGGCGAACGGCGCCGCCGAGCCGACCAGCGAGCGCAGCGAGGCGAGCGGCGTCAGCCCCGGCCACAGGCCGTGCATGAATCCGCCGATGAACATGAAGAGAAAGGCGAAACCCGGATTGTAACGGTCCATCCGCACCCCGCGGCGCAGCGCGGCCAGCCCGATGATCGCTAGTCCCGCGACCTTGAGCAGGGCGATGATCGCCTCGTGATCGCCGATCATGTCCGAAAGCCACATCTCCGGCGTGGTTTCCACCAGGAGCAGCCAGGCGGCCATCGCCGCTTCCGGCCAGGCGAGTGCTGCGCCACCGGCAAGGCCGAGCGCCAGAAGGCCTAGCAAGGGCCCGATTCCCTGCGGCACGAGGAGCAGAAGCGCTGCCGCAAGACCGGCCGCCACGGCGAGCGCCGCGCCTCCGCGCGCGATACCGCCAGTCACGGCACGGCGAGGATCGTGTAGTGTTCGTCCGGCCCGGCTACCGCGGCCGCCGCGGAAAACCCGGCGGCGGCAAGATGCGTCTGCGCCTCGGCCGGCGTCATCCGCCGCGCCATCGGCGCGCCGACCGCACCGGGCCCGGCCGGGTCGTATTCGGCGATGAACAGCGCGCCGGATGGTTTCATGGCGGCGCGGATCGCGCGCAGCGCCGCATCCCTGTCCCGCATGTGATGCAGGGCATCGGTCAGCATGACCCGGTCCGGCGCCATTGGAAGGGCCGCAAGCGTCTCGGCCCGCCCCACGATCGTCTCCAGCGCCAGGCCGCGCCGCGCCGCCTCGGCTTCGGCATAAGCGAGGGATGCGGACTCCGGGTCCATCGCCAGCACGCGCGCGCCGAGAGCCGCGTATTCAAGGGCGAGCGCGCCGGTACCTGCGCCGATATCGAGCACGGTCATGCCGGCGGCAAGGCCCGCCCGCGCCGCCCAGACGGCGGCCAGATGCCGCTTCTCCGCCTGCCGTGCCACCAGCCGCTCGAGCCGTGCGGCATCCGCCCCGGGTTGATTTTCCGCCTGCATGGGCCAACCCTAGCCGAAGCCAAGGGATCGACAAACCGAAATGATTCTCCACGCCTCAACGACCGGCACCGGCCCGGATGTCATTCTCCTGCACGGGCTGTTCGGCGCCGGGCGCAATCTCGGCGTCATCGCCCGCGGGCTCGCGGCGTGGTTCCGCGTCACCACGCTCGACGCCCGCAATCATGGCGACAGCCCGCACGATGCGGACATGCGCTACCAGGCCATGGCTGAGGATGTCGCCGAGACGATGGAGTCGCTCGGCATCGGCTCTGCCCGCGTGGTCGGGCACTCGATGGGCGGCAAGATCGCGATGATGCTCGCACTCGCGCAACCCGGCCGCGTCGCCCGCCTCGCCGTGCTCGACATCGCGCCGATCGCCTATGGCCATGAGCATCTGGGTTATGTCCGGGCGATGCGCGGCCTCATGCTGCATCCCGGCCTGACGCGGCAGGAGGCCGACGCCGCCCTTGCCGCCAGCGTGCCGGAGCCGGCCTTGCGGGGGTTCCTGCTGCACAATCTCGTGCTTGGCGCCGCACCCCGCTGGCGCCTTGGCCTTGAGGAAATCGCCGGCGCGATGAACGATCTGGTCGGCTGGGCCGATCCGGCGCCGGGCGCGCGCTACAATGGCCCGGCACTGTTCGTCGCCGGGGCCGCATCGTCCTATGTGCCGGAGGCGGCGCATGACGCGATCCGCGCCCGCTTCCCGCAGGCGCGGATCGAGACGATCGCTGATGCCGGCCACTGGCTGCACGCCGAGAAGCCGCGCGAGGTGCTCGCGGCGCTCGAGCCTTTCCTGCGCGGCCAGAGCATCATCCGGTCGGATGACGTCATCTGATCGGATGAAGATGCTCTGATGCTCTACAGCCGCAACCCGCCCATGGCGCAGAGATGCGCCCAGTGCTCGGCGCTGACCGGGCCGACCGAAAGGCGCGAGAGGCGCACCAGTGCGAGGTCGGTCAGCGCCGGATCGGCCTTGATCGCGGCAAGGCCGACGGGATGCGGCAGCGGGGCGACGGCCTTCATATCGACCGCCACCCAGTCGCCGGCCTCGGCGGTTGGGTCCGGATAGGCTTCCCGTACCACCTCCACCACGCCGACGATCTCGCGACCGATATTGGAGTGGTAGAAGAAGGCGCGGTCGCCCAGGCGCATCGCCCTCAGGTTATTCCTGGCGGCGTGGTTGCGCACGCCGGTCCAGGGTTCGACACCGTTGGCCACCTGCTGGTCCCAGGAGAACGCGTCCGGTTCGGACTTGACCAGCCAGTAATTCACGGCGTCAGCGTGCCGTCGCGCAGCACGGTGCGGAAGCCGTTGATCTCGACCGCGCCAAACAGCCCGGCCTTGCTGTAGGGGTCGTTCGCGACCAGCGCTTCCACGGCCGCACGGTCCGCCGCCTCGTAGACGATCATCGAGCCGCAGGGATTGCCCTCGGCATCCAGCATCGGGCCGCCGTAGAGGATGCTCGACTTGATGCTGTCGAGATAGGCGAGGTGGTCGGGGCGGACCTGCTTGCGCAGGGCGAGGCTGTCTTTGCGATCATGGGCGACCAGGACGAACTGCATGGCGGTGGCTCCTTTCGGGCGGTTTCACTGGCGCCAGCATAATGGCTGATCGCGCTGCGCCAAGATGTGATCGGCCGGGGCGGCTCCGCGCCGGCGTGGGGGGTGTCAAAAACACGAATTCGTATTAGACAATCTGTCGATGGACCGTTCACCCGCCACGGATTACGCGGCCGACGCGCAGGCCGCCATGATCGCCGCCCCGACATCGAAATCCGGTGCCTGGCTGCACCGTTTCGCCAATCCCGGGCGTTTCCAGCGCCTGGTGCAGCCCCTCATTCCGTGGATCGGCTGGGCGGCGCTGATCGTCTGCTCCGTCGGGCTGGTCTGGGGATTTGCCTTCGCCCCGGCCGACTGGCAGCAGGGCATCGCCTCGCGGATCATGTATGTCCACGTTCCCGCCGCCTGGGTGGCGATGAACGGCTATGCGGCGCTGGCCATCTGCTCGCTGCTCTCGATCGTCTGGCGGCATCCGCTGGCCGATATCGCGGCCAAGGAGATGGGGCCGGTCGGCGCCGGCTTCACCGGGCTCTGCCTGATCACCGGTTCGCTCTGGGGCAAGCCGGAATGGGGCACCTACTGGGTGTGGGATGCGCGACTGACCTCGGTGCTGATCCTGTTCTTTCTCTATCTCGGCCACATGGCGCTGATCCGGGCGTTCGACAATCCGCAGCATGGCTACCGCGCGGCGGCGATCCTCGGGCTTGTCGGCGCGATCAACCTGCCCATCATCGTGTTCAGCGTGTACTGGTGGAATTCGCTCCATCAGGGCAACTCGATCACCCTGACCGGCCCCTCCAAGATCTATGTCACGATGCTGTATCCACTGCTGATCTCCACGCTGGGTTTCTATCTGGCCTTTATCGCCATGTCCCTCGCGCGCATTTCGAGCGGTATCATGGAGAACCGCGCGCGGGCGCTGCTGCTTGCGCGCGCGGAGCGCTCCGGGAGCTGAGACGATGGTGAAGAACACCCTGCCTTACGTGGTCGGCAGCTATGGCGCCGCCCTTGCCATCATCGGCATACTCTCCCTGACCACGTTCTTCCGCTACCGGGCGGCGCGGCGCCGGCTGGCCGCGGTCGAGCCGCGGGGGCGTGGCGAGTCGGGGAGTGCCGCGTCATGATGAGCCGCAAGAAGCGCCGCCTCTGGATCGTGATTGCCTGCGGCCTCGGCCTGTCCACCGCGGTGGCGCTGATGCTGGTCGCCTTCCGGTCCAGCCTGTCCTTTTTCATGTCACCGCAGCAGGTCGCCGCGCGCCACCCGCCGGCCGGGCGGGTGTTCCGCCTCGGCGGCATCGTGCAGGCGAACACCGTGGTGATGGGCACCCGCGATGGCGCGCCCTACACCACCTTCCGCATCACCGATGGGCGCGCATCGATCCCGGTGGTCTATACCGGCGTGCTGCCCGGCCTGTTCCGCCAGGGGCAGGGCGTCGTCACGATCGGCGCGATGAGCAGGGGAGACCGTGAGTTCCTCGCCTCCACCGTGCTCGCGAAGCATGGCGCCGACTACATGCCCCGCGATGTCGAGATGGCGCTGCGCAAGGCCGGCAAGTGGAATCCGAAATTCGGCCCCCCACCCAATGCCGGCGCCTGGGACGACAAGTCGCCCGCCCAGATCGAGGCATCCAACAATGGCTGAGCCGATGGGAGACGCCGCAGAATGATCCCCACCCTGGGCAATTTCGCGCTCGCGCTGGCTCTGGCCATCGCCGTCGCGCAATCGGTGATCGGCATTGCCGGGCCGATGCTGCGCGACCGGCAGATCCTCCGCGCCGCGCCCGCGCTGGCGATCGGCCAGTTCGTCATGCTCGGCCTGTCCTTCCTCGCGCTGGTCTGGGCCGGCGTGGTGTCGGACTTCACGGTGCGCAATGTCGCGGAATATTCATCATCGACGACGCCGCTCTTCTACCGGATCACCGGCACCTGGGGAAACCATGACGGGTCGATCCTGCTCTGGTGCCTGATCCTCTCGCTGTGCGGCGCGACCGTCGGGGCCTTCGGCAACAGCATCCCGACCAGCCTGCGCTCGCGCGTGCTCGGCGTGCTCGGCCTCGTCTCCGGCGGGTTCATGGCCTTCGTCATCGCCGTCTCCAACCCGTTCGCGCGGATCTGGCCGCCGCCGCTGCATGGCGCCGGCGTCAACCCGATCCTGCAGGACCCCGGCCTCGCCGTGCATCCGCCGATTCTCTACACCGGCTATGTCGGTTTCTCGATTGCCTTCGCCTTCGCCGTTGCCGCCCTGATCGAGGGGCGGGTCGACGCCGCCTGGGGGCGCTGGGTGCGGCCCTGGGCGCTGGTCTCCTGGCTGTTCCTGACCTGCGGCATCTGCTTCGGCTCGCTCTGGTCTTACTACACGCTGGGCTGGGGCGGGTTCTGGTTCTGGGACCCGGTGGAGAACGTCGCCCTGCTGCCCTGGCTCACCGGCACGGCGCTGATCCATTCCGCCATCGTGGTGGAGAAGCGCGAGGCGCTGAAAACTTGGTCGGTCCTGCTGGCCATCGCCACCTTCTCGCTCAGCCTGTGCGGCACCTTCCTCGTCCGCTCGGGCCTGCTCAATTCGGTGCATGCCTTTTCCGCCTCGCCGGATCAGGGGCTGTTCATTCTCGTCCTGCTCGCGTTGACCATCGGCGGCTCGCTGCTGCTGTTCGCCTTCCGGGCGCCGGTTCTGGCGGCGAGCGGGGTTTTCGCGCCGGTCTCGCGCGAAGGCGCCCTGATCCTGAACAATATTTTCCTCTGCATCATCGCCGCCGTGGTGTTCACCGGCACGATGTATCCGCCCTTCCTGGCCCTTCTGTTCAACCGCCAAATCTCGGTGGGCGCGCCGTTCTACGATCAGGCGGTTCTGCCGCTGACCGCGCCGCTGATCCTCGCGATGGCGGTTGGGCCGCTGCTGTCGTGGAAGCGCGCGGCGTTGCTGCCGGCGCTGACCAAGCTGTGGTTCGTCGCGGTTCTGGCGCTTCTCGTCTTCGGCGCCTTCATCCTGCGCGGTCATTTCGTCGCCGCACTCGGGCTGGCGGGCGCGGTCTGGGTCATGCTGGGCGCGCTGGTCGATCTCGCGGAGCGGATCCGCCTGTTCCGGATCCCGCTTGGCCAGTCCTTCATGCGGCTGTTCACCATTCCGCGGGCGGCCATCGGCGCGTCGCTCGGGCATCTCGGCTTCGGGATCGCCGTGCTGGGCATTGCCGGAATGTCGTTGCAGACGCATACGATCCGCGTGCTCAACCCCGGCCAGTCGATCGACCTCGGCGGCTACAACTGGAAGCTGATCTCGATCAAGCCGGCCACCGGGCCGAACTACACCGCGCGCGATGCCACGATCGAAGTGTCCCGCAACGGGCATCTGGTCGAGATCATGCATCCCGAGACGCGGTATTTCACCAACCAGAAGGTCAAGACGGTGGCCGCCGCGATCCGCAGCAATGGCGTGCGCAACCTCTTTGCCACCTTCGCCGGCGACAATAACAGCGGCGGCGGCGAGTTCCGCTTCAACATCCATCCGCTGGCGCCGGAAATCTGGCTTGGCGGCCTCATCATGGCGCTCGGCGGCGCGATTTCGCTGAGTGACCGGCGGTTCCGCGTCGGCGCGCCGGTGCGAAGCCGGCTGCGCCGGCCGTCCGGCTCGGCCACGGTCTGATCCCGACCGATGAGCCTGTCGCGCCGCATGCTGTTCGGACTGCCGCTGCTCGTGGTGGGCGTGGGCGGAGCCGGTTTCTATGAACTGCTCCGCCGGATGCAGACCGGCAGCTACAATCCGCAGGCCTTCAACAACCCGCTGGTCGGGCACGACGTGCCGGATTTCACCCTGCCCGGGGTGGATGGCCGCGAGGGGTTCGACAAGAAGCTGCTCGCCGCGCAGACGCGCCCGGTGCTGGTGAATTTCTTCGCCTCCTGGTGCGTGCCCTGTGCCGGTGAGGCGCCCTATCTCGACCGGCTGGCGAAATCCGGCGTCGATATCTGGGGGATCGCGTATCAGGACAAGCCCGAGGCGATCGGCCTCTACCTCGCGAAGTACGGCAATCCCTATGCGCGCCTCGCGACCGACCCCTCGGGGCGGACGGCGATCAATTGGGGCGTTTATGGCGTGCCGGAGAGTTTCCTGATCGCGCCCGGCGGCAAGGTGGTGTGGCACGTCGCGGCGCCGCTGGTGCCCGAGGTGATCGACGACCAGCTCCGCCCCGTGCTGCGGAGGCTGGCATGAGGCGCTGGTTCGTCCTGCTCCTTGCCGGACTCGCCCTTGCCTGCGGCGCGGCAAAGGCATCCCCGGCGCCATCGGCGGCGAGCGATCATCCAACCAGCATCACCCGCGATGGCGTGAAGCTCACCTTCGCGCAGGAAGCGCGCGCCGAGGCGATCGGCAACAAGCTGCGCTGCCTGGTCTGTCAGAACGAGACCGTCGAGAACTCGCGGGCCGGGCTGGCCAAGCAGTTCCGCACCATCATCCGCCACCGCGTCGCCGCGGGCGACAGCAACCGCCAGATCATTGCGTTCATGGTCAAGCGGTATGGCATCTATGTGCTGCTCAAGCCGCCATTCCGTCCCGAGACCTGGCTGCTCTGGCTTTCACCGGGCATTGCCGCGCTCATCGGGCTTGCGGTGCTGCTGTTCGCGCGCCGCCGCCGGCGGGCAACACCCCCGCCATTATCGCCGGAAGAAACCGACCGGCTGAAGGAACTCCTGTCTTGATCTGGCTCTGGATGGCGGTGCTGGCCGCCGTTGCGATCGCGCCGCTGCTCGTCGTCTGGGTACGCCAGGGCACGATTCGTTACCGGCGGGAAACCGCCATGGCGCTGCACCGCTCCCAGCTCGAGGAAATCGATCGGGATCGCGAGGAGGGGCGGCTGCCGGACGAGGAATACCAGGCGGCACGGCTCGAGGTCGAGCGCCGGCTGCTCGCCGCGGACCGGATTCCGGAGCCGGAGGCCAATCGTGCCGCGCGCGGCGTGATGATCGCAACCCTCGTCGCCATACCGGTCGCGGCGGTCGCGCTGTTCATCCCCTCGGGCCTGCCGCTCGTGCCCTCGGAACCGCATGCCAGCGTCATCCGCCAGCGCGATGCCGCCGAGGCGCGCGACAATGCGCTGATCGAGCGGCTCAGGCAGAAACTCGCCAGCCTGCAGCCCGGCAGCGAGGAGGCGCGGCGGGGCTATCTGCTGCTCGGCCAGGCGCTGGTCAGCCAGAACAAGCTGGCCCCCGCGGTGAAGGCCTGGAAAGTGGCGCTCTCTATGAAGTTCGACCCCACTCTCGCCGCCGAAACCGCCGAGGCTGCGAGCGAGGCCGCCGGACATGTTACCCCGGACGCCGCGGCGCTGTTCCGCAAAGCCCTCGCCGCCGCGCCGGCCAATGCGCCCTGGCGGCCGCTTGCCGAGCAGAGGTTGCGTGAGGCGGCGGTGCTGGAGTCGAATGGCGGCAAGCCCCTCTTGCCGGGCAAGGCGGCCGGGGCCAGATCGGGCTCATGAGCACTCCGACCGAACCCACTCAGACCGAACGCGCCGGCAGCGCGCCCACCGCCACCGAGGCCGAGACGCCGGCGGCTACGCCCCCCGATGCCGCCGCGGCAAAACCCTGGCCCAAGGAGATCGGCGGCCCGAAAGGCCCTGAACCCACCCGTTACGGCGACTGGGAACGCAACGGGCGCTGCACCGATTTCTGAGCGCCGTGCCTACTCGCCGGACAGTTCCCGCCGCCGCTGGTCCAGCTCCTCGCTGTAGCGCCGCAGCGCGTATTGTTCGGTGAGAACGCCGAGTACCTGGCGGGTCTCCTCGCCGTCGATCACCGCCAGCACGTCGCATTCCGCCTTCTCGAAGGCCCGGATGGCTTCCTTCACCGTAGCCTGCGGCACGAGGAAATCGTCGCGGTGGCGGATCAGCGGCTGGATCGAGTCCTCGGCGGCGGCATCCGGCGCGTGAACCTCCGCGGGGTAGGCGAGACCGGCATAGCGCTGGTTCTCGTCGAGCACGACAACATATTGCGTCCGGCCGAGCGGGAACTCGGCCTTGAACTCGGCGATTTCGCTGTTTTCCTGGGTGACGTACTGGTTCCGGCGCATCATCCGCCCGACCGTCAGATTGTGTATCCAGCCGATATCGACAGCGCTGCGGATCGTCTCGCCGCGCAGATGGAATCGCCACGTCGTGAACGAATAGCCGAAAAAGCGGCGGACCGTGAGCGATGCGGCGATCGCGGCCATCAGGACCGCGATGGTGATGCTGAAATTGTTGGTGCTCTCGAGCGTCAGGAAGGTCATCGTCATGGTGCCGCTGACGATCGCGGTGGCGAGCGCCGCCATGCCCACCACGGCATAGAAGCCGATGGGCACGCCATGGGCTACTGGCAGCAACACCGCGACATCGCCATAGGCGCGGCCGAGCAGCGATCCCATGAAGAGCGCGGCGAAGAACAGGCCGCCGCGGAAGCCGGTCGCGATGGAGAAGGCCGAGGCGGTCGATTTCATCACCAGCAGCGCGACCGCGAGCATGAACGGATAGATCACGGCAAGCTGCGTGTGCAGCGATGAATTGCCCGAGGCCATCACCTTGGGCGTGATGCTGCCCAGCAGCCCGACAACGACGCCGCCGATCATTGGCCGCAGCCAGACCGGCACGCCGGTGCGCCGGAACACCGCCTCCAGCGAGGTCACCGTCCGCATGATCGCGATGCCGACAAATCCGGCGACCATGCCGAGCAGCACCGCGAGCGGGTAGGCATAGGCCGGCGTATGGGTCGGCAGCACGACATCGAGCGGCCGCACGCCGCCATTCATCAGAAGTTCCGTGGTCAGCGTGCCCGAGAGCGAGGCGATGACGACCATGGTCAGCGTCGGCAGGGAATAGGTGCCGATGACGAGTTCGATTCCATAGAATGCGCCGCAGAGCGGGGCGTTGAACGCGCCGCCGATCGCGGCCCCGGCACCGCAGCCGACCAGCACGCGCAGGTCGTTGCGCCGCAGCCGCAGATGCTGGCCGATCCATGAGGCGATGCCGCCGCCAAACTGCGCATAGCCGGCTTCCTGACCCACCGAGCCGCCGACGCCGTTGGAAAACGAGGTCTGCATCGCCACGATGAAGGAGTCGCGCAGCGACATCTTGCCGCCATAGAGCGCGTTCGCCTCGACCGGATCGACGATGTTGGTGATGCGATACTTGCCGAGGATCCACGCGACCGACCCCAGCGCCGCACCACCCAGGATGGGCACGAAAATCGCGCGCATCGGGTCGATATGCGTCTGCTGCGACAGGCCCTCGCCGAGCTTCGGCAGGGCGAAGAACCAGAAATGGAAGTGATGGCTCAGGAAATCCATCAGGTAGACGCAGAAGCCCGAGAACACGCCGACGACGGCGGCGAGAGCCGCGAGCCAGATCTCGTCGGCCCTGACCAGGGCGCGGACATGCATCGGCGCATCGACGGTCACCGCGGCGAGGCGTCGTCGCAGCGCCGTCCACCAGCGGGAATTCGACCGACCTTGAACCGTGGAACTCGCCATGCTGCGCCCTGTGAAGTCTTCTTGTGTCAGGACGGACCGCCCGCCCGGCGGTCAGATGCCGCCGATTTCCGGCAGCATCATGGCCAAGGGCACAGTTACAAGAGGAAAGTTAACGGTCAACCACCGTTTCAATGGAAATCGCCGATCAATCCGATCCGTTGCGCCGATGAACGCCTCAGGTGAGCAGTTCGATGAGGAACGGTCCCTTGCGTTCGAAGCTCGCCGCCATCAGCGCATTGAGCTTTTCCATGCTGTCGGCCTGTGCGGCGGCAACGCCCATTCCCTCGGCGAGGCGCACGAAGTCGATGTCCGGATGGCCGAGATCGAGCATGTCCATCGCCGTCCGCCCCGGATTGGCGCCGACATTGGCGTATTCGTGCAGCAGGATCGCGTATTTGCGGTTGGCGAGGATCACCACGGTCACGTCGAGATTGCAGCGCGCCATCGTCCACAGCGCGGTGATGCTGTACATCGCCGAGCCGTCGGCCTGGATGGCGAGCACCCGCCGGCCGGAGCCGATCGCGGCCCCCACCGCCCCCGGCAGGCCGCCGCCGATCGCCCCGCCCGGCACTTGCAGCCACAGATGCGGCGCCGCCCCATGGGTGAAGCGCGAGAAGCCGCGGCCGAAGGAAATCCCCTCGTCGATCACGACACTGTCATCCGGCAGCAGGGCGGCGATCGAGGTGGCCACCGTTTCCGGCGCGATCGCCTCGGTCGTCGGCGCGGGGCGCGGTGTGACCGCGATTTCCGGCGTGCCGGCGTCGACGCGCTCGGCCAGCGCCTGCAAGGCCGCCGCGCCGTCCTGGCCGATATCCGCCAGCGTATGCACCGTGCAGTCATCCGGCCAGAGCCGGCCCTTCTTGCCCGGATAGGCGAAAAACCCGACCGGCGGCTTCGCCTCGACCAGGATCAGGTGGCGGATACCCTCCAGCGAGTGTACCGCGGCATCGATCTGGTAGGGGATGCGCTCGATCGGCGGCCGCCCCTGGCCGCGCTCCATCCGCGCGTTGAACATCTCGGCCAGCATCTTCGCGCCGGTCGTCTGCGCGATGCCGGTGGCGATCCGCAGCGTCGCGTCGGTCAGCGTCCGCCCGCCGAGCAGCATCAGCGCCGGCTCGCCCGAGCGCAGTACCGCGGCGGCGGCGTCGATGGCGGCGGTCTCGGCGGTGGGACGCGGCGGCACCGGCTGCGGCGCACCGACCACCCCACCCTCGGTCCAGGCCGTGTCCGCGGGCAGGATCAGCGTCGCGATCGTCCCGGTGCGCGCGGCGGCCACCGCATCGGCGGCATCCCGGCCGACGGCCTCGGCGGTCATCGCCGTCCGCACCCAGCCGGAGACCGGGCGCGCCCAGCCCTCGGTATCGGCTGTCAGCGGCGCGTCCAGCGGGCGGTGATAGGTCGCCTGGTCGCCCACGATGTTGACGATGCCCGAGCGGCCGCGCCGCGCGTTGTGCAGGTTGGCGAGCGCGTTGGCGAGGCCGGGGCCGCAATGCAGCAGCGTCGCCGCCGGCCGCCCCTTGGTGCGCCAATACATGTCGGCGGCGCCGGACACCACCGTTTCATCGAGGCAGAGAACGCAGTTGATCCCGGGAATCCGGTCCAGCGCCGCGACGAAATGCATCTCGCTGGTGCCGGGGTTGGCAAAAACCGTATCGATGCCGCACGCAATCAGCGTATGCACAAGACTTTCAGCGCCGTTCATGAAACTCCCGGTCCTTCCCCGTTGGTTGATTGATTATCGGTCACGGAAACTGCCCGTTCCTGACGAGCCGGGCAAGGGGGGAGGGTGATGGGCGGGCAGCGGCGCAGTCGCCATTCGGCGAAGCCAGAAATGCGGCATTCCGGCAATGAAACGCCGCCGCAACGACGCCAGCTGTGCCGTGCTCAGCCCCACCGTCGCCGCGGTGAAGAAATTCGGGTCGCGGGTGAAGACCATGTAGGCGATCGTCTCGTTCACGATCAGGTCGCGGTCCGCCGGATCGTAGCCGGAAGCGACCAGAAAGCCGCGAAAGGCCGCCCGCTCCGGTGCGGTCATGGCGCTATCGTAGAACCGGTGAACGTAGGCGCGGTAGAAAGGCAGGGTGAAATAGGCGCCATGCGCCAGTTCATGGCGCAGAATGACCGCACGGGTCCGCCAGCCGACGCGCCGACGGCCCTCGGCCTGGGGAATCGAAAGCACCGCCCCGTTCGCGCCCGGCCGGAGAAAGCCTTCGTTCCGCGCGATCCGCCGCAGCCGCCGTTCCTGCGCGGTCAGGGGCACATGCTCCGCCTCGGCCAGGTGGTAGAAGCGGCGCAAGGCCGATGCCGGATAGTCGTTCCCGTAATAATATGTCGCGACCGAAAGATTCGCCGCCGCCAGCGCCCGGCGGAAGGCCGGTTCGTCCAGCACCCGGTCCCGCGGCGTTGCGGCTTTCTCGATCAGCGCTGCGATACGGTCGAACATCAGCCCCTGCGCTTCGAGGCCCGGGCAGTCGATCACGACGATCAGCGGATCGGCGCGGAAGCGGAACACGGTGAAACGGTGGCCGATATGGTTGAAGATCGCGGCCTCGCTGGCGAGCCGGGCGGCGGGACGCCGCGCCGGCGGCGATGTTCCCGCGCCCGTGATGGCGGCAAGGACGAGCCCGGCCGCCAGATTCAGCCCTGATCGCCGCACCCGGCAAAACCGCATGACCGATGCCCCGAGAGGTGAGGGCGAAATCCTAACCCCCGTTCCGGAGCCGCGCCAGCCGGCCGCCTGCGCCCCGCGGCGGCGGGGTCCTATCGCCGCCCGCGCGGCCTTGCCGGCGCGCGCCAGGGTTCTTCCGGCCAGTCGTGCTTCGGGTAGCGCCCGCGCATGTCCTTGCGCGCATCCGCCCAGCCGCGCCGCCAGAAATCGGCGAGATCCCCGGTCACCGCGATCGGCCGCCCGGCCGGCGAGAGCAGCGCGATCTGCAATCTCACCGCCCCGCCGGCGAGGCGCGGCGTCGAATCGCTGCCGTAGAAGGCCTGTGCCCGCGCTGCCGCCACCGGCACCGGGCCGGTATAGTCGATCGGCACTTCACCTCCCGGCGCCTCGATCCGCGCGGGTAGCGCCGCGTCCAGCGCGCGGACGCGCTCATGGCCGAGATGGTCGCGCAGGATTGCGAGCAGGTCGAGCGCCGCCGCCTCCTTCAGCCGGCTCATTCCGGCGAGATAGGGGAACAGCCAGGTCTCGAAATCCGCCTGCAACGCCTCGTCGGACAGGTCGGGCCATCCCTCCGGCTCGATCCCCCGCATGAGCGCCACGCGGGCCTGCAACTGCCGCACCCCGTCGCTCCAGCCGAGCAGGCCGGGCTTCTCCCGAATTGCCGCGCGCAAGGCCGCCTCGATCTCCGCGGGCGATGCCGGCGTGCTGCGCTCGGCGAGCACCAGCGCGCCGAAGCGCCGCCGTTCCCGCGCCATCACCGTGCCGCCGGTGCCATCGAGCCCGATCTCCCGGGTGGTGACGATGCGGGCGGCGAGCCGATCCTCGATCGTCGCGGCGCTGATCGGTGCCGCGAGCCCGATCTTCGGCGCGCCCCGGCCGCCCAGCGCTGCGACGGCGAGCATCGGCGCGCGCGCCAGCGGATCGGCCGGGTCGAGTTTCGCGCCACCGCCCTCGCTGAGCCGGAAACTGCCCGGCTCGCCGCGGCGAACCCCGATCCGGTCGGGGAAGCCCGCTGCGATCAGCACAGCGGGGTCGCCGCCCGCTTGCGTATCTCGCCGCAGGCCGAGCCGCGCGCGATAGGTGCCCGCCGCCTGGCGGATCCGCGCGATCGCGCCGCGATCGCCGCCGCCGCGCCCGGCGATCGCATCGAGCCGGAGCGCGATATCGGCGCTGCCCGCCTCGCGCAGCGGATCACGCTCTTCGAGCAGGGCGGCGAGGTCGGCGGCCAGCGCTGCCTCCGCCGCGCCGTCGGCGGCGAGCATCATCGCCGCAAGGCGCGGGGTGGCGCCGAGTTCGGCCATCCGTCGCCCGGTCGCGCTGATCCGCCCGGCGGAATCGAGCGCGCCGAGATCGGTCAGCAGAGCCCGCGCCTGCGCCAGCGCGCCGGGCGGCGGCGGCTCGGGAAAGGGCAACGCCGCGGCGTCCGCGCCCCAGGCGGCGCAGGCCAGGACCAGCCCGGAAAGCTCGGCACCGGCGATTTCCGGTGCGTCGAATTCCGGCAGGCCGCGATGCAGCGCCTCGGTCCAAAGCCGGATCGCCACCCCCGGCGCCTCGCGCCCGGCGCGACCGGCGCGCTGGGTGGACGCCGCCCGGCTGATCCGCCGCGTGACGAGGCGGGTCAGCGCCCGGCCGGTATCGAATTCCGGCGCCCTGCGAAACCCGCCATCGACCACCACCCGCACCCCCGGCACTGTGAGCGAGGTCTCCGCGATGCTGGTCGCGAGAATGACGCGCCGCTGGCCGGAAGGAGCGAGCACCCGCGCCTGTTCGGCCGGCGGCAGATCGCCATAGAGCGGCAGGATCGCGGCCGGCGCGCCCTCCAGCGCCTCGGCGGCGCGACGGATTTCCCCAACACCGGGCAGGAAGGCGAGAATGTCGCCCCGATGCGCCGCCAGCGCGCCGCGTACCGCGCGGGCCAGCGCCGCCGGCAGGTCCCGCGCATCGGCGAGGTCGCGCGCGGCGAATTCGGCCGTCACCGGATAGACCCGTCCGGCGCTCTCGATCACCGGCGCATCGAGCAGGGCGGTCAGGGTCGCGATATCGGCCGTCGCCGACATTGCGAGCACCCGCAACTCCGGCCTCAGGCCGCGCTGGAGGTCGAGCGTCAGCGCCAAAGCGAGATCGGCCTCTAGGCTGCGCTCGTGGATCTCGTCGAAGATCACGCAGCCGATGCCGTCGAGCCCGGGATCGGTCAGCAGCCGGCGCGTCAGCAGCCCCTCGGTGATCACCTCGATCCGCGTCGTCGGGCCGGTCACGGATTCCAGCCGCGTGCGATAGCCCACCGTGCCGCCCGGCGCCTCGCCGATCAGCTGCGCGATCCGCTCCGCCGCGGCGCGCGCGGCGAGCCGCCTTGGTTCGAGCATCACGATCTTTTGTCCGCCCAGCCAGTCCGCGCCCAACAGCGCCTGCGGCACCAGGCTGGTCTTGCCCGCGCCGGGCGGGGCGACGAGGATGGCATTGGCCGATCGCGCGAGGCTTGCGCGGAGATCGGGCAGGATGGCGGCAACCGGCAGTTCGTCCATGAGGCGGGCGGTTAGCACCGAACCGCCCGATATGCGATATTGAGGCGATGAGACGCCTTCTGCCCGTTCTTGCCGCGCTTCTTCTGGCCCTTGCCGCAACCGGCCCGGCGCGGGCGGCGCGCAGCAACGAAGTCACCTCGCCACGCGCGCGGGTTGCGCTCGTCTCCGCCACCAACGCGCCTCAGGCGGGGACGATCACCCTCGGCCTGCTGTTCCGCCTGACGCCGGGCTGGCACATCTACTGGTCCGATCCGGGCGATGCCGGGCAGGCCCCCACCGTTTCGATTGACGCGCCGGCGGGGGCGAAGGCCGGTCCGCTCGCCTTTCCGCCGCCGCACTGGCTGGTCGCCGACGGCGGCGTGGGCGACTATATCGAGAGCGGCACGGTGCTGCTGCCCTTCACCGTGATGCTGCCGCGATCGGGTGTTTCGGCGATCGACGCGAAGGCCGACTGGCTGGTCTGCAACCCCAAGCTCTGCGTCCCCGAACACGGCACCTTCCATCTCACCCTCGCCGGTGGCGCCTCGGCGGAGGCCGGACCGTTCCGCGCTGCCCGCGCGGCGCTGCCACGCCCCTCGCCCTATCGCGCGACGATCGCGCCCGATGGCACGCTCGCCATCACCGGCGCCGGTCTCGGCCGCAGCGTGGTGAAGGGCGCGCATTTCTACCCCTATGATTTGAACGCCATCGTCAATGCGGCGCCGCAGCGTCTTGGCTTCGTGCGCAACGGCTTCACCCTCCGGCTGAAACCCGCACACCCGTCGATGACCACGGCTGCCGGCGTGATCGAGATCACCGATCCCTCGGGCCGGATGCAGGCGCTGACGCTGCATGCCGCGCCGGGCGCCGCGCCGCCGCCGCTGGCCGGCACGCCCTGGATCGTCTGGCTCGGCGCCGCGTTGCTGGCCGGGCTCATCCTGAACCTGATGCCCTGCGTGTTTCCGGTGCTGGCGATCAAGGCGCTGGCCCTGGCGCGGCTCGGCCATGATGATCGCCCGCTCGCCCGGCGCGAGGCGCTGGCCTATGCGGCCGGCACCGTCGCCGCGATGCTGCTGCTCGGCGGCGGGCTGCTCGCCCTGCGCGCCGGCGGCGAGGCGCTGGGCTGGGGCTTTCAGTTCCAGTCGCCGGTCTTCATCGCCGTGATGGCCTGGCTCGTCTTCGCGATCGGGCTGAACTTCGCCGGCCTGTTCGAGATATCCGGGCTCGAGCGTCTCGGCGCCGGGATGGCGCGCCATGGCGGCGTGCTTGGCAGTTTCGCCACCGGGCTGCTCGCCGTCGCGGTGGCCACGCCATGCACGGCGCCGTTCATGGGCGGCGCGCTGGCGGCGGCGCTGGCGGCACCTGTTCTGCTCGGATTGAGCATATTCGCGGCACTCGGCCTTGGCATCGGCCTGCCCTTCGTGGCGCTGGCCGCCGCCCCCGCGATCGGCCGCGCGCTCCCGCGGCCCGGACCGTGGATGGTGATCCTTCGGCAGGTCCTCGCCTTCCCGATGTTCGGCACCGCGGTCTGGCTGCTCTGGGTGATGTCGGTGGAGGCCGGATCGTCGGGTGTGCTGATCGTCGGCGCCGGCGCGCTGCTGATCGGCTTCGGGCTCTGGCTGCTGCGCTTCCCCGGCATTGTCCTGCGCGGGCTCGCAGTTCTCGCGGTGATCGGGGCGGCGCTGCTTCTGCCCCAGGTCGTCCCCGCCGATGCGACAGGCGCCTCCACGCTGCCGGGTGCCGTGCCCCGCAGCGCCGTGCCCTATTCCCCGGCGAAGCTCGCGGCGCTGCGCGAGGCTGGCAAGCCCGTGTTCGTCGACATGACGGCCGCCTGGTGCATCACCTGCCAGGTGAACGAGCGGGTGGCGCTGGCGCCGCGCGCCATGCAGCGCTTCTTCGCGGCACGGCAGGTGACGCTCATGGTCGGCGACTGGACCCGGCGCGACCCGGCGATCACCCGCTTCCTGGCCGCGCATGGGCGCGATGGCGTGCCGATCTATGTCTATTATCCGCCCGGACACGCCGCGCCGGTGGTTCTGCCGCAGGTGCTCACCCCCTCGATCGTCCGGGCCACGATTACGGGGCGGGCGTCATGAGCCGCCGGCGTCGTGAAGCGCCCCGAGCCCTTGCGATCGCCGTTGCTCTGGCCGGGATTGTCAGCACCAACCATAGCCTCGCCGCGCTGGCCGGCAGGTGGTCGGGCCATTACCACTGCGCGCAGGGCGATACGGCGCTGGACCTGACGATCTCCCCGGCCGGGGCCGGCCGGCTTCGCGCGCTGTTCTTCTTCCATGCCCTTGCCGGCAATCCCCATGTGCCGCCCGGCTGCTTCTCGATGGCCGGCCGCTACGACGCCGCTTCCGGCAGTGTTGCGCTGAACCCGACGATGTGGCTGCTGCGGCCGCACCATTTCGTCTGGGTCGGGCTGCGCGGCCGGATGGAGGGGGCGGGCGGGGCGATCACGGGACGGATCGATGGGCCGGGATGCACGGATTTTTCCCTTGTCCGCGTATACGGACCCATGCCGGCGTCGGTCCCGCCGGCCTGCCGTATGGAACGCGGCGCGCCGACGGTTTAAGAGCAGGAAAAGCGCACGATATCGGTAATTCAGGACTGGATGGACATGATGCGGAAAAATGGCGTGCTGACGGTAATCGCGATGTTGGTTGGTCTCGGGGTCGCTCAGGCCGGCCCGCCGCCAGAGGCGGCGCAATGCGCCGGCTGCCACGGCCAGAACGGCATGGGCAATCCGGCTGCCGGGTTTCCGGCGCTGGCCGGGCAACCTGTGAATTACCTTGAGCAGCAGCTTTACGCCTTCAAGCACGGTACGCGGCGGAACGGCATGATGAGCAGTTTCGCCGGCGGACTGAACGCTTCGCAGCGCAAGGCGATCGCGGAATATTACCACGGTCTGCCGGTTGTCGCGCCGGCCTCGCTGCCGGCGGCCCCGAGGGACGATGTTGGCGAGACCCTGGCGATCCACGGCGTCGGTGCGGGGACCGACCATGCGATCCCGGCCTGCGATTCCTGCCACGGCGCTGGCGGGCGGGGCTTGGGGCCGGCATTCCCCCGGCTGGCCGGGCAGCCGGCGAACTATCTCGCGGCGCAGTTGAAAGCGTGGCAGGGCGGCGCCCGCCACGAGGGCAACACGCACTTGATGCAGAACATCGCCGATATGCTCAGCCCGGCGCAGATCAAGGCCGTCGCGGCCTATTTCGCGGCGCTGCCGCCGGTAGCACCCGGTTCGTGACGCGAAGCCGCCTTGCGGTCATGGCCGGTCCTGTCGGGGCGGATGATGCTCTTGCCAGGCCGGCCATTCCCGGGTTTCGGGGGTATCGGCCTGCATGAGAGCGACATTCAGAGATCAAGGACCGGCTTTGCCGCTCCCGGCATCTTCGGATCGATGGTGACGAGCGCCCCCTGGCGCCATTGCTGCAGCGTGACGAAGCTTGCCTGATTCTGCCCGGACTGATCGAATTTGATGCCCCAGCCGTTTGGCAGGCTGCCATGAGGCAGGCTGATGGCGGCAAGTGCCGCCGGCAGCTTCTCCCTCCGTTTCAAGGCCTCGATGGCGATTGTCGTGCCGACATGGGTGGTCAGGCTCGCGGCGCCGCGCGGCGGGGTGGCGTAACGCGCCTGATAGGCCGCCGCGATTGCGGCAGCGCCCGGGCCGTAGAGCGGATTGCCGATCACCATCGTATTGTCGATCGCCTGACCGAGGGTTCGCCCGATTTCGGCAAGCCCGTAGCCGGGGCCCGTGCCGATGATCATGCGAGGACGCCAGCGCGCCTCCTGCATCGCCTGGTAGAGCAGCAGGACATGGTCGGTCCGCCCGGCATGGATCAGCAGGTCGATCCGCGCGTCCCGCATTCGCCCCACCTCCTCGTCCAGATCGGGTGCGGCCGTCGCATAGGCCATGCTGAGCGTGACCGGCACGCCAGCCTGCCGCAAGCCTGCCAGCATGACGCCGGCAAAGGACCCATCTGTGGCGCCGATATCGAACAGCAGGGCAAGGCGCAGGCGCGTGGCGGCGGTTTTCCATCCTGGCGCCACAATCCGTGCGATCGTATCTTGCGCGGCCGTGGTGAAGGCGGCGGTTGTCGTGCAGAGTCGCCGCAAGATCCTGAAGTTGCGACGGGTGACGCCGCCGGCGGGTGCGTCGAGTTCCACATAGGGAATGCCGGCGAGTTCGGCGGCCGCGGTGGCGGCGAACGACGCTGTGGATGACTGGCTGCCCAGGATCATGTCGATGGACGAGGCCTTGCCGGCCTTGCGGATCATGGCTTGTATTGCCGAGTCGGGATCGGCCGCATCGGCCCGCATGACCTCGATATCCGCGTCGATTTTCGTGCGCGCGGCATCGATCGCGAGCGCAACACCGCGCCACGCCTCGTCACCGAGCAGCGTCTGCGCGCCGGTTTCGGGAAAGAGCGTGCCGATCAGCAGGCGGCGGCGTGGTCCGCCGGCCGCATGGGGCATCGCGGCCCTGGTCTGCCCGCCGGCAAATCCCGCAAGGCCGATTCCGGTAATCACGCCGCGGCGGGAGAGCGGGCGGGTCACGCGCGGGCGGGACAAAGCGGTTGATCGATCATGACACATATATATAGGTCAGAGACATGGCCGGATAGGCGCCGCCGACGCCGCCCATGCCCCCGAAATCCCGACGCCAATCAAGGAGATATCCGATGAACCATCCCGAGACCATGGTGCATGTCACGTTCGACCAGCCGGGCGGCCCCGAAGTGATGTCGTTCGCGACCGGCCTGGTCCCGGCGCCGCGCGAGGGCGAGGTTCTGCTCCGCGTCGCCGCCGCCGGTGTGAACCGGCCGGATATCCAGCAGCGCAAGGGCGCGTACCCGCCGCCGCCGGGCGCGAGTCCGATCCTGGGTCTTGAGGCTGCCGGCACCATCGTGGCCTGCGGCACCGGCGTCGACCAGTGGAAGATCGGAGACAGGGTGACCGCCCTGTGCAATGGCGGTGCCTATGCTGAATATGTCGCGGTACCGGCGGCGCAGTGCCTGCCCTGGCCGGAAGGGTTCAGTGCGATCGAGGCGGCTTCCTTGCCGGAGACGTATTTCACCGTCTGGGCCAATCTGTTCGACCTGGGGCGGCTGGCGCCCGGGGAATCGGTCCTGATCCATGGCGGCACATCGGGAATCGGCGTGGCGGCGATCCAGATGGCCCGGCGGCACGGTGCGACTGTCTATGCCACGGCGGGCTCCGCCGCGAAGTGCGAGGCATGCGTGGGCCTCGGGGCGGCGGCGGCGATCCAGTATCGCGAACAGGATTTTCTGGACGAGATCAAACGCCTGACCGATGGGCGCGGCGTCGATGTCGTGCTCGACATGGTCGGCGCGCCCTATACGAGCCGGAATCTGCGTGCCTTGCGCCGGTCCGGCCGCCTCGTGCAGATTGCCTTCATGGGCGGCAGCGTCGCCCGTGATATCGATCTGCTCCCGATCATGGTGAATCGCCTCACTGTCACCGGATCGACGATGCGGCCCCGCAGCACGGCGGAGAAGGGGGCGATCGCCACCGCGTTGCGCGAAACCGTATGGCCGTGGCTGGAGTCGCGGCAGATCCAGCCTGTGATCGCGCAAACACTGCCCTGGCGGGAGGTTGCGCATGCACATCAGCTGATGGAGGACAGCGCGCATATCGGCAAGATCGTCCTGGCGATCGCGTAGAGCATCATCCGATCAGATGGAGTTATCTGCTCGGATAAAGAAGCTCTATTTATCAATACTATAGAGCACGACATCCGATCCATCCGGCTCGGATGTCGTGCTCTAACGCCCATGTCTTTAGAAGCGTAACCAGAACGGCTCCCGCACTGTAGCGCCCGCAATTCCCTGGATTTCCTGTTCCGGAATTCCAGGGCGGCGGCCTGCAACACGAGGGGACGTAAAATAAATAAAAAGAATTTTCCGTAAAAAATGAAAAATAAAAAATATCCGTATATTAAATTTATAAATAAATAGAAATCGCCATTTTTGAGATGTATTTTTGCGAATATAGTTTATTTTTATTTAAATAACAGAATTTATCAAATTTTAAGCCCATAAAATGATATTATAATTATTTTTGATATCATAACTTGCTATCTATTCTCTTGCCCGGACGCTCCTAACAGGATATCTGGTAACCATTGGTTAAGGACGATTTTCAGGAGTTTTCGGTATGAGTTCGAGTATTTCAATCGGTGGTGGTATTAATTCCCAGAAGCTGAGCGGAATTGTGTATATTCCATCCAGCGGCCTCACCTCATCGCAGATTACGTCCCTTCAAAATTTGCTCAACACGGATTTTAGTGCTGCGGCTCAGGGAACTGTCTCTCTGACGAATTTCGATGCAGTGACCGGTCAAACGTCAAGCACGACAGGCTCTGCCACGACAGGTGGAATTTACGAAGTTTCCAACACCAACGGCTCGGGGGCCTCTACCGCCGGTAGCGTCAATGTTGCCGTCACGGTGCCCTCGAGCGCGAGCACGGTCATCCTGCAGGCGCCTGGCACGATTTCAGTAACCGGCAATGGCCAGGCCAGCACCTACGTCATCGGATCACAGACAGCCGCTCTGATCACCACCGCCGGTAGCGGGTCGGGTGTTAACTCGATCTATGATTTAGGTGGGAATACAACCATCGATGCGGCGGGCAACAACCAGGCGACGCTGACCGGTGGTCAGGATCTCGTCAGGGTTCTGAATGGCAGCGACACGGTGAACGCAACCGGCTCGGCCAGCGTCCGGGTCGGCATACCGACTGGTTATGCCGGCTCCGTCGATTTCATCAACACCGGTACCGGCAGCTCGACCGTTCTCGGGCAGGCTGGCTCCGTGACGGCGTTTGGCGGCAATGGCGGAGGCCTCCTTTACGGCGGCACCGCCGGCAACAACCAGCTTGTAGGCGGCAATGGAGCGTTCACGCTGGTTGGGGCAGGCAACGGTGACACGCTTGTCGCTGGTTATAACGCGCAAGCCTCGACCTCCAATAACAATGTTCTCTTTGCCGGTGTCGGCAACGAGACGTTAGGAGCATCTCAATATACGAATAACAACATATTCGCCGCGGGTGCCGGCAACGACGTGATATCGTCTGCAGGTGCCGGGTCCCAGTATTTCTTTACATCATCCAGTTCTTCTACCATTTACGGTTCGACAGTAACCGGTGCAACAAATACATATTTTGTTTCGAACTCCACGGCCGGTGGTGGCAGCTCCGTTATCGAGAATTTCAACATGAACACGGACCTGCTGCTCGCACGCAACGGCGTCGTCATCAGCTCCGTCAACAATATCACGGCCAGCATCTATCCACTCGGCGCCGCCTCGGTGATCCTGTCGGACGGCTCGCAGATTACGATGGTCGGTTACAATGCCAGCCAGCTCAACAAATTCATTGGTGGGTCGATTATCAGCTGAATTTTTCAATCCCGATATTTCAGAAGCCCCGGGCCATTGGCCCGGGGTTTTTTATGCTCTGTGTATCAGTATCATCCGCATGGATCGGAACGTGCTCGATTCGGACGCGCGGCGATCGTCCTGGTTTCATGGACCGGACATATCCCGGGTTTGCGAGGCCAGCCGAGTCCGCGCGCGAGATGCCATGCGCGGAGGGATTCGGAAAACGAGATCCGCCGCGCCGGGAACTCTCAGCGCCGCAGCGCCATCCTGATCGGCCCCTCGCGGCGGCCATGGGTGAACTGGTCGACCATCTCGTTGCCGCTGTTCATCACCAGCGCGGCATCGCCTTCCCAGATGATCCGGCCATCCTGCAACATCGCGATCCGGTCGCCGATTCGCTGTGCGCTCGCCATGTCGTGGGTGATGGTGATCGAGGTCGAGCCCAGGCGTTTCACGCAATCGACGATCAGCCCGTCGATCACCGCCCCCATGATCGGGTCGAGCCCAGTGGTCGGCTCATCGAAAACCATGATCGACGGCTCGGCCGCGATTGCCCGCGCCAGGGCAACGCGCTTCTGCATCCCGCCCGACAGCTCGGCTGGTGACAACTCGCCCACGCTCGCATCGAGCCCGACCTGCGCGAGAATGCCACCGGCCATCCTGCGCGCCTCGGCGCGGGTGACGCGGCCACGCGCCAGCAGCCCGAACGCCACGTTCTCCCAGACCGGCCGGCTGTCGAACAGCGCGCCGTTCTGGAACAGCATGCCGATCTGGTCGCGCAAAGCGCGCGCGCGCGCCGGCCGCGCGGTCAGCAGATTTTCACCGTCGATCCATATCTCGCCCTCATCCGGCGGGATCAGGCCGAGAATGCATTTCAGCAGCACCGACTTGCCGGTGCCCGACCCGCCGATGACGACCATGCTCGTCTTCGCCATCACGTCGAGATCCACGCCATCGAGCACGCGTTTGGTGCCGAAGCTCTTGCGCAGGCCGCGGATGCGGATTTTCGGCTCGGCCGTTTCGGCGCCGCTCACGAGAAGAACGCCTGGGTCATCAGATAGTCCAGTGCGAGGATCAGCACCGAGGCGGAGACCACCGCCGCCGTGGTCGCACCGCCAACACCCTGCGCGCCGCCGCGCGAGCGATAGCCGTGAAAGCACCCCATCAGCGCGATCACGAAGCCGAACACCGCCGCCTTCACCAGGCCGGAGACGACATCGTTGCTGTGCAGGTAGTTCACAGTGTCGCGCAGATAGGCGTTGGGCTCGAAGCCGAGCCTGACGGTGGAAACCAGGAAGCCGCCGGCCACGCCGAGAATGTCGGCGATCACCACCAGCAGGGGCAGGGCGATCACCCCGGCGAGCAGGCGCGGGGTAACAAGATAGCGCATCGGATCGGTGGCGAGGGTGGTCAGCGCATCGATCTGGTCGGTCACGCGCATCGTGCCCATTTCCGCGGCGATGGCCGATCCCGCGCGCCCTGCGACCATCAATCCGGCCAGAACCGGGCCGAGTTCGCGGGTGAGGGACAGCACCACCACGCTCGCGATCACGCTCGAACTGTCGAAGCGCGAGAAGCCGACATAGCTCTGCAGCGCCAGCACCATCCCGGTGAACACCGCGGTGAGGGCGACGACCGGCAGGCTCGAATAGCCGATTTCCATCAGCGCGCGGCCGAAATTGCGCAAGTGAAACGGCGGGCGCACCAGGCCGGACAGGCCGGCGGCGGCGAAGAGCGCGAGTTCGCCGAGCATGATCACGAAGCCGAGCGCAAGGCGGCCGAGTGCGGCGATTGGGTCGAGCACGAGATTCATGCGCGGGATTATACCGATTTCACCACCCGCCGATAGCGCGGGCCGAGCGACGTCAGAATCTCGTAGCCGATCGTGCCAGCCTCGGCGGCGATGGCGTCGATATCATGGCCTGGGCCGATCAGCTCGATGACGTCGCCGGGCGCGATGGCGGGATGATCGGTAACATCGAACGTCGTCAGGTCCATCGAGAGCCTGCCGGCCACCGGGATGATCTCCCCCTGCCAGCGTGCCGTCAGCCGGTTCGACAGTGATCGCGGCAGCCCATCGGCATAGCCGACGCCGATCGTCGCGATGCGCGAGGGCCGCGCCGCCCGCCAGGTGCCGTTATAGCCCACGGTTTCACCCGTCGCGATTGCGCGGATCTGCAGGATCGGCGCGGCGAGGGTGATGGCCGGGCGCATCGGATTTGCCCCTTGCGGGGTCGGGTTGCCGCCATAGAGCGCATAGCCGGGCCGGGCGAGGTCGGAGCCGAATGTCGGGCCGAGAAACAGGCCGGAGGAGTTGGCAAGGCTGGTCCGCAGCCAGGGGAACCGCGCGGCGAAGGCAGCGAAACGCCCTTGCTGTGCTGTGTTTTCCACCGCATCCGGCTCCTCCGCTGCGATGAGATGCGTCATCACATGCGTCAGGCCCAGCCCGTCGAGACGGTCTGGATGGGCGATGAGATGGGCTGCCTCGTCACGATCGAGGCCGAGCCGGTTCATCCCGGTATCGACATGCAGGAACGAAGGCGGCGCGCCGTCATCGCCGGCCGCCGCGCGCCAGCACGCGCAGGAAGCGAGCGAGCCGAGCACCGGGATCAGCCGACGCGCGTGCATCGTGCGCTCCTCGCCGGGCGGGCAGCCGTTGAGAACCGCGATCCGCGCCGCCGGCAACAGGGCGCGCAGGGAAAGAGCTTCATCGAGCGTGGCGACGAAAAAGCTGCGGCAGCCGGCGGCGGCAAGGGCGGGGGCGATCAGGGCCGCGCCGAGTCCGTAGGCATCGGCCTTGACCACGCCGGCGACCTCGCCCGCATGGCGGGCGGCCAGTGTCCGCCAGTTGGCGGCGACGGCGCCGGGGTCGATGGTCAGGGTCGGGTGGTTCATGCGGCGTTGCGGAACATCTGCCGACGCTCCCGCAGCCGGGCGACATGCGCATCGAAACATGCGCGGACCCGCGCGGGGTCGTGCCGGCGCTCGAGGTCGCGGATGGTGAAGTGAACCTGCGCCATGGTCTGGAAATGGCTCATGAACAGGTAGTTGGCGCCCGCCCCCGACAGGGCGCCGACCAGCGGCACGAGGGCGGCCATCGCCTGTTCGGACAGCATGACCGAGAACCGCGAGGCGATCGTGCGCAGGAACAGCGATAGCGGCGCATGGGTGAGCGCGCCGCGCACCGCCCAGTAGCTGGCTTCGACCTCGCCTTCCTCGCCGCGGATCGTGCCGAAGCCGAACACTTCGAGACAGGCGCGCCGCGTCTCGAACTCGTCAATATCCTCGCCATGGCTGCGGGCGATCTCGGCGATGGCGCGGAACATCATCGCCATGGTGAACGGAATGTCGGCCAGCGAAAGCGGGCCGCCGGCGAGGCCGGAGAGCGCGCCGCTCGCGGCAACGGCGCCGCGATAGACCCGCTCGGACGCCGCTCCCGCGCGCCGCGGGGCGAGACCGGCGCGCGAGACGGCGAGCAGCGACCACAAGGCTTCGGAGGCATAATCCTCGATCACCCGGCGGCTGTTCGGCAGAAAAAGGTTTAGCGCGCGTTCCGCCGCCCCCGCGGTGGTGCGGCCGATCCGGCTCAGCAGGCGGGTGAACAGCCCGTGCGCGGCGACATAGCGCGAGGCCGCCTGCGCGATCCGCGCAAGGTCGGCCTCGGGCAGGCCGGCGCAGGCATTGCCGCCTTGTGTCGCCATCGCGCGCATCCCCTTCAGGTCAGTCGACGTTCATTCATGTTGGGTGTCGAGGTCGGCGAATCGAGTGAATTCAGCCTCGAAGAACAGGTCGATCTTGCCGGTCGGGCCGTGGCGCTGCTTGGCGAGGATCAGCTCGGCGCGGTTGTGGACATGTTCCATGTCCTGCTGCCATTTGGCCAGCGCATCCTGGAACTTGTCCTCTGAATCGTAGGCCATCTGCTTGGGCATCCGGGCCTGGAGGTAATACTCGTCGCGATAGACGAACATCACCGCGTCGGCGTCCTGTTCGATCGTGCCGGATTCGCGAAGGTCGGAGAGCTGGGGGCGCTTGTCCTCGCGGGATTCCACGGCGCGGGAGAGCTGCGACAGTGCTATGACCGGCACCGAGAGTTCCTTGGCGATGGCCTTCAGCCCCTGGGTGATCTGGCTGATTTCCAGCACGCGGTTGTCCGGCCTTGTGCCGGCGGCGGGGCGCATCAGCTGGAGATAGTCGACCACGATGAGCGCCAGGCCGCGCGTGCGCCGCAGCCTTCGGCAGCGGGTGCGCAGCGCGGAGAGGGTGATCGCCGGCGTGTCGTCGATGATCAGCGGCAGCCGGGCGATGCGGCGCGACACCGCGACGAAATTGTCGAAATCCTTCTGCCCGATCTCGCCGCGGCGGATGCGGTCGGAGGAGACGCGCGCCTCCTCGGCGAGAAGACGGGTGGCAAGCTGCTCGGCGCTCATTTCGAGCGAGAAAACGGCGACGCACTGCTTCGCCTCGGCATTCGGGTTCTCGGCGCGGGCTTCGCTGAGCAGCGCCTGGGCGGCGCCGAAGGCGATTTTGGTGGCGAGCGCCGTTTTGCCCATGCCGGGACGGCCGGCAAGAATAAGCAGGTCCGACGGGTGCAACCCGCCGGTCCGGGCGTCGAGATCCGTAAGGCCTGTGGTCAGGCCGGAGACCTTGCCATCGCGCTCGAAGGCCTTGGCGGCAGTGTCGATCGCCATCGCCAGCGCGGTCTCGAAGGTCATCGCGGCGCCCTCGCTGCCGCCCTTGGTCGCGAGGTCGAACAGCGCCTGCTCCGCCGCCTCGATCTGCGCCGTGCCGTCCAGCTCGGGGTCCGACCCGAAGCCGCGATTGACCGTGAGTTCGCCAAGCTCGATCAGCTGCCGGCGGATCCAGGCATCGTAGATGATCCGGCCATAATCGCCGGCATTGATGATGCCGACCATGGCGGTGAGAAGCTGGCCGAGATAGGCCGCGCCGCCGACATCGTCGAGCAGGCCGGAATGTTCGAAGGTCGCGCGCAGGGTTACCGGATCGGCGACCTGCCCGGCCTCGATCCGCCGGGCGATGGCCTCGTAGATTCTCCCATGCACCGCATCGGCGAAATGTTCGGGGGCCAGGAACTCCGAAACCCGCTCATAGGCCTTGTTGTTGGCCAGCAGCGCGCCGAGCAGGGCCTGCTCGGCCTCGAGATTTGCGGGAGGAAGTTTCGGTTGTGCGCCCGGCCGGGCGAGCTCGGAGATATCCATCTGCCGCTCTTAGCGCGTCATACGAACGCGTGACAGCGCGGGAGGCGGGCCACAGGGCTGTGGAAAAGGTGGATAAGGTGGATAAGGTGGATAAGCGACCCGCCGGACCAGGCGATGGGTATCTTGTTCCGGCCATGGGAATGCGACCGGTCGCCCCCCCCGGGTGGGAGGGCGACCATGCCGGGATCAGGAAAGAACGGTCGTCGATCCGGAAACGTTGGCGCTGAGCTTGCTGCCGAGACCGCTGACGAGAATCTGGGTTCCGTCGTTCAGAAGCAGGTTGAGGCCGCCAGAGACGACAGACTGGCTGCTGACGGAAACATTGCCCGTGAGGTCGATCTTGTCGGTGCCACTCTGGAAATTCTTGATCAGGTCCGACTTGTTGGCAGATCCGGTGTCGAACGTGAAGTAGTTCGCAGTTGCCTTCGTGCCGCCGACGAGCGTTTCATTCCCAGCGCCGGCAAACAGGTAGTTGGTGCTCGAACCGCCGGTCAGCGTGTCACCATTGCCGCCGCCATAGAGCGTCACCGCCCCGGCGGAGCCGGTCAGTGAATTGTTGCCGTTCGAGCCGCCAAAGGCCACCAATCCGCCCGAACCACCGAGGGCAGTGACTGCTCCTGTGCCGCGCGTGATGACGCCCTGGTTTGTGCTGCCGATGAAATCCAGCGTTCCGGCGCCGCCATAGACGCTGGCTGCTCCCGTGCCGGTCGCAGTGATCGTCTCGTTGCCACCGAGCAGGAAGGCGGTGGAGCCCCCGTTCAGGGTCTCGCTATTGTTGCCGCCGATGAAAAGGGTGAAGTTCTGCCCGGTGCTGACGACCGAACTGTTGCCCTCCTCGATCGCATAGGAAGAGCCTCCGAGCGTCGCGCTCGTGCCTGTTCCGCTCGTGTTGGAAAGAATGACGAAGCTGTGGCTCTGGCTGGTCGTGATCGCGGCGTCATTCGAGCCGTTGAGAAAGATATCGCTTGCTCCAGTGCCGGTAATCGTATTGTTCGAGCCGTTGGCAATGACTGTGTCAGCGCCGGTAGCGTAGACAGTGTTATTGGAGCCGTAGGTCAGGAGTATGTTCGACCCCGTGGCGGTCTCAGCATTGCTCTGCCCGAAAATCGCGACGGGGGCTGCGGCGCTGGCGGTGATCGAGTTGTTCGTGCCGGTAATCAGGGCCTGGCCGGTGCTCGAATCGGTGATTGTGTTGGCGCTGCCATCGGACCAGAGACCACCTTGCCCACCGATCGTGACTGAATCGTGGGTTCCATTGGCCCATACCGTCGTCGTGCCGGAGGCATTGACCTGGTTATATCCCGTATCCACCCGCTTCAGCTTGACGAGGGCATTGCCGCTGGCGGTGACCGAGGCCTTTGTCGTCCCCACGTTGATCGTATCGTTGCCGCCGGACGTCAGGCTATCGGAGCCGGCATTCAGATTGATCGTGTTGTTGCCGCCGCTGGTGGTGATGTGATTATAGCTTGGCTGATTGTAGACACTCGGCGCCGCAGTGATCGTGTTGTTGCCGCTGGCCACAACGACATCGTACCAATAGCCATCGAGAGTGAAATTGTTGTTGCCGCCGCCGGCATAGATCGTGTCGATACCCGCACCGCCCTGAGGGTCAAAGGTCAGGTTGGTTGTCGCGCCGGTGACGATGAGAGCGGTGTTTCCGGAGCCTCCGGTGATCGTTTCGTTGCCGCTGAAGGCAGCTATGATGCCTTTGATTCCGTTGTTGGTCGGGCTCGTGCCAGTCTGCCCGTTGGGCAGGGTAAGCGTGCTTCCCCCGCCGGTGACCGTGCCGGTAAGCAGCGTATCGACATAGGCGTTAGGGTTCGTTGGTTCCGCTGGCAGCGCGGAAACCGCGGCGCCACTGCCCGCCAGAGATACGGTTGCAACGCTAACGCTGAGAGTGGCCGAATTATGGGTAATGAGATTGTTTATATTGTTGTCCAGCAACTGCTGGATGACCGACTGAACGGATGAATCAACAGAAAACAGATTCGTTGTTCCCGTAGTACTGGTCGTTATTGAAACGGTTCCATAAGATATTGACGATGACACGATATGCTCCGTATCCTGCTGCGCTTACAAACAGTTAGTTTAAAAAAATTAACATTCGTTCAACAAAGAGGTGTTTCTGCGATTGGAAGCCTCCTTTCCGTTTGATGTCGTAAAATTAAATATTGTTTACGTATATATCATCTTTGGCAACCTGGATAGCCCGTGCGCGCCTGGAGTAGGGCATCGAATTCCGCCACGTGTTCATAATCCGGCATCAGGCGGGCCAGGGCGGCGCATTGCCGCGTTGCGGGATGAAAATAGATCTCGGTTGATCCTGGCGGCAGCGCGTCGAGATAGGCGCGCACACGTTCCAGGGTCATGTGGCCCGAATGGCGGAGCCCCAATACCTGGTCCGGACTCGCCAGCCCGGCGCGGCGCGCCTGCGCGCGCAGCACCCGTGACCACGCATGAAGGGCGTGGGTCGCGAGCCCCGGCCGCTCGCCGCACGCCGCGAGAACGGCGGGCGGTTCCGCCGGAACCCGGATCCGTGTCAGGCCGAACTCCCGCCCGATGCGGATCATCAGCGCCGCGACGGTTGGATGCATATGCATGTGCTTGTGGCTGTCGGCGTGGTGCAGGGGCAGACCTGTCGCGGCAAAAGCCTCGAACTGGGCGCGAATTTCCGCCGCGAGTTCGCGCCGCGCCGCGGGTGAAACGAAATAGCGGAAGCCGCGGGCCACCTGGTCCGATCCGAAGCGGCCATCCGCCCCGGTAATGTTTGGCAGGGCGGCATGACCGAGGACCGACGCGCCCTCGACCAGAACCAGATGCAGCCCCACTCTCAGGTCGGGCAGGCGTTTTGCCCGGGCCACGGCATCCGGCGCCGCTGGGGCTGCTACCATGAGACTGGCCTGGCCGAGCACACCCTCGCGATGGGCGCGCTCGACAGCCTCGTTGACGGTTTCGGTCAGCCCGAAATCATCGGCCGAGAAAACGACCTCGGCGTCCTTCCGCATCGCCGCGGTCGCCCGGGGCAATCAGGCGGCGTGGCGTTCGCGCAGGAACTGGAAGAATTCGACGCCCTCGCGCAGCCGGCGTTTCATCATCTGCGGGCTGCGCACCATCTCGCCCACGATCGAGGCGATTTTCGGCACCCGGAAATAGAACTGCCTGTAGAAGGTTTCCACGCTGTCGAAAATTTCCGTATGCGTCAGATGTGGATAATGCAGTGGCGCGATCTGGATGCCGTGATCGTCGATCAGTTCGGCATGCGTCGCATCGAGCCAGCCGTTCTCAACCGCCTGATCATAGAGGAAGGTTCCCGGATAGGGGGCCGCGAGCGATACCTGGATGGTGTGCGGATTGATATCCTTCGCGAAGTCGATCGTCTCGCGGATGGTCTCCTGGGTTTCGCCGGGCAGCCCCAGAATGAAGGTGCCATGAATCTTGATGCCGAGTTCGTGGCAATCCTTCGTGAACTGCTTCGCTACCTCGACCCGCATGCCCTTCTTGATGTTGTGAAGGATCTGCTGGTTGCCGCTTTCATAGCCGACGAGCAGCAGGCGCAGCCCGTTGTCGCGCAGCACTTTCAGCGTGTCGCGGGGAACGTTCGCCTTGGCGTTGCACGACCATGTCACGCCGAGCTTGCCGAGTTCCCGCGCGATGGCCTCGGCGCGGGGCAGATTGTCGGTGAACGTATCGTCGTCGAAGAACAGTTCGCGCATCTGCGGGAAATCGCGCTGGATCTGCTTCACCTCGGCGATCACATGCTCGACCGAGCGGGTGCGGTAACGATGCCCGCCCACTGTCTGCGGCCAGAGACAGAAGGTGCAGCGCGACTTGCAGCCCCGCCCGGTATAGAGCGAGACATACGGGTGCATCAGATACCCGATGAAATAATCCTCGACCCGCAGGTCGCGCTTGTAGACATCCGCGACGAAGGGCAGGCTGTCCATATCCTCGAGGGTGGCGCGGTCCTTGTTATGCACGATTTCGCCGGCCTCGTTGCGCCAGGAAATGCCGTCGACCTCCGCGAAGGGGCGGCCCTCGGCGATCTCCTTGATCGTGAAGTCGAACTCGTTGCGGGCAACGAAATCCACCGGCGCGGCGCGCTCGAGGCTTTCGCCGGCCTGCACCGCGACCTTGGCGCCGATGAAGCCGATCTTCACGCCGGGATTTTCCGCCCGGATCTGCGCGGCCACCTTCACATCATTGGCGAAGGAGGGCGTGGACGTATGGATGATCACCAGTTCCGCCACGCGGGCATGCGGCATCACATCTTTCATTGTGAGGCCGGCCGGCGGCGCGTCGATCAGCTTCGAGCCGGGGATCAGGGCCGCCGGCTGGGCAAGCCAGGTCGGGAACCAGAACGAGCGGATTTCCCGCCGCGCCTGATAGCGTGAGCCGGCGCCGCCGTCGAAACCGTCGAAGGAGGGCGGTTGCAGGAACAGGGTCTTCATCATTGCTTCGGTCCTAACTCATGTGCCGCGGGACGGCACCAATTCCGTTCCCACCAGTGCTGCGGCCGGAATCGGCCTGCAACGTCTGGCCACGCCACTCCACCGTGTCGCTCCAGAAACTCAACGCGAAAATGGCGGCCGAAGCCGTGTCGCGCAAGAGGAAAAGCCAGGGCGGCGGCGGCGCCATCAGCATCGGCACGGCGCCGCTGGCCCGCCCGAACCCGAGGCGCCGCTCGAACAGCCGGGCAATGCCGTGGCGAAGCCCGGCGGCAAGGGCAAGGCCGATCCAGGCCCAGATGGCTGCGCCGCTCAGCAGCAGGGCGATGAGTGCCCAGAACAGCGGAAACTGCGTCACGATCCCTGCATAGCTGAGCGGCACCAGCGCGCGGACGGTCCGGGCCCAGCGCAGCTCGTGGCGCAGCAGCGCGCGGAGTGTGGTTTCCGGCACCGAGGTCGCCGGAATCGCCGAGCCGAGCGCCACCTGCTTGCCGGTCGCACGGATTCGCTGGCCGAGCACGTTGTCGTCGGCAAGGTGATCGAGCAGCGCCGCGAAGCCGCCGATCGCGTCGAGATCGCGCCGCCGCAATGCCATGGTGGCGCCGAGGCAGTCCTGCCGACCGAGGGCGCGGGCGAGGGCGGCGCCCGGCAGAAAGCCGTGATTGATCTGCATGGCGCCGAGCCGGCCCGCGAGCGTGTCGGTCGCCGGCAGGCCGGTATAGAATGTGGTCACCAGGCCGACCTCGGGTCGTGCCAGCGGCGTGACGATCGCGGCGAGAAAATCGGGCGCCACATGCATATCGGCGTCGGAGATGACGAACAGATCGTGGCGGGACGCCGCATGCATCGCCATCAGGTTGGCGACCTTCCGGTTGCGCCCCTCGCGATGCGGGCCGGTTACCACCGCGACATCGACCGCCGGATAACGCTGCTGCAGTCGCCCGACGATCGCGAGCGCCGGGTCGTTCGGGTCGGCAGCGCCGAAAATCAGCTGGAATTGAGGATAATCGAGCAGAAAGAACGATTCGAGCGCGGTATCGAGCAACGGCTCGACGCCGTGCAGCGGCTTGAAGACCGTGATCGGCGGCGCCTGCTCCGGTATCTTCGCCGCCGTCCGTTGCGGGCTGACGAGGCAGGCGCCGATCGCCTGCTGGATCAGACCGACCGCGCAGAGCGCCTCGGCGAAGACGGGCAGGATCGCGGCCATGTCAGTCGCGAATCGCCCCGCCCGACAGTGTCGCGATCTTTTTCTTCAGTGCCTCGATCAGCCGCGCGGCGTTACCCGGGTCGATCAGACCGCTGAAATCGGAGCGCTGTGCGGCAACCTTGCTGATCGTGCCCTCGAAGAGCACGTCGGTGATCTTCCAGGTGCCGCCGGCCTCGCGCATCACGTAGGCGAGCTTGACCGACTTGCCGTCGTGCTCGTTCAGGGTGGTGGACACGATCCGGCTGTCGCCGGCGCGGCGGATATCCGGATCGGTGGTGAAATGCTGCCCGCCATAGGCGTTGAAGTTACTGACATAGGTCGCGATCGTGTATTGCCGGAACAGCTTGCCAAGCTCGGTTTTCTGGGCCGCCGGAATCTGCGGCCAGAGCAGGCCGGCAGAATTCTGGAGGATCAGCTCGAGATCGAAGCTGGCCTCCACCACCGGCTTGAGCATGGCGTAGCGCGCGGCAAAGCTCTTGCCGGCGCTGCCTGCCTTCATCACCGCGATCAGCGCCGAATCCAGGGCGTCGACCGGCTGGGCTTCCGCAGCGGCGGCCGCGCGCGCCCGGGGCAGCGCGAGGCCGATTGAGGTGACGGCGGCAGCCGCCAGGAGACCACGACGTTTCATGCCCTGAGATATAGTGTTCACCGTGCCGGAATTGCGACGGAACCTTGGGCATTTTCGGGCACCGCGCCGCGGCCGAGCGCGCTCAGCGCGTGCGCCACGATATCCTTCGCGGTCAGGCCCGCATCGATCAGCTGGGCTGCGGGCGTGTTGTGGTCGATGAAGCGGTCCGGCAGCACCATCGGCCGGAAGCGCAGCCCGGAATCGAACGCGCCCGACCAGGCGAGATGATGGCCCACCGCGGCGCCAAACCCGCCGCTGGCGCCATCCTCGATCGTGATCAACACTTCGTGATGGCGGGCCAGCTGGTCGATCAGCGCGGTATCGAGCGGCTTCATGAAGCGGGCATCGGCGATTGTCGCCGTGAAGCCGTTCGCGGCAAGCTCATCGGCCGCGCGCAGCGCATCGCCCAGTCGCGGGCCGAGCGCAAGGACGGCGACGCTGCTGCCCTCGCGCACGATCCGTCCCTTGCCGATCTCCCACGGCACGCCCCGTTCCGGCAGCGCGATTCCGGTTCCCTCGCCGCGCGGATAGCGGAAGGCGGAGGGCCGGTCGTCGATCGCGGTCGCCGTGGCGACACAGTGGACGAGTTCCGCCTCGTCCGACGGCGCCATGATCACCATACCCGGCAGGCAGCCGAGATAGGCGAGGTCGTAGACGCCGGCATGGGTTGCGCCATCGGCGCCGACCAGCCCCGCCCGGTCCATGGCGAAGCGCACCGGCAGCGACTGGATGGCGACATCGTGCACCACCTGGTCATAGGCGCGCTGGAGGAAGGTGGAATAGATCGCGCAGAACGGCGCCATGCCCTCAGTCGCCAGCCCGGCCGCGAAGGTCACGGCGTGCTGCTCGGCAATCCCGACATCGAAGCAGCGATCCGGGAACCGCTTGGCGAAGGCGTCCAGGCCAGTGCCGCTGGGCATGGCGGCGTTGACCGCGACGACATTCGGGTTGCGCTCCGCCTCGGCGATCAGCGCCTGCGCGAACACCTTCGTATACGAGGGCGGTCCCGGCGGCGCCTTGGTCTGCTCGCCGGTGACGACGTTGAACTTCGACACGCCATGATACTTGTCCGCCGAGGCTTCGGCCGGCGCGTAGCCCTTGCCCTTCTGGGTGACGACGTGCAGCAGGATCGGCTCGTCACCCTCGCTGTCGCGCAGGTTGCGCAGCACGGGCAGCAGGTGGTCGAGATTATGGCCGTCGATCGGGCCGACGTAATAAAAGCCCAGCTCCTCGAACAATGTGCCCCCGGTGAGGATACCGCGGGCATATTCCTCGGCGCGTTTCGCGGTGCGCTCGATCGTCCGGGGAAAGTGCTTCGCCATGCGGGCGGCGAAATCGCGGATCGAGAGAAAGCTGCGCGAGGAGATCAGCCGCGACAGATAGGCGCTCATCGCGCCGACAGGCGGGGCGATCGACATGTCGTTGTCATTGAGAACGACGATCATGCGCGACCTGCTCGCCCCGGCATTGTTCATCGCCTCATAGGCCATGCCGGCCGACATCGCGCCGTCGCCGATCACCGCGATCACGTTGCGCTTCGGGGTCTCGCCCTTCAGGTCGCGGGCCACGGCCATGCCGAGCCCGGCGGAAATCGAGGTCGAGGAATGCGCGGCACCGAACGGGTCGTACTCGCTTTCCGACCGGCGGGTGAAGCCGGAGAGTCCGCCCGGCTGGCGCAGCGTGCGGATCCGGTCGCGCCGCCCGGTGAGAATCTTGTGCGGGTAGGTCTGGTGGCCGACATCCCAGATCAGCCGGTCGCGCGGGGTTTCGAACACCGCATGAATCGCGACGGTCAGCTCGACGACGCCGAGCGATGCGCCCAGATGGCCGCCGGTGACGGAAACCGTGTCGATCGTCTCCGCACGCAGTTCATCGGCGAGCTGGCGCAGCTGCTCGGCCGAAAGGTTGCGCATGTCGCTCGGAACCCGTACGCGATCCAGCAGGGGGGTCTGCGGCGGCATCAGGCGGTCTCCCCCAGGCGCCGTTCTGGAGTCTCGCTGGAGCGGTAAGCCATGATGCTGGTTCCTTATACTCTGCGTCGTTGCGACCCTTGCGTCCGGATCGTGCCGGCGAAGCGCCCTTTATACGGTGATTGCGGGAAGCGATAGACCCTTCGCCCACAGATGGGGGCGATGTGCCCGTCATGAAAAGGGCCTTGAAAACGGCATGGCAACGGAACAACAGATTGGCATCTTGCGATGCAGGCGCGCAACACTGTCGTGAGACGGCGTGCCCTGCCCGAGCCATCCCTTGCGAAACCGCCGGCGGATACCCTAATTGGCGAATGGATACGTATGCCCGGGGCAGGCGGTCCGCATTGCGATATTCAGATTTCTGAAAGGCGACGGACGATGGATCTGTCTCTCACCCCGACCGACCGCGCCGACTCGGCGGCCGGCACCCCCGTCATGAAGGTGGTGCTGGCACAGCCGCGCGGGTTCTGCGCTGGCGTGGAGCGGGCAATCGAGATCGTCGAGCGCGCTCTGGTGAAATTCGGCCCGCCAATCTATGTCCGCCACGAAATCGTTCACAACCGGCATGTCGTCGAAGATCTCCGTGCGCGCGGTGCGGTTTTCGTCGATGAGATCGCCGAGGTGCCGGACGGGGCGATCACCGTATTTTCGGCGCACGGCGTCGCGCGCAAGGTGCAGACGGATGCTGCCGACCGCGCCTTGCCGGTGATCGACGCCACCTGCCCGCTGGTCGCCAAGGTGCATTCCGAGGGGCGGCGCTATGCCGGGCAGGGGCGTGAAATCGTTCTGATCGGACATGCCGGCCATGCCGAGGTCGAGGGCACGATCGGCCAGATCGACGGCAAGGTCTATCTCGTGCAGACCGTCGAAGACGTGGCCGCGCTGGATGTCGCCGATCCGGACAAGCTGTCCTACATCACCCAGACCACGCTTTCGGTCGATGACACCCGCGGCATCATTGCCGCTCTCGTGGATCGTTTTCCCGGCATCGTCGGCCCCGATGTCCGCGATATCTGCTATGCGACGCAGAACCGCCAGGAGGCGGTGCGCCACCTCGCCGAGCTTGTGGACGTGATTCTGGTGGTCGGCAGCCGCAATTCATCGAATTCCAACCGGCTGCGGGAAATCGGTGCCGAGCTTGGGCGCCCCTCCTATCTGATCGACGATGCCAGCCATCTCGATCCGTCGTGGTTCGAGGGGGTCCGCTCCGTCGGGCTGACGGCTGGCGCCTCGGCGCCCGAGGTGCTCGTGAAGGGCGTCATCGACGGGCTGAGAAAGTTCGGCCCGGTCGAGATCGACACGCTCGCCGGCACGCCGGAAGACGTGCGGTTCAAGCTTCCCGCCGAAGTGAGCGACGCCTGAGCGGCGTCTCGGTGGGGTGATCATTATCAGGAGTTACAGATGGGCGTGCCGCTGAAACAGGCGATCAAGGTCGGAGCCTATGTGCTGAAGCAGCACCTGACCGGAAACAGGCGTTATCCACTCGTGCTGATGCTCGAACCGCTGTTCCGTTGCAATCTCGCCTGCGCGGGATGCGGCAAGATCGATTATCCCGCTCCGATCCTCAATCAGCGCCTGTCGGTCGCCGATGCGCTTGAGGCCGTCGATGAATGCGGCGCCCCGGTCGTTGCGATTGCCGGCGGCGAGCCGTTGTTGCATCGCGAGATGCCCGAGATCGTCGAGAAGATCCTCGCGCGGGACAAGTTCATCTATCTCTGCACCAACGCGCTGCTGCTGGAGAAGAAGATCGACCAGTACAAGCCGCACCCCAATTTCTGCTGGGACATCCATCTCGATGGCGACCGGGAAATGCACGATCACGCCGTCAGCCAGGACGGCGTCTACGAACGTGCCGTTGCGGCGATCAAGCTCGCCAAGGCGAAAGGTTTCCGCGTTTCCATCAACTGCACCCTGTTCGATGGCGCCGATCCCGCCCGCGTGGCTGCATTCCTCGATACCGTGAACGAGATCGGGGTGGATGGCGTGATGACATCGCCGGGCTATGCCTATGAGCGCGCCCCGGATCAGGAACATTTCCTCAACCGGCAACGGACCAAGGAACTGTTCCGTGCCATTTTCCGCTACGGCAAGGAGCGCAAGGCGCGCGGCATTAGCTGGAAGTTCAACCAGTCGCCGTTGTTCCTCGATTTCCTCGCCGGCAACCAGACCTATAAATGCACGCCCTGGGGCAACCCGACCCGCAATGTGTTCGGCTGGCAGCGCCCGTGCTATCTGCTCGGCGAAGGCTATGCGAAGACCTACAAGGAATTGATGGAAACCACCGACTGGGACAAGTACGGGGTCGGCAATTACGAAAAATGCGCTGACTGCATGGTGCATTCCGGGTTCGAGGCCACCTCGGTGGTCGATTCCGTCAAGCGGCCGTGGAAGCTTGCCAAGCTGGCTATTCAGGGCATCCGCACCGAAGGCCCGATGGCGGCGGATATTCCGCTCGACAAGCAGCGGCCCGCGGAATTCGTGTTCTCACGTCACGTCGAACGCAAGATGGCGGAAATCCACGGTCAGCCGGAGCCTGCCGAACCCGCCGAATAAGGCGGGCAAGGCAGGGTCGTTCGGACTTCAGCCCGCGATGCTTCGCTCCCGCTGAGAAAATGGCAGGCGCGCCGTCATGGGCGTTTCGGTAATCCTCGTCTCGGCTTCCCGGCGATCGACAATCATGTAGCCACGCCCCCAGTTGGTCTGGATCAGGTCGTCGGCGCCGGCGGAGAGCAGTTTTTTGCGTATCTTGCAGATGAACACGTCGATGATCTTTGGGTTCGGTTCATCGAGCCCTCCATAGAGGTGATCGAGTATCGCCTCCTTGCTCAGAACGCAGCCCTTGCGCAGCGCAAGGATCTCGACAATCTGATACTCTTTCTTGGTGAGGCTGATCTCGTCCTGCCCGACGAAGATTTTCTTCGCGTTCATATTGATTTCGACATTGCCGACGGCGAGTGACGGGCTCTGGAACCCTCTGCTGCGCCGAACCTGGTTCTGGACGCGGAGGAAGATTTCCTCATGCGAGATCGCGCTGACAATCAGGTCATCGACGCCCGCTTCCAGAATGCGCAACCTCGTCGCCTCGCTCAGAAGTTGTGCGACCGCCAGGATCGGGCAGCGCAGGCCGGTAAGGCGCAACCTTCGGATGAGTTCGATTTCCGCGGGCCTTGTGTCGGTCACCCGCAGCACGACCGCGTCGTATTCATAGAATCGCGTGAGATCCAGCGCTTCTTCAAGATCGGACGTTTCATCCACGACCACCAGCTTGGAGCGGAAGAAGGTCGTCAGGATGTCCCGATTATCGACCGGATTTCCAAAAATGAGAAGTTTCATTGCAACCCCCAGTTAACTTGGAAATTCAATACAACCGCAAGGGGAGGTCGTCAATAAAATAATTTTAAGGAACTGATAATCGATTGAATAATAAATCCGGTGTCGTGAAAATAGATTAAAATTGACATTCTGGAAATTTTTCTGACACCGTATCGCACAAAACACGGGCCACAAGGGGGTTCATACGCTGTTTTTGTGCGAGTGGCGCACAAGCCGGCGCCCGTGCGGGCGCAAATCCGACTTGGACGGTTAAGCTACCAGCGGTTGCGTGACAGAATATCGTCGTCGCGGGCATCGACCCATTGCGTGGCGCCATCGACGAAGTCCTCGCGCTTCCAGAACGGCGCGTCGGTCTTCAGCCAGTCGATCAGAAACGCGGTTGCGGCCAGGGCATCCGCCCGATGAGCGCTCGCGGCGGCGGCAAGAACGATCCGCGCGCCAGGGGCAAGCCGGCCCACCCGGTGAATGATGGTGCAATCCGTCAGCTGCCATCGCGCCATCGCCGTCTCGGCAATCTCGGTCAGGGTCGCTTCGGTCATACCCGGGTAATGTTCCAGGGTCAGAGCGGCCAGCGGCCTTCCGCCCACCTGCCCGCGCACCACGCCGACGAAACTCGCCACAGCCCCGGCATCCGCCTGCAGGCGCTCGAGTTCGGCGGCAACGTCGAAATCCGCCAGCGAAACGACGATGCGCGGCACGGCGTTCGGGCTCAGCCGCCGGTGAACGGCGGAAAGAACGCGATCTCGGCCGCGCCGGCGAGCGGCGTTTCCGGCGGCACGAAGCGCTGGTCGACCGCCGCCTTGATCGTCTGCCGCGCGGCGAAGGCGCGGGCATAGGCGGGGCCGCGGCCGGCGAGGTAATCCGCCAGCGCGCCCACGGTGGTCACCTCCGCGGGAAGGTCGATTTCCTCTTCGGCGAGCCCGATGCGCTCGCGGAGCCATGCGAAATACAGGATTTTCATCTCTCTTATATGATACCGCGCGCCGCTCGCGTCACCTTGTCTGGACAGTGACAACCTGGCCATTCGCCTGAACCAGCGTTGCCGTGCCGTTGCCGTTGGAAATCAGGATGCCACCGCCCTTGCCGGCGATCGGCGCCACGGTCTGGTATCGCCCGTTGCTCGGCGTGCTGACGATGCCGAGCGGCCCGTGCGGTCCCATCACCGTCTGGCCGACGGGCAGGCCGGCATCCGGCGTGATCGGCCTCGCCGCGCGCACGCGGGATTCCGGTACAGCCGGGGCGCGAGGCACCAGCTTTCCCGCCTCGCCCGGGCGTGGCGAGGGGCGCATCGCCGCCGCGCTGCCGACCAGATCCGTCGTGTCGCCGCCCTTGTGGTCGGAAGGCAGTCCCCGCGCTTTCGCCCCGGGCGGAACCGAGTATGTCGCTTGCGGCCCGCCCGCCGTTGGTGCGTTGTAGAGATCCCGATACGCGGCGCCGAGAGGCACGTTCATGTGCTTCTGAATCTCGCCCAGGGTGGGAATGGGGGCCGCCTTGCCGGGCCAGACATCGCCGGGTTCGGGGCGGAGCGGCTGAACGGCGACATTGTCGCCACGGGCGCGCTGCATGTTCACCGCATCGCCGGCTGGCGCGTTCGGGTCGCCAAAGGGGTTCAGCGTGCTGCTCAGGTAATTGCCAACCCCCGCGCAGCCGGAGAGCAGCAGCAGAACCCCACCCGAGGCCAATCCCCTCGCCGCGCGGCGCAGGCCGGACGGGCCCGGCAAGGCCATGCGGGGCGGGGTGGAACGGACAAATGACCGCATCTTTCTTCCTTGAAAATGTTCCCGACGGTTATGCGCCGGATTGGCGGTGAACCTCAAGCAATCGTATCCGCGCGCCATCGAAGAATGAAATCCGCAACCATGGCCGGGTGGTTGAGCGGCAGAACCGGCAGCCCGCCGGCTGCAAGCGGCGCATCGCTGGCCACCGCGACGATGTCATCTAAATCTGGCCAGAGAGAGGGCTTTCCGAGCATCGGCCGGTGAACCTCGATCTTCGCGACGCTGGCGGATTTGAACCCCTCGGCGATGAACAGATCCGCCGGCGCCATCCTCGCCAGCAGGGCGGGCAGGTCGGGTTCATCGGCGCCGGAGCGATGATCGTGGAACAGCACGAAGCGTTCCGTGGTTGCGAGCATCGTCTCGTGCGCTCCGGCCGCGCGGTGGCGGAAACTGTCTTTGCCCTCCTGGTCGGGGTCGACCTTGTGATGGGCGTGTTTCAGGGTCGAAACGCGCAGCCCCGCATCGGTGAGCAGCGGCAGCACCGCGGTGAGCAGCGTCGTCTTGCCGCTGCCCGACCAGCCGACAAGGGCGAGAACCGGCGCGCCCTGAGGGCCGCGCAAGGGGAGGGGAGGCATGTCCCGCCCGTCAGCCGGCGGCGCCGGGCTGGGTGATGTGCCGCAGGCCCGCGTTGAGATAGTCCCAGCCGGTGATCAGCGTCAGCCCGCCGGCGATCCAGAGCAGAGCGCCGCCGATGATGCCGGCCGCAAGCCAGGGGATGCCGAGTTCCGCCGCTCCCGAATCGCCAAGCAGAAGAACCCCAAGGGCCACCATCTGCGTCGCCGTCTTCCATTTCGCCAGCCGCGTCACCGGCATCCCGACCTTGATCCCCGCCAGATATTCCCGCAGCCCCGATACAAGGATCTCGCGCAACATGATCACGATCGCCGGATAGATCCCGTATGCGGTCAGCCGATGGAACCCGACCAGCAGCATCAGCGTCGCGCCGACCAGCAGCTTGTCGGCGATCGGGTCCAGCATCCGTCCGAGATCGGAGAGCTGTCTCCGGCTGCGGGCCAGCCGGCCATCGAGCCAGTCGGTGATTCCGGCGGCAACGAAAAGGAGTGCCGCCAGCAGGTCGGCGAGCGGCGAGCCGATCGCGACCAGCACGACGAGCAGCGGGATCGCCGCGATGCGCGAGAGGGTCAGCATATTCGGTAAGTCAGTCAGCATTTCGGGACGTTAAGCCGATTTTTCAGCCGGCGTCACCCGTCGCGACAGGTTCACGGCAGGAGAAAGAGCGCATCGCCGGGCGCGATCCGGCCCGGGCGGACGACCTCTGCATAAATTCCGCAGTCGACATGGCCGAAATGGGTCATCAACTCCTTGACGGGGTTGGCATCGCGCACGCGGGTTTCGGGATTGATCGTGGTGGCCGCGCAGCGGTCGATCCGCGCGGTGACACGCAGCTCTGCCCCGCCGATCGCCAGCGTGCGGCCCACCCAGCCGAGTTCGGCCCAGGGTTCGGCGCCCTCGAAATAGACATTCGCGCGAAACCGCAGCCCGTGCCGCGGCGCGCCCGCCGCCGCCTCCAGCGCCCGCAAGCTGGCAAGGCCGATCAGGCTGATCACCTGCTCGCGGTGATCGGAGAAGCTGTGCCCGGCAACGTGGTGGAACCGGGGCGTTCCGCGCATCGCCGCGGGCAGCGCAGCGGCAAGGAACGCGGCAAGCGCGTCGCGCCCGGCCCCGGTCAGCGGCGACGCGTCGAGCGCCGCTCCGTCCGGCGCGATGAGGGTGAGCATGCCCGTGGCATCGTCGAACCGGCAGTCGATGCCGATGGCCTCATGATTGCGGGCCAGGCAGAGGAACTCCGCCTTCGGGCGCCAGGCCGGCGCCGCCGGGTCGAAACCGCAATCGCCCTGCGCGAGCGCAAAGGCGCGGTCCCAGGCGATCGCCCGCCCGACTTCGAGTTCGGCAGCCGCCAGCCTCTCGGCGGACAGCCCCTTGACCGGATAGCGGAAGAGTTGATCGACGAGCAGGGTCATGGGCGCGGTTCCTCTTGAGCAGGATCAATGCAGCAACCATGTCCACCGGACAAGGTTGGACCATCGCCTCGTGAGGGATGATCCGGCCAGGTCGCCTGATGAAAGGGATCGAGTACAATGGATTTCGAAAAATTCACCGAACGTGCGCGGGGTTTCGTGCAGGCCGCGCAGACCATCGCCGTCCGCGAATATCACCAGCAGATCACGCCCGAGCATCTGCTCAAGGCGTTTCTGGACGATGAGGAAGGGGCCGCGAGCGGGCTGATCCGCGCCGCTGGCGGCGATCCGGCGGCGGTGCGCCTCGCCGCCGATGCCGCGATCGGCAAGCTGCCGAAAGTGCAGGGCGGCGGGGCAGGGCAGCCGCAGATCACGCCCGATCTCGTGCGGGTGCTCGATGCGGCGCAGCAGATGGCGCAGAAGGCCGGCGACGAATATGTCGCGCAGGATCGGGTCCTGGTCGCCCTTGCCGCCAGCAGCACGCCGGCGGGCCGGGCGCTGAGCGGCGCCGGCGCCTCGGCGCAGGCGCTGGAAAAGGCGGTGGCCGATATCCGCAAGGGCCGCACCGTGACCAGCGCGAATGCCGAGCAGACCTTCGACGCGCTCAAGAAATACGCCCGCGACGTGACCGAGGCCGCGCGCGCCCAGAAGCTCGATCCGGTGATCGGGCGGGATGAGGAAATCCGCCGCGCGATCCAGGTGCTGGCGCGGCGGACCAAGAACAACCCGGTGCTGATCGGCGAGCCTGGCGTGGGCAAGACCGCGATCGTCGAAGGGCTGGCGCTGCGCATCGTCAATGGCGACGTGCCCGAGGCGCTGAAGGGCAAGCGGCTGCTCGCGCTCGATCTCGGCGCAATGGTCGCGGGCGCGAAATATCGCGGCGAGTTCGAGGAACGGCTGAAGGCCGTGCTGAAGGAAATCGAAAGTTCGAATGGCGAGATCATCCTGTTCATCGACGAGATGCACACGCTGGTCGGTGCCGGGCGGGCGGATGGCGCGATGGACGCGTCGAACCTGATCAAGCCGGAACTGGCCCGCGGCGCGCTGCACTGCGTGGGGGCCACGACGCTCGACGAGTATCGGAAGTACATCGAGAAGGACGCCGCCCTCGCCCGGCGGTTCCAGCCGGTCTTCGTCGATGAGCCGAGCGTCGAGGACACGATCTCGATCCTGCGCGGGATCAAGGAGAAATACGAGCTGCATCATGGCGTGCGGATTTCGGATTCGGCGCTCGTCGCGGCGGCGACCCTGTCCAACCGCTACATCACCGACCGCTTCCTGCCGGACAAGGCGATCGACCTTGTCGACGAAGCCGCCTCCCGCCTGCGGATGCAGGTGGATTCCAAGCCCGAGGCGCTCGATGAGCTCGACCGGCGGCTGATGCAGCTCAAGATCGAGCGCGAGGCGCTGCGCAAGGAGCAGGACGCCGCCTCCCGCGAGCGGCTGGAGCGCCTCGAGGGCGAGATTGCCGAACTCGAGGAGAAATCCGACGCGATGACCGCGTCATGGAAAGCCGAGAAGGACCGGCTGAACGCCACCCAGAAACTGAAGGAACAGCTCGACCAGGCGAGGGGCGAGGCCGAGATGGCGCAGCGCTCCGGCAACCTCACGCGAGCCTCCGAGCTGATGTATGGCGTGATCCCCGACATCGAGCGCAAGCTCGCCGCGGAACCCGCCGAGGGCGCGATGGTGAACGAGGCGGTGACGGAGGCGCAGATCGCCCAGGTGGTCGCCCGCTGGACCGGCATTCCGGTCGACCGGATGCTGGAGGGCGAGCGCGCCAAGCTCATCCGCATGGAAGAGGAGTTGCGCCGCCGCGTGGTGGGCCAGGAAGCGGCGTTGCGGGCGGTCTCCGATGCGGTGCGCCGCGCGCGGGCCGGATTGCAGGACCCGAACCGGCCGATCGGCTCCTTCCTGTTCCTCGGCCCCACCGGCGTCGGCAAGACCGAAACCTGCAAGGCGCTGGCCGAATTCCTGTTCGACGACGAACGCGCGATGGTGCGGATCGACATGAGCGAATTCATGGAGAAGCACGCGGTCGCCCGGCTCATCGGCGCGCCGCCCGGCTATGTCGGCTACGAGGAAGGCGGTGTGCTGACCGAAGCGGTGCGCCGCCGGCCCTACCAGGTGATCCTGTTCGACGAGGTCGAGAAGGCGCATGAGGATGTCTTCAATGTTTTGCTTCAGGTTCTCGATGACGGCCGGCTGACGGACGGGCAGGGGCGCACCGTCGACTTCAAGAACACGATCATCGTTCTCACCTCGAATCTCGGCAGCGAGGTGCTGGCCGCGCAGCCCGAAGGCGAGGATGTCGTGCTTGCCGAACCGCAGGTGATGCGCATCGTCCGGCAGCATTTCCGGCCGGAATTCCTGAACCGGCTCGACGAGGTGATCCTGTTCCGCCGGCTCCAGCGCGTGGACATGGCGCGGATCGTCGAGATCCAGCTCCGCCATCTGGAAGCCTTGCTGGCCGATCGGAAGATCACCCTGCATCTCGACCAGCCGGCGCGCGACTGGCTGGCGAACGAGGGGTATGACCCTGTGTACGGCGCGCGGCCGCTGAAGCGGGTGATCCAGCGCGCCCTGCAGAACAAGCTGGCGACGCGGCTGCTCGAAGGTGCAATCCGCGATGGCGAGACCGTCAACGTGACGGTCGACGACGAGGGGCTGGCGATCGCCGCCGGCCTTGCCGCCGCGGCCTGACCGCATGGCAACAGCCCGGCCCATGCGCATTGCTCATGGCCGGGCTGCTTGCCGGATTTTTTGCCCATTTCGCAGGTGCGGAATCCGTCCTTTGCGAAAAACCCTATTTATTTCAAGGTATTTTGCAAAATTCGGCGGGGTGTTTGGCGGGCGTTGACAGTCCGCGGGCCGGGGCCTAAAAGCCCGTTCACCGCTGACGAGGCGGCGCCCGACGGAGCGGGTAAGACCGCAACGAAGGCTTTGTTCTTTGAGGATTGTGAATAGGCTAGGAAGGGATACGTTGGTGGCGTTTGGCTACTGGGCTGAGAGGCTTGGTGGTTAGGGCTGGGACTTGGGCTTAGGTCTGGGTTTTGGTGGTAGTTTTTG
>JAJZSY010000065.1 GCA_021849425.1 Pseudomonadota bacterium
GCAAGCGGAATCAGAACGCTACGCATGATGTCCCTCCTTCGCGTCCGATCATCGCCGCTCGGACTGCGGCCCCTCGGCAAACCGCGGCAGCGGCTCGTCGCCGCAGGACCACGCCGCCCGGGAATCCCAGTAGATGCGCGCCTGCGGCGTGAGCGGAATCTCGCTGTCGACGGACCCGGCGGGGACGAGCGCGAAACCCATCTCCGGCACGTACCGCGGCACCGGGCTGCCGCAGTTGCCGCAGAACTGCCGGGTGAAGCGCTGCGCCTGCGGCGGCTTGAACGACCGCAACAGCGATTCTCCGCTCGTGAACGCCACCTTGGCACCCATCAGCATCAAGTTCGTCGCATGGCCGGTGCCGGTGGACTTCCGGCAGCGCGAACAGTGGCAATGGTAGAAGTGCCGCGCATCGCCCTCGATCTCGAACGCGACCGCACCGCACAGACAGCTTCCTTTCAACGTGACCTGGGACATCTCCGCTCCTCTTCGCAATCGAAACCCCGCCGCCGGCGGGGACGCCGCCGAACCGCCGCAATCGTAAGCGCTGCGGGTACAGTACGGCTTTCCCGGGAGAATGGGATGAACATGATGAAATATCGTCTGCTGGGCCGTACGGGCCTGTACGTATCCGAGATGTGCCTCGGCACCATGACCTTCGGCGGCGCCGGGTTCTGGAAGGTCATGGGCAGCCTCGGGCGCAGCGCCGTCAACGAAATCGTCAAGACGGCGTTCGACGCCGGCGTCAACTTCTTCGACACCGCCAACGTCTATTCGCACGGCCAGTCGGAATCGCTCCTCGGCGAAGCGCTGCGCACCCTCGGCCTGCCGCGCGACGAACTGGTGATCGCCACCAAGGCGACCGGCGTCATGAACGAGCTGCCGAACGGACGCGGCCAATCGCGGTACCACCTGATGAACGAGGTCGACGCCAGCCTGCGTCGCCTGCAGGTCGACCACATCGACCTCTACCAGCTGCACGGCTTCGACCCGCTGACGCCGCTGGAGGAATCCCTCGCGACGCTCGACGACCTGGTCCGTTCCGGCAAGGTGCGCTACGTCGGCGTGTCCAATTTCGCCGCCTGGCAGATCATGAAGGCGCTGGCGATCTCCGACGCCAACCACTGGAACCGCTTCGTCAGCGTGCAGGCGTATTACACGGTCGCCGGGCGCGACATCGAGCGCGAACTGCTCCCGCTGCTGCGCGATCAGCAGCTGGGCCTGATGGTCTGGAGCCCGCTCGCCGGCGGCCTGCTGAGCGGCAAGTTCTCCCGCGACGGCCAGGCGCCCGACGGCAGCCGGCGCGCCCAGCGCGCCTTCCCGCCGGTCGAGGAAGCGCGGGCATTCGCGTGCATCGACGCCATGCGGCCGATGGCGGAGCGGCGGGGCGTCTCGATCGCCCGGATCGCCCTGGCGTGGCTGCTCGCCCAGCGCGATGTGACCACGGTCATCGTCGGTGCGAAGACCGTCGAGCAGCTGCGCGACAACCTCGCCGCGGCTGAACTCTCCCTCGACGCCGAGGAGCTGCAGGCGCTCGACGCGGTCAGCGCGCTGCCGGCCGAATACCCCGGGTGGATGCTCGCACTGCAAGGCGCATACCGGGCGACCGCGCCGGTGGCCGGCACGGCGCCCTAGCGCGATGCGGCCGTTCCGGCTCCCGGCATCCGTCTATCTCTGGCCGGCGGCGGTCGTCACCGGCGCCCTGGCCGCCTCCGCGGCGCTCCTGTTCCGCGCCGCGATCAACGTCATCGCCACCGCGCTGACCGGGGTCGGCGGCAGCCTGGTTGCGGCGGCAACGGCGCTCGCGCCCTGGCACCGGGCCCTGGTGGTGACGGCCGGCGGACTGATGGCCGGCCTCGTGCTCCATTGGGGACTGCGCTGGGCGGCGCGCGGCCCGGCCGGCGCCGAGAGCATCGATTACATCGACGCCGCGCGCCAGGGAACGGTCGCCCTCAACGACCGCGCGACCTTCGTGCGCAGCGTTTCGTCCCTGCTTTCGGTGAGCACCGGCGCCTCGATCGGCCGCGAGGGCGCGATGGTGCAGCTCGCCGCGTGGTTCGCCTCCCTGCTGGCGCGGCTCTTCCCGTTTTCCGCCGAGCATCGCGATGCGCTCCTCGTCTGCGGCATCGCCTCGGGCATCGGCGCGGCCTACCATGCGCCGATCGCCGGCGTCGTCTTCGTGCTCGAACTGGCGCTGGGCTTCCTCGCCCGCAACACCGTCGCGCCGGTCCTGCTCGCCGCGGCGACGTCCAGCGGACTGATCTACTGGTTCGTGGAGCCGCGGCCGCTCTACGAGATGCCCGCCGTCGCGCTGGCGCCGGCCAGCATCGGCATCGCCATCATGGCCGGCCTGGTGTGCGGCGGTATCGGGTGGATGCTGCTCTCGGTGCTGGAACGCTCCCGCGCGATCTTCGCCGCGCTCGCGCCGTCCCTGCCGACCCGCTTCGGGCTGGGCAGCCTGCTGGTCGGCCTGCTTTCGGCGGCCGTGCCGGAAGTGTGGGGCAACGGCTACAGCGTGGTCTCGACCGTGCTGCAAGGCGGCTCCCCCTGGGCCTGGGTGGCGGTGATTTTCGCGGCCAAGGTGGTCGCGACGATCCTGAGCGCGGGATCGGGAGCGATCGGCGGGGTGTTCACGCCGACCCTCTTCGTCGGCGCGACCAGCGGCTACCTGATGGCCTGCATCACGCCGCACATCGCCTCGACCCTGGTCGCCGACCCGCGGGTGGTTGCGGTCATCGGCATGGCCGCGGTGCTCGCGGCCGTCACGCATGCCCCGCTGATGGCGATCGTCATCGTGCTGGAAATGACCAACCAGTTCCAGTTGACCCTGCCGGTGCTGGTGGCCTGCGGTCTCGCGTACGC
>JAJZSY010000042.1 GCA_021849425.1 Pseudomonadota bacterium
CCCGCATGCCCAAGGTCATCGAGACGGTGAAGACCTTCTTCGGCAAGGAACCCGCCCGCAACGTCAACCCCGACGAGGTGGTCGCCATCGGCGCCGCCATCCAGGGCGCGGTGCTGAAGGGCGACGTGAAGGACGTCCTGCTGCTCGACGTCACCCCCCTCTCGCTCGGCATCGAGACGCTGGGCGGCGTGTTCACCCGCCTGATCGACCGCAACACCACGATCCCGACCAAGAAGAGCCAGACCTTCTCCACCGCCGACGACAACCAGACCGCCGTGACCATCAAGGTCTATCAGGGCGAGCGCGAGATGGCGGCGGACAACAAGCTGCTCGGCAATTTCGACCTGACCGGCCTGCCGCCGGCCCCGCGCGGCGTGCCGCAGATCGAGGTCACCTTCGACATCGACGCCAACGGCATCGTCTCCGTCTCGGCCAAGGACAAGGCGACCGGCAAGGAGCAGCAGATCCGCATCCAGGCCTCCGGCGGCCTGTCGGACACCGATATCGAGCGCATGGTCAAGGACGCCGAGGCGAACGCCGCGGCCGACAAGGCCAAGCGCGAGCTGGTCGATGCCCGCAACCATGCCGATGGTCTCGTCCACCAGACCGAGAAAACGCTGAAGGACAACGAGGGCAAGGTCTCCGCCCAGGACAAGGGCGAGGCCGAGGCGGCGATCGCCGCGGCGCGCTCCGCCCTCGAAGGCGGCGATCTCGAGGCGATCAAGTCGGCCACCGAGCGGCTGACCCAGGTCGCCATGCGGATCGGCGAGGCGATGTACAAGGCGCAGGCCGAGGCCGGCGCCGCCCAGCCGGGTGCTGAATCCGCCGCGCCGGGCGACAAGGTGGTCGACGCCGAGTTCGAGGATGTCGACGACAAGAAGAAGTCCGCGTGACGGTCTGCGCCGCACGATAGACGCTTTCCAGTCCCGGACCAGCGATGGTCCGGGACATTCTTGTTTCTGAGATAGTCGGGATTGAGCCGGGATCATGGCGAAAACGGATTATTACGAACTGCTCGGCGTGTCGCGGAGCGCCTCGGCCGATGAGCTGAAAAAGGCCTATCGCAAGCTGGCGATGCAATACCACCCGGACCGCAACCCGGGCGACACCGCGGCCGAGCAGAAATTCAAGGACATCAACGAAGCCTACGACGTCCTCAAGGACGAGCAGAAGCGCGCCGCCTATGACCGCTTCGGCCATGCCGCGTTCGAGGGCGGCGGGCCGGGCGCCGGCGGCTTCGGCGGCGGCTTCGGCGGGTTCGAGGGCGGCATCGGCGATATTTTCGAGCAGATGTTCGGCGAGGCGATGGGCGGGCGCCGCGGCGGCCGGGCCGAGCGCGGCGGGGCCGATATCCGCGCTGCCGTCGAGATCGACCTGACCCAGGCCTTCGCCGGCACCAAGAGCGAAATCCGCGTGCCCACCCGCGTCTCCTGCGATGCCTGCTCGGGCACCGGCTCGGCGGACAAGGCCGCGACCAACGATGCCTGCCCGACCTGCGGCGGCGCCGGCCGGGTCCGCGCCCAGCAGGGCTTCTTCGTCGTCGAGCGCACCTGCCCGACCTGCGGCGGCGCCGGCCGCACCGTGCGCAACCCCTGCCGGGTCTGCTCCGGCGCCGGCACCGTGCCGCGCGAGCGCACCCTCTCGGTCTCCATCCCCGCCGGCGTCGAGGATGGCACGCGCATCCGCCTCTCCGGCGAGGGCGAGGCCGGCGGCCGCGGCGCGCCGCCCGGCGATCTCTACGTCCATGTCGCGATCCGCCCGCACCCGATCTTCCAGCGCGACGGTGCGAACGTCTTCTGCCGGGTGCCGCTGCGCATGGCCCAGGCCGCCCTCGGCGGCGAGATCGAGGTTCCGGCGATCGATGGCTCCCGCGCCCGGGTCAAGATCCCCGCCGGCACCCAGACCGGCGACCAGTTCCGCCTGCGCGGCAAGGGGTTCTCGGTGCTGCGCAGCTCGGCGCGCGGCGACATGTATATCCAGGTCGCGGTCGAAACCCCGCAGAACCTGACCAAGCGCCAGCGCGAACTGCTCGAGGATTTCGAGCGCGAGGCCGGCAACACCGCCGCCGGCAGCCCCGAGCACGAAGGCTTCTTCGCCAAGGTGAAGGAATTTTTCGACGGATTGTAACAAACCCCCGAAGCGGCCCCGCCGCGAGGCTCCGGCGCCGCTTCGGGGCGTTGCTTTCCGCGCCGCGCGCGCCAACTATCCCCGCAGGTCTCCACGCAACGGGATGAAGGACATGAAGCCAGTTCTGCCTGCCGCCGCCGCCATCGCCCTGCTGCTCGCCGGCTGCGCCGTGGCCCCGCCGCGCGCGCCCAGCGTGGTCTCGATGCCGGGCCCCGGCGTCTCGTTCAACCAGTTCCGCCACGACGACCAGCTCTGCCGCTATTACGCGAGCCGCCAGGTCAACCCGGCGGAAGCCCAGGCCGCCGGCCAGTCGGCGACCAACACCGCGATCGGCGGCACCCTGCTCGGTGCGGCCGCCGGCGCGCTGCTCGGGGCTGCCGGCGGCAATGCCGGCACCGGGGCTGCGATCGGCGCGGGCTCGGGCCTGCTGCTCGGCAGCGCCGTCGGCGGCGGCAACGCCCAGAACGCGGCGGACTCGATGCAGGCGCGCTACAACGTCGCCTATGCCCAGTGTATGGTGGCGCACGGCAACAAGATGGAAGGCTATGCGCGCGGATACGGACCGGCCTACAATTACGGCGCGCCCGCCTATGCGCCGCCCGGCTATTACGCCTATCCGCATTACTGATCCGGTCCGCGCCGGCGGCGTGGCGCTCGGTGCCGCGCCGCCGCCGATGGCGCGGCCGCGGCAGCGGCGGCGCTGGCGGATTCCGCTCCCCGTCTCCATCGCCCTGCACGCGGCGATCCTGCTGCTGCTGCTCTACGTGGTGCATCGCCGCCGGCTGCCCGAGCCGCATCCCCAATCCGGCATCGCCGTCGTGTTCCAGAATTCCGGCCTGACCCACACGGCGAAACACGCCGCCGCCCCGGCGGCCCCGCGCCACGCGCCCGAAGCCACGCCGTCCCTGCCGCCCCCGCCGCCAATGGCCGCGCCGCCGCCCTCGCCGCAGCCGGCCCCGCAGCCCGCGCCATCACCCCCCAAGGCGCCGCCCGAAGTCCATCTCGACACGCGGCAGTTCACCCCCCCGCCGATGCAGGCCGCCATCGTCCCGCAGGCCCCGCCGGTGCCGAAATCGCCGCCGCACCCGGCCCGCCCGGCGCCGCGCCGCAACTATGTCGTGATGAACGGCATGTCCTTCGGCAACCGGCCGAGCACCGCGCTCGCCCATCGCAGCACGGCGCTCAACCTCGCCCCCGCAGCACCCGACTTCAACCACCACGCGCCGGACATCGTCTTCAAGGGCAAGGCCGGGCCGGACTGGCAGAGCGCTTTCAACAAATGGGTGAACACCCATGACTATTACCCCGAGGGCGCCGCCGCCCAGGGCCAGCAGGGCTCGGTGACGGTGAGCTTCACCGTGCTGCCGGATGGCCGGGTGATCGGCCTTCACATGGTCAGCCGCTCCGGCGCGCCGCTGCTCGACATGGCGTGGTATGGCCTGTTCAACGGCGCGCATGTGCCGAAATTCCCGCCCGGCTCGAAGGCGAAATCCGAGCAGGTGACGGCGACCATCCACTACATCCTGATCCACTGACCCCGCCCGGCGTGGGGCAGGGCAGGGACCAGCCCCACGCGGCAGCGGAGAAGAAATCAGGCGCGTCGCGCGCGGCGAATCGCCCCCGCCGCCTCCAGCGCGGCGATCTCGGCCTCGGTATAGCCATGCTCGGCGAGAATCTCGTCGAGATGCGCGGCGAAGGCGGGCGGTGCCGCGTGCGGACCGCCCGGCGTGCGCGAGAACTTGATCGGCGTGCCGAGCGTGCGCACCCCGTCCAGCTCCGCGACCATGGCGCGGTGGCGCGCGTGCTCGCTCTCCAGCGCCGCGTCCACCGGCCGCACCGGCCCGGCGGGAATCCCGGCGCGGATCATCCGCGCGGCCAGGTCCTCGCCGTCATGCCCGGCGAGCGCCTCGCCCAGCGCCGCGGTCATCGCCGCGCGATGGGCGAGCCGGTCGGCATTGGTGGCGAAGCGCGGATCGGCCGCGATGTCCGGCCGTTCCAGCAGCGCGCAGAGCTTGCGGAACTGCCCGTCATTGCCGCCGGCGATGAAGATCTCGCAGGTCGCGGTCGGGAACGTGTCATAGGGGGCGATGTTCGGATGGGCATTGCCCGTCGCCGCCGGCCGCTTGCCGTTGAGCAGGTAGTTCGCCGCCGCCGGGTGCAGCAGCGCCATGCCCGCATCGTGCAGCGTCATGTCGATGAACTGCCCGCGCCCCGAGCGCTGCCGCTCCTGCAACGCCATCAGGATGCCGACCGCCGAATACAGCCCGGTCGCGAGATCGACCACCGGCGTCCCCATCCTGAGCGGCCCCTCGCCGGGGCGGCCATTGATGGTCATCAACCCGGTCATCGCCTGCACCACCGCGTCATAGCCTGGCAGCCCGCCGAACGGCCCGTCGGCGCCGAACCCCGAGATCCGGCAATGCACGAGGCGCGGAAAGCGCGGGGCCAGCGCCGCCTGCCCGATATTCCACTTCTCCAGCGTGCCGGGCTTGAAATTCTCCACCAGCACGTCGGCGTCCTCCAGCAGCCGCAGCAGCACCGCGCGCCCCTGCTCGTGCGCGAGGTCGAGCGTCATCGCCCGCTTGTTGCGGTTGGCGCCGAGGAAATAGCTCGCATCCCGCGCCCCGTCCGCCCGCTCCAGGAAAGGCGGCCCCCAGTCGCGCACCTCGTCGCCCTGCGGCGGCTCGATCTTGATCACGTCCGCGCCATGATCGGCGAGGATCATCGTGCAATACGGCCCGCCCAGCACCCTGGTCAGGTCGATCACCTTCAGCCCGGTCAGCGCGCGCTCGTTCATGGCGGTGGTCGTCGTCCCCTGTCGAATTCGGTATCCCGCCCATCTGATGCTATGGACGCGGCTTCGACACAAGCAGGACAGGGAAGGGAGCGGAGATGGAACTCGGATTGAGGGGCAGGCGGGCGATCGTGTGCGCGGCGAGCAAGGGACTCGGCCGCGCCGTGGCGTTTTCCCTCGCCCGCGAGGGGGTGGATCTGGTGATCACCGCGCGCGGCGAGGCAGCGCTCGCGGAAACGGCGGCGGCGATCCGCGCCGAAACCGGGGTGAAGGTCGAGATCGCGGCCGGCGACATCACCACCGAAGCCGGCCGCGCCGCGGCTCTCGCCCTCTGCCCCGCGCCGGACATCCTGATCAACAATGCCGGCGGCCCGCCCGCCGGCGATTTCCGCAACTTCACCGATGCCGACTGGGAAGCCGCCCTGCGCGCCAACATGCTCACCCCGATCGCGCTGATCCGTGCGACGGTCGATGGCATGATCGAGCGCCGCTTCGGCCGCATCGTCAACATCACCTCGGCGGCGGTGAAATCGCCGATCCCCGCCCTCGGCCTGTCCAATGGCGCCCGCGCCGGGCTGACCGGCTTCGTCGCCGGCCTCGCCCGCCAGGTCGCGAGGCACAACGTGACGATCAACAATCTTCTCCCCGGCCCCTTCCTGACCGACCGGCTGCGCGACAACGCGGCCTCCGCCGCCCGCGCCTCCGGCCGATCGGTGGAGGACGAACTCGCCGCCCGCGCCGCCGCCAACCCGACCGGCCGCGTCGGCACGCCGGAGGAATTCGGCGATGCCTGCGCCTTTCTCTGCGCCGCGCAATCGGGCTTCATCGTCGGCCAGAACCTGCTGCTCGATGGCGGCGCCTTCAACGCGGCGTTCGGCTGACCTTGCCCTACCCGGTTTCGGACCATTGCGACGGCGCGCGCTTCTTCAACCCCGAAGGGGCGCGCCGCCGCACCGGCCGCTTCCCGATGCTCCGCTGGGTCACGCGGCGCGAAGGAAGGGCGAAATGGCCCGAGCGGGTGGAAAACCGGATTTTTGCTCCGCCGCCGTCCGAGGTGCCCGAGGGCCACGCCGCCGTCACCTTCATCGGCCATGCGAGCTTCCTGATCCGCCTGCCGGGCCTCGTGCTGCTGACCGACCCGATCCTCTCCGAGCGCTGCTCGCCGGTCGGCTGGGCCGGGCCGCGCCGGGTCCGCCCGCCGGGCCTCACGCTCGACGCGATGCCGAAGCCGGACGCGATCCTGCTTTCGCACAACCATTACGACCATTGCGACATCCCGACCCTCGCCGCCCTGCACGCGCGCTTCGGCCGCATCCGGATCTTCGCCCCGCTCGGCAACCGCGCCTTTCTCACCCGCAAGGGGCTCGGCCCGGCCACCGAGCTTGACTGGTGGGATCATGCCGAGTTGCGCGGCACCCGCATCACCCTCACCCCGGCGCGGCATTTCGCCGCCCGCACGCTGCGCGACCGCAACGCCACGCTCTGGGGCGGCTTCATGCTGCGCCACGCCGCCGGCCAGCTCTATTTCGCCGGCGACACCGGCTATACCGGCTATTTCCGCACGATCCGCGAGCGTCTCGGCCGCCCCGGCCTCGCGCTGCTGCCGATCGGCGCCTACGCGCCGCGCTGGTTCATGGGCAATGTCCACATGAACCCCGCCGATGCCATGCGCGCCTTCGCCGAGCTGGGGGCGGCGCGGGCGGTGGGGATGCATTTCGGCACGTTCCAGCTCACCGACGAGGCGATCGACGCGCCGGAACGCGACCTCGAAGCCGCCCGCGAGGCCGCCGGCCTGCCGGCAGCGCGGTTTTCCACGCTCGATGTCGGCGAGACCGGTCTTTTCGCCCTCGATCCCGGCTGATTGACCTCAGCCGGAAAAAACCCGGCTGATTGACCTCAGCCGGAAAAAACCCGGCTGATTGACCTCAGCCGGAAAAAACCCGGCTGAATGACCTCAGCCGCGAATCGCCTCGATCCGCGGCGGGTTGCGCAGCGTCTGCAAGATCACGCAATAGCGCTCGGTGCTCTCGATCAGCCGGGCCACGCTCTTCTCGTCGGCATCGGTGTCGAGATCGAAGCGGAGCGAAATGTCGGTCACGCCCACCGGCGCGGCGCGGTCGATCGCCAGCGTGCCGCGCGCGTCCCACACGCCCTCGGCGGTGATGCTGCCGCGCTTCACCGTCACACCCATCGCGGTGGCGACGGCGGAAAGCGTCACCCCGGCGCAGGCGACCAGCGCCTCCAGCAGCATGTCGCCCGAGCAGGCCTGCGACCCGTCGCCGCCGGCCGCCTCGTGCAGCCCGGCGGTCACCTCGCCGTCATGGCCGCGCACCACGCAGGCGATCCCGCTTTGCCTGATCTCGCCGACCGCGCGCGAGACGATCCGCGCCGAGGCGGCATCCTCGCGGTATTTCTGCTTCAGCGGCGCCTGCAGGGCGCGGAGTTCGGCGGCATCCATGGCGGTCTCCCGGATCGTGTCTTTCGTCTTGCGGCAAGGATGCGACAGGTGCCGCGCCGTTACAAGCGGCGGCTCAGCGATGCGCCTCGGGCGCCGGATCGACCGTGTTGGGCTTGGGGATCGGCCGGTTCTCGACGATGCGCAGGAACTGGTGCGACATCGCGTGATAGACCGGCTCCTTGCAGACCAGCCGCGAGGCCATGGTGCCGAGAATCGCGGCGATGCCCACCGGCACCGACATCGACGGATCGGAGGTCATCTCGATCACGATCACCGCCGCCGTCAGCGGCGACTGCACGACGCCGGCGAAATATCCCGCCATCCCCACCATCGCGAATCCCGCCACCGGCAGCCCCGGCAGCAGATGCACGAACGCCGTGCCCACGCCGACCCCCACGGCGAGCGAGGGCGCGAAAATCCCGCCCGGAATCCCCGACAGGTACGACACCAGCGTGGCGAGGAATTTCAGCGGCGCGAAATCGACCGGCGGCAGCACGCCCGCAACCATCGCGTCCCGCGCATTGGCGTAGCTCGCATCGAACACCATCCCGTGCGAGGCATGGCCGATCACCGCGAGCGCGAGGCCGCACACGGCGGCGAACATCACCGGCCGCTTCTGCGCCAGCCGGTTGATCGCGCCGGGCAGGAACTTCCACGGCGTCACCAAAATCTGCGCGAACAACCCGCCCGCGAGCCCGCCGATCACGGCGCAGACCGGGATCAGCAGCCAGATCCAGTCGAGCTTCAGCACCGCGTGCGAGACCCCGAAATAGGGCTGGTAGCCGAGCACGAAGAGCAGCGTGATGCCGCTGGCGAATGCCGCGAGAATGATCGAGCGCACCTGCCGGTCATCGAAGCTGCGCGCCATTTCCTCGATCGCGAAGACGATGCCGGCGACCGGCGCGTTGAACGCGCAGGTGATGCCCGCGGCCCCTCCGGCGAGGATCAGCAGCCGTTGCAGCGCATGGGTGCGCTCCAGCCCCATCCGCCCGCAGATGTTCATCGCGGCGCAGCCGATCTGCACCGTCGGCCCCTCCTTGCCGATCGAGGCGCCGGTCGCGAAGCCGAGCAGCGTGAGCAGGAATTTCCCCACCGCGATCCGCAACGACAGCACCGAATCGACATCGGCCGAATCCTGCATCTGCAACCCGGCCATCGCCTGCGGAATGCCCGAGCCCTGCGCGCCCGGAAACACCTGGCGGGTAAGATAGACGATCAGCGCGAGCCCGGCCGGGCAGAGCAGGAACACGATCCAGCCGCGCTGCGCGGTCATGTGCTGGAACAGCGCCGTCGCGCGGATCACGCCGATGCCGAAGGCGATGGAGACCAGTCCGGTAATGATGGCGGCGAGCACGAAAATGAGATTGCGTTTCAATGCCGCCATGCCGGCCGATCTCCTTCAAATGAATTTCCCCGCGCGGGGCCGGGGCTCGTCCTCCGCACGGGGCTTGCCCGATGCCGCTTGATTCATGTCAATGCCAGAACAGGCACCGCGTGTGAACCGTCCGCCGCCCGCGCGCGGCGCCGAGGCCGCCGCCGACGCGTGAGAGGACAGATTTGACCATACCGCCCAACGAGGCTTCGGCCACCCCGCCCCGCCGCGCGCTCGACCGCCGCCTGATCGCGGCGGGGCAGGGGGCAAGGCGCTTTCTCTCGCTCGCCATCGGCCTCGGCCTCGCCGCCGGGCTCGCGGTGATCGCTCAGGCGCTGCTGCTCGCCCATGTCGTCACCGCGCTGATCTTCCGCCACACCGCCCCCGCCGCGCTGGCGCTGCCGCTCGCGTCCCTGGCCGGGCTGCTGCTCCTGCGCGCGGCGCTGAGCTACGCCTCCGAACTCGCCGCCCACCATGCCGCCGCCGCGGTGAAGCTCTCGCTCCGCCGCGCGCTGCTCGACCATCTCTTCGCCCTCGGCCCCGCTCATGCCGCCGGCGAGCGCAGCGCGGATCTCGCCGCCACCATGCTCGACGGCGTCGAGGCGCTGGAGCCCTATCTCGCCCGCTACCTGCCGCAGATGGCGCTGGTCGCGCTGGTCCCGCTCGCCATCCTCGCCGCCATCTTCCCGGTGGACTGGATCAGCGGGGTGGTGCTGCTCGTCACCGGCCCGATCATCCCGGTCTTCATGGTCTTCGTCGGCTACCGCGCCGAGGCGATCAACCGCCGGCAATGGCGCGAATTGCTGACCATGAGCGCGCGCTTCCTTGATGCGGTGCAGGGCATCACCACCCTGCGGCTGTTCGGCCGCGCGCGCGACGAGATCGCGCTGATCGGGCGGATCGCCGATGAATACCGCCGCGCCACCATGGCCGGGCTGCGCATCGCCTTCCTCACCTCGGCGGTGCTGGAATTCTTCGCCTCGCTCTCGATCGCCCTCGTCGCCGTGCTGTTCGGCGCGCGGCTGCTGCACGGGCATATCGGCTTCTTTCCCGCCTTTTTCGTGCTGCTGCTGGTGCCGGAATTCTTCCTCCCCCTGCGCGGCCTCGCCACCCATTACCACGCGCGGATGACGGCGCTGGCCGCCGCCGGCCGCATCTTCGACGTGCTCGATGCGACACCGGCGACGACCTGGGGCGATGCCGCCCCACCCTCCGGCGCGCTGTCGCTGCGCTGCGCCGGCCTCACCATCGCCCACGAGCCCGGCCAGACGGTGCTGCACGGGATCGACTGCGCCTTTCCCGCCGGCACGCTCACCGCCATCGTCGGCCGCTCCGGCGCCGGCAAATCCACCCTCGCCGCCGCCTTGCTCGGCTTCGTCGCCCCGCAATCCGGCGCCGTCCTCGTGAATGACGACACGGCGCTCGCCGCGCTCGACCGCGAGGCCTGGTGGGCGCGTCTGGCCTATGTGCCGCAGACCCCCCGCGTCTTCGCCGGCACGATCGCCGACAACCTGCGCCTCGCCCGGCCGGATGCCGATACTGCGGCGCTGCGCGAATCCCTGCGCCGCGCCCGCCTGCTCGACGAGGTCGATCGCCTGCCCGCCGGGATCGAGACCCGCATCGGCGATGGCGGCGCCGGGCTCTCCGGCGGCCAGGTCCAGCGCCTCGCCCTCGCGCGCGCCTTCCTGCGCGACGCCGGGCTGCTGATCCTCGACGAGGCCACGGCGCATCTCGACCTCGAGACCGAGGCCGAGATCGCCGCCGTCATCGCCGAGCTTGCCCGCGGCCGCACCGCGATCCTGATCGCCCACCGGCTCGCCACCGTCCGCCGGGCCGACCGCATCCTGGTGCTGGAGGGCGGGCGCCTCGCCGAATCCGGCACGCATGACGAGTTGCTCGCCCGCGGCGGCGCCTATGCCGCCCTGCTCGGCGCCGCGGAGGCCCCATGCGCGACCTGATCCGCCTGCTCCGCCTCTACGCGCCCTACCGGGCCTGGGTGCTCGCCGGCATCGGGTTCGGCCTTCTCACCGTGCTGGCGAATTTCGCCCTGCTCGCGCTCTCCGGCTGGTTCCTCGCCGCCACCGGGGTGGCCGGTGTTGCCGGCTACGCCGCACAGAACGTCTTCAATTTCTTCACCCCCGCCGCCGGGGTGCGCTTCTTCGCGACCCTGCGCGTGCTCGCCCGCTATGCCGGGCGGCTGGTCGATCACGAGGCGACGTTCCGCCTGCTCGCCCGGCTGCGCATGGTCGCCTATGCCGGGCTCGAACCGCTTGCCCCGGTCGGCCTCGCCGGCGAGCGCGGCGGCGACCTGCTCTCCCGCCTCGTCGCCGATATCGACCGGCTGGGCGATTTTTTCCTCCGCGTCGTCTCGCCCTTCGCCATCGCGGCGGCGGCGGCGCTGGTCATGGCGCTCGGCTTCGCCATTGTCTCGCCGGCGGCGGCGCTGCTGCTCGTGCTCGGGCTCATCGTCGCCGGCATCGCGGTGCCGCTGGCCAGCCTCGGCCTCGGCCGCCGCCCGGCGAGCGCCGCCGTCGCGCTGCAGGCGACGATGCGCGCCGATCTCGTCGATTCCATCCAGGGCATGGCCGAGCTGCTCACCTGCAACGCGAGCGGGGCGATGGCGGACCGGGTCGACGCGGCGAGCGCCGCCCTGCTCGCCGCCCAGCGCCGCCTCGCCGCCATCGCCGGTTTCGGCGCCGCCGCCATCCTGCTCGCCTCAGGTCTGACGATGCTGGCGATTCTCCCGCTCGCCGGCGCGCTGGCCGACGCGCACCGCATCGCCGGGCCGGTCGTCGCCCTGCTCGCCCTCGGCGCGATGGCCGCCTTCGAGGCGGTCGCCCCGCTGCCGGCGGCCTTCCAGCTCCTCGGCGGCATGGCGGATTCCGCCCGCCGCGTGTTCGACCTGCTCGACCGTCCGCCCCCCGTCGCCGAGCCCGCCGCCAGCCCGCCCCGCCCGGCCCGGCTCGATCTCATTCTCGCCGGCGTCTCGCTCCGCTATCCGGGTGCGGCCCATCCCGCGCTCGCCGGAATCGACTTGTCGATCGCCGAGGGCGAGCACGTCACCATTCTCGGCCGCAGCGGCGCGGGCAAGACCTCGCTGTTCAACCTGCTGCTCCGCTTCGCCCCGCCCGAGGCGGGGCGGGCCACGATCGGCGGCGTCGATCTCGCCGCCATCCGCGGCGACGACCTGCGCTCGCTCTTCACCGTGGTCTCGCAGACCACCGCGATCTTCGCCGGCACCCTGCGCGACAATCTCCTCCTCGCCCGCCCGGGTGCCGACGATGCCGCGCTCTGGCGCGCGCTGGAGACCGCCCGCCTCGCCGAGTTCGTCCGCACCCGCCCCGGCGGCCTCGACTCGCTGGTGGGCGAGGCCGGCGCCAAACTCTCGGGCGGCGAGGCGCGCCGGCTCTCGCTCGCCCGCGCCGCCCTGCGCGCCACGCCCTTCCTGCTGCTCGACGAGCCGACCGAGGGGCTCGACCCGCTGACCGAGGCCGAATTCCGCCGCGCGCTCGCCGGCCTCGCCGCCGGGCGGACGGTGATCGCCATCACCCACCGGCTCGATCACCTGGCCGATGACGACCGCGTGGTGATGCTGGAGCGGGGCCGCATCGTCGCCGACGGAAGCTTCGGCGCGCTCCGCCGGGGCGCGGGGCCTGTGGCGCATCTGTCACGGCTGATCGAGATATCCCGCCACTTCTGAGCCCGACTGCAACGGATTGATACAGATCAATGCGGCGCCGGCCCGGCGGTCTAACGGTCGGGGCAATGCCAACCACGGCCGCGCGGTGTCCCCGCCGGTCATCGGGCCAGGAGTTCACCATGATCGACCCGACAGTCGTCGACCTGTCGCGCCTGCAATTCGCGCTGACCGCGCTGTATCACTTCCTCTTCGTTCCGCTGACGCTGGGAATGACCTTCCTGCTCGCGACGATGGAGACGGTCTACGTCATCACCGGCAAGCAGATCTACAAGGACATGGCTCTGTTCTGGGGCAAGCTGTTCGGCATCAACTTCGCCATCGGCGTCGCCACCGGCCTGACCATGGAATTCGAGTTCGGCACCAACTGGTCGATGTATTCGCATTTCGTGGGCGACGTGTTCGGCACCCCGCTCGCCATCGAGGGGCTGATGGCCTTCTTCATGGAGAGCACGTTCATCGGCCTGATGATCTTCGGCTGGGACCGGCTGAGCCGCCCCGCCCATCTCGCCATCACCTATCTCGTCGCCCTTGGCTCGAACCTCTCCGCGCTGTGGATCCTGATCGCCAACGGCTTCATGCAGGACCCCGCCGGGGCCAGGTTCGACCCCGACACGATGCGCATGCAGTTCCACAGCTTCATGTCCCTGGTCTTCAGCCAGGACGCGCAGGCGAAATTCGTCCACACCTCGATCGCCGGCTTCGTCACCGGCTCGATGTTCGTGATGGGCATCTCGGCCTATTACCTGCTGCGCCGCCAGCATCGCGAATTCGCCGCCCGCTCCTTCCGCATCGCGGCGATCTTCGGGCTGATCTCCACCCTCGGCGTGGTCACGCTGGGCGACGCGCTCGGCCGCATGGACTATCTGGTGCAGCCGGCCAAGCTCGCCGCGATGGAAGGCATCTGGCACACCACGAAGGGCCCGGGCGCGCCCTGGCTGATCGCCGCCGTGCCGAACGACCGCACCCAGAAGAACGATTTCGAGATCGGCGTGCCCTATGTGCTGACCCCGCTGGTCGCGCATGCCTGGAACGTCCGCATCCCCGGCATCGACGATCTTGAGAAACAGGCCCAGGCCCGCGCCGCCAAGGGCATCCAGGCGGTGATCGCGCTCAAGCAATATGGCGAAACCCACAGCCCGGCGGCGCTCGCCGCCTTCCGCAAGAACGAGGCGGACATGGGCTACGGCTTCCTCGCCCAGCGCTTCGCGCCGGATCAGGATCTCTCCAAGATCACCCAGGCCAACCTGCCGGCCATCCTGCAAAAGACCGGCCGCGAATCGATCCCCAACGTCTTCGTCGAGTTCTGGAGCTTCCGCCTGATGGTCGGCCTCGGCCTCGCCTTCCTCGCGGTCTTCGCCTTCGGCGCCTATTACAGCCTGCGCAACGAGCTTGAGAAACACCCGCTGGTGATGCGCGCGGCGATGTGGGCGATCCCGCTGCCGGTGCTGGCCTGCGAGTTCGGCTGGATCACCGCCGAGAACGGCCGCCAGCCCTGGACGGTCTATGGCTGGCTGCCGACCTTCCAGTCCGCCTCCAGCCACACGGTCGGCTACATGCTGTTCTCGCTGATCGGCTTCGCGCTGCTCTACAGCCTGTTCATCGCCGCCGAGCTTTACCTGATGTTCAAATACGCCAGGCTCGGCCCCGGCGAGCATGCCCATGCTCACCCGGTCGAGGTCGTCGCCAGCCCGTCGCTGATGCGGCCCGGCTTCGCCGACAAGTCCTGGCAATAAGGAAGTCGCGCCATGGAACTCTATATCGCGCTCAAGGTGATCTGGGCCGTGCTGCTCGGGGTGCTGCTCTGCGGCCTCGGCATCATGGTGGGGATGGACATGGGGGTCGGCGCGCTGCTGCGCTTCGTCGGCCGCACCGATGCCGAGCGCCGCACCGCGCTCGCCGTGATCGGCCCGCACTGGGATGGCAACCAGGTCTGGTTCATCCTCGGCGGCGGCGCCATCTTCGCCGCCTTCCCGACGCTCTACGCCACCTCCTTCTCCACCTTCTACGTGGTGATGATCCTGCTGCTCTTCAGCATGATCATGCGCCCCGTCGCCTTCGAATACCGCTCCAAGGTCGATGCGCGGCGCTGGCGCGCGGCCTGGGACTGGGCGTTCCTGATCTCCGGCGCCCTGCCGATGATCATCTACGGCGCCGCCTTCGGCAACGTGCTCCAGGGGGTCGGCTTCCATTTCGGCTGGGATGGCCAGTACTACCAGGATGAAAGCTTCGTCTGGTACCTGCTCAACCCCTTCGCGGTGATGTGCGGCGTCCTCTCGCTCGCCCTCGCGGTGCATCAGGGCGGGGCGATGCTGATGATCCGCGGCGAGGGCCCGATCGCCGAGCGCGCCCGGCGCTACGCGGTGCCGGCCGGCCTGCTCGCCGCCGCCCTGTTCGCCATCGGCGGCGTCTGGGTCCGCTTCATCAAGGGCTTCGCCTACACCGCCCCGGTCAACCCGGCGATGCCGGCCACCCCGCTCGGCGGCCCCGCGGTCGCGATGCGCGCCGGCGCCTGGATGAACAATTTCCACCAGCACCCGGTGCTCTGGCTGCTGCCGGCCGTGGGCCTGCTCGGCATGATCGCGGGGCCGCTCGCTCTTGCCGCCCGCAAACCCATTCTCGGCTGGTGGCTCGGCGCGCTGGCCTGGATCGGCACGATCTTCACCACCGGGGCGGCGATGTTCCCCTTCCTGATGCCCTCCACCACCGCGCCGGCGCAGAGCCTGACGGTGTGGAACGCCTCGGGCAGCGCCTACAATCTCGGCTGGATGCTGGCCTTCGCGCTGGTCTTCGTGCCGATCATCCTGAGCTACACGGCCTGGGCCTTCCGCGTCATGCGCGG